>NZ_QJJQ01000013.1 GCF_003201975.1 Pseudogracilibacillus auburnensis | reverse complement strand
GCGTAGTGATACGTGAAGCTGACGAATACTAATAGATCGAGGACTTAACTAAGCTTTATATTGAACGTTGATTATAGCAGTTCTTATTTAGTTTTCAGGGTGTAATTAAGATAATACTTGCATTTTTTTATATTAATGCATATAATATATCTTGTCCCTAAAAATTAAAGGTTCGCTTACATAAGCATCATAACCTTACATCATAATGGTCTGGTAGTTATAGCGGAGAGGTCACACCTGTTCCCATCTCGAACACAGCAGTTAAGCTCTCCAGCGCCGATGGTAGTCGAGGCTTTGCCTCCGCAAGAGTAGGAAGCCGCCAGGCAAACAATAACAGTCTATTTACATCATTGTAGATAGACTGTTATTTTTATATTAACTTCTTTTGTAGTAGCAAACGAAAAATTACCATACTGCTGAAAATTCAATGTAAACAAAAATATTTCTTCAACTGAAAGATGTTTTAGATGAAAGGTTATTGTCAAAGATAGTAAAGAAATACTTTTCATCTATCTTAAACTGTCGTATAATATAATTATAGTCAAATATGGTCAAAGTCAAAGTGATACGATCTACAATAGATATGTTATAACTAAAGATAATACTTAAGGAAGGAGTGAGTATTATGAGCATTTCAGATATTATCGAACAATATTTAAAACAAATTCTTCACGCAAATGAAAAAAAGATGATTGAAATAAAACGAAGCGAAATTGCTGATCAGTTCCAATGTGTTCCTTCCCAAATTAATTATGTTATCAATACTCGTTTTACGATTGAAAAAGGTTATATCATTGAAAGCAAACGAGGTGGCGGTGGGTATATTCGTATATTTCGAATTGAACATCAAAACGAATTTGAATTAATTGATGATATTATAAATATGATTAATCCTAAAGTTTCACAACAAGGTGCAATAGATGTGCTTGGAAGACTGAGAGAAAAAAAAGTTATTACGCGGCGGGAAGAAAAATTATTATTAAGTGCAGTTGAAAGAGAAACATTAGCAGTAGCACTTCCAGCACGCGATGAGCTGAGAGCACGGATTTTAACTGCAATTTTAACTACACTTAAATATATAAATGAGTAAGGGGGAAATAAGTGATGGAATGCAATGAGTGTAAAAAGCGTCCAGCTACCCTTCATTTCACACAAATTATTAATGGGCAAAAAACAGAAATTCAAGTTTGTGAGTTATGTGCAAAAAAGAAAGGGTATATGAATAATTCAGAAGAATCATATTCCCTTCATGATTTATTAACTGGCTTATTTAACTTTAGTTCATCCCAAATTGAATTACAAAACGATGATTTATTTGCACAAATAGAAGAACTAGAATGTTCTAAATGCAAAATGACTTTTAATGACTTTCAGCGAATTGGGAAATTTGGCTGTGCCAATTGTTATGATGCATTTAAGGTTAAATTAGACTCCATTTTTCGTCGAGTTCATAGCGGAAATACGAAACATCATGGGAAAATTCCAAAACGTAAAGGTGGCAAACTACATACGAAAAAAGAACTTGAATTATATCGTATAGAGTTACAGCAACTTATTGAACAAGAGGAATTTGAACAAGCGGCAATCGTAAGAGATAAAATTAGAAAATTAGAACATAAGAAAGAGGATGGTCGTTCATGAGTTTAGAGCAATTTATGAATGATGCAATAAGCCCTTGGATGCGTGAAACTGGTCCGGAAAATGATATTGTGTTAAGTACACGTATAAGACTTGCAAGAAACTTCCAAGATGAAATTTTTCCAATTATAGCAGATGAAAAAGATTTAATGAAAATCAACCATTTTTTTAAGCAAAATTATGAGCATGCATCTTTTAGGCAATATGAAGATTTAGAGTTAATTGACATTCATCATTTATCTCATATCGAAAAAAGAGTTTTAGTTGAAAAGCATTTAATTAGTCCTTATTTAACGAAAGCTCGTTCAGCCGCTGCACTTGTATCAAAAAATGAACAAGTGTCTGTAATGATTAACGAAGAAGATCATATCCGTGTCCAATTATATTTTCCAGGATTTCAGTTAACGACAGCATTAAAAGAAGCGTTTTTATTTGATGATTGGTTGGAAGAAAATATTGATTATGCCTTTGATGAAGAGAAAGGTTATTTAACTAGTTGTCCAACGAATGTTGGTACGGGAATGCGGGCTTCTGTTATGATCCATTTACCAGCACTTGTTCTAACAAAAAGAATTAATAGAATGATCCCAGCAATAAATCAATTAGGTTTTGTAGTTAGAGGGATTTATGGTGAAGGTAGCGAGGCTTTAGGAAATATTTTTCAAATTTCAAATCAAATGACGTTAGGTAAATCAGAAGAAGATATTGTTCAAGATTTACAAAGTATCGTTGTAAAACTTGTTGAACAAGAACGGGATGCAAGAGAAAGATTAGTACAGCATTCTAGTATCAGACTGGAGAACCAAATTTTTCGTTCTTTTGGTATTTTACAACATAGTAGAATTATGGAATCCAGTGAAGCTGCAACGAGAATTTCGAATGTTAGGTTAGGAATTGATTTAGGGATAATTGAAAATATATCTCATCGTATTTTAAATGAACTGATGGTTTTAACACAACCGGGATTTTTACAACATTATGCAAATAAAATTTTAACGGCGAGTGAAAGAGATATTTTACGTGCAACATTAATTCGTGAAAGATTAACGCTGGAACAATAGTAGGAGGGATAGGTTATGATGTTTGGTAGGTTTACGGAAAGAGCTCAAAAGGTTTTAGCATTATCACAAGAAGAAGCGATTAGACTTGGACATAATAATATTGGTACAGAACATATCTTATTAGGACTTATTCGTGAAGGAGACGGCATTGCTGCTAAAGCTTTAAAAGAGTTAGGTCTTGAAGTGAAAAAAATTCAAGCGGAGGTAGAGAGTTTAATTGGTAAAGGAAATCAGCCAATGAAGTCGATTCACTACACTCCCCGAGCTAAAAAAGTAGTAGAATTATCTCAAGATGAGGCAAGAAAGCTCGGCCATCCATATGTAGGTACAGAGCATATTTTACTTGGACTTATTCGTGAAGGAGAAGGTGTGGCGGCTAGAGTATTACATAATCTGGACGTTAGTTTGAATAAGGCGAGGCAACAAGTATTGCAATTATTAGGTAGTAATGAATCACAATCATCACAGCAAGGAAGAGGGCAAGCAACAAATGTAAACACACCTACCCTTGATTCTTTAGCTAGGGATTTAACCGCTAGTGCGAAAGAAGGCAAGGTAGACCCTGTAATCGGTCGTGATGAAGAGATTGAACGAATTATTCAAATTTTAAGCCGGAGAACGAAAAATAACCCCGTTTTGATCGGGGAGCCTGGGGTAGGGAAAACAGCTGTCGTTGAAGGACTTGCCCATCAAATTGTAAACAATGAAGTGCCTGAGACATTACGTGATAAACGGGTAATGACATTAGATATGGGAACGGTTGTAGCGGGAACAAAATATCGTGGAGAATTTGAAGATCGTCTAAAAAAAGTAATGGATGAAATTCGAAATGCTGGGAATGTTATATTATTTATCGACGAATTACACACATTAATTGGAGCTGGAGGGGCAGAGGGCGCAATTGATGCATCAAATATATTAAAACCTTCCTTGTCCCGTGGGGAATTACAGTGTGTCGGTGCAACAACTTTAGATGAATATCGTAAATATATTGAAAAAGATGCCGCCTTAGAGAGAAGATTTCAACCGATTCAAGTCGATGAGCCGACTATTGAAGAAACAGTACAAATTTTAGAAGGGTTACGCGACCGTTATGAAGCACATCACCGCGTAACAATTACGGATGAAGCGATTTTAGCTGCAGCAGAATTATCAAACCGTTATATAACAGACCGCTTCCTCCCAGATAAGGCGATTGATTTAATTGATGAAGCTGGTTCTCGTGTACGTTTACGTTCGTATACAATTCCACCGAATTTAAAAGAGCTTGAGATAGAATTAGAAGAGGTTCGTAAGGAAAAAGACTCAGCTGTTTTAAGTCAAGAGTTTGAAAAAGCAGCCTCATTCCGTGATAAAGAACAGAGATTACGCGAAGAAGTAGAAATGACAAAAAACAAGTGGAAAGAAAAACAGGGTCAGGAAAATTTAGAAGTAACAGAAGAAGATATAGCGACAGTCGTATCAGCTTGGACTGGTGTTCCTGTGGTAAAATTAACAAAAGATGAAAGTGATCGTTTATTAAATATGGAAGAAGTTCTCCATAACCGCATTATTGGCCAAGGCGAAGCAGTAAATGCTGTATCAAAAGCGATTCGTCGTGCACGTGCAGGGCTTAAAGATCCGAAAAGACCGATTGGTTCATTTATTTTCTTAGGCCCAACAGGGGTGGGGAAAACAGAACTTGCTCGTGCACTTGCTGAAGTAATGTTCGCCGATGAAGATGCTATGATCCGTATCGATATGTCGGAATATATGGAGAAACATTCAACATCCCGATTAGTCGGCTCACCTCCAGGATATGTAGGATATGAAGAAGGTGGGCAATTAACAGAAAAAGTTCGCCGTAAACCGTATTCAGTCGTTTTACTAGATGAAGTAGAAAAAGCCCACCCAGAAGTATTTAATATTTTACTTCAAGTACTAGAAGATGGAAGGCTTACTGACTCAAAGGGTCGTCTAGTTGATTTTAGAAACACTGTGCTCATTATGACATCAAATGTTGGCGCAAGTGAATTACAGCGCAATCGTTTTGTTGGATTTAATTTAGGTGAAGAAAATAAGGAACATAGTGAAATGAAATCGAAAGTAATGGATGAAATGAAAAAGACTTTCCGTCCAGAATTTTTAAACCGGATTGATGAGACGATTGTGTTCCATTCACTTGAGAAGAAACATATGAAAGACATTGTAAAGTTAATGATTGATCAAGTGCAAAAACGTGTACATGAACAAGAAATTAACTTTACCATCACAGATCGTGCGATTGAGAAAATTGCAGAAGATGGTTTTGATCCTGAATATGGTGCAAGACCATTACGTCGTTCCATCCAACGAAATATTGAAGATTTATTGTCTGAAGAATTATTAAAAGGGACAATTCATAAAGGCCAAAAAGTAAAAATTGGTTTAAATAGTAAAGGTGATTTTATTGTTTTACCTTAAATAATAGTTACTTACTTAACTTTCGTAGAGTGAAATTGACAAAGAAGCCTTCGTAGAATTAAGTGGGATGAAGATACATTGCTCAAGTTGTTTTTTGGATTAACTGTTTGCTCTAAGCAGTCTGTTTACATCTAGACCCCATTGCTCTTTTTGTTAAGTTTGATGCTATTTCTATTATCACGCATTTAAAATAAACTGTGCAGTAACTTAGTTTGATTTTCATCTACAAACCTGGTCATAGCAACGTTGATTTGCGCTTCGGACAGTCGCTTTCCGCGGGCACGGCTTCAGCCTCAAACCACCACTGTGGGGTCTTCAGACACGTGGGACTGGGACTGCGCTTACTCGTCCCATCGAAGAACATTTGCTTTTCCCGCAAATCTATACGGTGGGACGAACGGAAGTGCAGTCCCAGGAGTCGACTGTCCTACGCTACAATCAACTATGCGTTAATGTAAATGATATTTATTTCAAATATTACCGTAATGATTTAACCTCACCATAGTGAAGGAAATGCACGGAGACTCCTGTGGGAGGACAGGCCTAGATGAGACCCAACAACGGGCAAAGCGAGTGGGGGGGCTCATCAGCCGCCCGCGGAAAGCGGAGTGCATTTCCGCAGCGATGGTATCTTCACTATTTTAAAGTTACTGCGCATTTTATATCTTATGTGTAACAAACAACAAATCTATTTGGTTGGAGAAGTATTCGCAGTCCCAATCTTTTGAAAACGGCTTATTATATCAAGAACAAGGATATAATTAGAAGTCTTCCAAAGCTTAACCAAGCGACTGCTTGAACTCATTTTATTGGTGCGAAAGTTTAGTTACTTATATAAAAGAAGCTAGTGAATGACTTTCGCTAGCTTCTTTTAACAACGTATCATTGCAGCAACATACAGAGAAAGGAAATGAAACGATTGGCAAAAAAGAGAAAAACAACGTATATCTGTCAAGAATGTGGATATGAATCGTTACGCTGGATGGGGAAATGTACAAACTGTAATAATTGGAACACATTTGTCGAAGAGGTAAAACAGCCAAAAACCGTTAGTGGACTCGGAGCAAGAACGTCCAATCAAATGAGTAAACCGACCAAGATTAAGCAAATCGTATCTGAAAAAGAATCACGAATGATGACGGATATGAAAGAGTTTAATCGCGTACTCGGTGGAGGGATTGTCCCTGGCTCGCTTGTACTAATTGGTGGTGATCCTGGAATCGGTAAATCAACCTTATTATTGCAAACATCCGCGCAAATTGCTGAAAAAAACCTCTCTGTCTTATACATTTCTGGAGAGGAATCGATGCAACAAACAAAATTGCGTGCTGATCGTTTAGGTATTGAAGCCGATGAATTATATATTTTAGCAGAAACAAATTTATTTACGATTACCCATCATATCGAAGAAGTTAAGCCATCTTTAGTTGTGATTGATTCGATTCAAACGATTTTTAAAGAAGAAGTTACAAGTGCCCCTGGAAGCGTTTCTCAAGTGAGAGAATGTACGATGGAATTAATGAAAGTAGCAAAAACAAATGGTATTCCGATTTTTATCGTTGGCCATGTTACGAAAGAAGGGGCAATTGCCGGCCCACGTATGTTAGAACATATGGTAGATGTTGTCCTTTATTTTGAAGGAGAAAGACATCATACATACCGGATCCTTAGAAGTGTAAAAAATCGATTCGGGAGTACAAATGAAATGGGCATTTTTGAAATGAAGGAATTAGGTTTACAAGAAGTATTAAACCCATCGGAAATATTTTTAGAAGAACGTTCTCGTGGTGCTTCAGGTTCTACTGTCGTTGCTTCCATGGAAGGTACGAGACCAGTTTTGGTTGAAATCCAAGCATTAATTTCTCCATCGAGCTTTGGTAATCCAAGACGAATGGCTACTGGAATTGATTCGAACAGGGTGCCACTTTTAATGGCTGTACTAGAAAAACGGGTCGGATTAATGTTGCAAAATCAAGACGCTTATATCAAAGTTGCCGGTGGAGTAAAATTAGATGAACCTGCTATCGACCTTGCGATTGCTATAAGTATTGCATCTAGCTTTCGCGATCAACCGACAAATCCGGAAGATATTTTCATAGGGGAGGTTGGATTAACAGGAGAAATAAGACGTGTGTCACGAATTGAACAGCGTGTTCAAGAAGCAGCGAAATTAGGTTTTAAAAGAGTTATTTGCTCTGAAAATAATTTGGATGGTTGGACGTATCCTAAAAATATTGAAGTTGTCGGTGTTAAAACGGTTCATGATGCCCTACGTTCTGGGTTATTACAAAAATAAACTTCCACAAAAAACAACAAAACAAAACAATACTCTCGCTCTTTCGTCAAATTATTGACAAACAAAAATGAGTGTGATAAAATTTATTGTTTTGTTAAATTGACTCGTTATTAGTGCTATGCTATGATTTATTTGTATATATTCATAATATTGCTATCTAGATGATTAGATTTCTTTAGAAAGGGTAATAATAAAGGTCAAGGAGGTGCTCTATATGTTGAAAAAAATAGTGCATATATTTTTCATAATAACTGGAGGGACATTAGGATTTTTATATATTCCGGACATTATTCGCTTTTTAAATATAACAGAAATTAATTGGATTTTATCATCATATTTCGGCTCAGTCTTAGGCGCAATCATATCTTTTTTATTATCTTACTTATTAGCTGATTATATTGTAGGCTTTTTAAAGTGGATAGAAGAAGGGTTAATAAAAATACCAGTTGTTGATTTATTTTTCGGTTCCATTGGACTTATTTTAGGACTATTTGTTGCTTATCTTATCAATATCCCTTTACAAGATATTAGTTTAAAAATCGTTTCAGAAATTGTACCGTTATTTTTAACGATTGTAATCGGGTATTTAGGATTTCAAGTAGGTTTTCGCAGAAGAGAAGAGTTTATGAATATATTAACCATTTCTCGAAAAGAGAGAGGGAGAAAACAAGCCTCAGAAACAGAAAGTGAAGAAAAATATGAACTGAAGCCAAAGATATTAGATACGAGTGTCATCATAGATGGGCGTATTGCTGACATTTGTCAGACGAACTTTTTAGAAGGAACAATTGTCATCCCCCAATTTATTTTAGAAGAACTTCAGCATATTGCTGATTCATCAGACGTTCTAAAACGAAATCGAGGTCGTCGCGGTCTTGATATTTTAAACCGAATTCAAAAGGAATTAGAAATTGAAGTGGAAATATATGAAGGGGATTTTGAGGATATTCAAGAAGTAGATAGTAAACTAGTGAAACTTGCAAAACTTATCAATGGAATTGTCGTAACGAATGATTTTAATTTAAATAAAGTATGTGATTTCCAAGGTGTTGCTGTTTTAAATATTAACGATTTGGCAAATGCAGTTAAACCAGTCGTTTTACCGGGCGAGGAACTCGTCGTTCAAGTGATTAAAGATGGAAAAGAACAAAGACAAGGTATCGCCTATCTAGATGATGGAACGATGATCGTTGTGGAAGACGGACGAGATTATATCGGTAAGACAATAGAAGTGCTTATTACAAGTGTCTTGCAAACATCCGCTGGTCGAATGATTTTCGCCAAGCCTAAATTACTTGAAAAGGCATTATAGAATTTGGGGAAATAGACATCTTAGTAAATGATTGTTATGATTATATGAAAAAGCTTTAGGCATTTCGTTTAGGATGGAAATATTTTCTTCTTAACCATCGCAAATGGAATGTACTCTTCTTTCACCACAGGTATAAGAGCGACATCTGTTCTAGCTACGTTTCACTTGCTTCTACAGTGTCTCCTTAAATATCTCGTTGTGGGCTCTCGCCTTTTCTTCCGGAAAGCGGAGTGTATTCGTACTGCGGACTAGGTGACAATAATCTATACGAAAAGGATTTAAAATTACAATGAACACAAAAGTGATAACTGCATATGTTATCACTTTTTGTTATACTATTAGAGGATGAAAGACGCTTTTTAAGAGAGGGGAACAATGATGACGAAAGACATTCGTGTTCGATATGCACCAAGTCCAACAGGTGATTTACATATTGGTAATGCTCGAACAGCTTTATTTAACTACTTATATGCAAAACATTTTAATGGTAAATTTATTATTCGAACAGAAGATACTGACACGAAGCGAAATGTGGAAGGTGGCGAAGAGAGTCAGTTAACCTATTTAAAATGGCTCGGAATTAACTGGGATGAAGGGGCCGATATTGGCGGAGAATATGGACCATACCGTCAAATGGAGCGTTTAGATATTTATCAAAAATATATTGATGAATTACTTGAAAGAGATTTAGCTTACGAATGCTATATGACAGCGGAAGAATTAGAACAAGAGCGAGAAGAACAACGTGCCAAAGGACAAGTACCTAAATATTCTGGTGTACATAGTAAGTTAACGACTGACCAAATAGAAGCTTTTCGAAAAGAAGGTCGAAAACCGAGCATTCGAATTCGTGTTCCGCAAAATAAAACATATACATTTCATGATATCGTGCGTGGGAATATTTCGATTGAATCTAGTGACTATGGTGACTGGGTCATCGTAAAAAAAGACGGGATTCCGACGTACAATTTTGCTGTGGCGATCGATGACCATTTAATGGAGATTACCCATGTGTTACGTGGTGAGGAACATATTTCAAATACACCGAGACAAATGATGATTTATGATGCATTCGGATGGAAGGCACCAACATTTGGCCACATGACACTTATTTTAAATGAAAACCGGAAAAAATTGAGTAAACGTGATCAGCATATCATGCAATTTATTGAACAGTATAAAAATATGGGGTATTTACCAGAAGCAATGTTCAACTTTATCACACTGCTCGGTTGGTCACCAGGAGGCGAGGAGGAGATTTTTGATCAAAAGACATTGATTGAAATTTTTGATCCTACACGACTTTCCACATCAGCTGCAATATTTGATGCGAAGAAATTACAGTGGATGAACGGTGAATATATTAAAAAAACAGATGTAGATACAGTAATTGATTTAGCATTACCACATTTATATGATGCTGGAAAAATTGCAAAAGATGCAGATGAGACGACATTAACATGGGTAAAAGAAATAATCACTTTATACAAAGAGCAATTAAGATATGGTGCAGAAATTGTCGAATTAACCGAACTGTTTTTTAAACAAGAAATTAGCTACGATGAAGCGGCTCAAAAAGTGTTAGCCGAAGAACAGGTCGTTGATGTATTACAAGTATTTACCGATAAATTAATTCATTTAGACAACTTTGTCCAAGACGAAATTAAAGAACAAATAAAAGCGACACAAAAAGAAACGAAACATCGTGGCAAGAAATTATTTATGCCAATTCGTGTGGCAACGACAGGGCAAACGCATGGACCTGAATTGCCGAAAGCGATTGAATTACTAGGAAAAGAAGTTGTTCTTGCTCGATTAGATAAAGTATTGAATGATATTGAAGCTTAAATAGTTCACATTTTTTAAAAAGTATAATATAGTAAGAATAAAGTATGGAAAAATGAAATAAATCGATGTTGATGAGGAAAAGTAAGGAGTTATTACCTTATAGAAGAGAGAATCACCACTGGCTGAAAGTGATTTTAAGGGATGCTTCCTGAAGATGCGCCTCGGAGTTCCGTTATGGAAATAAGTACATAGCGGCGGCATTTTACCGTTATTAAAAAAAGTTGAGAGAATTTAGTTTTGTTCTCTAAACAGAGTGGAACCGCGCCATAAGCGTCTCTGTGTAATAACCTTACATAGAGATGCTTTTTTAGTTTCTACACACTTGGAGAAATCAAAATAAATATCGAAGTAATGTTACTACACATACACAATCCAAATGGATATTACATTTCGGGCTTTAAAATGCCGACGAGAACGTGTCACTAGAATACGTTTACTTCATCCACCTAAAATCATTGCCATTAGCGTCCTGTGCGTAAGTTTGACGAAGGTTTAGGAAATAGAATCAAACTTGAATGAAGTCTTCTTTATTATTTTTACGAGGAGGAATCACTACATTGTTTAAGCGAATGAAAGAGGATATGGATGTTGTGTTTGAACAGGATCCTGCTGCCCGCACATATATAGAAGTTTTTTTAACTTATTCAGGATTGCACGCAATTTGGGCACATCGCGTAGCTCACGCTTTTTATAAAAAGAAATTATTTTTTCTTGCCCGTACCATTTCACAAATAAGTCGTTTCTTTACAGGAATTGAAATTCATCCAGGTGCAATCATTGGGAGACGCTTTTTTATTGACCATGGAATGGGTGTCGTCATTGGAGAAACATGTGAAATAGGGGATAATGTAACGATTTATCAAGGTGTTACCCTTGGGGGGACGGGGCATGAAAAAGGAAAGCGGCATCCGACCGTAAAAGATAATGCGTTAATCGCAACTGGGGCAAAAGTTTTAGGCTCTATTACCGTTGGTGAAAATTCTAAAATCGGTGGGGGTTCTGTCGTATTAAAAGACGTGCCAGATAATTCAACTGTTGTAGGAATTCCTGGCAGGATCGTGAAACAAAATGGAAAAAAGGTAAGCCAAAAGCTAGATCATCATATTTTACCGGACCCTATTGCCGATCGAATAAATAAACTGCAAGCCGAAATAGAAACTTTAAATGAAGAAGTGACAAAATTAAAGGAAGGAAAAAAGCATGCCAATCACAATTTATAATACGTTAACAAAAGAAAAAGAATCATTTAAACCAATTGTAGAAAATGAAGTAAAAATGTATGTATGCGGACCAACTGTGTACAATTATATTCATATTGGAAATGCGCGACCGGCAATTGTCTTTGATACGGTTAGACGATATTTTGAATATAAAGGGTATATAGTTGATTATGTACTAAACTTTACAGATGTCGATGATAAAATAATCGATGCAGCAAACAAATTAGGAGAAAGTGTGCAAGACTTAACGAACCGTTTTATTGATGCTTATTTACAAGATGTAAAAGCATTAGGGGTCAAGGAAGCGACCTATCATCCAAGGGTGACCGAAACGATTGATGATATTATCGAATTTGTTGCCGGTCTTGTTGAAAAAGGATATGCTTATGCAGTTGATGGGGACGTATATTTTAAACCGCGTAATTTTGAAGAATATGGAAAGCTATCCGATCAATCGATCGATGAATTACGTGCTGGAGCGAGAATTAAGATTGGAGAAAAAAAAGAAGACCCATTAGATTTTGCCCTTTGGAAAAAAGCGAAAGATGGGGAAATCGCTTGGGATTCACCATGGGGGAAAGGTCGACCTGGCTGGCATATTGAATGTTCAGCGATGGCAAAAAAATATCTAGGTGAAACGATTGATATTCATGCTGGAGGACAGGATTTGACCTTTCCACATCATGAAAATGAGATTGCCCAGTCGGAGGCACTAAATGAAAAGCCATTTGCGAATTATTGGATGCATAATGGTTATATGAATATCGATGATGAAAAAATGTCGAAATCACTTGGAAACTTTATTTTAGCGAAAGATTTAATTGATCAATATGACCCAATGGTTATTCGCTTTTTTATGCTAAGTGTCCATTACCGTAATCCGATTAATTTTACCGACCACCTATTATCAAGTGCCAAAAATAGTTTTGATCGAATTAAAACAGCTTATTTTAATTTAGAGCATCGCAAAAAAACGAGTACAAACTTGGGAACGAATAAGGAAAAGTGGTTAGCCATTATTAGGCAAAGTCATCATGATTTTGAAAAAGCCATGGATGATGATTTTAATACGGCAAATGCGATCACCGTATTATTCGACATAACGAAAGAAGCGAATTTGTATTTAGAGGAAAACCAAACGGAAATAGAAGTGATGGAAGCTTTCCAAAAGCAACTATCAACCTTGTTAGAAGTGCTCGGAATTAGACTAGAAAAAGCAGAAGAATTACTGGATGAAGAAATTGACGCATTAATTGCTGAACGAAATGATGCAAGAAAAGCAAGAAATTTTGAACGTGCTGATGAAATTCGTGATGTACTAAAAGAAAAGAACATTATTTTAGAAGATACAGCCCAAGGTGTGCGCTGGAGAAGAGAACAATAATGAACGTTGATCCAAGGCAGTTAAACAGTTTAGCACTTGCGTATATTGGGGATGCTGTATATGAATTATTTGTTCGAAATCACTTAATTCAGTTAGGGCAAGTAAAGCCTCAGCAACTGCATAATGAAGCAGTTAAATATGTTTCAGGTACTTCACAATCCACCATTATTCACGAATGGATTGATCAGAAAAGGTTAACAGCGGAAGAGGAAGCGGTAGTAAGAAGGGGTCGAAATGCAAAATCGCATTCGATCCCAAAAAATGTGTCGATTTCAGCCTACCGATATGCGACAGCATTCGAGGCTTTAATGGGGTATCATTATTTAATGGACAATAAAGAACGGTTACATGAGCTAATGAATGAAGCAATAAATGATACAAACGAATTGAACAATTAAAAGAGGAGAAAACAATGGAAGAAGAAATTATTATCGGAAAAAATCCTGTAATAGAGGCATTACAAACAGGACGATCTATCAATAAAGTCATTATTTCTGATCAATTGAATAAAAAAGCAGAACGGGATTTGCAAGTAGCCACGAAAAAGGCGAATACTATTTTACAAAAGGTTCCAAAACAAAGATTAGACCAATTATCAAAAGGGAAACATCAGGGGATTATTGCTTACGTATCGGCTTATCACTATGCATCTGTTCAAGAAATATTAAATCGTGCCGAGCAAAAAGAGGAAACACCTTTTATTATTATACTTGATGAAATAGAAGATCCGCATAATCTTGGAGCGATTTTACGAACGGGAGATGCAACAGGTGTACATGGTGTGATTATTCCGAAACGTCGTGCTGTTGGCCTGACGGAAACAGTCGCGAAAGCCTCAGCCGGGGCAATGGAGCATATCCCTGTTGCTCGCGTTACAAATATTGTTGATACGATTGAAAAGTTGAAAGAAAAAAATATCTGGGTTGTTGGAACAGATGAAAAAGGTACGAAAGACTACCGTACATTAGACGGTGAAACACCGATTGCCCTTGTGATTGGCAATGAAGGGAAAGGAATTAGCCGACTTGTGAAGGATAAGTGCGACTGGACAATTCATTTACCAATGAAAGGTTTTATTCCGTCATTGAATGCATCTGTAGCAACAGGACTATTAATGTATGAAATTTATCGGAAAAGGTATCCACTAGGTGAATGATGATGGACGTATTAGTAGTAGATGGATACAATGTGATCGGAGCTTGGGAAGAATTAAACAGACTTAAATTAAAAGATATGGGACAAGCTAGAAACCGTTTAATAGAGCTTTTAGCTGAATATAAAGCTTTCACTGGTAATAGAGTGATTGTCGTTTTTGATGCGTTATATGTAAGAGGAGTAGAAAGTAGAAAATCAGAAAGTAATGTGGAAGTAATTTATACAAAAGAAAATGAAACAGCGGATGAATGTATTGAACGACTTGTCAAATCATTAAAAAATGTAAAAAATCAAGTTTATGTTGCGACTTCCGATTATTTAGAACAAAGAACTATTTTTAGTAGAGGTGCTCTTCGGATATCTGCTAGGGAACTTCTAGTTGAAATAAATAGTATCGAATCAACTATTAATGATCAATTAAAACGACGTAGCAATGAAAAACCGAAAATAAAAATCCCGATGAAAGGTAGTGTTTTGGAGAAGTTTGAAAAGTGGCGGCGAGGCAATGTATGAAATAGTGAGTCAATCCGTTAAATGTAAAAAAAGTTATTTTTTGTATTGACTCTTTGAAAGGTCTTACTGTATACTCTCTTTAATATAGTAATTTTTGACAAAATTCATAAGGGGGGAGCTATGCGTGAGCAGTGTTAACCAACTTGAAAGAAAGCTACCTTTTGGCACTTTAGTTGATGAAGAGGTATTATCTCATGTACAGCAAGGGAACAAAGTTGCGATAGAGTACTTAATTAATAAGTATGAGGGCATCGTGCGAAAAAAAGCAAGTACTTATTTTTTAATTGGTAGTGACCGTGATGACGTAGTTCAGGAGGGGTTAATAGGATTATATAAAGCAATCTGTGACTATGATGAAAATAAGCGGTCATCTTTTAGATCTTTTGCTGAATTATGTATTACGAGACAAATAATTACTTCGATAAAATCCGCAACTAGATTAAAGCATACTCCACTTAATTCATATGTATCAATATATAAGCCAGTTCACGATGATGAGTCAGAAAGAATGTTACTAGATACGATCGACAACTATGAAGCTGTTGATCCACACAAAGTATTAGTAGACAGGGAAAAATACCAGTATATCCAAGTTAAATTAATGAAAGCGCTCACTAGATTAGAGTGGAATGTATTAAATTTATATGTGCAAGGCTTAACATATGAAGAAATTGCAGTATCCTTACAACGTCATGATAAGTCAATTGATAATGCTTTACAGAGAGTAAAGCGCAAAGTGGAACAATTGATAGAAGAAAATGACTTAAACTATACTTAAACTAGTAGGGTACTTTAAAAAAGTATGATCCCACCTGCAAAAAAGATAGTTATAATTGACACAATTACATAAGCATGCTAAATTGTAAAGAGCAAATTGAACTTGTTTACGGTGAGGAAATGAAGAAAAAAATATCATTGGCATGTACAAACTGTTCAAATCGTAATTACTCAACATACAAAAATCAATTAACGAGTCCAGAACGTTTAACTGTTATGAAGTATTGTAAACATTGTAAAAAGCATGTTTTACACAAAGAAACGATTTAGGGGCTCAGTTGGAGGATTAAGGTGAATATTTTTAAATTTTTAAAAGATGTTTCTCGGGAAATGAAAAAAGTAACTTGGCCACGAGGATCGGAATTAGTTAGTTATACAATTACAGTTGTTGTCACTGTCGCATTTGTAGCTGTTTTTTTTGCGGTTATTGATATTGGGATTACACAAATATTAAATAATGTACCATTTTTGAATAATTAGTTTCTATTTATGATATAATATATTTATATAATCTTTTTTTAACTAAAAACCCGACACGACGGGTTTTTTAATATTGTCTTTTTTTATCAGGAAGAAAGTATAAAATTTCTTTACTGTATATGTGCAGCTAAGGCTCTCACTATGAAAGGCTCGGCAATAAGCAAAGCTTTCTAATCACTCATTGCTTAAAATGGTGGGCTGTTTATTTGGAATGTGCTGAAAAAATGAGTTTCAACTAAAGTTACTTTATCAGTTTTGTAGAGAATAAATGAATGGAGGTTTATGATGGAAACGAATTGGTATGTGATCCATACGTATTCAGGTTATGAAAATAAAGTGAAAATGAACTTGGAAAAACGAGTCGAAACGATGGGGATGGAAGATAAGATTTTTCGTGTGATCGTCCCAGAGGAAGAAGAAACGGAAATAAAAGATGGAAAAAAGAAAGTATCCATGAAAAAGTTTTTCCCTGGATATGTTCTTGCAGAGATGATTATGACAGATGATTCTTGGTATGTCGTACGAAACACCCCTGGTGTAACGGGGTTTGTAGGATCTAGTGGCCAAGGAACAAAACCAACACCCCTTTTACCACATGAAGTCGATGCGTTATTAAAGAGAATTGGCCTAGCGGAAACGACGGTAAAAGTAGATTTCGAATTAAAAGAAAATGTCAAAGTGACAGATGGTCCATTTGCTAACTTTATGGGAACGATTGAACATATTGACCTTGATAAGCAAAAAATTAAGGTTCATGTAAATATGTTTGGAAGGGAAACACCAGTAGAGTTAGACTTTTCCCAAATTGAAAAGGTATAATTCTATGTTTTTTTCTTGCGTTTTTTCCTTATGTATGCTAATATTTCTTGGGTAATTAAGAAGAATTTACTTCTTAATTTATATAATAAAGACGCTTTTATAACGATGTCCTATGCACGTTATTTGCGTTCTGTATACCCTGATTTTAGGGTATGCCAATATGAGTGGGAGGGGATTTCTATTTAGAATGACCCATTTACCACATCACGGACTAGTGAGGAGGTGTGTCTCGTGGCTAAAAAAGTAATTAATATTGTAAAATTACAAATTCCAGCTGGAAAAGCAAACCCAGCACCCCCTGTTGGTCCAGCTCTAGGACAAGCGGGAATTAACATTATGGGATTTTGTAAAGAATTTAATGCTCAAACACAAGACCAGGCTGGATTAATCATTCCAGTTGAAATTACGGTGTTTGAAGATCGTTCATTTACATTTATTACGAAAACTCCACCAGCTGCTGTATTACTTAAAAAAGCTGCTGGTATTGATAAAGCATCAGGAGAACCAAATAAAAATAAAGTTGCAACGGTAAAGCGTGATAAAGTAAAAGAAATCGCCGAAACAAAAATGCAAGATTTAAACGCTGCTGATGTTGAAGCGGCAATGCGCATGGTAGAAGGAACAGCACGTAGTATGGGAATTACAATTGAAGACTAATAGGTAGTGCTCGACCTGATACGTGGGAGGTATAACCGTTAATACCACAATGAAGGAGGAAATAAATTGAAAAAAAGAGGTAAAAAGTATCAAGAAGCTGCGAAGCTTGTTGATCGTACGAAACAATATGATATTGCAGAAGCAATTGCATTGTTAAAAGAGACGGCTAAAGCAAAATTTGACGAAACAGTTGAAGTTGCTTTCCGTTTAGGTGTAGATCCGAAAAAAGCGGATGAAAACATCCGTGGAGCTGTCGTTTTACCACATGGGACTGGTAGAACACAACGAGTACTTGTGTTTGCGAAAGGTGAAAAAGCGAAAGAAGCTGAAGCAGCTGGAGCGGATTTTATCGGAGACCAAGAGATCATTAATAAAATTAATGAAGGCTGGTTTGATTTTGATGTTATCGTAGCTACTCCTGATATGATGGCTGAGGTAGGTAAACTTGGTCGTATTTTAGGGCCTAAAGGATTAATGCCGAACCCGAAGACAGGAACAGTAACGTTTGAAGTTGAAAAAGCTGTTAATGAAATCAAAGCTGGTAAAGTGGAGTATCGTGTTGATAAAGCTTCTAACCTACATGTTCCAATTGGGAAAATTTCATTTGATAATGAAAAACTAATCGATAATTTTAATACGATTATTGATACGATTATTAAAGTAAAACCACAATCATCTAAAGGAACATACTTACGAAACGTTTCTGTCACGTCTACGATGGGGCCTGGAATTAGAATTGATTCTTCTAGTTATACTCGCTAATTGTTGACAAGAAGATGTGGATATACTATAATTATAAACGTTAAAAATTGCATAGTTATACCGTAGACAGTAGGTGCATGTAATGCTTAATTTCCTACCGAGGTGTTTTATTACTTTTATGATCATTGTACATTCATAATAATAATGCCTCCATGTCTAAAATGGAGGCAATTTTTATGTGTAAAGTATAAATTTCCTTATTCTATTGTATAACGTTCTTTAGGAGGTGGACCGATGGCGAGCATTGAAGCAAAAAAACAAGTTGTTCAAGAAATCGCAGAAAAATTTAACGAAAGTCAATCATCTGTATTAGTTGACTATCGTGGTTTAAATGTTGCTGAGATCACAGCATTAAGAAAAGAATTACGTGACAATAATATCGATTATAAAGTATACAAAAATACGTTAACAAGACGCGCGGTGGAAGAGGCGAACTTAACGGAACTAACAGATAGTTTAGTTGGCCCAACAGCAGTTGCGTTTGGTAAAGAAGATGTTGTAGCTCCGGCTAAAATACTTCATGAGTTTTCAAAGAAACATGAAGCATTAGAAATTAAAGGTGGAGTGATTGAAGGTAAAGTTGCAACACTTGATGAAATCAAAGAACTATCAACATTACCAGATTACAACGGTCTTGTATCTATGTTGTTAAGCGTGTTACAAGCACCAATTCGAAACCTTGCATATGCTACAAAAGCAATTGCAGAACAAAAAGAAGAAGCGGCTGAATAAGTGGCCACTGTTCGAATATTGATTAAAAATATTATTTTAGGAGGAAAGAACAGATGACGAAAGAACAAATTATCGAAGCGGTAAAAGAAATGTCTGTTTTAGAATTAAATGATTTAGTTAAAGCTATTGAAGAAGAGTTTGGAGTAACAGCAGCAGCTCCAGTAGCAGTTGCAGGCGGAGCAGGCGGCGGAGAAGCAGCTGAAGAACAAACTGAATTTGACGTTGTATTAACAGATGCTGGAGCTTCAAAAATTAAAGTTGTTAAAGCAGTTCGTGAAATTACAGGACTCGGCTTAAAAGACGCAAAAGATTTAACGGATGCAGCGCCTAAAGCAATTAAAGAAGGCGTATCTAAAGAGGAAGCTGAAGAAGTTAAAACGAAACTTGAAGAAGCTGGTGCTTCAGTAGAACTTAAGTAAAAATAAACACGTTAAAGGCTCGATTAAAAATGAAAGCTCGTCATCTATTTGGCGAGCTTTTCAACATACAATATACCTCTTAATCATCTTCACAAAATGATAACTAAAATTGCAAGAAGGTGTTGCAGATCATGTCAGATCATTATTATTCAACAAATCCACAGTCACAAAATGTTACAGAAACAAATGATTATATAGTACGAAATCATTCATTTACTTTCACTTCAGCATCAGGAGTATTTTCGAAAAAAGGAATTGATTTTGGAACACGACTATTAATTGAGACATTTGAAATTCCTGAGGTAGAAGGAGCCGTTTTAGATTTAGGGTGTGGATATGGCCCGATTGGAATTACGTTAGCATATCATTATGAAGAACGTAGTTTTGTAATGGTCGATGTAAATGAGCGAGCAATTTCTCTTGCAAAGAAAAATGCAAACCAAAATAATAGTACAAATGTAGTGATAAAGCAAAGTGATGGTTTTACGAATATAGCGGAGCAATCCTTTGCGGCTATCATCACAAATCCACCGATTAGAGCAGGGAAAAAAGTTATTAACAGACTTTTTGCAGAGAGTAGTAATCATTTAGTAAATGGTGGAGAATTATGGATAGTTGTCCAAAAAAAGCAAGGTGCCCCATCTGTCATAAAATATTTACAATCTATTTTTCATGACGTGGATGTTGTCACACGTAAAAAAGGATATTATATCATATGTGCAAAAAATTGACCTTGAAAAAGGCTTGTGATATAATATTTAAATGCTACAATGCTTTTCTTTTGTCAAGAGTTATTGTTTAAAAAATTTCATGTATACATTGATAATTATTGGAAATAATGGGATGAATGGAAGGTATATTTATCTCTTTATTTTTTCAGGTCACCATAGCGAAGGGAAGGGGAATTGGTTTTCTATTAAAATAATGAAGGTTTTTATGAGAAAACCTTTTTTCTATTTTAATGCAAATTGATAACAGAGATTCCTTTTTTTCTTGATCAACTTAATATTTCTAGACTAATTTCTTTTATTTACTAAAAAATAATAACTCAAAAGTTGTAAAAAAACAAGTATTTGATGTTTTTTTATAAACATCATTTTAAGCAGATCTGCTATTTAGGTTTTGATCTGCATATAGGTAAAGTTTTACCATTATAGGTAAAAAAACAAGTTTTACTACGCAGGTATAGAAGTTCGTATTCGAACTTTCCTCCTGCATAAGTGTAACGAAAGCTTTCGCCATTACGGGTGGAAAGCTAAGTTTTACTAAAATATGTTTGATTTTAGGGGTGAAGCAGTTGACAGGTCAACTAGTTCAGTATGGACGTTATCGCCAACGTCGAAGTTATGCACGAATAAGTGAAGTATTAGATTTACCAAATTTAATCGAAATTCAAACATCTTCTTATCAATGGTTTCTAGAAGAAGGATTGAAAGAAATGTTTGCGGACATTTCACCAATTGAAGATTTTGCTGGAAATCTATCACTTGAATTTATCGATTATAGTTTAGGGGATTATAAGTATCCCGTTGAAGAATCAAAGGAAAGAGATGTTACTTATAGTGCACCACTTCGAGTCAAGGTTCGTCTAATTAATAATCAGACAGGTGAAGTGAAAGAACAAGAAGTATTCATGGGAGACTTCCCACTCATGACCGATACAGGTACATTTATCATTAACGGTGCGGAACGGGTTATTGTATCTCAACTCGTACGTTCACCAAGTGTGTATTACAATGATAAAATTGACAAAAATGGAAAGCGTGGGTTGACTGCTACAGTTATTCCGAACCGAGGGGCATGGCTAGAATTCGAAACGGATGCAAGAGATGTAGTCTACGTTCGAATTGACCGGACACGAAAACTTCCAATCACTGTTTTATTACGTGCTTTAGGGATGAACACAGATCAAGAAATTACTGACCTTATCGGTGAGAACGAGTATTTAAAAAATACACTTGAAAAAGACAATATCGAAACGACGGAAAAAGCGTTATTAGAAATATATGAACGATTACGTCCTGGTGAGCCACCAACGGTTGAAAACGCGAAAAGTTTATTAATATCCCGTTTTTTTGATCCGAAAAGATATGACCTTGCTCATGTTGGTCGTTATAAAATGAACAAAAAATTGAGCATTAAAAATCGACTGTTCAATCAAACGTTAGCTGAAACGGTCGTAGATAAAGAAACAGGAGAAGTGTTAGGTGAAAAAGGCGACAAGATCGACCGTAAACTTTTAAATAAGCTAATTCCTTATTTAGAAGATGATGAGAATAAATTAAACGTTGAAACTATTAATTTATATAACGGTGTTGTAGAAGAAGATGTGAAGGTTCAAGTTATTAAGATTATGGATCCGACAGACCCTGAAGGGGAAAGAGAGCTTCATGTCGTTGGTAATGCTGATATCGAAAATAGTGTCAAACATATTACACCAGCAGATATATTGGCATCCATTAGTTATTTCTTCAACCTTTTATACAATGTTGGTCATACAGATGATATTGACCATTTAGGGAACCGTAGACTACGTTCTGTTGGTGAATTATTACAAAATCAATTCCGTATCGGGTTATCAAGAATGGAGCGAGTTGTGCGTGAAAGAATGTCCATTCAAGATACATCAAGTATTACACCACAACAACTAATTAATATTCGACCTGTTATTGCGTCGATTAAAGAGTTTTTCGGTAGTTCTCAATTGTCTCAGTTCATGGATCAAACGAATCCACTAGCAGAACTTACCCATAAACGTCGTCTATCAGCATTAGGACCTGGTGGACTAACGAGAGAGCGTGCTGGAATGGAAGTGCGTGACGTACACTATTCTCACTATGGAAGAATGTGTCCAATTGAAACACCTGAAGGACCTAACATTGGGCTAATTAACTCCTTATCTAGTTATGGGAGAGTAAATGCGTTCGGTTTTATTGAAACTCCGTATCGCCGAATCGATCCTGAAACTGGTAGAGTGACAGCACAGATCGATTACTTAACAGCCGATGAAGAAGATAATTATGTCGTTGCTCAAGCGAATGCTCGACTAGATGAAGAAGGTAACTTTATTGATGATGAAGTAATTTCTCGGTTCCGTGGAGAAAACACGATCGTACCTAGAGAGCAAATTGATTACATGGACGTATCGCCAAAACAAGTCGTTTCTGCAGCGACAGCATGTATTCCGTTTTTAGAAAATGATGACTCCAACCGTGCGTTAATGGGAGCTAACATGCAACGTCAAGCAGTACCTTTATTAAAACCAGAATCACCTATTGTAGGTACAGGAATGGAATATGTTACTGGAAAGGACTCTGGAGCTGCTATCATTTGCCGAAATGATGGAATTGTTGACAAAGTAGAAGCGAAGGAAATTGTTGTTAGACGTATTTCGACAGTAGATGGAAAAGAAGTAACGGGCGATGTAGATCGTTACCGTCTTCGTAAATATGTACGCTCCAACCAAGGTACTTGTTATAACCAGCGCCCAATCGTCAAACAAGGGGATCGCGTGATGAAAGGCGAAGTTCTTGCCGACGGACCTTCCATGGAAGATGGAGAGTTAGCATTAGGTCGTAACGTACTTGTCGCTTTTATGACATGGGAAGGGTACAACTATGAAGATGCGATCATTATGAGCGAAAATCTAGTAAAAGATGATGTATTCACATCAATTCATATTGAAGAATATGAAGCAGAAGCACGCGATACGAAATTAGGACCTGAAGAAATTACGCGCGACATTCCAAACGTGGGAGAAGATGCGCTCAAAAACTTAGATGAAGATGGTATTATTCGTATCGGAGCCGAAGTAAAAGATGGCGATATTTTGGTAGGAAAAGTAACACCAAAGGGAGTTACTGAATTATCGGCAGAAGAACGCTTATTACATGCCATCTTCGGTGAAAAGGCAAGAGAAGTTCGCGATACATCACTTCGTGTTCCTCATGGTGCAGGCGGAATTATTTTAGATGTTAAAATATTTAACCGCGAAGATGGAGATGAGTTAAAACCTGGTGTAAACCAATTAATCCGTGTTTATATTGTTCAGAAGCGTAAAATTTCTGAAGGAGATAAGATGGCAGGACGTCACGGAAACAAAGGGGTTATTTCAAAATTACTACCTGAGGAAGATATGCCTTATTTACCAGATGGAACGCCAGTTGATATTATGCTTAACCCATTAGGAGTTCCATCAAGAATGAACATCGGACAAGTGTTCGAGCTCCATTTAGGAATGGCGGCGAAAAAGCTAGGTATCCATGTCGCATCACCAGTATTTGATGGTGCAAATGAGGAAGATGTATGGGAAACTCTCCAAGAGGCGGGAATGCCAACAGATGCGAAGACAATACTCTATGATGGTCGAACAGGGGAACCGTTTGATAATCGTGTATCAGTAGGAATTTCTTATATGATAAAACTATCGCATATGGTTGACGATAAGCTACATGCAAGGTCAACTGGACCTTATTCATTAGTAACGCAGCAACCATTAGGTGGTAAGGCACAATTTGGTGGACAGCGTTTTGGAGAAATGGAAGTATGGGCACTTGAAGCGTATGGTGCTGCGTACACATTACAAGAGATTTTAACGGTTAAATCAGACGATATTGTTGGTCGCGTAAAAACATATGAATCGATTGTAAAAGGAAGAAATGTTCCAGAACCAGGTGTACCGGAGTCGTTTAAAGTATTAATTAAAGAACTTCAAAGTCTCGGAATGGATGTTAAAATGCTTTCAAGCGATCAAACAGAAATCGACTTAAGAGCATTGGAAGATGATGATTCTGACGCAGAAGATTCACTTAATTTAGAAGTAAAACAAGATTAAGGTGAAAAGGGGTCAGCCTTGACCTCTTCCCCTTTTTCATTCACTAGTTAAAATGGAAAGTTAGAACGGATATGAAATGGGAGGTAGGGCCCTTGCTAGATGTAAATAACTTTGAATTTATGAAAATTGGTTTAGCTTCATCAGAAAAAATTCGCTCTTGGTCATACGGCGAAGTGAAGAAGCCAGAAACGATTAACTACCGAACGTTAAAGCCAGAAAAAGACGGACTATTTTGTGAGCGTATATTTGGACCACAGAAAGATTGGGAATGTCATTGTGGAAAATATAAACGCGTTCGTTATAAAGGTGTTGTTTGTGACCGTTGTGGTGTGGAAGTGACCAAGTCAAAAGTGCGTCGTGAAAGAATGGCTCATATTGAACTTGCTGCTCCAGTTTCACATATTTGGTATTTTAAAGGAATTCCGAGTCGCATGGGGCTAGTATTAGACATGTCACCTCGTGCTCTTGAAGAAATTTTATATTTTGCAGCCTACGTTGTCACAGATTCAGGTAACACGCCACTTGAGAAGAAACAATTATTGTCAGAAAAAGAATTTAGACAATTTTATGAGAAGTATGGCAACGCCTTTAAGGCTGAGATGGGTGCAGAAGCAGTCCGTAGACTACTTCAAGACATTGATTTAGATAAAGAAGTGCTTGAATTAAAAGAGGAACTTAAAACAGTCCAAGGGCAAAGAAGAACAAGAGCAATTAGAAGACTAGAAGTGATGGAAGCATTCCGTAACTCTGGAAATGATCCTTCATGGATGGTTTTAGACGTGCTACCAGTTATCCCACCGGAAATAAGACCGATGGTACAACTAGATGGTGGACGTTTTGCTACATCAGATTTAAACGATTTATACCGTCGTGTGATTAACCGAAATAATCGTTTAAAACGTTTATTAGACCTTGGGGCGCCGAGTATTATTGTCCAAAACGAAAAAAGAATGCTCCAAGAAGCAGTCGATGCCTTAATTGACAACGGTCGTCGAGGACGCCCTGTTACAGGTCCTGGAAATCGCCCATTAAAGTCACTTTCCCATATGTTAAAAGGAAAGCAAGGTCGATTCCGTCAAAACTTACTCGGAAAACGTGTTGATTATTCTGGTCGTTCGGTAATTATCGTTGGACCTAGTTTGAAAATGTATCAGTGCGGATTACCAAAAGAAATGGCACTTGAACTATTCAAGCCATTTATTATGAAAGAATTAGTCGGACAAAAAATCGCTCATAATATAAAATCAGCGAAAAGAAAGATCGAACGTGTTCACCCGGAAGTATGGGATGTTTTAGAACAAGTAATTAAAGAACATCCAGTATTACTAAACCGTGCTCCAACTTTACACAGATTAGGTATTCAAGCTTTTGAACCTACATTAGTGGAAGGACGCGCGATTCGCCTTCACCCATTAGTTTGTACAGCATATAATGCTGACTTTGACGGTGACCAAATGGCCGTACACGTACCTCTGTCAGCAGAAGCACAAGCAGAAGCGCGAATTTTAATGTTAGCTGCACAAAACATTTTAAACCCGAAAGACGGAAAGCCAGTTGTTACTCCTTCACAAGATATGGTTTTAGGAAACTATTATTTAACGCTGGAGTTGCCAGGGTCTATTGGGGAAGGTAAAGTATTTAAAGATACAAATGAAGCATTAATTGCGTATCAGAACGGGCATGTCCATTTACATTCAAGAGTGGCTCTTCATGCTGAAAGCTTAAATAATCCGACCTTTACAGAAGAGCAAAATAATAAGTTATTGTTAACAACTGTTGGAAAAATCATTTTTAATGAGATTATTCCAGACACATTCCCGTATATTAATGAGCCTACTAAAACAAACCTAGAAATCGAAACACCTAATAAATATTTCCTTGATAAAGGAGTTAACGTGAAAGAGGAGATTCAAAAACGTGAACTAGTTGCTCCGTTTAAAAAAGGAATTTTAGGGGACATTATTGCGGAAGTATTTAAGCAATATAAAATTAGTGAAACATCAAAAATGCTTGACCGAATGAAGGATCTTGGCTTTAGTTATTCGACAAAAGCGGGGATGACAGTCGGTATTTCTGATATCGTTGTGTTAAAAGAAAAGCAGGATTTATTAGAAGAAGCACAAGCAAAAGTAGATGGAGTCTTAAGACAATTTAGACGTGGTCTTATTACAGATGAAGAAAGATATAATCGTGTTATTACCATCTGGTCAGATGTAAAAGACGTTATCCAAGATAAACTAATGGATTCCTTAGATAATACGAACCCAATCTTTATGATGAGTGATTCAGGTGCGAGAGGTAACCCATCTAACTTTACGCAGCTTGCAGGGATGCGTGGCCTAATGGCAAACCCGGCCGGAAGAATTATTGAACTACCAATTAAGTCTAGTTTCCGCGAAGGATTAACCGTATTAGAATACTTTATTTCGACTCACGGAGCGAGAAAAGGGCTTGCAGATACAGCTTTAAAAACGGCCGACTCTGGTTACTTAACGAGAAGACTCGTTGATGTTGCTCAAGATGTCATCGTCAGAGAAACAGATTGTGGAACTGACCGAGGATTAACTGTGTCAGAGCTTGCAATAGGAGCTGAGGTAATTGAACCGCTAATTGATCGTTTAGTTGGAAGAACTGCATTTGAAGATATTGTTCATCCGGAAACGAATGAAATTATTGTCGGTAAAAGTGAAATCATTTCGGAGGATCAAGCGAAAAGGATTACGGAAGCAGGCATAACAGAAGTAACCATTCGTTCTGTATTCACATGTCATACAAAACACGGAGTTTGTAAAATGTGCTATGGTCGTAATTTAGCGACTGGAGCAGATGTAGAAGTAGGAGAAGCGGTAGGAATTATTGCTGCACAATCTATCGGAGAACCTGGAACACAGTTAACGATGCGTACATTCCATACAGGTGGAGTTGCTGGAGACGATATTACACAAGGTTTACCGAGAATCCAAGAGCTTTTTGAAGCGAGAAACCCGAAAGGTCAAGCGACTATTAGTGAGTTTGAAGGTCTCGTTCAGGAAATAAAAGAATCAAAAGATAAACGTGAAGTAGTCGTCGAAAGTGAAGTTGAAAGTGTTGCATACCCTGTACCATATAATGCAAGGCTAAAAGTTTCCGTTGGTGATGAAGTACATGCGGGGCAAGAATTAACGGAAGGTTCGATTGATCCGAAAGAATTACTCAGAGTTCAAGGTGTCGAAGGTGTTCAAGCTTATTTACTTCAAGAAGTACAAAGAGTATACCGTATGCAAGGGGTAGAAATTGGTGACAAACATATTGAAGTAATGGTGAGACAAATGTTACGTAAGGTTAAAATATTAGAGTCTGGAGATACAGATGTATTACCAGGTTCATTAATAGAATTACACCAGTTTAAAGAAGTGAATAATGAGGTATTACGAGAAGGGAAAGAACCTGCTGTTGGTGAGCCAGTATTGCTCGGTATTACAAAAGCCTCACTTGAAACAGATTCATTCCTCTCAGCAGCATCATTCCAAGAAACAACAAGAGTACTGACAGATGCTGCGATCAAAGGAAAAACAGACGAATTATTAGGATTAAAAGAGAACGTTATAATCGGAAAGTTAATCCCGGCTGGAACTGGTATGCAACGTTATCGCAAAATAGAATCAGAGCTAGCTGAACCAGAAACATCTTCGGAAGAAATAGAAATAACAACACAATAAACGGCTGTTTTCTAAAAAAAATTGGGCCTTGTTGATGAAGAAAGATACGTAGTTTGATGTACTGTGTGACACAAATGTACGTAGACTCCCGCGCGAAGCAAGGAGTATTCGAAACGACGTTAAATTAGGGATTGCTGAACGATAGCAAGGCAATGATAGTCTCAAAAAAAACTTTGCACATAAGTTGAAAATGGATTCCCATTGCAATGAACTGCACTAGTTGTCTGGAGCGAAAGTGACTGACTCCAGCGGGAAAAGCGCGAGTCTGAAGACCCCGCAGGAAGTGGTTTTCTTCCGAGGAGGCTGAAGCCGTGCCCGCGGAAAGCATGTCACATTTCGCGGAAGACAACGGTAGGAAGGAACGCAGATTAATTGTTCAGCAGATCTTAAAATGACAACTTACCATTTTACATCTCCTGTGACATTTAGTTGGTCACAGGAGTGCTTTTTAAGAAACGTAAAAAATGAAAACAGTTGACAAGAAAACGAATAGATGATAATATATTCGAGGTGTTTCCGGAATATTAACTGTTGCAATGGAGGAAAATCTGATGTCTTATGAAAAAGTGACACAGCTTCAATCGCGGATAATTATCGGAACCAAACAAACGTTAAAAGCCATGAATAATGGCGAAGTTTCTGAAGTGTTTATTGCAAAAGATGCTGATCAACATATTACGGATAAAGTACTAGAGGAAGCGAAGAAGTTACAAATTCCACACGTATTGGTTGACTCCAAAAAAAAGCTTGGGTTAGCATGTAAAATTGATGTAGACGCATCTACGGTTGCAATAAAGCATGAGTAATATGAAATTTTCTTATGCCTTAAAATGAACCACCTGGATATGTGGGCTAAGATAGCCTAACAATAAAAGGCAGGTTTAAACTTATTTTATCATGAAGGAAGGAGGAAACTTAAAATGCCTACAATTAACCAATTAATCCGTAAAGGACGAGTAAGCAAACCAAAAAAGTCTGACTCTCCAGCACTAAACAGAGGGTATAACAGCTTTAAAAAGAAATTTACGAATGTTGATTCACCGCAAAAGCGTGGAGTATGTACACGTGTTGGTACATTAACACCAAAGAAGCCGAACTCAGCATTACGTAAATATGCGCGTGTTCGTTTATCAAACAATATGGAAGTTACAGCGTATATTCCAGGAATTGGACACAACCTTCAAGAGCACAGTGTTGTTTTATTACGTGGAGGACGTGTGAAAGACTTACCAGGGGTACGTTATCATATTGTACGTGGAGCGCTTGACACTGCAGGGGTAGAAGGCCGTCAACAAGGGCGTTCTAAATATGGTGCGAAAAAAGGAAAAAAATAAACGGACATATTAATAAATTATGAAATGAAAGGAGGAAGACATATGCCACGAAAAGGCCCAGTAGCAAAAAGAGATGTCTTACCAGATCCAATTTATAATTCTAAGCTTGTCACTCGATTAATCAATCAAATTATGATCGATGGAAAAAGAGGAAAAGCACAAAAGATTTTATATAATGCATTTGAAATCGTAAATGAAAAAAGTGGTCAAAATGCAATGGACGTATTCGAAGAGGCAATGAAAAATGTGATGCCAGTTCTTGAAGTACGAGCACGCCGTGTAGGTGGTTCAAACTATCAAGTACCGATGGAAGTTCGTCCAGAGCGTCGTCAGGCGTTAGGTCTTCGTTACATTGTAAACTATTCACGCTTACGTGGGGAAAAAACAATGGAGGAAAGACTTGCAAATGAAATTTTAGATGCTTCAAACAATACGGGAGCATCCGTTAGAAAACGAGAAGAATTACACAAGATGGCGGAAGCAAATAAAGCATTTGCACACTATCGTTGGTAATAAAAATCTAAAGTATTGAAAGGAAGGAGAAGAATACATGGCAAGAGAGTTCTCCTTGGAAAAGACGCGAAATATTGGTGTTATGGCTCATATTGATGCAGGTAAAACAACAACAACTGAGCGTATTCTTTTCTATACAGGACGTATTCATAAACTAGGAGAAACACATGAAGGTGCATCCCAGATGGACTGGATGGAGCAAGAGCAAGAAAGAGGTATTACAATTACTTCAGCTGCAACGACTGCTCAGTGGAAAGGCCATCGAATCAATATTATCGATACACCAGGTCACGTAGACTTTACGGTTGAAGTAGAAAGATCTTTACGTGTACTTGATGGTGCGATTACGGTTCTTGATGCACAATCAGGTGTTGAGCCACAAACAGAAACAGTATGGCGTCAAGCGACAACATACGGTGTTCCGAGAATTGTCTTTATTAACAAGATGGATAAAATTGGTGCAGACTTTTTATATGCAACTAATACGTTGAAAGACCGTTTAGGGGCAAATGCTCATCCAGTTCAATTTCCGATCGGTGCAGAGGACGAATTCGATGGAATAATTGATCTTATTGAAATGAAAGCTCATTTCTATTTAGACGATCTAGGTACTACCGAGGAAGCAAGAGATATTCCTGATGAGTATAAAGAGAAAGCAGAAGAACTTCGTGGTGGATTAATTGAAGCTGTTGCAGATTTCGACGAAGAGATAATGATGAAATATCTCGAAGGTGAAGATGTATCGAACGAAGAACTTAAAAATGCAATTCGTCAAGCTACATTAGCAGTCGAATTTTACCCTGTATTTTGTGGATCTGCGTTTAAAAACAAGGGTGTTCAACTAATTCTTGATGGCGTTATCGATTATCTACCAGCTCCAACGGACATTCCAGCAATCGAAGGAATTGTTCCTGGAACAGAAGAAGAAACAAATCGTCCAGCTGATGACAAAGAACCATTCTCTGCATTAGCATTTAAAGTGATGACAGATCCATTCGTTGGAAAGTTAACATTTTTCCGAGTATACTCAGGTACGCTGAACTCAGGTTCATACGTTTTAAACTCTGTTAAAAACAAGAAAGAACGTATTGGTCGTATCCTTCAGATGCACGCAAACTCACGTGAAGAGATTTCAGAAATTCACTGTGGTGAAATTGCAGCAGCAGTTGGCTTGAAAGATACGTCTACTGGTGATACACTTTGTGATGAAAAACATCCTGTTATTTTAGAATCAATGGACTTCCCAGAGCCTGTTATTTCGGTTGCTATTGAACCGAAAACAAAAGCAGACCAAGATAAAATGGGTATTGCGTTAGGAAAGCTTGCTGAGGAAGACCCGACATTTACAACAGAGTCAAACCCAGAAACAGGGCAAACAATTATTTCTGGTATGGGTGAGCTACACTTAGATGTCATTGTTGACCGCTTAAAGCGTGAATTTAAAGTAGAAGCGAATGTAGGTGCACCACAAGTTGCTTACCGAGAAACATTCCGTGCTTCCGCTGAGGTTGAAGGTAAATTTATCCGTCAATCAGGTGGACGTGGACAGTATGGTCACGTTTGGGTTAAATATGAGCCAAACGAAGACGGAGCTGGCTTTGAGTTTGAGAACAAAATCGTTGGTGGAGTTGTTCCTCGTGAATACATTCCATCTGTTGAACAAGGAATTAGAGAAGCATTAGAAGGCGGAGTATTAGCTGGATATCCTCTAATCGACGTAAAAGCTTCTTTATATGATGGTAGCTACCATGATGTTGACTCAAACGAGATGGCGTTTAAGATCGCTGCATCCATGTCACTAAAAGCTGCTAAAAACAAATGTAACCCTGTTTTATTGGAGCCAATGATGAAAGTGGAAATCGTCATTCCTGAAGAGTATATGGGAGATATTATGGGGGATGTTACATCACGCCGTGGACGTGTTGAAGGTATGGACACACGTGGTAATGCGCAACTCGTAAAAGCATTTGTCCCACTTGCTGAAATGTTCGGTTATGCGACTGCACTTCGTTCTAATACACAAGGACGTGGAACATACACAATGTTCTTTGACCATTATGAAGAAGTACCAAAAGCTATTGCTGAAGAAATTATTAAGAAAAACGCTGGCGAATAATTGATTTTTACAGGATAACAATTATTATGAGGTAAACTAAGAAACATTCTTAGTTATAAATATTTATTTTTATACATTTAAGGAGGAATTTCAAAATGGCAAAAGAAAAATTCGATCGCTCGAAGCCACACGTAAACATTGGAACAATCGGTCACGTTGACCATGGTAAAACTACATTAACAGCAGCTATCACTACTGTTATGCATAAAGTGCAAGGAACAGAAGGTGCAATGGCTTATGATCAAATTGATGGTGCACCTGAGGAGAAAGAACGTGGAATTACAATCGCTACATCTCACGTAGAATACGAAACAGACAATCGTCACTATGCACACGTTGACTGTCCTGGACACGCGGACTATGTTAAAAACATGATCACTGGTGCTGCACAAATGGACGGTGCTATTCTTGTCGTATCATCTGCAGATGGCCCAATGCCACAAACACGTGAACACATTCTATTATCTCGAAACGTTGGAGTACCTTCAATCGTAGTATTCCTTAACAAAGTAGATATGGTAGATGACGAAGAATTATTAGAATTAGTTGAAATGGAAGTGCGTGAATTACTTTCTGAGTACGACTTCCCTGGAGACGACATTCCAGTAATTGCTGGTTCTGCTCTTAAAGCACTAGAAGGTGTAGAAGAGTATGAGCAAAAAATTATTGAATTAATGGCAGCTGTAGATGAGTACATTCCACAGCCTGAGCGTGACACTGACAAACCATTCATGATGCCTGTTGAGGACGTATTCTCTATTACAGGACGTGGAACGGTTGCAACTGGACGTGTTGAGCGTGGTCAAGTATCAGTAGGTGACGAAGTTGAAATCATCGGTCTTGCTGATGCACCAACAAAAACGACAGTTACAGGAGTAGAAATGTTCCGTAAGCTTCTTGACTATGCAGAAGCAGGAGACAATATTGGAGCTTTACTACGTGGTGTAGGTCGTGAAGACATTAGCCGTGGTCAAGTATTAGCAAAGCCAGGTTCTATTACACCACATACTAAATTTAAATCAGAAGTGTATGTTCTATCAAAAGAAGAAGGTGGACGTCATACTCCATTCTTCGCAAACTACCGTCCACAGTTCTATTTCCGTACGACGGACGTAACAGGTGTTATTCAATTACCAGAAGGCGTAGAAATGGTTATGCCTGGAGATAACATCGAAATGGTAGTAGAACTTATTTCACCTATCGCTATCGAAGAAGGAACTCGTTTCTCTATTCGTGAAGGTGGACGTACAGTAGGTTCTGGTGTTGTATCATCAATCGAAGCATAATTGAATGAAATGAAGAGATGCTAGGCAAATTTATTGCCTAGCTCTTTTGTCTTAAATCGTATTTTTAATATTGCTCTTTTACATGAAATCCATAAACTGTGCAGTAACTGCTAGGTTGTTTACCGCTGCGGATCATGGATTTTTAGCGGGCACGGCTGTCACCTCCGACGCAATGTTTATTGCGACAATGCTTTTCGGTAGGACGAGCATTTGCGCAGTTCCAAGAGACGACTGCTTTACGCTCTAATCAACTAATCGTAAAGGTGAAGGAAATTATGGGATTTCACCGATAAATAATTGTAATGAGTTAACATACCATCCTAGCGAAGGAAATACACGGAGACTCCTGTGGGAAAGCGAAGACGATGAGCCCCCACAGTAAGCGGTCTTTGCGAGCGAGGAGGCTCATCGCGAGCCCACGGAAAGCGGAGTGTATTTCCGTAGCGGAGGTAGGACATTCACTATTCGATGTTACGGCGCAGTTCATCATCAATTTTGAATTTAAAAAGCTGTAAATTATATGAGAAAACCTAAATGATAAACGACAGAATAATAGCATAAAAATTCCACGGAAATTGAATGTTTTGACTTGCAATCATAGAAAAATGTTTGTATAATATATAATCGTGCAATCATATATACAGATTGTCAAGACAGATGAAATGAAATTGATTTTTCTTAATAAATCAGTGGTAATTTCTCAGTGGATAAGCGATGAAGTGAGAGGTTGTTGATGCGGACTATTGCCATGGCGAGCGTCAAGTAATTTTCACGGAGTATGTCTATTATAAAATGGACGAAAGGGAGGGGAAATAATGGCAAATGAAAAGATTCGAATTCGTTTAAAAGCGTATGATCACAGAATTTTAGATCAATCAGCTGAAAAAATTGTGAAAACTGCAAAAAGAGCAGGCGCTAAAGTTTCTGGACCAATTCCGTTACCAACGGAAAAAAATATCTTTACAGTGTTACGTGCGGTTCATAAATATAAAGATTCAAGAGAACAATTTGAAATGCGCACACATAAACGTTTAATCGATATTCTTAACCCAACACCACAAACGGTTGACTCATTAATGAGACTTGATCTTCCGTCTGGTGTAGATATTGAAATAAAATTATAATGTACGTTTTATAGGAGGTGTAGACGGATGACGAAAGGAATCTTAGGACGCAAAGTCGGCATGACACAAATTTTCTTAGATAATGGAGAATTAGTTCCAGTTACAGTTGTGCAAGCTGAACCAAATGTCGTTCTACAAAAAAAGACGATTGAAACAGATGGATATGAAGCTATTCAAATAGGTTTTTCTGAAATTGATAAACCGGAAGTGTATGAACAAGGCTCTAAATTAGATCCACGTTCAAACAAAGCAGAGAGAGGGCATGCTGAAAAAGCAAACACTACCCCTAAGCGCTACGTTCGTGAAATCCGTAACGCTAAAATTGACGAATATGAAGTCGGTCAAGAAATTAGCGTTGATGTTTTTCAAACTGGCGATAAAATTGATGTAACAGGTACATCTAAAGGGAAAGGATTTCAAGGGTCTATTAAGCGTCATAATTATGCACGTGGACCAATGAGTCACGGATCTCGTTTCCATAGAACTGGTGGATCAATGGGTTCTGTTGATGCTAGCCGTGTATTTAAAGGAAAAGCATTACCAGGCCAAATGGGTGCTGAACAAGTAACCATTCAAAACTTAGAAGTTGTTAGTGTAGATGCAGAGCGTAATGTGATCTTAATTAAAGGAAATATTCCTGGTGCGAAAAAATCACTTGTTAAAATAACAACAGCAATAAAAGGAAATTAATTATATAAGTGAAGGGAGGAAACATCGTGCCTAAAGTAGCGTTATTAAATCAAGATGGAACAGAGGCTGGAGATGTCGAATTAAATGCTTCTGTCTTTGGTATAGAGCCTAACAATCATGTTATTCATCAAGTTATTATTATGCAACGTGCTGCAAAAAGACAAGGAACTCACGCTGTTAAAAACAGATCTGAAGTTCGGGGTGGCGGACGCAAGCCATGGAGACAAAAAGGAACCGGTAGAGCACGTCAAGGTTCGATTAGATCCCCTCAATGGGTTGGTGGTGGGATAGTATTTGGACCAACGCCTGAAAGAAATTACAAATACAAATTACCGAAAAAGGTACGTAAATTAGCGTTAAAATCAGCACTTTCTTCAAAAGTGAAGAGTGAAGATGTGATCGTATTGAACGATTTACAATTTGAAGCTCCAAAAACAAAAGAAATTGTTGCTGTTTTAAATGCACTAAACGTTGATGAGAAAGTGTTAATTGTCACTTCTGACAAAAACGATAACGTCATTCGTTCAGCAAATAATCTTCAAACAGTAAAAGTAATTACTGTTGGAGAAGTAAATGTTTTAGATTTAGTTGCATACGACAAATTAATTTTAACAAAAGATGCAGCTGAAAAAGCAGGGGAGGTGCTTGCATAATGAAAGATTTACGAGACATTATTAAACGCCCTGTAATTACAGAACACTCTGCAGACTTAATGGCTGATAAAAAATATACTTTTGAAGTTGATCCAAAAGCAAATCGAACTGAAATTAAACAAGCGATTGAAACAGCATTTGGGGTAAAAGTAGAAAAAGTGAACACAATGAACGTAAAAGGTAAATTCAAGAGAATGGGACGTTACGGTGGATATCGTCCAAACCGCAAAAAAGCAATTGTGCAGCTGTCAGAGGATAGTAAAGACTTAGACTTTTTTGAAGGTTAATCATTATTAATAAAAGGAGGGGAAAAACGTGTCCATTAAAAAGTATAAAGCAACTTCGAACGGTACAAGAAACATGTCAGGACTAGACTTTTCAGACATTACAACTGACAAACCTGAAAAATCATTACTTCGACCACTTTCAAAACGTGCCGGACGTAATAACCAGGGTAGAATCACGACACGTCACCACGGTGGTGGACATAAACGTCAATATCGTTTAATCGACTTTAAACGAAACAAAGATGGCATACCAGGACGCGTTGCCACAATTGAATATGATCCAAATCGCTCTGCAAACATTGCACTAATTCATTATGCAGACGGAGAAAAAAGATATATTTTAGCTCCAAAAGGGCTTGAAGTAGGCGTGCAAATCGAATCAGGGGAAAATGCTGATATCAAAGTTGGAAATGCATTACCGCTTGGAAACATTCCTGTAGGTACAGTCATTCATAATGTTGAATTAAAACCAGGGGCAGGTGGACAGCTTGCACGTTCCGCTGGAGCAGAAGCACAAATCTTAGGACGTGAAGGAAAGTATACACTCGTTCGTTTAGCTTCAGGTGAAGTACGTTTAATTTTAACGAGCTGCCGTGCTACAGTAGGGCAAGTAGGAAATATTGAGCATGAGCTAGTTCGAATTGGTAAAGCTGGTCGCTCTCGCTGGTTAGGGAAGAGACCAACTGTACGTGGATCTGCAATGAACCCAGTTGATCACCCGCACGGTGGAGGGGAAGGTCGTACACCTATTGGACGTCCATCACCAGTATCACCATGGGGTAAACCGACACTTGGTAAGAAAACACGTAAGCTTAATAAGCCATCAAACCAATATATTGTACGTAAACGTAAAAAATAAATAATTTAAAAGTGTGAGAGGAGGCTTACTTATGGGTCGTAGTTTGAAAAAAGGACCTTTTGCAGATGATCATCTATTAAAAAAGGTTGATCAACTAAACGAAAGTGACAAGAAGCAAGTCGTTAAAACATGGTCAAGACGCTCTACTATTTTCCCATCATTCGTCGGGCATACTTTTGCGGTGCATGACGGTCGTAAACATGTACCAGTATACGTGACAGAAGATATGGTAGGACATAAATTAGGTGAATTTGCACCTACTAGATCATTTAGAGGTCACGCTGGCGATGACAAGAGAACAAAACGATAATGAGAGGAGGCGAATAGGAAATGACAGAAGCTAAGGAAATAAGTGTAGCTAAAGCAGTAGCAAAGCAAGTTCGTATCGCTCCTCGTAAAGTACGTGTAGTTGTCGATTTAATTCGTGGAAAAGAAGTCGGCGAGGCAATAGCAATTTTACGTCACACACAACGTGGGGCATCACCTATTGTAGAAAAGGTATTGAACTCAGCAATTGCAAACGCTGAGCATAACTATGAAATGGACCCTGACAATTTAATTGTATCGGAAGTGTATGTTGACGAAGGAGTTACGTTGAAAAGATTTAGACCACGTGCGCAAGGTCGTGCAAGTAAAATCAATAAACGTACGAGTCATATCACTGTCATTGTGTCAGAAAAGAAGGAGGGATAGTCTGTGGGTCAAAAAATAAATCCAATTGGTCTTCGTGTAGGAATTATTAAAGATTGGGAATCAAAATGGTATGCGGATAAAGATTATGCTGATTTACTTCATGAAGATATTCAAATTAGAGAATATTTAGAAGGTCGTCTAAAAACATCAGCCGTATCAACAATCGAAATTGAGCGAGCAGCAAATCGTGTGAACATTACAATTCATACTGGAAAACCTGGAATGGTTATTGGTAAAGGCGGATCTGAAGTAGAAAAGCTACGTAAAGATTTAAACAAACTAACTGGAAAAAGAATTCATATTAACATCGTTGAAATCAAAAAAATAGATCTTAACGCAAAGTTAGTTGCTGAAAATATTGCACGTCAATTAGAAGGACGTATTTCTTTCCGTCGTGCACAGAAACAAGCTATCCAACGTACAATGCGTTCGGGAGCTTTAGGGATTAAAACACAAGTATCTGGACGTTTAGGCGGAGCAGATATTGCTAGAGCAGAACATTATAGTGAAGGAACTGTACCACTACACACATTACGTGCGGACATTGATTATGCACATGTAGAAGCAGACACAACTTACGGAAAACTAGGTGTCAAAGTGTGGATCTATCGTGGAGAAATCCTTCCAGAAAAACCGAAAAAATAAGGAAGGGGGCAATACTTATGTTAATGCCAAAACGTGTTAAATATCGTAGACAACACCGAGGACGAATGAAAGGTAAAGCAAAAGGTGGCGTAGAAGTAACTTTCGGAGATTATGGTTTACAAGCGACTGAAGCTTCTTGGATAACGAGCCGTCAAATCGAAGCCGCTCGTATTGCAATGACTCGTTACATGAAACGTGGTGGGAAAGTATGGATTAAAATCTTTCCAGACAAACCATATACTGCAAAGCCCCTAGAAGTAAGAATGGGTTCTGGTAAAGGAGCTCTTGAGGGATGGGTAGCAGTAGTAAAACCAGGAAAAGTATTATTTGAAATTGCAGGTGTAGAAGAAGAAGTTGCACGTGAAGCACTACGTCTTGCTTCTCATAAACTACCGATCAAAACTAAGTTTGTTAAACGTGAAGAAATTGGTGGTGAAATCAATGAAGGCTAAAGAAATAAAAGAACTTACCACTGCCGAAATTGAACAAAATGTCAAATCGATGAAAGAAGAGCTTTTCAACTTACGTTTCCAGTTAGCTACTGGACAGTTAGAAAATACAGCTCGAATCAAAGAAGTAAAAAGAACGATCGCTCGCTTAAAAACAGTTGCACGTGAACGTGAACTGAGCGTTAATAATTAACCTTGAGAGGAGGACGCCTCAATATGAGTGAACGTAATGACCGTAAAGTATACACAGGACGTGTTGTTTCAGATAAAATGGATAAAACTATTACAGTTGTAGTAGAGAGCTATAAAGTTCATCCGCTATATGGAAAGCGCGTAAAGCATTCAAAGAAAATGAAAGCCCATGATGAAAACAATGTGGCGAAAAATGGCGATATCGTACGTATAATGGAAACTCGCCCACTTTCTAAAACAAAACATTACCGACTAGTAGAAGTAGTCGAAGAAGCAGTAATCATTTAGTGAACAGGGAAGTTTCCGAGAGGAGGTAAAGTTCTATGATTCAACAAGAGAGTCGTTTAAAAATTGCAGATAACTCTGGAGCTCGTGAAGTTTTGACAATTAAAGTATTAGGTGGAACTGGAAAGAAAACAGCTAATATTGGTGATGTAATTGTTTGCACAGTAAAACAAGCAACACCTGGGGGAGTTGTCAAAAAAGGTGAAGTAGTGAGAGCGGTAATCGTGAGATCAAAAACAGGTGCTCGTCGTAAGGATGGTTCATATATCCGTTTTGATGAGAATGCAGCAGTAATTATTCGTGATGATAAAAGTCCAAGAGGAACTCGTATTTTTGGACCAGTGGCACGTGAACTACGTGATGCTAAGTTTATGAAAATCGTATCTCTAGCTCCAGAAGTATTGTAATTGTAGATATGAGAAGAACGATTACAAATAGATAAGTGTAAAACAGGAGGTGCGTTATTAATGCATGTGAAAAAGGGAGATAAGGTTAAAGTGCTTTCTGGAAAAGATCGTGGAAAGCAAGGAACTATTTTAGAAGCATATCCTAAAAAGAACCGTATTCTTGTTGAAGGTGTCAATATGGTAAAGATTCATGCAAAACCTTCCCAAGAGAATCCACAAGGTGGAATATTAAATCAAGAAGCACCAATTCATGTTTCCAACGTGTTGCCAATCGATCCAAAATCAGGCGAACCAACACGTGTTGGATATGAAGTACGAGATGGAAAAAAAGTCCGGATCGCTAAAAAATCTGGTGAACCTTTAGATAAATAAAGCGAAAGGAGGGTGACAAGATGAACGAATTAAAACAAATTTATCAAGAGAAAGTCGTACCATCAATGATGGATAAATTCGAATATAAATCAGTAATGGAAGTACCAAAAGTAGAAAAGGTTATTATTAATATGGGTGTTGGTGACGCTGTTCAGAACTCTAAACTTTTAGACAATGCAATAGAAGAACTTACACTTATTGCGGGACAAAAACCTGTTGTCACACGTGCAAAGAAGTCGATCGCTGGCTTTCGCTTAAGAGAAGGTATGCCGATTGGAACGAAAGTAACATTAAGAGGCGAAAGAATGTATGAATTTTTACAAAAGCTAATCCGTGTGGCATTACCACGAGTACGTGACTTTAGAGGGATTTCCAATAAAGCATTTGACGGTAGAGGAAACTACACATTAGGTGTGAAAGAGCAACTGATTTTTCCAGAAATCAATTATGATAAAGTAAATAAAGTTCGTGGGATGGATATCGCAATCGTAACAACATCAAATACGGATGAAGAAGCGCGTGAACTTTTAACACAGTTAGGTATGCCGTTTCAAAAATAAGTACGGAATTTAATGCAAGGAGGAAAATTTGTGGCTAAAAAATCAATGATAGCGAAACAAAAGCGCCCACAAAAGTATAAAGTTCGTGAGTATACACGTTGTGAACGTTGTGGTCGTCCACATTCAGTAATTCGTAAATTTAAATTATGCCGAATTTGTTTTCGTGAACTTGCCCATAAGGGTCAAATTCCTGGTGTTAAAAAAGCTAGTTGGTAATCGTAAATTCGGGAAGGAGGTAATGATTAATGGTTATGACAGATCCAATAGCAGACATGCTAACACGTATTCGTAATGCAAATGTAGTACGTCATGAAAAATTAGAGCTACCAGCTTCTAAAGTGAAAGCAGAAATTGCGGACATTTTAAAGCGTGAAGGATATGTACGTGATTATGAAGTAATTAAAGATGATAAACAAGGTGTTTTACGAATCTTTTTAAAGTATGGTGCAAATGACGAACGTGTTATTACAGGCTTAAAAAGAATTAGTAAACCAGGTCTTCGAGTATATGCTAAAGCGAATGAGGTGCCAAGAGTACTGAACGGTTTAGGCACAGCAATCGTTTCAACATCAAAAGGTGTTTTATCAGATAAAGAAGCTCGTGCTCAAGCAGTTGGCGGAGAAGTATTAGCTTATATTTGGTAATTAACACGGTAATTAGGAGGTGGAGTGAATGTCACGAATTGGATTAAGACCAATTGAAGTCCCTGAAGGTGTCGATGTAAAAATTGACAATAACAAAGTTTCAGTCAAAGGGCCAAAGGGAGAATTAAGTAGAACGCTTAACGGAAATTTAACGATTAGTTTAGAGGATAAAACAATTACAGTAGAACGTCCTAATGATGATAAAGAAAATCGTTCATTACATGGTACTACTCGTAGTTTAATCTTTAATATGATCGAAGGCGTTTCAAAAGGTTTTCAAAAAGAACTTGAAATTATCGGGGTTGGATACCGTGCACAAAAACAAGGAAATAAACTTGTCGTAAGTGCTGGTTATTCTCATCCAGTTGAGATAGAACAAGAAGATAATATTGAATTTGATGTACCTAAAAACACGGAAATTATCGTAAAAGGGATCGATAAAGAAAGAGTGGGAGCTGTTGCAGCTAATATTAGAGCAATTCGCCCACCTGAACCGTATAAAGGTAAAGGTATTCGCTATAAAGGTGAATATGTACGTCGTAAAGAAGGTAAAACTGCTAAGTAGAACATATAGGCCTGAAAGGAGGGCAACTAAATGATCACCAAACCTAGTAAAAACTATGTTCGTAAAAGAATCCATGGCCGAGTACGTAAGAAAATTAGTGGCACAGAAAGTCGTCCACGTCTAAACGTATTTCGTTCCAATAAAAACATTTATGCACAACTAATTAATGATGATGAAGGTGTTACATTAGTTAGTGCAAACACAAATGAAAAAGATTTGAACCTAACATCTAAAAGCAACGTGGAAGCAGCAGAACAAATTGGAAAGTTGCTTGCAGAACGTGCGATTGAAAAAGGATATAAAACAGTAGTGTTTGACCGCGGAGGATATATCTACCACGGACGTGTTAAAGCACTTGCTGAAGCAGCTCGTGAAGCTGGACTTAACTTTTAAAAAGAAGGAGGGACATTTCGTTGAGTAGAAATAATGACACAAACAAAATGGACTTAGAAGAACGTGTTGTTACAGTTAACCGTGTAGCAAAAGTAGTAAAAGGTGGACGTCGTTTTCGTTTTGCAGCTGTAGTAGTTGTCGGCGATAAGAACGGTCGCGTTGGATTTGGAACTGGTAAAGCACTTGAAGTACCAGAGGCAATTAAAAAAGCAATCGACAATGCCAAGAAAAACTTAATAGAAGTACCAATCGTAGGAACAACCATTCCACACGAAATAAATGGACGATTTGGCTCAGGTAATGTACTAATGAAACCAGCTGCAGAAGGTACAGGAGTTATCTCTGGTGGACCTGTCCGTGCGGTATTAGAACTAGCCGGTGTAGGGGATATTTTAACAAAGTCATTAGGCTCAAATAATCCAATTAATATGATTCGCGCAACAATTAATGGATTGGAAAGCTTAAAAACAGCTGAAGATGTAGCAAAATTACGTGGGAAATCTGTCGAAGAGTTATTAGGATAAGGAGGGAAAACATTATGTCTAAACAATTAGAAATTACCCTCAAACGTAGTGTGATCGGTAGAAAAGAGAACCAAGTGAAAACAGTTCATACATTAGGACTTAAAAAGATCAATGATACAGTTACTCATAACGATACGCCAGCTATAAGAGGAATGATTAACACAGTATCTCATTTAGTTGCGGTGAAAGAACTGTAATTAGTTAGAGAAAAGGAGGCGCGAACATGAAACTTCATGAGTTAAAGTCTAATGAAGGAAGTCGTAAGAACCGTAAACGTGTCGGACGTGGGATGGCATCAGGGCATGGGAAGACTTCTGGAAAAGGACATAAAGGTCAAAATGCTCGTTCAGGCGGCGGTGTACGTCTCGGATTTGAAGGAGGACAAACACCTTTATTCCAACGCTTACCGAAACGAGGATTTACGAATATCAACAAGAAAGAATATGCAATTGTTAATTTAGATACCTTGAACCGTTTTGATGAAAATACGGAAGTTACACCTGAGCTATTACTTGAAACGGGTGTAGTTAGTAAAGTGAAATCGGGAGTAAAGATTCTAGCAAATGGTGCGATCGATAAAAAGCTTAACGTTAAGGCTCATAAATTTTCAACTGCAGCAAAGGAAGCGATTGAGGCGGCAGGCGGCAAAACTGAGGTGATTTAATGTTTCGTACAATCTCTAATTTCATGCGAATCGCTGATATAAGAAAAAAGATTGTCTTTACATTATTAATGCTCGTCATATTTCGGCTTGGTACATTTATTCCAGTACCATACACAAACAGAGAAGCTATTGACTTTATGAATCAGCAAAACGTATTTGGCTTTTTAAATACGTTTGGTGGAGGCGCCTTAGAAAACTTTTCCATTTTGGCAATGGGAATTATGCCATATATAACTGCATCCATTATCATGCAGTTATTACAAATGGATGTAGTCCCGAAATTTACAGAATGGAAAAAACAAGGTGAAATGGGTCGTAAAAAAATTGCCCAAATTACCCGCTATGGAACCATCGTGCTTGCATTTGTCCAAGGTATAGCAATGTCCATCGGATTTAATGCAATGGCGGGTGGACTCTTAATCGAAAATCCAAACATCGGAAAAATAATCGTCATTTCAATTGTATTAACAAGTGGAACTGCATTTTTAATGTGGCTTGGCGAACAAATTACGGCAAATGGTGTTGGTAACGGTATTTCCATTATCATTTTTGGTGGAATTGTTGCTGCAGTGCCAAATGGTGTAAAGCAGCTCTATAGTCAGTATTTTATCAATCCTGGGTCAGAATTATTTATTAATATCGTCATTGTAGCGCTAATCTTTTTAGTTGTTTTAGCAGTTACAGTTGGTGTTATATATATACAGCAGGCGGAGCGAAAAATACCGATTCAATATGCTAAAAAATTAGTTAATAGATCTCCAGTAGGTGGGCACTCTACTCATTTACCATTAAAAGTTAATGCGGCAGGAGTAATTCCGGTTATCTTTGCAATTGCGTTTATTGTGGCACCTAGAACAGTGGCAGGTTTCTTTGAAGGCAATGCGGTTGCATCTACAATCGAAAAGATCTTTGATTATACGGAACCAATGGGCATGGTACTATATGTTATTCTAATCATCGCCTTTACGTATTTTTACACATTTGTTCAAGTAAACCCTGAACAAATGGCTGAAAACTTACAAAAACAAGGTGGATATATTCCTGGAATTCGTCCAGGGAGAAATACGGAGACATATTTAACACGTGTAATGTATCGTTTAACGTTTGTTGGTTCGATTTTCTTAGCATCCGTTGCAGTTTTACCAATGGTCCTTGGAGGAATCGCAAATCTACCAACGGCTGTCCAAATTGGTGGAACGAGTCTTCTAATTGTCGTTGGGGTTGCATTACAAACGATGAAACAATTAGAAAGTCAATTAGTAAAACGACATTACAAAGGGTTTATAAAGTAAAAACGTGTTAAACGTGAGAGTGAGGAGAAAACATTGCATTTAATCTTAATGGGACTTCCTGGAGCAGGAAAAGGAACACAAGCGGAAAAGATTAATGAAAAGTATCATATTCCACATATTTCAACTGGTGACATGTTCCGACTCGCGATCAAAGAAGGTACGCCGCTAGGTAAAAAAGCAAAACAATATTTGGATGAAGGTGCACTCGTTCCTGATGAGGTAACAAACGGAATTGTTGAAGAACGACTAAGTAAAACGGATTGCGAAAAAGGTTTTTTACTCGATGGCTTTCCAAGGACAATTCCTCAAGCAGAGGCACTTCGCGATATTACGACAAAATTAAACAAAAAGCTCGATTATGTTATTCATGTTGATGTACCGGAAGAAAAGTTGTTAGAACGTTTAACCGGAAGAAGAGTTTGTCCAGTATGTGGTGCAACATACCATGTTGTATATAATCCGCCGGAACAAGAAGGAATTTGTGATAAAGATGGCGCCGAACTCATTCAACGAGAAGATGATACAATAGAAACAGTACAAAAACGATTAGCAGTTAATATGGAGCAAACGAAGCCGTTACTTGATTACTATGAAAAACAAGGAATTTTAGTAACAGTAAATGGTGACCAAGATATTAACAAAGTGTTTGAAGACATTCAGGCAGAAATGAATAAATAACTTTCATGGTACACGATTATTTTATTATAATGTAAGTGAAGGTGATCGTTGTTGACTGAAGATAATACTGTTCCACAATTGGGGCAGATTGTTCGGATTACAAAAGGTAGAGAACAAAATCAATACGCGGTAGTAATCAACATACTAGACGATCGATTTGTTTCACTAGCAGATGGCGAAAAACGAAAATATGATCGGCCAAAAAGAAAGAATGTCAATCATATTGCAGGAACACCATTCATTTCTAGTGAAGTAAGAAACAGTCTTTTGGAGACTAATCGTGTCTCCAACGGGAAGTTACGATTTGCTATAGCAAAATATGCAAGTGAAGTTGTGACTGATTTAGAGAGAGGAGACGAACACGATGTCTAAAGACGATGTAATTGAAGTAGAAGGTGTTGTCACAGAAACATTGCCTAATGCAATGTTCCATGTAGAGCTTGAAAATGGTCATACGATCTTGGCTCACGTATCGGGCAAAATCCGTATGCATTTCATCCGCATCTTACCAGGAGATAAAGTGACAGTTGAGTTATCACCATACGATTTAACTAAAGGTCGTATAACTTACCGTTACAAATAGTAAGTAAGCTCCGATATTAGAGGAGGTAAATTGATGAAAGTAAGAGCATCAGTAAAACCAATTTGTGAAAAGTGTAAAATTATTAGACGTAAAGGGAAAGTAATGGTCATTTGTGAAAACCCTAAGCATAAGCAAAAACAAGGATAATCTTTTTGGAGGTGAATTAACGTATGGCACGTATTGCAGGTATTGATATTCCAAGAGATAAACGGATCGTTATCGCATTAACATCTATTTATGGAATTGGTAACACAAGTGCAAAAAATGTATTAGCAGAAGCAGGCGTTTCTGAAGATACACGAGTTCGTGACCTAACAGAAGAAGAGTTAGGAAAAATCCGTCAGGCTGTAAATAACTACACAATTGAAGGAGACTTACGTCGTGAAGTTTCTTTAAACATTAAACGTTTAACAGAAATCGGTTCATATCGAGGAGTTAGACACCGTAGAGGACTTCCAGTTCGGGGTCAAAAAACGAAAAACAACTCACGTACTCGAAAAGGACCACGTCGTGCAGTTGCAGGAAAGAAAGACTAACTTAAAAAGGAGGTAATAGTTAATATGGCTCGAAAAACGAATACACCACGTAAACGTCGTGTGAAAAAGACGATAGAAACAGGAATTGCGCATATCCATTCGACATTTAACAACACAATCGTTACGATTACTGATTTACAAGGTAATGTCATTGGCTGGAGTTCAGCAGGAGCGCTTGGATTTAAAGGTTCACGTAAATCGACACCATTCGCAGCACAAATGGCAGCTGAAACAGCAGCTAAGTCTGCGCTTGAAACGAACATGAAAAACTTAGAAGTTTCGGTTAAAGGTCCTGGTGCAGGTCGTGAAGCAGCAATCCGTTCATTGCAAGCAGCAGGTCTTGAAATTACGGCTATTCGTGACGTAACTCCAGTACCACATAACGGATGTCGCCCACCAAAACGCCGTCGTGTGTAATTTTACCGTTTAGAATTTGTCACTCTGTCTATAATGGTTATAAAGCCAGTAGTAAATGTTTAAGATGAACATTCATTATGCTTTTGATAAGAAGATTAGCAGTATTATGATTGCAATTTAAACGTTTATAGTAGGTAATCACCTTTATAAACAGTAAGAAACAGATAATGGTAATATTAATAAAATCTAAATTTACTAGAAAAAGTTTAGATTGGACGTTAGTTTTAAAGGAGGGCTTGATGGAATGATCGAGATTGAAAAACCCAATATTGAAACGGTTGAAGTAAGTGATGACGCTACATTTGGTAAATTTGTAGTGGAGCCGCTTGAAAGAGGATATGGTACCACATTAGGTAATTCATTACGCCGTATCCTTTTATCCTCACTTCCAGGTGCCGCTGTTACATCCGTACAAATTGACGGAGCACTTCATGAATTTTCAACAATTGATGGAGTAGTAGAAGATGTAACAACAATTATTTTGAACTTAAAGAAACTAGCTCTCAAAATCTATTCCGATGATGTTAAAACACTCGAAATTGATGCACAAGGCGAAGGCGTTGTTACAGCTGCTGATTTAACATATGATAGTGATGTAGAAGTTTTAAATCCAGAACTTCCTATCGCAACATTAAATAGTAGTGGTAAATTGTATATGAAGATTACAGCGGAACGTGGACGTGGTTATCGTACTGCTGAAGAAAACAAACAAGACAACCAACCAATTGGAGTCATTCCAGTTGATTCGATCTTTACACCAGTTTCCCGTGTGTCTTATCAAGTAGAAAATACACGTGTCGGTCAGATTACCAATTACGATAAATTAACTTTTGATGTTTGGACGAACGGAAGTATCCGACCTGAAGAGGCAGTGTCTTTAGGTGCAAAAGTATTTACAGAACATCTGAATATTTTCGTAGGATTAACAGATGATGCACAAAAAGCTGAAATCATGGTTGAAAAAGAAGAAGACCAAAAAGAAAAAGTTCTCGAAATGACGATTGAAGAGCTAGATTTATCAGTTAGGTCTTATAACTGTTTAAAGCGTGCGGGGATAAATACAGTACAAGAGTTAGCAGCGAAAACGGAAGAAGATATGATGAAAGTACGTAACTTAGGTCGAAAATCGCTTGATGAAGTGAAAAATAAATTGGCGGAACTAGACTTAAGTTTACGTAGTGACGATTAATTTATGATAGAAAGAATCGTCATGTAGTGAAAAGGAGGGATACTCATGGCAAGAAAGTTAGGTCGCACAACAGACACTCGTATGGCATTATTACGAAATTTAACAGCAGATGTAATTATTCACGAGCGTGTGGAAACGACAGAAGCAAAAGCGAAAGAACTAAGATCTACTGTCGATAAAATGATTACATTAGGTAAACGCGGCGATTTACATGCTCGCAGACAAGCGGCATCATTTTTATATAACAAAAAGACAGAAGACGGCGAACGCGTTCTTCAAAAACTTTTTGGTGAAATTGCCGATCGCTATGAGGCTAGACAAGGTGGGTATACACGTATACTAAAACTAGGTCCTCGCCGTGGAGACGGTGCGAACATGGCTATTATTGAGTTAGTTGAAGAAGAAACGAACGAATAATTGTAATTCATCCATAGAATGAGTGGAAAGGGCAGGCGACATCTCTTTAACCGGAGATCGATCCAAGCCCTTTTTTGTTAGTGTAAAATTCTTGTAGTGTGGAAGTAAAATCATCAAGTCTAGCCGTGTAGGGTCTGTTGAACAACTAATTTGTGTTTCATCTTACCGTTGTCTTCCGCAAAATGTGACAGTGCTTTTTAGCGGGCACGGCCTCAGCCTCCTCGGAAGAAAACCACTTCCTGCGGGGTCTTCAGACTCGCGCTTTTCCCGCTGGAGTCAGTCACTTTCGCTCCAGACAACTAGAGTAGTTCATTGCATGTGGATTTAATACAGCGCGAACCAAGGGTAATTCAGCGGCTTGGATTTAATACAGCGTGAACCAGGGATAATTCAGCGCCCGTGGACATAATACAGCGCGAACCAAGGTTAATTCAGCGCCCGTGGATTTAATACAGCGCAAACGAAGGTTAATTCAGCGCACTTGGACATAATACAGCGCAAACGAAGGTTAATTCAGTGCCCGTGGACATAATACAGCGCAAACGAAGGTTAATTCAGCGCACTTGGATTTAATACAGCGCGAACCAAGGATAATTCAGCGCCCGTGGACATAATACAGCGCAAACCAAGGATAATTCAGCGCCCGTGGACATAATACAGCGCAAACCAAGGATAATTCAGCGCCCGTGGACATAATACAGCGCAAACCAAGGATAATTCAGCGCCCGTGGACATAATACAGCGTGAACCAGGGATAATTCAGCGCCCGTGGACATAATACAGCGCGAACCAAGGATAATTCAGCGCCCGTGGACATAATACAGCGCAAACGAAGGTTAATTCAGCGCACTTGGATTTAATACAGCGCGAACTAGAATAAATCCGCACAAACACAGAATAGGTTTACCATTCAAATAATGAGTAAACAAGGATGATTTCATGTATAATAAAGAATAGAAAAATGCGCTTGGAGGCATATAGCTAATGAATCCAATTGTCGAATTTAATAATGTCTCTTTCCACTATGGTGAAGACGGTCCATGGATTCTAAAGAACTGTACGTTTTCGATTAAAGGAAATGAATCGGTTGCGATAATCGGTCATAACGGTTCAGGTAAATCAACCATTGCTAAATTAATGAATGGTCTATTATTTCCTCAAGAAGGGGAAGTTTATATAAATGGAAAATTATTAACCGAAGAATCCGTATGGGAGATTCGTAAAGATGTAGGGATGGTTTTTCAAAATCCCGATAATCAGTTTGTCGGGGCAACCGTTCAGGACGATGTTGCTTTTGGAATGGAAAACCGTGGCATCGAACGAAAAGAGATGGAAATCCGTATTGAAGATGCTTTAGAAGCGGTAAAAATGAAAGAGTATCGTCTTACAGAACCACATCGCTTATCAGGAGGGCAAAAACAACGTGTAGCGATTGCTGGTGTTATTGCCATTTCACCAAAAGTCCTTATCTTAGATGAAGCAACAGTGATGCTTGATCCAAAAGGACGAACAGAAATAATGGAAACGATCGGGCATTTACAAAAAGAAAAAGATTTATCACTCATCACAATCACACATGATTTACATGAAGTGATGAAGGTGGAACGAGTTATTGTCTTAAATAAAGGAGAAATATGGGCAACTGGTACACCTCGGGAAATTTTAAAAAACGGCAGCGAACTACAAAAAATCGGTCTCGATATGCCATTTTTAATTGAATTATCTCAAGAATTAAAAGATCTAGGAGTTAATGTTTTAAATGAACCATTAACAACGGAGGAAATGTTGGAGGAATTATGGATATTACATTCAAAAATGTAAGCTATACATATCAACCAAATACACCATTTGAGCACAATGCACTAAAAAATGTCTCGTTTCACATTCCTTCTGGTTCATTTATTGCGATTATTGGACATACTGGCTCCGGTAAATCAACGCTTATTCAACATTTAAATGGATTACTTACCCCGACAAAAGGTGAGGTAAAGATTGGAAATTACACGCTATCAAGTGAAAAAAAGCTTAGGGAAATGAAAGAGTTAAGAAGTAAAGTCGGCGTTGTATTTCAATATCCAGAGCACCAACTTTTTGAAGAAACCGTTGAAAAAGATATCGCATTTGGTCCAGAAAACTTCGGCGTTCCGACAAGCACGATTAAAAAGAGAATCGAAGAGATTATGCCGAAAGTTGGTCTTTCAAATGATTTTCTATCTAGATCCCCATTTGAATTAAGCGGAGGACAAATGCGTCGGGTTGCCATTGCAGGAGTGCTCGCAACGAATCCAAGTATTTATGTATTGGATGAGCCAACAGCAGGACTTGATCCAAAGGGACAAAAAGAAATGATGGATATGTTTTACCAAATGCATCAGGAAGAAGAGATTACAACAATACTTGTCACACATAGTATGGAAGATGCACTAAAATATGCCGACTATATTATCATTTTAAATCAAGGTGAAAAGTATATGGAAGGAAAACCAGAAGAAGTTTTTTTAAGAGAATCCGACATTCAAAAGGTACACTTACAAGTACCTGAATCCATCCAGTTTCTAAAAAAGTATAATGAGAAATTTGGCACACAGCTTCCATTAACGAGACAATCAACAAAAGAGATAGCCGCACAAATCAGTCGTACATTATAAGAGGATGTTCAAAAAGTCCAACAAAAATGACGCATCGAATTTCTGCGTTGGCAGCTAAGAAAGGATAAATCCTTTCTTACTGCATAAGTGCAACTAGGGCATTCGCAGTAAAGGCGTAGCGAATGCAAAGTTTTCTAAGCTTACTTTTGCGGTACTTACGTATGTAAAAGCATACGCTCCGTACCTCATAGCTAAGCCGCCTTGAACTTCTTGGTCCTTTTTATCGACCTTTTTGAACACGCACTATAAGGAGCTTTACTTTACATGAGTAATTCTATGATTATCGGACAATATGTTCCTGGAACCTCACTCATTCACAAGTTAGATCCAAGAACAAAAATAGTTATCATATTTTTTTATGTCATCGTCGTATTTTTTGCGAATAATGTGTTAAGTTACGGTCTATTAACAACGTTTGTAATCATTACGATTATTTCTACTTTTATCCCATTACGGTTTATTATTAAAGGGTTAACACCTGTCTGGTTTTTAATTATCTTTACGTTTTTACTGCACTTATTTTTAACGAAAGAGGGCCCAGTTCTTTTTGAAATATTATCGATCAAATTTCATTTGGGTGGGGTTATTCAAGGATTAGTTATTTCATTACGCTTTTGTTTACTTATTTTAATGACATCTTTGCTTACATTAACAACGACACCTATTGAAATTACGGATGCAATTGAAAGCTTGCTTCATCCATTAAAGAAAGTAAAGTTCCCAGTTCACGAACTTGCTTTAATGATGTCGATATCGCTTCGATTTATCCCAACACTGATGCAAGAAACGGATAAAATTTCAAAAGCACAAGCTTCCCGAGGTGTCGATTTTCGTACAGGCCCACTAAAGGAAAGAATGAAAGCAATTATTCCGCTACTTGTGCCGCTATTTGTTAGCGCCTTTAAACGTGCGGAAGAATTAGCCATGGCAATGGAAGCACGAGGATACCAAGGCGGGGAAGGCAGAACGAAATTAAGAGAGTTAACGTATCGAAAAAAAGACCTCTTCATCTTTATCCTTTTTATCTGTGTCGTTGCACTCTTAATCTATGTGCGCAGTTAGAATGAGAGGTATAGGACCTATGCAAAAATTAAAATGTACCGTAAGTTATGATGGAACTCATTTTTCCGGATCACAAATACAGCCGAATAAACGAACCGTCCAAGCGGAAATGGAAAAAGCAATGACAAAAATGCATAAGGGTAAACAGGTGCAAATTTACTTTTCTGGACGGACAGATGCAGGAGTTCATGCGAAAGCCCAAGTTTTTCATTTTGAAACAGAGATGAATATTCCTCCTGAAAGTTGGAAAAAGGCATTGAACGCTGTACTTCCAAAGGATATTCATGTAAAAGGGATTGAGCCTGCACCTGCAAACTTTCACGCGCAATTTGATGCAATCGAAAAAGAATACCGCTATTTCGTGTTCAATTGTAAAGAGCGGAATGTGTTTAAGCGAAATTATGCTTATTATTATCCGTTTGACGTGGATATTAAAAAGATACAAGTGGCTTGTTCATTATTTGAAGGGACACACGATTTCACCTCTTTTTGTTCCGCCCGTACAGCAGTAAAAGGCGGTAAAGTACGCACATTGTATGAAGTCAGTTGTAAAAAACATGAGGATGAGATTGTGTTTATTTTGCGAGGGAACGGCTTTTTATATAATATGGTGCGAATTATTGTCGGTGTTTTATTGGATGTAGGTAGTGGCAAAATTGACCTTCCTGAAATTGAAGAAATGTTTCGTAAAAAGGACCGTACTTTTGCTGGAAAAACATTACCTCCAGAAGGGTTGTTTTTATGGAAGGTAAAATATGAGAATGAAGCGGGAAAACAAAGAGGTAATGCTTGACAAACATAGGATACTTGATATATTATGGTGTATGGCAAATTATTTCTAATCCATAATTAGCCCCGGAAACTAATTGTGTGAATATAGATGAAATGTGAAAAAAGGAAAGAATGTTGGAGGGAAAAAAATGCGCACTACTTTCATGGCAAATGATAGTACTGTGGAACGCAAATGGTATGTGGTCGACGCTGAAGGTCAAAGACTTGGTCGTCTTTCAAGCGAACTTGCTGCAATCCTTCGTGGAAAGCATAAGCCGACTTACACACCGCATGTTGATACAGGAGATCATGTAATTATTATTAATGCAGATAAAATTGAACTTACTGGAAACAAAATAAACGACAAAATGTATTACCGCCATTCTGGTTACACAGGTGGGTTAAAAGAGCGTAATGCAGATGAGATGAGAACGAACCATCCTGAAAAAATGATTGAAATTGCAATTAGAGGGATGCTTCCAAAAGGACCACTAGGACGTAAAATGTTTAAAAAATTACATGTTTACCGTGGACCAGAGCATAAAAACCATGCACAAAAACCAGAAGTTTACGAGCTTAAAGGATAATAAAGGGAGGTTAAACGATTGGCACAAGTACAATACTATGGAACAGGTCGCCGTAAAACGTCAACAGCACGTGTACGTTTAGTACCGGGATCTGGTCGTGTGATTATAAACAACCGTGATGCAGAAGAATATTTTCCATATGAAACACAACGATTAATTTTAAAACAACCGCTTGTTTCAACTGAAACAGAAGGAACATATGACGTATTAGTTAATGTCCACGGTGGTGGTTACACTGGTCAAGCTGGAGCAATCCGCCATGGCGTTGCTCGCGCACTACTGCAAGCAGACCCAGACTACCGCATAACGTTAAAACGTGAAGGATACTTAACACGTGATTCAAGAATGAAAGAACGTAAGAAATACGGTCTTAAAGGCGCACGTCGTGCACCACAGTTCTCAAAACGTTAATCGTATTGATACGATTGGATTACAGCCCTTTCTCACTTTTTGTGGGAGAGGGCTTTTTATATGTATTGCCCTATTTTTCTCCCTTTGCTTTTAATCTGCCTATAAAGCTACTAAATAATGACGCGACTTTACTACGTGAAGCACTTGTTACGTGTACTTGGATATTCAATATTTGCACGCTGCATTAACTGACTTGAAAATTGCTAAAGTATATAATGGTTATGAGCTTACGGAAGAGGACGGAATTCGTTTGCGGAGTATTTGTAAAAATATGTATTATCAGAAAGTAATGTCAGGTATCAAGCCCTTCATCCGAAACATCAGTGATTAGGTGAAAATATCTAAGAGGATTAGTGGAATTAAAGCTATATCAATAAAATTATCTGGTCTTTGCCAACAGTATCTTGGCAAGATTGAAAGGGTGTGTAAAAATTTGAACTTCCCTAAAATACTCAGAGACCATTCAAACATAAATATTTACCTTGATGAAAAAGAATTAGTAAATTTAAATAGTCAATTAACACTAAAACAGCGTGCTACTCTTATAACTGAAAAACACTTTATAAAAGTAGGTATATCAACTGGAAGAGAGTTTTTTAATTCATTATTTAATGAGATGAATATTGATAAAACGTTAAAATGCTCCATGGTAACTACTCCTAAACTGTTGGACTTTTTTCATAATGAAGAGTGTATTATCCTAATTTTCGAAAAAATTGAAGGAATAACATTAGGTTCACATAGAAATGATTTTACTCTCCAGTTAGATATTGCATTTAATGAATTATTCAATGTGATTAAAAATATTGCAGAAATAAAGAACTATCCAAAAAATATTGATGTGTTAAATAGAGATATGAAAGCAGCAAACTATTTTGAAAAGATATACAAAAGGCTTGATATGGAAACTAGAGGAGCCCTGGAATGTTTAATCGGTAAGTTGCATCAAAATCCTTATCTGGTATTCAGCCATGGTGACCTTATCCCAACAAATATTATAAAAACGAAAAGATCCTATTATATAATTGATTGGGAATGGGCTTCTTTGCGCCCTAGTACTTATGATGCAGCGTTATTTATACTATTTTCAAGTTGTCCATTAGATGGTGTTAGAAAAATCGAAAAATTATTTCGTTATTGGGATCCGATGGAATTGTACAGAGATGCAATAATAATATCTGCAAGGGAAATTAAAAATTGGTTAGATGTAAAAGATTCTACAATTAAAGAAAAATATATAAAAATATGGTTAAAAACATTAAAGAAGGCAACAAGATGGTTAATGTCGCATTAATAGGTCCTAAATACAATGGTCTAATGTGTATCATGTGCACAACTTGTCTTTACTTGTAATCATTTTAAGCTATCTAGTTTATTGTTTTTGAGTGATGTATAATTGGTTCTTATTATAAGTAAACATTAGCTAGAGAATTGATATGTCTTCTAGTGATTATTGAATGTAAATTCCATATAAAACATAGACAAGTTTGTCCAAATTTCTATATAAAAGATGTTCACAAACATTATAAAACCAACTTTGGGAACACTATACAATAAGGTAAACAACCTGACTCGATAATTAAGAAATACGGTCTTAAAGGTACAAGACGTGCTCCACAGTTCTCAAAACAATAATATTAGCTTTATATCAATGTTTACAGCCTCTTTCCAAGAAAATAGGGAAGGGGTTTTTTCATGAGAAACTAGCATTAGAAAATCAGCTAACAATGACTTTCTGGCAGCTTCAAAAATAACTTTAAAAACTGACGAAAATGGAATTCACAAGATCTTTCAGTAGTGGCAAGGGTGAAATTATGACATGTACTAGTGAATCCCATTTCAATTAAGATCAAAGGAAATTGTCTACATTCCTTAAAAATAATTTTATTTTACGTAAAGCGTTTGATAGAAAAAGGAGATAAATCAATTTTGGGCTTTCCCATTAATAATAAATCTTTTAATGCTTCACCTACTGCGCTAGCAAACTTGAATCCGTGACCTGAAAAGCCTGCAGCAATTGCGATGTTCGGATGGTTAGGAAGTAGATCGATGATAAAGTCTTTATCAGGTGTCATCGTGTACATACATGTTTTTCCGTATTTCAGTTTTCCAACTTTTGGCATAAAGGTTTTTAAAAACAGGTCTAAATCTTCCTGATCCCCTTCCACACTACCAAATGGGGCTTTTTCTTCATCGGGATTTACTTCATCCCCTAAATCATGGCGTCCGATTTTTAAGCCAGCTCTATCGATACTCGGGAAGCCATAATAAGTTTTCTCTCCATCTGTATATGTAAAACCAGGAAAATTGGAATCATCATAAATCGATTCAACTACTTCATACCATGCAAATGTTTTGCGAATTGGAGTAATAGGTAAATCGGCTTGCAAATCGTTCATAATTTGTTTAGACCATGCTCCTACTGACAAAATAATTGAGTCTGCTGTGAAAGTATCACCATTTTCCGTTGTTATTTTTACAATATGTTTAACAGGTTCGATTTTAACAACTCGATTATTTCCTATGACTTCGGCTCCTGCCTTCATTGCTAACTCATAATATGCTTCAATAATATTTTGAGTCATTAATACTCCAGAAGTTGGTTCAAAACAAGATGTCATATCTTTTGTAAGGTGAATCCCTTTCCAACGTTTATTTGCTTCCTTTGGTGTTAACAATTCAACCGGTAAATTATATTGTTTAGAGCTTTGTATAATATTGTCCATATATGGATCATCTTTAGGGGTAAAGTTTAAAATACCGACACGATGGAAAACTTTCTTATCTGTTAATGTTTCTAGCTCTTCCCATAACTCCTTAGCCCGTAATACAAAAGGAACATAGCGTGCACCTTCTCCATAGGCGAAGCGAATGAGTCTTGTATCTCCATGATGACTGCCTTTATCGTGTGGAGGTTGAAAAGCATCTAATAAGAGAGTTTTTTTCCCTTCCCGTGCCAAATAATAACCTGCAGCCATCCCCATTGAACCTGCACCTACTATAATATGATCATAATGCATAATAAGCCCTCCAATACGTAAGTAACTTTCTATTTAATAACTTACTCTTCATTATATATAAAGAATAGGCACAGAATTAAATCTGTACCTTTTTAATGTTACAAGCTGTTTTTTCACAATCACGTCCGTTAATGGAAGAAGGAGAGGCTTTGAAAAAGTGCAATGGTTGTCACTAACGTTGACAGGGTTCCTGCAGATAGTAACGTTATCATTTTTCTCCAGTTTATCTTTTCCGTAGATTTAACGGCTTCCCGAGACACGGCAATCCATATAATGATAGATAATATAGTTGTAATTGTTATAAACTCTGTAGGCATAATGAGATCCCTCCGCACATCATATTTTATCTAAATTGTAACATACATTATTTCTTAGGAATGTCCATTTGATATAAATTTTATCATTTTAAAATTATCATATTTCTTCTCAACTATATATAACATGATTCAAATTAATAAACTTAGTGATGAAATGAAATTCTTTTTTTAAAATAATATGATGACTATTTAGGGGATATGTTTAAGACGAACACAAAAAATGAATGATGAAATTAGTAACAAAAGTTTAACTTCCATAAAATTGGAGATTATCCTTTTGTTTTTCTTTTTCAACTAAGTCGCCGAATTGTAGAAAAACAGTGAACTCATATTAGCAAGTTAAAAATAAGGTGATACTATTTTTTTAGTTCATATCACATAACCTTTTATTATTTTGCAGGTACTTTGTGTTTTTACATCTAAAAATAACTCTGTTTATTAATCTTAGCAGAAAACCAAGCATGCAATACACAAAAGCGAAACCTACTATACCAAACCTACATTAGCATAGCTACGAACTCCATCAGGAATATGACCATTCGGATTTAGAAAGAAATAAGGATAGAATCCATCATACATTCCTCTTATTAGTGATATAGCTCCGTAAAGTAATGGGAAGGCTAACTAAAAGACGATTGGTTTGTAACTATACCACTTTTTCTCTCTGTAATGTGAATGTTTCAAGTTTACGTACAACCGCATTCTTTCGTAAGCGAGTAACGTAGAAAAATTCATCATCTTTATCTCCTCCTTTCTGTCTGATGAGATTCTTATCTTTTTGTATAACTAGCACGACAGAGGACGTTTTGCAGATAAAAAAAGAAGAAAATACAAAAAAGACCAAAAACTCTAAGAGTTATTTGATCTAGACAAAAAATATAGAAAAACTAATCAGGGATATTAAAGTCCAACATTGTCAATTGAAATGCGTATTTAATCATTTTTTAAGTTTTGGTTGTCTTAAAGACCAATAGGAGGCCACTGAAAAAGTTCAAAAATTTTAACCTCAAACATCAGATCCTAATTTCAGTCGGTTTTATACTATTAAAGTGAGGATCAAATCTTAAAAATACGCATAAACACCACAAAAGTGGGGAATGAAACTTTTGTATTTTAAGAGGAAAGAAGGATTTAATAAAAGTTTTTTTCTGGCTGGTAACATCGTTTTACACACTTGCTTATTTTTCTTTCGCTTCTCGTCTTAATACAATGCTGTTCACAATACTTAATCCGCCTGCAGCAGCACACCACTTTTGTTCAAATATGATGCTAGCGGCTACTAACCCTGTTCCAACAACAAAGCTATAAGTGGAAGCGGCTTTTAACGTGCCCTTTTTTGGTTCCGGCAATTTAATGGAAATGCCAAGAGCGTCATTAAACTTTTGGCATGTCTGATTGAGTTTTTTAATCACTGTTCATCCCTCCTACAAACGGAATAGTAGTTGTATTCCGTGATTTATCGCGAGTAATAGACCTGCACCCGTGCAAATCCATGGAACAATTACTTTTTTGTTTTTTCGTTTGTACAAAAACAACATCAGAAGTCCCACACCGACAAGACATACACCAATAATTAATAATACGATCGATATGGTCAGTATTGTATCTGGACTGAAAACCGGAACAAAATCTGGGATTGGCAAATTCATATTTTCCACCTCCTTTATTCAAAAATATTCCCTGATCGGTTTTACTTACTCAAACAGCTTATCTACAACACTGTCTAGGAGAAAGTCGAATACTTCAAAATGATCGTAGTCTAACTTGTCTTTTATGGTCACCGTATACAGTAAGGTGCCAATTAAAGCATGCGCTTTTTCCTTTTGAACTTTTAGCGTAAGATTAGCAAGTTCCATTGTTTCATCAAAAAATGCTGCACTATCAAATTTTAGTTTTTCTACTCGTTCTTTTGGCAATTTATTTAGAAAAGATAAAAAATCAGGTGTACCACAATCGTATAGAAATGGATAGCGATCATATTCTTCAAAATGCCATTTCATTGCTTTGGTAAATCCCTCTTTGCCACCGTCTTGACAAATAATATCTCGTAATCGGTTTTTTAATCGACTTTGTACCCGTTCTAAACTATCGCAAAACAAATCTTCCTTAGACGAATACAACATATAAAACGCCCCTGTTGATATTCCAATTTTGGCGGTCAATTCACCTATACTTGTTTTTTTGTACCCGTGCAATGCCCAGCTTCGCTCACATGCTATACAGAGTTTCGTTCGCAAATTATCTTTTTCTGCCTCTGTAAAACCCTTTGGCCCTTTAGCCATTCTAACAGCCTCCAATTTATTGTGAATATTTTCATGTTTTTATTCATTAATTAAATTATGTCTTTAAATAGTTGATTTGTCAACTGTTCATGCGCAAATAGATGGCCGTAGCTGTATAGGGGCTTTTTTAGTTTCTTAGCTTCGTTTCATCTAGAAAGCCAAAGTCCTTGCGTAAATATTTCTTTCCTTGCCATAGAAGGAATCCATTAGTTTCAAGTATCAATCGATATCAAACTGTTAAGGTGTTCATTCAAAAATAGTTATGTTTTATAATTGTGGAGGAAATCTCTACAGGATTGCTACCTTCGCTTATTTATCAGTGGAATTAAAAGAAGATGATCCCTATTCAATATAGAAATCATCTTCTGTGCTTAACTCATTTTTAAATGTGACTTGACTACCTTCGCCCAAGCGCGGGTTTCTGAAACAGGCTGATCCCTAAATTACTTGTAAGTAAAAGTTTTCTGATAGTAGACTCCATAAGGTTTTTTTGCAGTACCTGTTTTACCTTTAGGATAACTATTGTTTCTAACTGTGTAAGAATGATTAGCATACACAACTTTTACCCTAAGAGTAGCTCTCTTAACTGTTTTACCATTATGTTCTGAAGGGACTTTATAAGTACCTGAGAGTGATACTGAATTAGAACCGGTAACAGGAAAACCAACAGCAGCACTTATGCCTACAGCAGCATCTAATCCAAAGCTTCCGGAATAAGTTGAAGAATGAGTACTAGAATACTTTAGATCCATTGTTATTCCTGGATCACCAGCAACAACATTTACAGTGCTACTATAGGTGTCACTTCTCGGACCGTTATACCTAATTTGTCCATTTTTATAAGGTTTCCATGTTCCAACAGGGAATTTAGAAAGTGAAAAATCTGGATACTCTTCTTTGTGAACAACCAAAACCCCGGAAACTGAATCATCTTTTAATACATCGGTTACCTTTTCGTTTAATTCTTCCTCGTTAAGAAAATCTTCATAGTACAACTTAATTGGTTCTTGTTCTTTATCCAGTGTAACTTCTGTTTCAGCTAGTACCATGCTAGTAGGTGTTATAACTAAACCGAACAAAATTAAAGCAATAACAAATCTTAATAGCATCTTGTTTATTTTAATGCCTCCTTTTGTAATGGTTATAAAGATCCTCCGTTTTATCCCTTCTTAACTAGAGTCTCCTTTCCTTTATTGTAAAAATGTATAACATTAATATTCTGAAAATTAAATAATTATTTCACTTTGAAACTTGTATTATTTTTAGAATCTTTAAGTAAGTTGTAAAACACATTAAACGAATTGAAAAGTAAATATTAAGCATTATATGACCTACATCAAAAATCGTTGTCAATGGAATTTAAAGAAGATGACCCCTACACAATATAGAAATCACCTTCTGGTTGCTTTACTCTTTTTTAATGTGCTCTTAACAAGGATGCCAGTATTAGTAAAAGCTTTTTTTATTAGGTCTGTAACTACTAAAATTACTTCTATACCTAATGAAAAATCTAGCAATCGCAGAATGGATAAGATCTTTGTTCAGAAAAAATATCAAGTTGAATTTGTAGGTGCAGAATACACGCTTGGAATAATGCTTATTTTTCTATAGGTTGCTCTGGTTCTTCTATTTCTACAGGTCCTCCGTCTCCACCTGGTTCATCATCGAAAAAATCTGGTGGATTAGGAGGTGCTGAAGCATTATTACTAATTCTAATCTCTACAGTGTAAGTCATTGGTACAAACTCATTAAATTTACTCATACCGACCACGGTTCCCTTTACCTCAGGTGCATCGACAAACTTAACATAGTATTTAATATTCGCACCTTTTGATTGGTATTCTTCATAAAATAATCTCGGCAAATCACCTTCTAGTTGCCCACGAAAATCATGTAAATAAGGCCTACCTTGCGAATAAGTAACTGTCACACTTTTATTATCATTCTCCGTTAACTTTGTATCAGCTTTAACAGATTGGGAAATAAGTGTTCCATAAGGAGCATCTGCGTTAAATACATGCTTTACTATCACATCTAAATCTGGATAATTGCTAGTAGCTTCCTCGGCTGTCAGTCCCCAAAAGTTCGGAACTACTGTGGCTTCACCTAGAGATACAACAACTTTCATCTTGTCCCTTTTCGCAATCATTTCATCTGCTTTTTTGCTTTGACTAATAATATGGCCTGCTTCGACACTGTCAGAGTCCTTCTCTTTGTACTTCATTTTAATTTCATTGGTTTTTGCCCATTTTTCTACTTCTTCTTTGGGAGTTCCCGTAAAATCAGGGATGGTGATATTCTTTTCGAAGACTTCTTTCCCTTTTGAATAATAGACGGCAGCACTGTCTTTACGTTGGTATTCTGATTCATCAATTCCACTGTCTTTGATGGTAAACTTAATAAATTTTCCATCTTTAATATCATCACTATACTCCGCGACCAGTTGCAGGTTTTCCGCCTTATTCTCGTCAATCCACTCTTCTGCTTCTACTCGATCCATTTTCGAAAAATCAGCAAGTGGGATAACCTCTTCTGGATCTGGTCCTAAACTACTAACTAATTCGAGTGTCTTCCCTTTACGTATTTTCTTTCCAGCAGCTACACTCTGCGAAATAATCTGATTTGCATCATGTTCCATACTATGTTCTTGTTCTAGCTCAATTTCCACATCATTTTCTTTCGCCCAAGCGCGAGCATCTGCAACAGGCTTGTCCACAAAATCTTCCACCTTCACATGGACAAGCTTATGATAAATGAGGAAAATCAGCATACAGGCTAAAACAGATCCTGCAATAATCAGCCACATCTGACGTCTCTTTTTCTTTTGATAATCTAAATCAATTTCAACCTCTTCTTCCGCATCCTGTCGGCGACTACTTCTAGAAGCGACAGGATTAGGATTTGACTTAAGCGGAGTATCACGCTTAGATACTGCTTCTTTCTCTTCCGCAGCAGAAGCTTGTTCTTCCTGCTTTTGCTGCGGTTCTGTATTCTCTTGATTCTCTATTTTCTCATCTTTTACCTGTTTGTCTTCTTGTTCATTCACCATGTCTTGGTACTTGTCTTTGTTAAATTTTGATAAAAAGTCACTCATAGGAAGACAGTACACCCTTCCTTAAATGGAAAGCCTGATCAGACTGCAAAGCAATTTCATTAGAGTGTGTTACCACAATGACGCATTTCTCGTGCTCATGTGCCAATCTTTTAAAGATATCAATGATTTCCTGTTCCATCTCTTCATCAAGATTTCCTGTTGGCTCATCGGCAAGAATTAATTCCACATTGGTCGCCAGTGCGCGGGCAATAGCTACACGCTGCTGCTCTCCACCGGAAAGTTTATTAACGGGGCGATCTGCTTTACTTTTTACAATCCCGATGTAATCTAGTAAATTATAGGCTACATTCTTTGTATCTTCTGGAATTTCATTTTCGGTAATCGACATAGGAACTAGTACATTTTCTAAAGCTGTAAAGGTTGGAATTAGATTATAACTTTGAAAGATAATCCCGACGTTATTGCGTCGATATCTTTCGTAGCCAATCTTTTTAATGTCTTCTTCTTTAAACATTACTGCACCACCATGAGGCGAATCTAAGGCACTGAGTAATGATAACAAGGTCGTTTTACCTGAACCCGATTGCCCCAAAATGGTATAAAATTTTCCTTTTTCAAAAGAGATAGATGTATCTTTTAAAATATAACGACGTTGCTCGCCATCTTGATAATAATAACTTAAATCTTTCGCTTCTAATATCATAATCTCACCTCTCTATTACATCAGTATTTTCTTCGGATTTAGCCTTACAATATAAATTAATGGAATAACCGTTGAAATTAAAATAGTTAACAAACCTATTACATAGAACCCTATAATATAACTCGAATTAAGGTTTACCTCATAAGAATCCAATACGTCTTCCGTTGTCAAATCTGTTTGAATCTCACTATAATAGATAACATCTTCAAAAGACGAATTTTTATCATCTGCTTTCATCAGCGTATCAGATATCTGTCCAGCTAAGAGGTTTCCGCTGAATAAGGATATAGTAATACCAATGAACGCAACAACCATTACTTCGATTAGTACTTGCCCGACAACACGGCCCCGTCGTTCTCCTAAGGATAAGTAAATACCCAATTCACGTTTTCGATCCCTCAGAAATAGTAAAACTACTAAACCAGTGATTAATACCGTTGCAATTACTGCAACAATTAAAACATATTTTGATAGTTTGGACATGGATTCCATCGACCCTGAAATGCTATCATATTGATCGGCAGCACTGATTACTGTATAAAACTCTGGCAACAATGGTGTTACCTCTTCCACAAATGCGTCCGTATCTTCAGGGCTGTTTAAGACAAACATTGGCGTGTAATATTCGAAAGATCCCTCTTCCTCTTCTATCATTTCGGCAAACTCTTCATCTACTTTCGAATATTCTTCCCAATTAAATTTATTTTCACTAGCGACAATTTCATTTGAAACATACACGGTATTTTGATACTCAATGTTCATAAAATCAATCATACCATGATCCGAACTATCACCCTCGTTTTCTTTGATTGATTGAGGTTCAAATAATCCGATAATTTCCAATACAACATCCCGGGATGTAATTAACTCTTCATCTCCTGTTTCATCATCATAATCATAGACTGCATTTTCTAATGTAAACGTATCTCCTACATGCAGATTATTTTTTTCTGCCAATTTTTTTGAAATAATCGCTACAGAAGTGCCATTATCTATCTCTTCCTGTGTAAAAACACGGCCATCGATTAATTTGCCCTTCTGTTCTTCAAAGTCAATCACAGGAGCATAGTTAATTCCTTTCAGCATAAAGTCCATACTAGGACCCATCGAAACAAAATCTTCATCCTCGTTATCACCCTGATAACTCTCCATGCTCTCTGATCCTAGATGGGTAGCCATACTATAATCATAATATTTCACATAGGAAAGTTCACCAATTTTTTTAATTAACTCAATGTCTATGTCTTCAAACTCTATACTTTCCCACTCTTCGTCACTTAGCGTATCTAATTCTTCATAATCAAGCTCAACCGTTGCCGCAGCTCCCAGTCTTTCTTTAATATTCTTTTCCACATTACCAGTTGCTTGTTGAATAGAAATTGCTCCTGCTATTAAATTTCCTAGGATAAAAATAACGGCTAATAAAATTAATGATTTCCCTTTTTTTCTTGTAATACTTAAAAATCCACGTTTTAAAAAATTCATTACAAACCCCCTCACTAAAATTTCATTTCCACTTTTAATTTTCCCAAAAGTCTAATTATATACATCCATTATATATGACCGTTATCTGTAATCCAAGTAAATTATTGGATATAATCTATCACCTCATTTTATTTTTTCATAAACGTACTGTATTAAATTATTGAGACAATAATTAAATGTATTATATCTGTAATACACTAAAAAAACAACAACTAATATCTTGGGACGAGAGGTTCATTGCTCCTTGCTCACTACCGACCAGCGATATTGTAATCCTTTATGATTATCCTTTAGTGATAGTGGATGACAACGTACGAAATTAAAATCTAACAAACACATTAATGTTATTAAGATGTGTGAACATACATGGCTTCATTTGAATACCTATTAATTATCAAACGTAAGAAATGCAGTCTTAGAGGATCAAGACGTGCTTCATATTCCCCAAAAATGCTAATCAAGTGTTATATCAACCTTTACAAGCCTCTATCCGAGCAATCAGGGAGGGGCTTTTTAGCGCCGGGAATTGTCTTGGCTACCCCTAGATATCTTTTGTGTTAAACTTCAAATATTTTTTCTAGACTTCACCTATTTGCTTTTGATCTGATTTATCGATTCAATTTTCGTGTACGACAGGTGAATCAAATAAAACGTGTATGTATGGAAGCAATGTTCTGTCAGGATATTAATCCATGTCGATTTCCTAAGGACAAAATACCAATTAATTGTTCATTTAATAGCATAAGGAATAGGGGGAGGTGAAGATTATGGGAGTTATTCCAGCAACGGAAGAAGACGTGGAGCTTTTAGCGCGATTGATTAGAGCAGAAGCTGAAGGTGAAGGGGACCTCGGAATGTTAATGGTCGGAAACGTGGGAGTAAACCGTGTTCGAAGTAATTGCTTGGATTTTACACAGCTTCGTACTGTTAGTGACATGGTTTTTCAATCGCCTGGCGGTTTTGAAGCTACTCAAAAAGGTTATTTTTATCAAAGGGCCCGTCCCATTGATATCCGGTTAGCTAGAGAAGTTATTAGCGGGAAACGATATCACCCAGCTTCTTATTCCTTATGGTTTTTTCAACCAGCTGCTGATTGTCCTGCACAATGGTTTGATCAGTGGAATGTAGGTAGATATAAATCTCATTGTTTTTACCAACCAACTGAATCTGATTGTCCGGGAGTATATAACACATTTTAGGAGGAAATATGATGTATAATCAACCTTATCGACAACCTTTTTTGATGGAGGGTATGCCACCATGGCAAGTTCCAGGTGTTCAAGCGTCAGAATTTACACCAGCTACACCTACACCAACACCTACAACACCAATTTCTCAACCAGGAGTAATGGGGCAACTCCCTATTGAACAATCATTCATTGAAAACATTTTACGGTTAAACAGGGGAAAATTAGCAACGGTGTACATGACTTTCGATGGTGATCAAAAGGTTTTTACCGGAATTATTGAAGCGGCAGGTCGGGACCATATTGTACTTAGTGACCCACAAACAGGTAAACGGTATCTACTCTTAATGGTATACCTTAATTATGTTACATTCGATGAAGAAATTGTATATAGTTATCCTTTAGGACAAATGGCAACTTATTCACCACGTTAGAAAAAACGAATGAAGGTGTTAAGCTATTTTATGCAATGGACATTAATAGATGATTAGAGTATCGCAACGTTCCTTAATATTTTTTTTCGGAAAATTTATCCATAGTTAGATATATTGAAATTAGTTGATGAAATAATCAAAGTATTACTTTGGAGGATATTATGAAAAAATTGCAAGAAATACTGAAAAATAGACCATTTAACTATGAGGTAATTAGACACGAGCGTCCATTATTATCTGCAAAAGATGGTGCAGACTACTTTGGGATTGAGATAGGTCAAACGGCACCAACATTAATCCTAAAAACGAATAAAGGGTTCTTTGCCTTCATTATTTCAGGGGCACATGAGAAAGTAGATTTTGAAGAAATGTCGGATGTTTTAGAGTGTAGCTCAGTTAAATTAGCGTCAAGGAAGGAAGTTAAAAAAGTGACAGGTTATGAAGTAGGAAGCGTTCCTATGATAGGTCTTGATTTACCGTGCTTAATAGATAAACAGCTTTTTAAATATGATTTTATTTATGGTGGTATTGGTTATAATGATTATACATTAAAAATCGAACCTAGAGCATTAAAAGAGTTAAATGAAGACATCAAACTATTAGATTTTTGAATACGCCTATAGGAAAAATTAAATAAAACCGTTGTTCCGGTAGTTACCGGAGTTTCGTCTAATGATGACTGTTCTATGTACATGTATGGAACAGTTTTTTATATGCGTAGTATCCAAATAATTAAAGACATGTATAAAGGTGTCATTTGTTACACATATTTTATTTAAAGCAATTATTTGAAACGATTCATTCACCACAAAACAGTGTGAAAAATCCCTATCACATGGTAACCAACCTCTGTTTCCACCAATATTCATTACATACCTTGTTTTTGCATCTTATACACTTAAGCGGAAAGGATTCGATTATATTTTCATAAAATAAAGCTATCTAGATTAATCCTCAACTTTACCTTAAATTAACAATCCCTCAACCTTCTTTTTACAATTGAATGGTACGCTCGAAATAGGTCGTTTGATGTGTTTTAAAACACATCAATATGACGCTAGAAATATAGGAAAAGAGATGTCACAGAATGGATCGCATGATTGGCATTATCGATATAGGTTCAAATACAATTAGACTCGTTATTTATGAAATACGCCAGTCGAGTTTTCATCCAGTTGATGACTTTAAGGTGACTGCTCGTCTTGGTAAGCATTTTGATGATGATGGTGCATTATCAGAAACGGGAATCAACATTTTAATCGATACACTTAAGTCTTGTCGTAAACTCATACAAGCTTACGACAACTGTGAGGTTCGTTGTTTAGCAACAGCGGCGATTCGAATGGCAAAAAATCGTGGAGAAATCATCCGAAAAATAGATGAAAAAATTGGCTTCACAGTAGAAGTATTAGAGGAAGAAAAAGAAGCGTATTATGGCTGTTTATCTGCTACGGAGGCGCTTTCTTATGATCGTGGTATTACGATTGACTTAGGTGGAGCGAGCACTGAGGTAACATTGTTTAAAAAAAGAAAACTCGTTCAAGCTCATAGTTTTCCTTTTGGTGCGGTAACACTCCAAAAGTCTTATGCAAAAGGGGCTGTGATTCCTTTTGAGCAACGTTTGCAACTACGAAATTACTTAAAAAAAGAGCTACAAGGTGTACCATGGTTAAAAAATGTTGGAGGTATCATTGCGGGACTCGGTGGTAATGCTCGCCAGTTAGCGCAGCTTTCCACATTATATGAAGATTCTGTTCAAATCGAGATTCATGCCGCGGAAATTAGGTGTACAACAATTGCTCGCATCCGCACGTCTTTTGGAAAGCTAAACGAGCGTGAAATAATGAATATTGACGTGTTATCCCGAGAACGAGCAGATCTAATGAATATTGTCTTGGAAGTTTTTTGTGCCGTTGGAGAATGGGCGGGAACAAGTCGTTTTATTGTCAATACACGTGGAATTCGTGAGGGTGTTTTATATGATATGTTACCTTCAAAAGAGGCTGTGGCTACTACTCTTGATAAGAACTTTCGTTTAAAAGAACGGGTGAAATTACGTGGCACTAATCGTCTTTTAGATCGTTACCATGTCGATAAAAGTTTATCAAAAGAACGGATACAACTTGTTCAACGGTTTTTGCAATCGTTTCAGGATGCAGAAATCATCAACCTTGGGCGGAAGGAACGTTTTCTTGCAGAACAGGCAGCAGCTTTGTTTTATATAGGGCAATCCATTTCAAAAAGTAAACGACACCGTACAACATTCTCTAGATTGATGAGTGCCACTTTTGATGGCTATTCGCAGAAAGAAAAATTACTCATTGTATTGATGGCATCGTTTAAAAGTATAAAGTCCTTTAAGAATATGCTCCAGCCATACAAAGGAATGCTTTCAAAAAAAGAAGTGCGTTATGTGCGAAGGCTTGGAGCATTAATTAAGTTTTGTAATGCGTTCATTGATGAAAAATGTTGGATTACGCACATTGGAATTAAACAACATTCATTCGCTGGGCTTAATTTTCAACTATACGTGAATCACCATGCGCCAGAGCTGGTGAGATATAGTGAAAAGCAAAAGAAACATGTTGAAAAAGCATTTGCTTGCCCGGTACAGCTTTCATTTGTAGATAAGTAAAGATAAAACTTTCTTACTGCTCACTGGCTAAAAGCGTGACTCCTAAGACTGCGATTATTACTTGTCCCGCTGAAAAAGCATTGTTGCGGCAGCCAGTACTATATATGTCCTTAGCGTTGTAAGTTCAACAAAGCTTTCGCTGTTAAAAAATGGCGATAAGCCATGTTCTCTAACATTAAAGGGGGCTAAAGGTTTATGGTAGAAGCCAAAAAACCATTCGAAAAAAAATATTTATCCCATCCAGAATATTATAATAATCGTGAATTAAGCTGGCTGGCTTTTAATGAACGAGTGCTTGAGGAAGTATCGGACTCGCAAAACCCTTTGCTTGAAAAGATGAAGTTTATTAGCATTTTCAGTTCAAATTTAGATGAGTTTTTCATGGTGCGTGTTGCTGGATTAAAGGATCAAGTGAAATCGGGTTTTAATAATCCCGAAAACAAAGCTGGATTAACGCCAAGACAACAGCTAGATGCAATTGGTGAAAAGACCCAACAACTTGTGAAAAAGCAGTACGAACAATGGAATGACCTCATTTTGTCAAATTTAGTGACCGAAAATATTCATTTAAAACAGATGGATGAACTATCAAATAAACAGCTGCATTACTTGACAGACTACTTTGATAATGAAGTTCATCCTGTTTTGACACCACTGGCGGTCGATGCATACCGACCGTTTCCAATGGTATTGAATAAAAGTTTGAACTTAGCTGTTCTGCTAGAGAAGCACGAACAAGAACACCATGAGAAAATGGACCGGATGGCATTCGTGCAAGTGCCATCTGTCTTGGAACGTGTTATTACTATTCCTGCTGAAGAAGAAAGTTATGAATATGTATTACTTGAGAATGTCATAGAGTTTTTCGCTGAGCGCTTGTTTAGAGGATATAAAATAAAAGCTACATGCCTGTTTCGGATTACACGAAATGCAGATTTAACCATCCATGAAGAAGGGGCACGAGACTTTCTATCAGAAATTGAAAAAGAATTAAAAAAGCGTAAATGGGGAGGAGTTGTTCGTTTAGAAGTCCGTGGTGAACATGTCCATAAGAAAATTTTGAATTATTTAGCGGCCGAACTCGATATAGAACAAGGTGAAGTATATGCTGTTAACGGACCCATCGACTTTACATTTTTGTTTTCATTCGTCAACACATTGCAAGATTTCCGAGAAAAATTGATTCATGAAACGATCATACCACAACGTCCGCTTGATTTACGTGCGAATGAAGATATATTTGAAAAAGCGTTACAACAAGATTTACTATTCCATCATCCGTATGAATCATTTGAGCCGATTGTTGAATTTATTTCACGAGCAGCGGTCGATCCTGCCGTGCTTGCGATTAAACAGACGTTATACCGTGTGAGTGGAGAGTCGCCAATTATAAAAGCGCTTGAGAGAGCTGCTGAAAATGGGAAGCAAGTAACTGTATTAGTTGAACTGAAAGCACGGTTTGATGAGGAACAAAATGTCCACTGGGCAAAAGCGTTAGAAAAAGCAGGTTGTCATGTCATTTACGGAATTCACAACTTGAAAACACATAGCAAAATAACGTTAGTCGTGCGAAAACGCAATGGAAAAATCGAACGCTTTGTCCATCTAGGTACAGGTAATTATAATGATCAAACAGCTAAATTATATACCGACTTCGGCTTCATTACTTCCAGGAAAAAATTCGGTGTTGATGCGTCAAACTTCTTCAACTATTTGAGTGGTTATACGGAAAAGCCAGAGTACCACCATCTTTCCGTTTCACCGTATGAAATTCAATCGAAGTTTATTGAGCTAATTGATGCGGAAATTGAATCGCATAACTTACATGGTAACGGTCATATTATTTTGAAAATGAATTCCTTTACGGATAAAAGACTCATCATGAAAATGTACGAAGCTTCTTGTGCTGGAGTAAAAATTGATTGTATTGTTCGGGGAATTTGTTGTTTACGTCCAAGTATTCCAGGTGTGAGTGAAAACATCCATGTCATTAGTATTGTAGGGCGTTTTTTGGAACATAGTCGCATTTATTATTTTCATAATAATGGAGATGAAAGAGTATTTTTATCCTCAGCTGATATGATGACGCGAAATATGGTTCGCCGTGTAGAAATCTTATTCCCAATTTATCATGGAATGTTGCAAGAGCGTCTCATACACTTTTTAAAATTACAGTTAAGTGATAATGTGAAAGCACGCTACCAAGATCAAGAAGGGCACTATCATTACGTCGAGAAAAATCCAATGGGTCGGATTATTGATAGTCAGCTCGAGTGTTTACAAAATGCCCATCCTCTACGGTCACGTATGGATGAACTATTACAGAGTTTAGAAGAAGTTGCAGCAGATTTAGAAGAGGAAGAGCTAGAAAAGGAACAAGAATCCTAAGTAGAGAAGACCCTCCTATATATTGTTAGCATATTATCAGTAAGGGCATATAGAATTCGATGGGCATATTGTATTCGGGATCTATGAGTCACTCCTAGAGGCTACTTCATACAAGACTGTACCATGGAAAAGCACGGTACAGTTTTTCTTATTTCTACTATTTCTTAGAGTTCATTAGCACTGAAAGATTTCCGTAATAGCGGCATTAATGCTATTCTTTCTACGCTTATACTACGTTGGATTTATAATAGATCTTCATTTTTTTGATAGGAACGTTTTATTGATATGGTATGGTGTTTTATTTATTCAGGGAATGATGATAAAGTAATGGCAGATTAAAAACATTTTCTTGAGCGGATGGTGAGTGTTATGTGGAGGAGGCTATTGATAAGTATTAGTTGTATTTTACTTTTTCCAGGCTGTGCTTTAGATAACCATGATACTAAAATGGAACAAGCTAAAGGAGAGATCGATATGAATGAACAATTGTTGGAAGCGGTTGAACATGGAGATACGGACATAATTAGTAGCTTAATGAAAGAAGGTGTCGATATTAATACGCAAGATTCAGAGGGAAGGACAGCCGCTATGATTGCCACGTATCATAACGATGTGGAGTCAATGAAAATGTTAATTGACGCAGGGGCCGACGTGAACATTCAAGATGATATGGAAAATAATCCATTCTTGTATGCGGGTGCTGAGGGTTTTCTCGATATTTTAAAGCTAACAATTGAAGCTGGAGCCGATCCGACAATAACAAATCGATATGGTGGTACTGCCTTAATTCCTGCCGCAGAACATGGATATGTTGATGTTGTTGAGGAGCTTCTTACGAATACGGATATTGACGTCAATCATGTCAATAATCTTGGTTGGACGGCCTTACTAGAGGCAATTATTTTAAATAATGGTGATGAAAAGCAACAGCAAACCGTACAATTGTTAATTGATCATGGGGCAGATGTCCATATAGCAGATAACGGTAATGTAACTCCTTTACAACATGCACATGAAAAAGGATTTAAAGAAATTGAACAAATCCTTTTAGAAGCGGGGGCAGAGTAATCTAGGTTGCCCAGAAAGCCAATAGGAAGAGCATGAAAAACAGCATAGATGATTCTACTTCCAAGCTGAAAATCAACCAAAAAAGTGACAGACTGCGGGATTAGCATTAACCAAAAACCCCGAAGCATACGCGAGGTCGGTGACAATCGTCACGTCCTGAGCCTTCACTTCGTTCGTCCCGCCGTAAAGGTTTGTGACGTCATTGATACTGACCCGTCCTCTGTATCGGTGGCTGAGGCAGAGCCTTTGGAAAGAGAGCGTTTTCGGGTGATTTTTGTCTTTTAGGACAGCCCCTTTTTTATTGAACAAACTAGTAATACATGATATTGGAAAGTTATTAGAGAAAACGTGGCTACATAGCGGCTGATAAAAAACGCCAAAACGATGTTAAAAGACAGCGATCTATTTTCTTTTGAAAAAAGGCATCTAGTAATATGGAAGATTACTTAGATGCCTTTTTTGATTTAATTTGATACACACAACGATTGTCGCCTTTTATAATATGTTCGCCTCTTGTGACTTCAACGCCATCTCCGAGGACGTGTTGAAACATCTCCAATTCCTTCTTACAAATGTTTGTGCATGCCCTTGCTGCCTCACAAATTGGGCAATGCTTTTCTACCAAATAAAAGGAACCAGCAGGATCTTCTATAACATTTGCCATAAAGCCTTCATCCGTCCGTAATTCCGCAAGGGCGATTAATTGTTCATTCAACGGTAGGCTCGCTGGAGCTTTGTTTAAGTAATCTTGAATTTGTTTACGGTTACGAACCTCAAGTAGTCTCTCCAAGCCTTCATCCCCGAACGCTTCTTTCATGGATTCAATCAAGCTGACAGTTAGATCAGCATATCCATCCGGAAATAACCGGTTTGCTTCAGGGGTAAGCGTCCACATCTTCGCGGGTCGCCCCATTGTCCTCGGCTCTTCCGTATAGGTGACTAACCTTTCTTCTTGAAGCTCATATAAATGTTGCCTGATTGCCATTGCGGTAACATCAAGCAGGGTCGATAATTGATGAGCATCCATTGATTCATTCTCTTTGAGCAATTTTACAATGGCTCTTCTAGTTTTTTTATTGCTTTCCTTTTCACGAGAATTTATTTTTTTCATTCCACTCACCTTCAGTATTACTCCTAAATAGATTATAAAGAAAAATGTTGACAAAGTCAAAATAGTAGTATATCTTGTTGTTTGTATAGTTTTTTCTTTATAAAGAATTATCTTTACAAAGTATCCAGATGGGGTTTTATATATACATATGTACGATAGAATCTGAGAACCATCGTTTAGTGTTTTATGATTGTTCTGTGTTGAAAAGCAGTTTATCTTTTCATATTGCAAATTTCGAAATATTCTGTGTGATAGAGAAATTGACACCCTCTTACCATAGTAGATCGGCAATTCATTCAGAAAGCCCTGCGGTGGTAAGAGCGATAGGAAAGAATCACCAATATTTAAAAAGTTGAGTAGATATTTATCATCAATTGAATGTTGCTAAAAAACATTAGAAATGCAGTGAAAATGCTTTTAAAACGGGTGAAGGATTTGATTATCCTGTAGCCTTAAAATGCCAATAGGCTATTACATGATGGAAGGTGAACAGAATGTCTCATTCAGAAAGCATTTTTGGCTCACGTTATTTAGCATTAACGATCGGTATCATTTTGGCAGCAATGACGATCGGATTTGAAGGATTAGCTGTAACGACAGTGGCACCAGTCATTGCCGGTGATTTGCAAGGACTTCATCTCTTTGGTTGGATATTCAGTGCTTATTTACTTGCACAGATTATTGGTACTTTAGTGATAGGGCGTGAAATTGACAGGAGAGGGCCTGCTTTGCTTTTCACTGCTGCTATTATCATTTTTACAATCGGTTTAGTCGTAGCTGCTATTGCGAACGATATGTATGTATTAATTGGCTCCCGTGCTGTACAAGGATTCGGTGCCGGTGCCATGTTTACTTGTATTTATACAGCAATATCAATAAGCTATCCAGATGAGTTACGTCCTAAAATTTTAGGGGCTCTCGGCACAGCCTATGTTTTGCCATCGATGCTCGGCCCTTACGTAGCTGGTGTTATCGCACAACAGTTGTCATGGAGATTCGTTTTTTGGGGGGTTCTTCCTTTTCTGTTTCTAGCAGTATTACTAAGCTTACCTGCTTTCCGGAAATTGAAAATGCCAAGCTTCCAAGAAAGGAATGAGACGGGAGTCATTGGGTTGTCTGTTTTGCTAGCGATTGGTACTGGGCTTTTCTTGAGCGGCCTTGGTATGCTTCCTAAAATAGTAGGAATGGTGCTTTTATTCGTCGGCTTGGCTCTTATGGTACACCCACTTCGAAAGCTGCTACCAAAAGGCACGTTCACATTTCGTGCAGGGCTACCATCTCTTATAGCTTCACGTGGCTTGTTTTTCGCTGCGTACGTCTTTACCCAGAACTTTCTTGTGCTTGCACTGACAGATACGAAAGGAGTGACTGCTGATAGGGCGGGGCTCATTGTGGCAAGTGCCGCGCTTAGCTGGTGTATCATTGCTATTTTGCAGGCTCGTTGGGATGCAGCAGACAAAGGGCGTGGGCGACAAAAGCGGATCATCACCGGTATCCTGCTAATGATCACTGGTATCGCAATCATGGCTTGGATTCCTGCGGTTAATATTGTGATGGCAGTACTTGGTGAAGTCATTACGGGGATTGGGATCGGTTTAGCACATACGACGAGTGGTACTGTTGCTTTCGCTCTTGCGAAAGAGGGAGAATCTGGACAGGTTTCAGGAAGCTTGCAATTTGCCGACTCGTTTACACCTGGGGTAGCAATCGGAATTGGAGGTGCTATCATTGCAATGAGTCAGACGGGAGGAATGTCATTGGAAATGGGCATTACGATCGCTATGGTATTCAACCTTTCCTTGATAGTACTTAGCCTATTTGCCAGTACGCGAACTAAACAAGCCTAATCGGTTTCACGCTAATATGTACATATTGACTAGTTAATAAAAATTCGTTTTAAGAGATTTATAGAAATTTAAAGATAGGAGATGGAATGATGAATGATCGATTATTTCGAGATGCAATGGGGAAGTTTGCAACAGGAATTACCGTTGTAACAGGCAATTTTGGAGAAAAAATTCATGGGATGACAGTCAATGCTTTTATGTCAGTTTCTCTTCAACCCAAGCTAATTGCTATTTCAATAGATGAGAAAGCATCCATGTATAATAAGCTACAAAAGCTAGAACGGTTTGGAGTAAGTATTTTAAATGAAAATCAAAAAGAACTATCCATGATTTATGCGGGTCAACAAGAAAAAATTAGCGAGAGTGCATATGACTACTTAGATGGTGCTCCAGTTATTAAGAATGCTCTTGCCAATTTATCTTGCCAAGTTTGTAATGAAGTGAAAGCTGGCGATCATATCATCTATATAGCAAAAGTCTGGGATTTGAAAGTGATGGAAGGAGACCCGATTCTTTATTTTGGGAGTAAATATCGTTCCTTAAAAAACCTCGATACAGACAATGAATAATGCATTTTATCTGATATCTGCCCCCATTCGTTATTGAGGCATGGATAATGTATGATAGCGTAAAGCATTCCGATAAAACATCGGAATGCTTTTATGTGCGCACTCTTTGAGTTGAAGTCCTGAAATAGTGGAGCAATAGTAGCTGTTAGCTTAAGATACGGTGGTGGGGATTGGGTTTAGTGAATCATGCAAGATATTCCCAATTTAATTCATAATCCCCAACTTTCCAATAACAATTCGATTGCACTTTCTAATTCGTCTTCTGGGATTCCAGCAAAGCCTAGAATCATTTTTGGGGAGGAATCGAACTTTTTTTCCAATGAATAAGAGGAAAGCGGGTGAATTTTAATTTCTGCTTTCAATGCTCTTTGAATAAGTTCTTGCTCTTCCATCCCATTTTTTACGGTCAAGACGATGTGAAGTCCAGAATGTTCACCGATTACGTCGACTTTTTCTTTATATGGCTTTAACACGTTTAGTGTTTTTTCCAATTTTCGCCGGTAAATTTTTCGCATTCTATTTAGATGTCGTTCAAAATCGCCTTCTTTCATGAATTGCGATAAGATGTGCTGATCGATCCTTGATACCGAACAATGGTAATAGGACAATTCCTTTTCTCTATATTTCTTTAATAAATGTTTTGGCAATACCATGTAACTAATCCGGAGTGAGGGGATTAAAGATTTGGAGAAGCTCCCCAAATAAACTACTTTCTCACTATGATCCATGCTTTGTAGGGAAGGAATGGACTTTCCACTATAACGGAATTCGCTATCATAATCGTCTTCAATAATATAGCGATCATTCCTACCAGCAGCCCAGTTCAATAACTTAATGCGGCGGTTAACAGAAAGCACTGATCCATATGGAAAATGTTGTGAGGGCGTGACATAAACAGTGTCAATGTTTGCTTGTTCAATGGATGATACTTTAACACCTTCGTCATCTACTTCTAGTGGGTGTACTTTATTTTGATAACTTTTTAAAATGTGTAATATAACGTGATAACCTGGATTCTCCACGCCGTAGATCGTGTTTCTATGAAGTAATAGGATAAGTTGTTGCATAAGAATGTCGCTTCCCGCACCAATGATAATTTGTTCAGCTGTGCATTTCACACCACGTGCGTGATATAAATAATGGACAATTTGCTGTCGTAATTCCAATTCTCCTTGTTTATCCCCTAATAGAAGTAAAGAGTGGTGAGCTTGATCAATCGTGTCTCTCGCATATTTACGCCATTTTGTAAAAGGGAAGTTCTCTGTATCAATCCGGCTTGGATGAAAATAGTATTTCAATTCCTTTTTTTCGGTTGTTTCTTCATTCGCTGATTTAGTTGTTGTTTGTACATATTCCAAATCTTCATATGCTAAGACGAAATAACCTTTACGTGGTATTCCTTCAATATATCCTTCCGCCGTTAATTGATCGTAGGCAGTTTCTACCGTATTTTGACTAATCTTAAGAAATTCAGAAAGCTTGCGTTTGGACGGAAGCTTGGAACCATATTCTAGGCGACCTTCCGTAATTTCCTTTTTTATAAAACCGTATAACTGCTCATACAGCGGAACGTCGTTTGAACGGTTTAAATGACAAGATAACATATCCATTTGTTCCATCTTCCTTCCTGTTTTTATCCTCATATGAGAAAGTGTTTCACCTCAAGGTCAAAAATCTAGTTTTATTTCTATCTGGCATCATCATATTTATTAAAACTGACTCTTTCATTGGGATCACTTACTTCCTATAATAAAAAATAATCATAGAAAACGCAAATTTGAATGGAGTGGAATAAATGGGAAATCAACGTAATTTTATCGAAATCACTAAAGGCGGCGTCATTATGGACGTTATAAATGCAGAGCAAGCGAAAGTAGCGGAGGCTTCAGGCGCAGTTGCTGTTATGGCGTTAGAAAGAGTACCATCTGATATTCGGGCAGCTGGTGGCGTAGCGAGAATGGCTGACCCTCGAATTGTTGAGGAGGTTATACAAGCTGTATCGATTCCCGTCATGGCTAAGGTGCGTATCGGCCATATTTCAGAGGCGAGAGTTCTTGAAGCAATGAATGTTGATTATATTGATGAGAGTGAAGTATTAACTCCGGCAGATGAAGAATTCCATCTTCTAAAGAGTGACTACAATGTACCGTTTGTTTGTGGTTGCCGTGATTTAGGAGAAGCTGCCCGTCGAATTGGGGAAGGTGCTTCGATGTTACGTACAAAAGGAGAACCTGGAACAGGGAATATCGTTGAGGCTGTTCGTCATCTTCGGAAAGTGAATGCACAAGTGCGAAAGGTTACTGGAATGAATGATGATGAATTAATGACAGAAGCAAAGAACCTTGGTGCATCTTTTGAACTTCTTAAACAAATTAAAGAAGAGGGCAGACTCCCTGTCGTTAACTTTGCTGCAGGTGGTGTAGCAACTCCAGCCGATGCAGCATTAATGATGGAATTAGGAGCAGACGGAGTATTTGTCGGATCTGGTATCTTTAAATCAGAAAATCCGGAGAAATTTGCGAAAGCTATTGTTAAAGCAACAACAAATTACAAAAATTATGAATTAATTGGTGAATTATCTAAAGAGCTTGGTGCTGCAATGAAAGGAATTGAAATTTCTTCATTAAGTGCCGAAGATAGAATGCAAGACCGTGGATGGTAACTTGATCGATAAAAAAGATGATCTCTGTTTAGAGATCATCTTTTCATATAAAATAAATAAGGTCTACTGAATAAACAGAAATCCCATCTAAATCAATAGTTTGTACTCGCTTTTCTCGATATAAAGTGCAAAGGATTTGACTGGTTTACCAAAAAACCTTTGCACATGTAATGATAATCTAGTTGTCTGGAGCGAAAAGTGACTGACTCCAGTGGGAAAAGCAAATGGTCTTCGATGGGACGAGCATTTAGCGGAGTCCCACGAGTCTGAAGACCCCGCAGGAAGTGGTTTTCTTCCGAGGAGGCTGAAGCCGGGCCCACGGAAAGCATGTCACATTTCGCGGAAGACAACGGCAGGATGAAAGTAATAGTTGTTCAGCAGATCCTACTTAACCGAGAATAACCGTGATTTAGAGAGAGAGGCAAATGTAAGTTCCAAGATTGCAAAAAGCTGTTATTTTGCTACATCGGTTTGCGGTTTCCAAAGTATGGTTAAGACAATACCAATTAATAAAAAGATTGCCGCAAAATAAAAAGGATAATCTAAATCAACATCAAATAAAAATCCACCAACAATCGGGCCTAAAACATTACCAAAACTAGTAAACATGGAGTTCATTCCACTAACATACCCTTGCTCATTTTTCGCTACTTTAGATAAATACGATGTCACAGCTGGTCTCATTAAATCGAACCCGACAAAGACAAAAATAGTAACAAATAAAATGGCAAAATAGGAATGGACGACAGTAATAAGAAAAACGAATACGGTGGCGAAAATAAAGCAATAACAAATTAATTTTATTTCTCCAAAAAGTTTTGTTAAACGATCAAATAACACCACTTGAGCGATGGCACCGACAATCGCTCCCCCCGTGATGACAATCGCGATATCTTTCGGAGTGAAACCAAATTTATGATCGACGAAAAGGCTAAATATCGCATCAAAAGCGGCTAATCCAAAAGATGAAATTAAGATAATTAAGAAGGCGGTAAAATATAATGGATTTAAAACACGTTTCAGTCCTGTTATTTTATCTTTAATATGTCCATCTTGATTTCTTTCTGGTTCACGAAGCGTCAAAAGGGATAAGATTGCTGCGATAAAAGCAAAGACAGCAGCAACAAAAAATGGCACGCGAGTACCTAGTTCAGCTAAAAATCCTCCAATTCCAGGGCCAATAATAAATCCTGTACTGATGGCTGCTGACATATAGCCAAGTCCCTTTGATCGTGTCTCCATCGTTGTAATATCAGCAATGAAAGCTGTTACTGCAGGCATAATAAGAGCTGCACTAACGCCACCAAGCAAACGGGAAATAAATAAAACTTCTAATACCTTACCGAGTCCAAATAGCAATTCAGACAGGCTGAAGAGAAATAACCCAATCACGATCATTTTCTTCCGTCCAAAAGTGTCTACCCATTGACCTGCAATTGGAGAAACAAGCAATTGTGTTACCGCAAAAGCTGCAACTAAATATCCTACCATGGCTCCTGTTAAATGTAGTTCATTCATGATGGTAGGTAATACGGGAATGACTAGCCCGATTCCTAAAAATGCAATAAATAAATTCATTAATAAGATACTTAAAGCAATATTGAATTTTTTCATTTTTTTTACCTCTTATTCCTCTGTCTAAATTCTATTATGGACTTCTTTGTTCATATTATTTTATAACGATAAAAGGAGAAATTCACCAATATTGTTTTCAACAACTTGATAAATTTCCCTTTAATTTAAAATTTCTTATTTTTAGAAAACTTACATATCTACGTATTCATGGCAGCATGACGACAAATAACAATTACTGTAATAGTATACGATGGTTGGAGTATTTTTACAAATTTAAGTTCTTGGCATTTTCGATACTTTTATTAGCGCTCAAAAAATACCCGTTATTTTTAATTCTCTTTGTCCCGAATTTAATCTCTCCACCGGGACTCTTTCCTTCACGTAAATGGCTTGATGCAACACGAGTAAGTATCGCACCCTATAGTCAAATAACAGCAGGCTATTTATGCTTTTAAGTTCGCTAGACAAAATTGTATGGAACGTTTTACGTAAAGCGAACCTAAGAATAAAAGGAAGGAAACTACGAAAGGCATGAGGGTACATATATTATGTTATTGTGTTATGGTTAGAATATAGTGAAAAAGTATGTGTGATGATCATTTTATCTACCCTTTTTAAAAAAGCGGAACATATTTTTAAGGTGATTTCTCAATCACCGCAGTCCTGTAAGATAATAGCGGTGAAAAATGAACTGCATTTTATCCAGACTTGCTTAAACTATTATCCAGCTTAAATTAGTCTGATTAGAGCAATGATAAATAAGCAGTTTAGAATTGATAAAAAAGGAGATACAATGGATGAATAATCTCTTTTTAGTTTTGTGTATAATTTAAGAGTTTCAGCTAAAGGCTAAGCATACCTTTGAGTTAAGTATAATTTCTCTTCAATTAATGAGTTTTACTAAATAGAAATTAAAAAGTAGTTAATCACTGGAAAATGAAAAGAGATGCTAACAGGTATTTTATCAATAATTAGTGAGGGTTTAATATCGATATTAAATATGAAATAGGTGATTCTATGACAGAAAAGAAAGAAATGGGCTGGAACTTTGATAATAGTTATGCTCATCTGCCCGAGACATTCTATACCCTAACGAATCCAACACCTGTACAGGGACCAAAACTAGTTAAATTCAATACGGAATTGGCGGCATCATTTGGATTATGTGCGGAATCACTACGAAGTGACGCGGGTGCAGCAATTTTTGCTGGTAATGAGATTCCCAAAGGAGCGTTGCCACTTGCACAAGCTTATGCCGGACATCAATTTGGGCATTTTACGATGTTGGGTGATGGACGGGCGATTCTTTTAGGTGAACAGATAACGCCACAAGATGAACGATTTGATATTCAGCTTAAGGGAGCAGGGAGAACACCGTATTCACGTGGAGGTGATGGACGTGCTGCTCTTGGCCCGATGCTACGGGAGTATATCATGAGTGAAGCTATGCATGCTTTACGGATTCCAACGACTCGAAGCCTAGCAGTAGTGACAACTGGGGAGCCAATTTATCGTGAAGAGGAACTGGAGGGTGCGATACTTACTCGTGTTGCATCAAGCCATTTACGTGTAGGTACATTTCAATATGCAACGGTTTATGGAACTGTGGATGAAATTCAGGCGCTTGCAAATTATACGATCGAACGTCATTTTCCAGAAATAGAAAGTGCTAGTAATCCGTACCTTTCATTACTTCAAGAAGTAATCAAAAAGCAAGCGAAATTAATCGCCAAATGGCAGCTTGTAGGTTTTATCCATGGGGTGATGAATACAGATAACATGACAATTAATGGAGAAACGATTGATTATGGTCCATGTGCATTTATGGATTCGTATGATCCGGCGACTGTATTTAGTTCCATTGATCATGGAGGGCGCTATGCATATGGCAATCAGCCAGTTATTGCGAATTGGAATCTTACTCGGTTTGCAGAAACTTTGTTGCAATTATTGCATAATGACGAAGATCAGGCTATAAAACTGGCAGAAAAGGAACTGAAAGCATTTCCTAGTCTGTTTTATACACATTGGACGAATGGAATGAGGGAAAAGCTTGGACTTTTTCAAGAAGAACCCGAGGATAAAGCACTTATTGACGACTTACTAAATGCGATGAAAAAATATAAAGCGGATTATACGAATACGTTTCTGGCACTTACTTTTGATGAACTGGATGGTATGGTGTTGTTCGCATCGAAGGAATTTAAAGATTGGCATAAGCGGTGGATGTTAAGATTAGAAACGCAGGAGGAGCCCATGGAATCGGCTAAAAAAAGAATGCGGAATAGCAATCCTGCAGTTATCCCAAGAAACCACCGTGTGGAAGAGGCGTTGGAAGCGGTAGTAGAAAAGAACGATTATCGTCCGATGGATCAGCTTTTACAGATGCTTGAGCATCCTTATGAACATACTAAGGATCAAACCGAATATGCTAAAACTCCAGTACCAACAGGTTCTTATCGGACGTATTGCGGAACTTAAATAAAGGAGAGGCGAGCATGTATCATTTTAATCATGCTCGTTTTTTCTATTTGAAAGCGAGTCTTAAAGTGCACGATTATTTCTACAGAATGAACAACCAGCAACCATTGAGAAAATTCAGCGCGACCGTCGGAGGATTCAGTGTGCACGACGCGAAATTCGGCGCGATCGTCGGAAATTCAGCGCGACCGTCGAAGGATTCAGCGCACACCGCGAAAGATTCAGCGCGAACCACGTGAGATTCAGCGCACACCACGAAAAATTCAGCACTCCAAAAATGCAGGGGCACCTACCTACCAATGTTCTAGCGTATATAAGCATTCTCCATTTTTTCTTGCAAAAATGATGCACATACCCCATCGTTCCAATATGCATTAGGGTAAGTTCAAATCCAATTTCACATTCCACTTTCGTTATCCGCTTCATTTAATTTTTTCATTCACTAGCATTATTTTCTTTTTTCCTCTTTTACAACTAGTATCTCCACATTTTCGGCATATTCATTTCGGATTACTTTTCGTGCTCCAATTGGTGATCTAGCGGTGACAGGTATTGTTTCTGTCATACCATTCCTTTTCATTTCCACTAGAAAACATTTTGAACCACATCTCATGCATACACCTTCTTTCTTTATTTTTCAACACCTATTACCTTATCTTATTCTATCATCATAAAAATTGCTATAATGAGAGAGTATGTAAAAGTGACAACCGAAAATGGACAGCAAGAGATAAGGGAGTTGGACTCAAATGAACAAAAAAGATATAGCAGCAATTCGCAGGCAATTTAAACTTGACAATGATTTATTGAAAATAAACGATATTTTTAATGTGTATATACCAAAGGAAAGTAGCGATATTTATCACCAGGAGAGCCAGCCGTTTGCAATGCTGGATCGTGAGCAACAAGAATTGTTTATGACAAACTTCAAAAAGGTGTTGACAGGTAAATTAGATGTTAAGTTATTTGAAGTGAAATTTAAGCGTGACACAGAAGAAAATAGTCAACTTATTCTTCATGAAAGTCTGAAAACGAAAGATGTAGAAGAATGGAAGGCACATATGCTACGTATCGTTGAAAAAATGGTTAATGACGATGTCCAATACGAGAAAGATATGGTAGTCACGTTTATTCGTGGTGAATATTTTAATTCGACAAAACGATTTAGTGAGGAATCGGAAATAAACGATCGAGATGAAGTATATACAAATCCTTTTATTCTTTGTAGTCTTAATCGGACAGAAGAGCCAAAGAAATCACTTGTATTTGACTATATTGAGAGAGAATTTAGATCGAATATCATGGTCGACCCTATAATTAATTTAACATCTCCAGTAGGTGGATTTTTGTTCCCGAGCATTACCGATGATGCAGCAGATGTAAATCGTGTTCTTTATGCGACAGGCAAAGCGAATCAACCGGATTTTCATTTTATCGAAAATGTGTTGAGCGGAGAAGATATTATTACTGCACAAGAAGATAAGGCTGTTTTTGAAGAGATTGTAAAGGATGTAGTAGGAGACGAAGTAGATACACATACACTTGCCAATGTATATGAAGAAATAAACCGTATGATTGATGAGGAAGAAGAAGAGGAAGAAAGCCCTACATTGAACTATAGAGAGGTAGAGCGTGTATTAAAGGTAAGCGGTGTAGAAGACGTTGAGACAGAAAAAGTGGAAGAAGCATTCCAAAAAATCATTGATGATGAGAAGTATGAACTAAAAGCAAGTAACATCGTCCCAAATTATACAGCAAAGTCAATAAAAATCGAGACGCCAGTTGCAAAAGTCTCTATAAGCCCTGAAGGTTTAAAGTATATAAAACGGGTGAACTACAATGGTAAACGCTGCCTATTGATCGAGGTGGAAGAAGATACGATGATAGAAGGATTTAAATTAATTCCACAGGCAGAGTTAAGGTAGTGGATGATTACAAGGGGTAAACATATTTCCTTAATAATAGATGGCTGTAGCTACATGAAGGAGTTCCGGAAGAACGTAGAAAATATACGCCAAGCCAATTCCTGGATACAAAAAGTCGATATTCTACGCTAAGAGAATTGACTTAAATGTTATCTTAGAGTGATCGTAAGTCCAACTGTTTTAAATTGAATTAATACTCTACTAGAAAATCAATATTATTTTCAGCTTATCATTCATAACAGATGATAAGATTTTTTTCTTGCGATACGTTTTAAAACCTATATTAATAGTGTTTAAGGTCATTTTATTTATAAATGAATCAAGTCTCAAAAACGAATGTTTTTGAGACTAATGATTTGGACTATATGTTTTTTTCGCCGGTTTTGCAATCAAATAAATAGCTGTTAAGGTAAAACCAATCCCTACAATATGGGGGAAGGAAATTTCTTCACCTAAAATAAGTACAGAGAGAATGACACTGCTCATTGGTAAAACACCTGTTAATACTCCAGCTGTACTTGCAGGAACCTTTGAAACACCTTGGTACATGAGAATAAAAGCAATGACAGTTACAACGATACCGAAATAAAATATTAATCCCCACTCTGTAATGGATACTTCTTCAAACTTAAACTGATTACCCTCATAGAGGGCAAAGGGTAAAAATAATACAGCCCCAAAAACACTGACAATCGTCGAAATAGCAAGAGGACTAACTCGTTGTGCAACAAACTTCCCAAATATAATAAACAAAGCTTCACTAATAACGGCACCGAAGATAAGTAAATTCCCAAATAAAGGGGACGATCCACGTTCAACGGATGAAAAAGATCCGTAAAAATTGATTGTTAATGTCCCTAAAACTGCTAGCAAAATTCCCATGATTACATTCTTTGTTAATTTTTCCTTAAGGAACAGGAAGGCAAGTCCCCCTGTGACTGCTGGAATGGTACTTGTAATAATTCCGCCTTCAATGGCTGTGGTTCTTGTCAGTCCATATAACATAAAAATATTAAACAAAAATACACCAGATAATGTTTGTAAAAATAGGATTAATACATCTCCCTTTCTAATAGAAGGGAACCCTTCAAATTTTATCAATAATGGAACTAAAATAATGCTTGCGAGAAGGAATCTTAGTTCAGATGCTAAGAACACGGGAAAACTTTGAACGATTAGTTTACCTGCTACAACCGAACTTCCCACAATAGTCATGGCCAAAATGATTTTCAAACTTGGGACTAAATGTTCGTTCAATAGGATTTACTTCTCTCTGCTAAGGATGGATTGATTATATCTGTTACGACACTATATAGATTTTCCGGATATTCAGCTATTCGATGACATAAATACAAATACCACTCTTTTCCGTAAGTCAAATATACTTTACAGTTGTACTCTTTCCTTTTTAAATTCCTTAACAAATCTGGACGGACTCCGTAGAGCATTTCCATTTCTACGTGGGGCTGATTTAAGTATTGACGGTGTTCCATTTCTTGAATAAGCATCTCATCATGTGTGGCTATGGATACTGAGTGATCAGCTTCTATTAATTGTTGTACAAGTTTAAGATAACGGTTATTTAATTCCTTTGATCTAGACATAGCAATATCGACAGGTTCTTGATAAGCGCCTTTGACAACTCGTATCTTCCCAGGATAATGAATGAGTTCCTGAATATCATTGTAAGATCGATATAAGTGAGCCTGTATAGTGACTCCTACATTAGGATACTGCTCCGTTGTTTTTTTATAGATATCAAGAATATCACTTGTTTTCGATGATTCTTCCATACTTATCATAAGTGTAATCCCGTACAGATTTGCTTTCTTGGCCATCTCCAGTAATTGAATATAAGCTGTTTCTGAATTCACAGCTAACCCAATATGGGATAAATCAAGCGAGATAGTTTGCTTCATAGACAGAGAACCCATTTCTTCAATAAGATTCAAAAACTCATTTTTTGCTTTTCGACATTCTTCTAAATCGGTAGTATTTTCCCCTATATATTCTAGTGAAATAAAATAACCTCTTGAGATTAGTTCTTTTGCTGTTACAATACCATCTTTTTTATGTTCTCCAGTGACAAATCGTTGGGCAGCTTGCAATAATAAGGGATAGAGTTCATTGGATTTTTGAATATAAGATTTGATATGTTCATTACGTGCAATCGATTTAAGTGCTTGGCTTACTTGGACTTCCGGATTAATCATCACCATACATCTCCTTTTTACTATTTGAATCAACTTTATCATGCTAAAATGGTTTGTATTAGTACCACTTATTATAATTTTTCATGGTACCACTTTTATTTAATGAGGAAGATGTAACTATGCTTTGGATACCTATTGACCGTTCGTTGGATATACCTTTAATTAGACAAGTTTATCAACTAATCCGAGAACGAATTTTAAATGGCAACTTACAATCAGGAGAGAAACTACCATCGACACGTGCACTATCTACTGAATTAAAAGTGTCGAGAAATGTGATTTTAGAAGCTTATGATCAATTATTGGCTGAAGGCTTTGTCGTTTCACGAATGGGTTCAGGGACATTTGTTGCTGAAGGGACTTTTTTAGAACAACAAAAAAAAATACCTTCATTCCATTCTTTGAATTGGGGTGAAGATAAAAATAAAGAAAATGATATGATCAGCTTTCGTTCAGGAATACCTGCATTGGATTTATTTCCACGCAAAACATGGGCAAAATTATCGTATACTATATGGAATGATATTGCATCTTCTACGTTTGGATATGATATTCCTGAAGGACGTCCAGAATTAAGGCAGGTTTTATCACGCTATTTACTAAAAACAAGGGGTGTTGATTGTCATCCAGAGCAAATTGTCATAACTTCTGGAGCAACCCAAGCCCTAACACTTGTTTCTAAATTGCTTTTATCTCCGGATGATTTAGTCATAATGGAAGATCCGATAACGAATGATATTCAAACCATTTTTAAAACTACGGACTCTATCCTTTACCCTATACCTGTTGATGAATATGGAATGAAGACATCTTTGCTACCAGTAAATAAAAATCCAAAGCTTGTTTTTATTACTCCTTCTCATCAGTTTCCTTTAGGAGGAACGTTACCGATTCAACGACGGATTCAGTTGATTAACTACTCAAGAAAAACCAATTGTTATCTTGTCGAAGATGATTATGACAGTGAGTTTCGATATGAAGGTCCACCCGTAAGTTCATTACAAGGATTGGATCCAGAACATGTTTTGTACATTGGTTCATTTAGTAAAATTTTATCACCAGCTCTAAGAATGGGATATTTAATTCTACCTTCACATCTTATTGAAAAATGTCGGAAGCTAAAATGGTTTTCTGATCTGCATACCCCTTCTTTAGATCAGCTTATCCTTGCCCGTTTTATAGGTGAAGGTTATTTGGAACGACATATTACGAAGATGAAAAAGATTTATAAAGACCGAAGAAACTTTCTTATTCATTGTTTAGAAATAACATTTTCGAATAAGGTTAACATTTTTGGTTATTCAACAGGCTTACACCTAATTGTTGAATTAAGTGAATTCCATTTTTCAAAAGAATTACTAGAATGGATCGAACAGTTTGGTGTTAAAGTATATCCTGTAGAAGATCATACGATTGAAAAAGAAAAATATACTAATCGAATTATTTTAGGTTTTGGGCATCTAAAAAAGGAAGAAATAAAAAAAGGGGTAATTAGACTACATAAAGCAATAGATAATTTTAAATTGAAAAATTAAAGGCCGATTTCGTCCATTGCCTTGCGAAAGGGGAAATCGGCCTTTAAAGGTTTTTCTATAGGCTTATGAAGCGAACAAGGCTGGAAAATAAACCACCCTATGAATATCATTTAATATTAATTAACTCAAAATCCTGTTCTTTTGTTAAATAATTATTGAAAAAATCCACATCGATTCCTGTTAATCGATGAAGGAAATCAGTCTCCACCATCCAATCATTATCAATCATATTACGGATATCAATGATGCCTTTTTTAGCAACTAAATCGAAAATGGACTTCACTTTTTCTGGTTTTTGAATATGTATTGTTTCATCCAGGGGCTCCCTTTTTAAATACCCTTTTCGGTGAAGAGCCGCATAAAAGTTACGATGATTCTTCGCATCCAATAGCCTCAAGTTAGCTGCTCGATACCCTAAAACTTGTAATGACGTTTTCCATTTCTTTTTCAAATCAATATATGCCTCAGGATTTGTTTTACGAACAATCGAACGCATATCTGTTAAAAAGGGCTCTTCAGGAAGAAGAAATGCTCCAGCAAATTGATTAGCTTCATTTTCCAATGCTTTATATTCTTTTCGGTCTAAACTAGTGAATTCTACTCGATAGTGAAGTAATAAGTGACCTAGTTCATGTGCAATATCAAAATTTCGCCGAACGGCCGATCGTTTCAAATTCCCTAAAATAATAAAAGGGCGATCTTGTTTGGTCCATAAGCTGTAAGCATCAATATCTTCTTCAATTGCCTTTTCAAAAATAAATACACCACTTTTTTCTATTAAAAACATAAGATCATCATTAGAGTCATGGTCAAACCCTAGCTTATGGCGTGCAAGCTTAGCTACTTTCTTTATTTGTGTTTCTCTATCTTCACCAGCAGTATTTACGTAATCAATTACTTCATTTCTTAGATGGATAATCTTTTGCGTAGGATAAACGACATTAGTTGTTACATAATTAACGAAGCTGTCTAAAAACTCGATATGCTTGGCCTCTGATTGGGTTTTAGATATGATCTTCATTACTTTAGAGCGATAAGCAATATTCATGACTGGAATATTTCCTGTTTTTACATACCGATCAAGCACATCCTTGTTATAAAAATACTTGCTTTTCACTTGGAAAATAGACTTTAAATGATTAACAATCTGCATCTTTGGTGAGGTATAATTATTTTCGTATTGCCAGACGGCTTGTTCTGTTACACCTATTATGTCAGAGAGCTGTTTTCGTGAATAACCATGCATGATACGAAGATTCGTTAAATTTTCACCTATAAACATAATGCTCCTCTTTCTAAAAAAATATTTTATTTCATTTCTTTCTCTTCAAAGATTCCGATATCAAATTCGACAGGATCGATCAAATCTTTTTCAGGTGCAGGAGCAATAATTTCTCTTTCTTCATCGGTTAATTCCGCACCAGAAATATACTTTGATAGATTTTCTACCCTATATGCAATATTATTATCTGGATTAGGCAGATAATGCATAATGTTAGATATTTGATAAGCGTCATCAATTTTATAGGTAAGAATATGGAACTCATTGTATAACGATTTGAATTGTTTCAATTCATCTTTTACTTGTTCCTCCGTTACAAAAAAAGATAATTGTTGAGTATATTCGCTGTCATTTCTTTTGTTTGAATCGACAGCTGAAAATTCTAGTCTTTGATTAATTTTCGATAGTTCATGAAGGTATGTTTTACGATAATCTTTGTCCTTAAACTTCCCAGGTAAAACAGCCTGCGAAAAACAGTTTTCGTTAAAATAGTCAGCATTTTTAATTAGAAAGATCCTTTTTTGTTCACCATGGATAAATTGTAGTTAATTCCACGTTAAACCTGCTTTTGCTAATTTGTAAGAAAAATTTAGATCAACACAATTCTCAGCCAATCTACTTTCAATAAAATTTCCTTTCGTCCATGCAAATGCAGAACTAATTTTCATTGCTTTAAAACGATCTTTTCGGTGTTCTATGTAGTCTCTGTAACCTTCAACAATAGCATCAACAATGATTTTACTATGGTTCACATCAAATTTGTATTGGTCCACACATATCACTCCTACTGAAAATTAATCTTACCTTTATTCTAAAACAAGCTGGTAAGAAAATAAATGATTTTCCCTTATTTTATTAAAGTTAATATAAATATATTTATTTTATTTATAGTTTTGGTTGAATAAATAATTAATGAAAGAAATGTAAAATAGATACTGTACAATTTTTGGTAGGGGATGAGTTTCTTTATCCCGAAAACATGTTATTTTGAACAGGAGACTTTAATCTAGATCATGTAATGCTTTTAAAAGGGAGGTTAAACCTCCGTTTGGGAAATTCGCTACCAGATTTGTCTGTGCTTGTTTTTTTGATGAATAAACATCAAACATGCTATGCTTACAATGGATGACAAGAGAAATGAGTGAGCGAATGAGCATTTTTATATTAGAAGATAATATGATGCAAGCACAAAACTTAAAGCAAATGATGGAGGAAATTTGTGCATCAAATCAAATTGCTTATGATTTCATTGAGGCAACGAGTAAAAGTGAGCGTATAATCGAACAAATTCCATTTACAACGAGGATACCGATTTACTTTTTGGACATAGAAATAAAAAATGAAGAAAGAAAAGGGCTAGAAGTGGCACAGCAAATAAGAAAATATGACAATCAAGGTATTATTGTTTTTGTGACAACCCACTCTGAATTTGCCCCCATTTCTTATCAATACATGGTGTCTGCCTTAACATTTATTGATAAAGGGTTAGATTACGAAACTCGTTATCAATTGTTTAAGGATTGTCTATTACATTATCAATCTCAGCATGATGAAGCGGCAAATTCCGATGATTTCGTACTAGAGAATATGCGTGCTACGGTAAGAGTGCCATTCAATACGATTGACTATTTTATGACGGCAGAAGCCCACCGCCTAGCGTTAATAACTGAAGATCGACTGATTAATTTTTATGGTACATTAAAAGAAGTTGAAGCATTGGATGAACGGCTATTCCGTTGTCATCAATCTTATTTAGTGAATCGTGATAAAATGGTTGCATATGAAGCATCACAGAGAATGCTAGTCTTAAAAAGTGGGAAGCGAATTCCTGTTTCACGTCGTTTAGTACGTAAAGTGAAACAACTTTTAAAAGGTGAAAGATAATGTATATTTATGATGTCTTTACGATTGTAATCGTTGGTTTAAGTCATATCGTGTTTTATTTACAGCTTATTCAATATGAGCGTTTTACATGGAAATTTCTTATTGTTTTAAGTCTTTTATTTACAGTGTTACTAGGGATCATTGTAACTGTGACAGGTTATCCTGAATTTAATTTGATCGTATCCCTCATTTTTCTTTTAGCTCTCGGTTTATTACGACAAAAACATGGACTAACATTTTCACAAAATCTTTATTTTGCTTTAGTTAGCATCGTAAGTATTACCCTTTTAAAAATGGTTTTTGTACAAGGATTATTTCAACTATTCATGTTATCTCCTCTTAACTTATATTTATGGACAGCAAGTGTACTACAATTAATTAGTGTGAGTATTATTTTTCTTTTGCTTATTTTATTTCAGAAACAAACTAGGAAATTGGCTTGTTTTATTGTACAAAGTCCATTCTTGTTCTATTTGAGTTATATTTTACTTATGCTAAGTACATTGATACTGTTTATTTTAACGATACCAACTTCGAGCTTCCTTCGTACGTTACATCTAAATTACGGTGAAACGACTTATATTATTTCAGTTATGCTGTTTTTGGTGTTGATCATCCTGTTTTCGATTAGTTCACATTTAGCAAAAGAAAAAATATTGGATGACCAACAGCAAAAATTAGATAAAGAATTACTAGATTATGTGGAAAAATTGGAAGTCATGCACGAGGAGTTAGCGAGTTTTCGTCATGATTATATGAATGTATTGTTATCGCTTCATGATGGGATACGAACAAAAGATTTAGAACAAATTGAAACTATTTACCGTGATATCATTGCACCTACTTCCGAATTAATTAATCATCGAGAGATAGAACTAGTGAAGTTGTCACAGATTGCAATCCCCGAAGTAAAAAGCATGTTGAGTGTAAAAGTAATTGGAGCACAGCAGCATGATTTGTCAGTACTACTTGATATCCCAGAAAAAATCGATCAGATTGCGATGCCATTAGTTCCTTTTATTCGTGCGATTTCCATTTTATTAGATAATGCAATCGAAGAAGCGATCATAAGTCAGGAGCGTAATGTGCAAATCGCTTTTTTCGAAGGAGAAGATATTCAACGATTTATTGTCCGAAATAGTTGTAGTAATCAGCAGCTTGATGTACAAGAAATTTATGAAAAAAAGCATTCTAGCAAAGGGAAAAAACGAGGCTATGGGTTGTTTTCGCTGAAGCAAATGATTACAAAAATCCCAAATGCGCAACTTGAAACAGAATTTACCTCCCTATATTTCACACAAATAATCACTTTAAAAAAGTAGTGACAATCATGTTACTGCTTTTTTGCCCGTTTATGAAGAAAATGGAACCAAGTATGAACAAAGTGATTACTATTCCCATCATGTGTTTTACACTAATGGAAGAGGTGAGTTCTATGCTAGGTATTTACTTTGCCATTTTTATTAGTGTTGTACTCCCACTCTCTGTATTTATTTATGCGCTGTATACGAGACGAGTATTTCCTTATGTATTAGGTGTATTGGCATTTGTCATTTCACAAGTCGTTTTACGTATCCCACTGTTAAATTATCTAGATACAAACAGCATCAGTTACAATATGTTTAGCGTGACAAAGCCTGTTATTTATGTCATCTTACTAGGCTTTTCAGCAGGAATATTTGAAGAGGTTGCCCGTTTCATTGCGATGCGATTTGTTATGAAGCGACACGACTGGAAAGCAGGATTGTTATTTGGTGTGGGACATGGTGGGATAGAGGCTGTTTTATTTTTAGGATTACATGCAGTGATACAATTATTCACACAAACTATTTTTGTTGATGGTGAGGCATATGCTCTTGGAGCAACAGAACGATTTTTTGCAATATTATTGCATATCGGCTTATCGATCATTGTGTTACAAAGTGTGGTGACAAAGCGTATACGCTATTTCGTAATCGCAGTAGTATTGCATGGTGTTATAGACTCTTTCGTCGGTCTAGTACCGATGATCATTTCGGGACAGCCGGCAACTTGGATACTGGAAGGTCTTTTAGTTGTCATGAGTATCAGTGTCATTGTTTATAGTATTCAATTAAAAAGAAAGGGAGTTTTATAAATGAAGAAGATCATGTTTGTTTTGCTAGGTATTTGTTTAAGCATGCTAGTTGCTTGTGGCGGTGAAAAAGTAGATGATGCCACATCAGACAAATATATTGGAAAAGCGGAGGAAATCATCCTGCTATTAAATGATGGGAACTTCGAAGCTGTAACAGAAACGTTAGATAGCCAAATGAAAGCAGAGTTAACAGCGGATCGATTAAAAGAAATAGAACCGGTTATAGAGCAGTCTGGAGATTATGAAGAAATCAAAAAATCATCTGTTGAAAAACAAGATAATATGTATATCACAATCATTGTTGCAAATTATACGAACGAAAATCGTACCTTTACAATTAGCTTTAATGAAGCGGATGAAGTTGTTGGTTTGTTTGTTAAATAGATCAAAGAAATAGGTAAAGCAATTACTGACAACAACTTTACTCAACATCCCAATATTTTTTGTTCCCTTGATTTATTCAATTCCGGTGCATCCGCTGAATTATTCCGGTTCGCGCTGAATCTGGGAGTCTATCCGCTGAATGATTCCGAACCGCGCTGAATCCGCAAGCCTTGCCGCTGAATAGTTCTGCTTAGCGCTGAATTCCGATGTATTCTTTTCAATGGTATGATACATCTCCAAGGTGATATGGCGATTCTTAGTTTTCATTCCTGTTACCATGCTGTTGTGTCTATTATTCGGTGTTAAAGTGAATAGCCTTTATAAAAAAAGCCTCTCTTAAAAATCAGGCCATTTGTCAAAGCGGTAATTATGGTATACCGAACACAAGAATAGTATGGGAAATTTACTAATCATTCTCCCACATTCATACTTGTTGATACAAATGCCATGTACAAACAATGTTAAATTCATCTTTGTTTATTTCTGCTTTCACCTGGCCATTCGTTTTATTCATTAAACGTTGGACAATGGAAAGACCTAAACCATTTCCATGATTACGCGCTCGATCTGTAGTATAAAAGCGATCAAAAATATGCTTAATGTCTGGAGTATCATCCGGCTTTATCGTATTTGTTACTTCAAACAAAACGCAATGGTCTTCTTTCTTTAATTCGATTGTTATATTTCCGTTCGAATGTTGAATGGCATTTAATAGTACATTTTCAACAATTCGTTTAAAGGCGGTTTCATCAATTAAAACGAACAGATTTTCCTCTACTATATGAATAGTCGGTTCTTTCCCTGCTGTTGTAAACTCATCATAATACGATAAAAGTATTTCTTGAAGCAATGTATTCAGCAACGTTTTTTTAGGTTGTAATAAATATTCTTCTGAATCGACAGTAGATAAAGAGAAAAAGTTGTCGATAAGCGTATGTAAACGGGAGGTACGTTTTAGCACAATATGAAGATATTCCTCCCGCTGTTCCTCAGAAATATTTTTATCGTTTATTAATTGAAGATAACCAATAATGGAAGTAAGTGGCGTGCGTAAATCATGTGACATGCTCGCAACAGCTCGCTTTAATTCCTTTTGCATCTGATTTGAAATTACTTCAGATTCTGTCTTCTTATCAATCGTCTCATTAATGATAATAGCCAAATCTTCAAGGGATTTGTTAGCGGTAGACAAGTTCACTTTCATTGACGTTTCTTCGCGGTTGTAACGTTGAAGCTGGAAGGATAACTGTTTTATTTGTCTTCTAGTTTGTAAGAGATGGAAAAAGAAAATGATCAAAATTGTACATAAAATCGTTAACAGTAAATAGACCATTTTCTTCATCCTTTCCAATAAATTCATGTATTACGTAATATCTTGCTTTTTAAAATAACTTATCCCAATAAAAATAAAAATGAGGATTGTTATAAAAGGCACATTGATAAATTGAAATAAATCTTTACTACCTAAATCGCTCTCGCCGATTAACGGATAAAGCGAATATACGGAGTACTTACTTATTTTCTCAAAAAGTGTAAATTGAAAACTTAAAAACTTTAAACCAGAGCCGATGATCAGATAAAATCCAAATGATAGTAACAGCGCCATTCCTGTTCCCCTAGCGATGATGACAAATAACATGGCGATAGAGACAAATGAAGTGACATACAAACAAAGGAGCAATAGTACTTTTACTAGCCTCATTACATCTTCTATCGGGGGGAATTCTCCAAAGCCAAAATACATGGTTCCAAATAACCCCATGAAAATCGCAAAAGATAAAGTGAGGACGATGGAAATCATAGAATAAACGATTAATTTAGATATATAAATTTGATTCCTTGAATAACCAGCGGAAACAAGATTCTTTATCGTTCCTGATGAATACTCATTGGTAATAAAGAAAGCACCGATAATACAAATGAATAATATATTTATAAAGACATCACCAGAAAGAGCAGAGACCATAAAAATATTGACACCACTATGAGGAATATCTTCTTCATTTGGATCTGTTTCCATTTTTTCAACTGTAATATTGTCACTGAATTCTTCAATTTTTTCAAGTGTTCCTTGCCCTTCCATATAAAAAAGGGATACAAGCATGAAACTAAACAGCGCACTAATAATCAGTAAAATCCATAACACTTTAGTACGGATTAGTTTATAAAATTCTACGCGGAGGAGGTTACTCATTTTAGGATACCTCCTTTACTAAGCTAGTAAAATAGCCTTCCAAAGTATCGCCTTGTGGAGAAATTTGTTCAATATCAAGTCCACTCTCTGTAAGAACACGAGTGACGAGCGTACTGTTTTCAAGATGACTAAATAATTTAATCGCACCATCAGGCATCACTTCATAATTTTCCGTGTTAAGCTTTTGCTCCAATGTAATAATTGCCTGATTTGCATCATTCACTTTTAACAATAGATGTGCTTTACATGCTTCATTTAACTGATTTGCCGTTATTTGCTCAATTAATTCACCTTTATGAATGAATCCGTAATTTGTTGCGAGCTGATGAACTTCACTTAAAATATGACTTGATATAATAATAGTAACACCATGGTCTTCATTTAGTTGTTTTAAAAGTTCACGAATTTCTACGACACCCATCGGATCCAATCCATTGATCGGTTCATCTAGTATAAGAAGTTCTGGCTCATGTAACATTGCAATGGCAATCCCTAGTCTTTGTTTCATTCCTAATGAAAATGATTTAGCCTTCTTCTTCCCTGTATTTTCTAACCCAACCCGTGACAAGACCTTTTTTATACATTCCTTACCTGGGATCCCTCTTTGTAGTCGGATCACTTCTAAATTTTGTTCAGCTGTCATGTTGGGGAATAATGCGGGATTTTCAATTAAAGTTCCTAGTTGTTGGCGTACGTGTATTAGTTCTTTTGATTGGTTCTCTCCAAATAATTCAAGATGGCCTTCTGTAGGGTAAGTTAATCCTGCGACAAGACGAATCAACGTTGATTTACCTGCCCCATTTAGACCAATAAATCCATAGATTTCCCCTTTTTTAACTTGCATATTCACCTTTTTTACGACATCAATGCCTTTATATTTTTTTGTCAGGTTGACTGTTTGTAAGACATATTCACTCACTGCCATACCTCCTTTTTTGTTCTATGTTAAGTATGGCGTACAAATCATAATGAAAGATAAATAAATTCTTAAGTAATTCTTAAGTTTTAAGTCGGTATCCCATCCCCCAAATTGTTTCGATGTATTCTTCATGTGGATTTGCTTCTGAAAGTTTACTTCTTAAATGGCTCATATGAACATTTACTGTGTTTTCATCACCGTAGTATTCCTCCCCCCACACACTTTCAAAAATATTTTCTTTCGTAAACATTTTTTTAGGGGTTGATAAAAATAGTTTCATCATTTTGTATTCACGTGCAGTAAGGATAACTTCCGTATTGTTTACAGTTAGACTTTTCGCATTTGTATCCATGACTATATCTTTAAATGTAAGCGTGGAAGTAGGTGGGGTTCGTTTATATCTTCTGAGGAGAACATCGATACGTGCAGCCACTTCGCCATTATCAAATGGCTTTGTTATATAATCATCGGCTCCATTACGAAGCAAGTCTACTTTTGTTAATTGTTCTTCTTTAGCAGAAATAATAATGATGGCGACATCTGATTTTTCCCTCACTTTTTGAAGGACTACCTCCCCAGTCATACCTGGAATCATTAGGTCAAGTAGCACCATATCCCACTCTTTTTGTTCAAAATAAAGAAGTCCTTCCGTTCCAGAAAATGCAGGTTGTGGGTTGTAACCACTATCTTGAACAATTTGACAAAGCAAGTTATTAATATCTTCATCATCTTCCATAACTAAAATATGTACCTCTTTATCCATTTCATATCACCTTATTAAACGAATGATTTATTTCCATCTTATCATATTCTTCAAGTAAAACTTTGAAAAATATTAAGGTATGAGTTGAGTCCATGCTTTTAAATATAACTTGTGGATAAAATGTATGTGCGAAAATAGCTAAGTCTCTTCTCCAGTCACGCTGTTTATAACCGCATTCTCTTTCTTCCACTATTCTTTTGTTCCTAAAACGGTATTAAATGACAATTCCGTCACTTATAAGTCACGCGAAAGTCACTTTATTTAGATAAGCTAGAACGTAATAAACATAATCAATAAAAAACACTGGAAGCAAATAATCTTTAAAAAATATTTACCATTTCTTTCTGCTGTCTAAACTTTTCTATCTTACAATGAGGAATAAATTAGCAAAGTATAAAAATATAACGAGGAGGAATGAAAATGAAAAAGCAAGTTTATGTGTTATATGGTGGGAAATCCGCAGAACATCAAGTGTCCATTGACTCGGCATTAAATGTATTAAATGAACTAAACAAGCAACTATATGATGTGTTCGCTGTTTATATTACAGAGGATGGCAAATGGAATAAACCTTTTCAAGTAGGAAGCAAACGGCTAGAAAGAGAACAAATCATGAAAGAAACGGAATTGGAAGTACGTGCTTCTATCCATCAATTTTTTCAAAACAGTTTTGATTCAAATAGCATCATTTTTCCTGTCTTACACGGAACTTTTGGGGAAGACGGAAAACTACAAGGGATGTTGGAGATGCTTGATCTACCATACGTTGGAAATGGGGTTAATGCAGCCGCGGTTGGCATGGATAAAGTCATGTCAAAGCAACTATTTGCCACAAATGATATTCCGCAAACACCTTATATTTACTTTACAAAGGAGCTATTTTTGCATCGCGAAGAGTATTATTTGAATCTCATAAAATCAAAGATTCATTTTCCGTGCTATGTGAAGCCAGCGAATATGGGATCGAGTGTCGGAATTAGTTATTGCCAGAATAAGCTAGAACTCGAACGAGCAATTGGGGAAGCTTTTTTGTATGATGATAAGATTTTAATTGAAAAAGAAATTGTCGGGAAGGAAGTAATTATCGGAGTCACTGGAAATAACCATCAGCTGACTTGTTCACTTGCAGGAGAATGGAAACGGGAACAGCAATTTTTCGATTATGAAGATAAATATTTAGATGAAAATTTAACTCCACAAATTCCAGCGCTAATCCATACGGAAACATATGAACAGATTTGCGATTATGCAAAACAAGCTTATACAGCATTAGGTGGGACTGGTCTCATGCGGATTGACTTTTTTATAACGGACGAGCAAAAGATATATCTGAATGAAGTGAATACATTGCCAGGTTTTACAACGTATAGTATGTTTCCAGTATTAATTGAGAAAACAGAAGGGCTGAGCTACTCTGAACTACTTGATCGACTGATTAAGCTCGGTTTCCAAGCATATGAAAATCGTAATACATTACAATATAGGAGGGTAAGCGTGTGATTACTCGACAGCTTCGAAAAATTGAATCGATGATCGCAGGCGCGAAGTGGATCGGGGAAAATGTGCAAATTCACGGTGTGTCAATTGATTCAAGGACGGTTGTACAAGGGAATCTGTATATACCAATCATTGGGCCTAATAGTAACGGACATGATTACATAAATGGAGCGATTCAAAATGGGGCAGTTGCAACCCTTTGGAAAAAAGATCAACCGAATCCCCCACAAGACATCCCCACCATATTTGTGGAAGATACATTAATCGCCTTACAGCAACTAGCTGCTAGCTACCGAAATCAATTGAAACAAGCAACGTTTATCGGAATTACTGGTAGTAATGGGAAAACTTCGACAAAGGATATTTTGCACCAAGTGTTAAGTACGCGGTTTAAAACAAAGAAGACGATCGGAAATTATAATAATCATATTGGTGTTCCGCTTACCTTATTGTCACTGGATGAGGATGTAGAAATGGCTGTTATTGAGATGGGGATGGATCATCTCTTAGAAATTGCTTTTTTAAGTGACATGGTAAAGCCAGATATAGCGATGATTATGAATATTGGAAGCGCCCATTTGGAGACAATGGGGACACTTGAAAATATTGCACAGGCCAAGTGTGAAATTGTCACTGGCTTAAAAAAGGATGGTGTGTTAGTTGTGAATGGGGATGATGATTTACTTCTGAAGGAGACAAAACGTCATTCATGTAAGCAACTTACTTTTGGAGAGAAAAGCTCGAATCAATTGTATCTAACATCTTTCCATCAGGGGGAAAGTTCCCTCCAGTTTACGGCATCAAATAGTAATAGTATGTTTGCATTATCGTTAATCGGACGTCATCAAGCAATTAATTGTTTAGCTGTGATGCAAGTTGCTCACCTTTTACATCTATCCGAAGCAGATATTCAAACGGGCTTTCGACAAGTTCAATTAACTACACAGCGAAATGAAGTGAAAAGGTTCGGTTCCGTGACAATAATTAATGATACGTATAAATCAAATCCCGAAAGTGTAAAAGCGGCTATTCAGACGTTAGAATCATTGCCAAATAGAAAAAGAAAAATATTTGTGATGGGTGATATGGTTGATCTGGGGGAACAAGCTGTTGCCCTTCATAAACAGATCGGCACTTATATAGCAGAAGCAAATATTGATATGGTTTTAGGATCTGGAGATTTAACCTTTCATACAATTACTTCGATCCAAGAAAGAGATACATCACCTCAAGCGGACTTTTTTCTAGAGGAAGAAAAATTAATTGAAACGATCATTGTATTGGCAAAAGAGCCGTGTACCATTTTACTGAAAGCATCACGCTCCCTTCAGTTTGATAAAGTAGTAGAAGCGATTGAGAAGAGGTTAATGAAATGAAGCCGACATTACAAATGGATTTGAATAAAATAAGGAATAATACGCGTGAACTAGTGCGAAAAGCGAAAGAGCAAAATATTACGGTAACGGGTATAACGAAAGGGGTTTGTGGCAATATGGATGTTGCTCAAACCCTAATTGAAGCTGGTGTCGATTATTTGGCCGATTCCCGGATTGAAAACTTAATCAACATTCATTCGTTACCAGTAGAAAAAATGCTTCTGCGTTCTCCTAAACTAAGTGAAGTTCAGGAAGTAGTTCAATATGCTGATTATAGCTTGAATTCTGAAATCACCGTCATTAAGGCACTTTCGGCAGCGGCCATATCCCAAGGAAAGACGCATAAAGTTATTTTAATGATGGATGTTGGGGATCTAAGGGAAGGTCTTTGGTTTGAAGAAACAGAGAAAATATATGCAGTAGTAAAGCAAATTTTACAATTAAATGGGGTTTATTTAGCTGGAATAGGAACAAACTTAACCTGTTTCGGAGGTGTGATTCCGACAGAGGAAAATTACGGAATTATTACGAAAATGGCAGAGAAGCTTCGTACCGATTTTTCTATAGAGCTACCGATCGTATCAGGGGGGAACTCGAGTTGCTTACATTTACTATACGAAAGAGCTATTCCTCGAGGTCTAAACAATGTACGAATCAATCAAGCTATCTTTCTAGGAACGGAACTTGCTTATGGAAAGAGGATTGACGGATGGGAAGCACATGCTATTCGTTTACAAGCGGAGATTATTGAATTACAGGAAAAGCCATCTCTACCACAAGGGGAAATAGCCTATATGAATGCATTTGGAAAGCCTATTTCACCTATAGATAAAGGGATTAGAAAAAGGGCAATTTTAGCAATTGGTAGACAAGATATCGACATTAGTGGGCTTGTCGCAATAGATAAGACGATTACGGTCGAAGGGGCGAGCAGTGATCATCTTATCGTTGATGTTACTGACAGTGGTGAGCATTTTGCAGTCGGGGATATGATTACATTTCATCTAAACACATATGCTAGTGTTCTTTCTGGAATGGCTTCTAATTATATTGATCAGGTAGTCTTTCATGAAGTATTATAATGGGATCGATGTTGCCCGGGTTATTGCAGCATTTCTAGTAGTCTGTGTCCATACCGATCCACTCATGACATATTCCGCTAATGGGAACTATTTTTTAGTTTCCGTTATTGCTCGTCTAGCAGTACCTTTTTTCTTTGTTGTCTCAGGATTCTTTTTTGGAAAAAAGTTGAGTGTGGATACAGCGCTAGGGAGTGATCTTTATGTTTTATTCCCAGTCTTAAAAAAATTGCTAACGATTTATATGGTTTGGCTACTCATATATTTGCCACTCCAAATTTTATTATGGGTTAGAAGCGGTGATCCATGGCATTATTGGCTATCGTTTTTACAAAAGTCGATTTTTGAAGGAAGTTATTACACACTTTGGTATCTCACTGGTCTTATGTTTGCACTTGCCTTTTCCTATATCTTATTTAAATTATTCAAGCCGCAAACGGTTCTATTTATCACGCTTATTTTGTTCATTATTGGAACACTTTTTCAATCGTATTATGATCTCTGGCAAACGAATGAATGGTTATCCCTCTATCATCGTATCTTTTTAACGACGAGAAATGGATTGTTTTTTGGGGCTTTCTTCGTTAGCCTAGGAATTTTCATCTCTAAGCACCCATTCACATTGTCACAACGACAAAATATCGGGTTATTTTTCCTTTCCCTCGCTTTACTTACGATGGAGGCATATCGAGTGCATCATTTAGTGTTTACGAAAGGGAGTGGGATGTGGTTCATGCTTGTTCCGACAATTTATTTTTTATTTAAATTGTTACAACAATGGGAATTGCGTGATCAGAAGTATTTTGCCTATTTGCGCCCATTTAGCTTACTTGTTTATGTATCACATGGCTTGTTTTTAATCGTTTTTTATCGTGTTTTTCATCTAAATTCAGTTCTTTATTTTATGATCGTCTTATTTGGTACTTGTTTGCTTTCAGCGGGAATTATTTATTTTAGCAACCGTTGGCAAGGACTAAAAAGTCTGTATTAAGCAAGATTCATTGTCTAGAACTAGTTCCAAGTACTACAATAGAAGCAGGAAAGAAGTAGGGACGTATATCTATGACCAATTAAGTCCATTTCATAAATGCTCATTTCAGAAAAAATACGAACATTAATATATAAAGTTCCTTTATTGCTCGTGTTTTAAATGCGTTTATTGAAGGATGAAAATGATTCAATTAGATATATTGTGATATTGCTAAACAGTGTGACTTTACTTTAAAGGGAGATTATTTCTATGAAAATCTTAATCGTTGAAGATGATAAATCGATTGCTTCTGGATTAGAATACTCACTTCAAGCAGAACAATATGAAACATATCTTTGTTATGATGCTACATCAGCGAAACAACTAATCATGGATAGGATTCATGAAATTGATTTATGTTTGCTTGATTTATCATTGCCAGATGGAAGTGGCTATGATTTATGTAAACTTATTAAGCAGCAAAGTGATATCCCAGTCATCTTTTTAACAGCGCTTGATGATGAAGTAAATGTCGTGATGGGGCTTGATATGGGGGCAGATGACTATATTACGAAACCGTTTCGAATCCGAGAGCTTGTATCTCGGATTAATTCGGTTTTACGCAGGTATCATAAACAGCAGCAACAAAATCTTATCCAAATTGGGGATGTGCACATTCATACGCTCCAAGGGAAAGTATACAAAAATGGAGAAGAAATAATGCTAACGGCACTGGAATATCAATTGTTTCTAACATTAGTAAATCATCGCGGTCAAGTATTATCAAGAAATCAACTGTTAGGTCAAATCTGGGATATCGCGGGTGACTTTGTTAATGACAATACGTTAACTGTTTATATTAAAAGGATCCGTGAAAAGCTAGAGGATGACCCACAACAACCTACGATGATTAAGACGGTCCGCGGTTTAGGATATAAGGTTGGTGAATAGCATGTTTCGTAATAAAGAAATTAGACTATTATTGCTTAGTATGGGTGTCATTACGATTATTGCGACAATCGGAAGCTATTTTATATCACAAGAAGTCTCAATTTTTGTTTTCTTTACCTGTGTATTATTTATGAGTACAGCGATTCTTTTTTCGTATTGGCGTTACCGAGAAATTGAAAAGCTATCCGTCTATTTACGGAAAATTAGTAAAGGTAACTTCCAATTAGATGTCCGAGATAATGATGAGGGCGAGCTAAGTATACTAAAAAACGAGATCTATAAAGTGACGAATATGCTATCAGAACAAGGTGCTTATTTACAAAAAGATAAAGAGCATTTAACCAATGCCATTTCTGATATTTCCCATCAATTAAAAACCCCGCTCACTTCCATGAAAATGATGGTTGATTTATTAAGTAACGACGAGCTTCCAGATGAAAAACGGCTTGAATTTACTTATACGATTCGTATGCAGCTTGAGCGAATTAAATGGCTCGTTTCATCCTTACTGAAACTATCCAAAATTGATGCTGGAACAGTTCATTTTAAAAGAGAAATTATTTTAGTGCATGAATTAATCGAAACAGCAGTAGAAACTCTTTTAATTCCGCTTGAAATTAAAGACCAAACATTATCGGTTCATGGGAATAAAGATGTCCATTATATTGGTGATTTTAATTGGACGGTTGAAGCGATGATCAATTTGTTGAAAAATAGTGTGGAGCATACAGCTGAAGGTGGCAAAATCAATGTGTCTTTTTCGGAAAATGCACTTTATACTGAAATGGTTATCTCTGATAATGGAAGAGGAATTCCAAAAGAAGATTTACCTTATATTTTTAAACGTTTTTACAAAGGAAAAAGTACGGACGAAGATAGTGTTGGAATAGGACTTGCACTTGCCTATAGCATCGTTGCAGAACAAGATGGTGATATTAAAGTGGAAAGTGATGGAGAAACTGGCACAACGTTTACAGTGAAGTTTTACAAGCGTGGATAAAATCTAAGTGACAATATAGTCATATTAGAGTCACGTCAGCGTCATTTTAGACAGATAAACTGTATATAACAGTGATATTAGGAGGATGGACATGGAAATTTTAAAGATAGAAAATCTGTCTAAAGTATATGGAAAAGGTGAAACAGCCGTTAAAGCGCTTGATCATGTTTCTTTTACAGTGAATAAAGGTGAATTTATTGCGATTGTCGGTGCATCAGGCTCAGGAAAATCTACTTTACTTCATTTGATTGGAGGTGTGGACAAACCGACATCCGGAAAAGTGTTCGTCGATGGGACTGATATTTATAATTTAAACGAAACACAATTAGCAATTTTTAGAAGAAGGCAACTCGGATTAATTTATCAGTTTTATAATTTAATTCCTGTTTTAACAGTAGAAGAGAATATGACGCTACCATTATTACTTGATGGACATAAAGTAGACAAAAAACACTTAAATGATATTATTCTTTCGTTAAATTTAGAATCACGCTTACATCATTTGCCTAACCAATTATCTGGAGGGCAACAACAACGAGTGTCCATTGGCAGAGCATTAATGAATAACCCTGCCATTATGCTTGCTGATGAACCGACTGGAAATCTAGATAGTAAAAACGGCAATGAGATAATCGAACTGTTAAAAATGTTTAATAAAACGTATAACCAAACATTGATCGTCATTACACATGATGAAAATATTGCCTTACAGGCGGATCGGATTATTACGATTCAGGACGGAAAACTCAAAAAGGACGAGGTGATTCGTCCATGAATATCGTAAGAAAACTTACATTACGCCATATGAAGGAGAATAAGCGGAGGACATTTGTTACGATCATTGGGGTCATTATTTCAGTAGCTATGTTAACCGCCGTTTCAACATTAGCGGCCTCTTTTATTGAAGGAATGAAGCGGCAAACAATTGCTGAACAAGGGGAATGGCATGTATTATATCGTGATGTAAATAAAGATCAAATCGAAGCAATTGAACAAGATAAAACGACAAAAGATGTTTTATTATCACAAGATTTAGGTTTTTCGATGCTAGAAGGAAGTGAAAATGAGCAAAAACCGTATGTATTTATAAAAGCTTATAATGAAAAAGGTTTTTCCAACTTTCCTATTGAATTAATCGATGGACGGTTTCCGAAGTCGGAAGATGAAATAGTTATTTCGGAAACAATCATGAAGGATGCAAATGTGCAGCTGAAGATAGATGACAAGTTAAAATTGGGAATCGGCGATCGCATTCCACTAGACGATGATTATGGCACAGAGCCATTAGATCAAAGTGTTTCTTTAGCTTATTCATATGATACAAATGAACTTGTCGAGGAGTTAGAAGTACATTCCAATCAAGCATTTACGATTGTTGGAATAATGGAACGTCCTAATTGGGAGCCGGTGTGGTCACCTGGATTTACAGTGTTAACATATTTAGATGAAAGTGTATTAGAAGCTGGCCATACAGTCAACGCTTCAGTATCCTGGAAAAAAGTGAATAAAGCGCAGAAAAACTACGCAGCAGAACTTGCAAATAAATTAAAGTTGACAGCTTTTTCATCCGAAGACTTTAATCAGACATTATTACGTTACTATGGTGTTTTTTCAGATGATTTGCGTAAAACATTGTTTACCTTTAGTGCAATAATAATGGCAATTATTATCATAGGATCTGTCTCACTTATTTATAATGCATTTGCCATTTCGGTATCTGAACGTTCTAGACATCTCGGAATGCTTTCAAGTGTCGGAGCGACAAAAAAACAAAAACGAAATTCGGTATACTTTGAAGGTTTTATTATTGGGATTATTAGTATTCCTATTGGAGTGGTCTCAGGAATTACTGGGATTGGTATTACACTGATGTTTATCAATGAAATATTAGAAAAAGCAATGCTTGGAATAACTGGGTCATTACCTTTGATAGTAACGCCATTATCTGTTATCGTTGCTTGTCTTGTATCTATTTTAACAATATTTATGTCCACATATATTCCAGCAAGGCGTGCATCAAAAATTACTGCCATTGACGCTATCCGGCAGGCAGAGGATATTAAATTAACGGGAAAAAAAGTGAAGACGAACCGGTTGGTACGAAAATTATTTGGGATGGAAGCGGAAATAGGTTTGAAAAATTTAAAACGGAATAAACGACGGTATGTTGCAACCATCCTTTCACTTGTGATCAGTATTATTTTATTTTTATCCGTTACTTATTTTACAGATAGTTTAAAACAGGTGAATAATATGACTACCGATCACTTAAATTTTGATATTGTTATTCATCAGGGCGGACAAACAGATGAGCAATGGAATCGTTTAGTTGAAAAAACGATAGCACTCGATACTGTTACGGATTATAGTAAAAGTAACATATTTAACGTGTATACGTGGTTAGGAAAATCGGAAATACCTAGCGAAATGCAAGAAATAACATACACAAATGAGCAAGATGAACATCAATTGTATGTTGAAATTATCACACTAAATGATGAAAAGTTAAAAGAATTTGCAGATGAAGTTGGTGTTGATTTTCAAGAGTTACAATCGCAAGATATATTAAATGGGATCGCTATTAATAAAACTTCATTTGGTATAGATAATAAATATTATGAACTGCAGCCTTTGAAGAAACCAGCAGGAGAATCAATAAAGCTTTTTGGTGATAATGATGAGGAAGAATTTTATATTGATTCTATTAATATTATGACTGATACGGAAGCACTTCCTGTTGGTGTAGTACTAGATAATGGATTAAAAGTAATCGTATCTGAACAGACGTTAAAAGAAGTAACAAGTAATATTGCCAGTGGTGATAACGATCAATTTTTTGACTTTTATGAAAGCAACCTTTATTTAAAAAGTAGCGACCCTATAAAAACAGGGAAAGAAATCGATGACATTCGCGAAGTAGCGATTGCCGCAACAAATTTTCATGAAGTAAAACAGCAAGACGAACAACTAATTTTATTGCTTTCTGTTTTTACTTACGGATTTATTACGTTAATTACATTGATATCTGTTGCAAATATTTTTAATACGATTTCAACAAGTATTGCCTTACGAAAGCGTGAATTTGCTATGCTGAAGTCAATGGGAATGACGCCAAAAGGCTTTAATAGAATGATTAATTATGAAAGTGTTTTTTATGGAATGAAAGCTTTACTATACGGATTACCAATTAGTATTGGACTGATGTATTTAATGCATCGAACATTAGGATCAAGTTTTCATTCGACATTTACACTACCTTGGGGCAGTTTATTATTCGTAACGTTCGCAATCTTCCTCATTGTCGGTTCTGCAATGCTTTATGCAAGTAGTAAAGTGAAAAAAGAAAATATAATTGATTCATTAAAACAGGAGAGTATTTAATAACCTGATAGAGGATGCCAAGAGTGCTTCGCTGACAAAATTCAGCGGCGGTGTGCACGAATACAGCGCGGATCGGGAATAATTCAGCGGTAATGCGCCCAAATACAGCGTGGATCGAGAACAATTCAGCGGAAGCGCACCCGAATACAGCGTGAATCGAGAACAATTCAGCGGAAGCGCACCCGAATACAGCGTGAATCGAGAACAATTCAGCGGCAATGCACCCGAATACAGCGCGGATCGGGAATAATTCAGCGGCAATGCACCCAAATTCAGCGTGGATCGAGAACAATTCAGCGGAAGCGCACCCGAATACAGCGCGGATCGGGAACAATTCAGCGGTAATGCGCTCAAATACAGCGTGAATCGAGAACAATTCAGCGGAGGCGCATCCGAATACAGCGCGAATCGAGAACAATTCAGCGGCAATGCACCCGAATACAGCGCGAATCGGGAATAATTCAGCGGCAATGCGCCCAAATACAGCGTGAATTACAAACAAACGAGTGACAATACGCAAAAATTCAGTGTGTGCTCATTTTCAGGAACTAGTATATTATGGACTGTACGGTGTTTCATCACTGTACGGTCTTTTTTAATCATGTTTACAAAAATAATAGCAATATTATACAAGAACAAATGAAAGGTTCATTGTATTCTAAAGTTGGAAAGGGATTGAATGTGATAAAATGAAGTGCGTAACGTGTATATGGATGCGGATTAGGGGTTAATGCAAAAATTTCCTGCCCATTTTCATGATTACTATGTTATTGGTTTTATTGAAGAAGGACAACGGCTATTAATTTGTCAAGGGGAAGAAACTATTATTAATCCTGGTGATTTGTTACTATTCAATCCATTCGAAATACATAGTTGTGCACAAATTGATGGAAAAACCCTTGATTACCGATGCTTAAATATAAAAAATGAAATAATGGAAAAAGTCATTTTGGAGATAAATGGGCGTGCAGATCTTCCGACGTTTACACAAAATGTCTTTTTTCAGAGTGAGCTTGTCGCATCGTTAAAGGTATTGCACGAGAAAATATCCAACCGAGAAGACCCTTTAGAGAAGGAAGAATTATTTTATTACTTTTTGGAGGAGCTGATTCTTACCTATTCAGACCTGTCTATTCCACCTCTCCCTCCCTCAACATCAGATCAAATAGAAGCGAGCTGTATCTTTTTAAGGGAAAATTATTCAAAAAAGTTATCGTTGGACATCGTCAGTGACATAAGTGGCTGGAGCAAATATCATTTTTTAAGGACGTTTACGAAAGGAATGGGTATTTCGCCAAACAGTTATTTAATGACGATCCGTATTCATCAAGCGAAAGAATTTTTAGAGCAAGGTGACAAGCCAATTGATGTTGCATTGGCAACTGGTTTTACCGATCAAAGTCACTTTACAAAATTTTTTAAGAGTCTTATAGGTTTAACGCCGAAACAGTATATGAGAATAGTTAATGGAACAAAGGATCAAAATGAAGAAATGAGCGATGTCAATGGAAAATTTACTAGCTTTTAGCGTAATGGCATTAATGATGTCGATGCTACCTGGTGCAGATACAGTACTTATTATGAAAAATACATTAGCGCACGGTGTAAAAGCTGGGCGCTTTACCATCTTAGGAATGGCGACAGGTTTAACGTTTTGGACGGTTGTTGCCGTCCTCGGGCTATCTGTTGTCATAGCTAAATCAGTCATCTTATTTTCCATCATTAAATATGTAGGTGCAGCTTACCTAGTATATTTAGGTCTTCAAACTCTTTTTACGAAAAAGACATTTTCCGTTGAACAGCTTCACGTTCGAAATGAGCAAATTTTTTCAGAGCATTCAGCGAAAATATATAAACATGCCTGTTTGCAAGGCATGATCAGTAACACATTTAATCCAAAAACGGTGATTGTCTACATTACATTTATGCCACAGTTTATTCAGTTGAATGACAATGTAAATGAGCAATTATTGACGCTTGGATTCCTTCTAACAGGGATTGCTGTTAGCTGGTTTTTATTCGTTGTTTATTTAGTAGATTATGTAAAAAAGTGGTTACAACAATCTCATTTTCAAAAAGCAACAGGTTTTTTACTGATGGGGTTTGGCGTAAAGACAGCATTGTAAGAAGATTGGTATAGATACACTTTAAAAATGTTGATCACACCCGATATTAAATATAAGAGCTTTTTATAGAAAGAAATTTAGCTGATTTTTAACAAGGATGTGACCATACATGCCCAAAATCTCAAATGATCAATTGTATACTCAGCGGAGTATCTATAGTTATACAAGAAATGATGATAAACCATCAAAAAATAAGTTCAATAATGTTCATCCAGCCAATGCTCATGTTTCGATAAGTGAGAATGCTAAGAGACAATATAAAATAGCAGCTTTGGCGGATGAGAATGATGAATTACTAGCCTCCTTCCAATCATTTTATCAAGAATTTATGAGTGCTGAAGCCATTGAAAAAAGGCGTTTAGAACAAATGGAAAATGAACAGTCATTTAATCAGTTAGAAAGCAAGTTTGTGGTGGAAGGTGTACACTACGTTTTTCCAGAAGGTACATTGCAACATACGATCACCAAAGCATTAGAGGGGAAAGTAAAAAACGCCTCTTTGTATGCAAGTGAGTTGGCAAGTGCGATACGTGGTTCCATTTCAATGCCTGAAAAAAGCGTAGAGGAACGGTCGGCTTATAGAGAAATGGCGTTAAGGCAGGCAGAGTTTATTGCTGATAATTACTTTGAGAGTGAAGAAGAAGCTAAAGCATTCATGGATGAGCTATTGGAGTATGCGGAAAACGATCTATTAAGAGAAAAAGGATATATTGTCATTGATCATAGTGATATGAAACCTTTTAAAGCCTATAGCAGTCCGAATTCTAAGCATGATGAAGTTAGCTTATATACTATTGCCAAACGGTATGTTGATAACGATTACGTGGAACGAATGATTAATGGGAAAGGTACACCAGAAGAAACAAGACAATTGCTAATGCAAATTCAACAACATAAAAAGAAGTATCAGAATGGAATCCTAAGTGAATTTGTAAAAAATGAACGAGACGCGATCAACCAAATAAATAGTGGAAAAGAAATGGTGAAAAATTTGGAATGGGTAGATGGATATGTTTCCAACAATGCTGAAACGGATCAATCTGACTTTTTAACTGCACTGATTAAGTGGAATGAAAACATGTTAAATCTATTTTACTAATACAATCGCACATCTAGGTATTCAAGCTAGGTGTGTTTTTTTGAAAGAGTCGTTTCATTTAGTTTTATTCACCTCAAAATTTCTTCACTAAGATAAGCCTTATTTCCTATTGAATATTTCGAACATTTGTATAACATTAATATACATTAAAAACTGGAAATATTATTCTGTTACTCGGTTCTTTCTTTTTAATTCTTTCTTTACTTATACTAAGGGCTATGATTTTAGTGGTAGATGAAACTAAAATTAAGTACGTGAAGATATTATTGAAAAAGTAAAAGCCCCAATTTATTAGGAGTGGGACTAACGTTTTGCTCACTAATTAATAAAATTTGCGTATCTATTAAATTTACAAACCTCAAAGGCTACTAATACATTATAGTAATTTTAATTCGTGATATCAGTCATCTATTTTAGATTTACTTTGAGCAAGTTGAGTGAAAAAATTATACAACATTATTTATCTGGATAAACTTCTCGGTAAACATTCGAAATCAGAACGAACTCAATTACATATATGTTAAAAGTTATGATAAGCTACTTATTTGTTTTATTTTTTTCTATTGTTGGAGGGTACTTTAAGTGAGAGAAATGTTATGATGTCATATGTTTTTTGCCTTTTTCTTTGTATAGCTTTGTATAATTTTACATAAGACGATTAAATGATGTTCTAAACCTTTTATTGCTAAAGGCAGTTATGAAACGTTAAAAGAAAACATGGTGATTACGGTCGAACCTGGCATTTATATGGAGGGTGTTGGTGGGTACAGACATTCTGACACGATTATTGTGACAAAGGACGGATACGAATTACTAACAACTGCTCCATTGACATTAAATGAGGTCATTATCAAAAAATCGAATACGCTAGCAAAAATAAAAGGGAATATCATACAGAAATCATTAAAAATTTGATAATCAAAGTACGGATTGATGGTTCCCAAAAAATGAAGATCAAATTTAGTATTTTTTCAAATTAATGCTGGATGACTTTTTTGAAATAATTAGCAATAAAAAGGAAGTATTAAGACCCTTTCAGATACGGGAAACACAAAGACAGCTTGCCCAAAATGGGAGAAGCTTTTTTTGTGTTTTGGATTATATTTAAGTGAAATAAATTAGCGAATAGGCATTCAATTCAATAAAGTTCACATCTGCTTAATGGAACAGTAAAATCCCTTAATGATTTATTAGTAAATTTTGGCGTGTAAGAAGAGTTAATTTAAGGGAAAATTTGCAATTCAGTTCCAACTAGGCTCTAGAATGCTAGGAGTATAGTAAAAAGTAAAGAAAAGTAGAAATGGAGAGAAATATAGCCAATATTTATGAATACACCTTCTAAAAGAAATTGTTTCTTCTAATGGCATCATTTAATGATTAGTAACTTCAATTCATAGTTAATAAACAATTGAATAAGATGTTATGGGAGGCGATGTAAATTGGAGGATAGTAGTCCGAGTGAATATAAGATGTTCATTCCTTTATTGGGATTATTCTTTCTAATTATGTTTTTGTTAGTTTTTGAAAATGGATCAGTCAAAGTAAGTGCTCAATCAAAAGCGCAACAAGCAGATCCTGAGATTGAAATTTTATTCGCAGGAGATACGATGTTCGATTGGGGACTAAGACCAATTTTAGAGACAAAAGGCTATGATTATCCGTTTGTCTACATAAAAGATACGGTCAGAAAAGCAGATTATTCTTTTATTAATGCCGAAACAGTATTTACAGAAAATCCTGGTACAAAAGATCCCGACCAGCTTTTTTGGATCAATTCAGATTTGCGGGGTCTTCAAGCAATAGAAGACGCCGGGTTTAACATGATTAATATAGGAAACAACCATACAATGGATTACATGGAGCCCGGTCTATTAGATACACTTAAAAATGTGAAGAACACAAATATGGAATATATCGGAGCAGGTAAAGATAGAAAGGAAGCCTATCAATCTAAAGAAGTAGTATTGCAGGGGAAGAAATTTCGTTTCTTTTCTTTTGTTCGCTTTTTCCCAAATTTTACTTGGGTGGCGACAGAAAACAGGGCTGGTGTAACAGATGGATATGATCTTGAAGGTGTAAAGCAAACGATCCTTGAACAAAAGGCAGATGCTGATTACGTAATTGTCTATTTTCATTGGGGAGTTGAAAAAACGAACACTCCTGCAGATTATCAAAAAGAATATGTAAAAGCTTTGAAAGAAGTTGGTGTGAATCTAATCGTGGGTTCTCATCCGCACTGGCTCCAAGGCTTTGAATATTATGAAGGAATGCCTGTTGCCTATTCACTAGGAAACTTTTTATTTCCTCCTTATGTTGAAGGGAGAACCGCCGAAACGGGCTTATTAAAAGCGATTTTCAAAGGTGATAAAATCGATTTAGTTTTTGATCCCTATGTAATAAGTAATGGACAAATCATTCCTCCTGAAGAAAAACAAAAACAAGAAATGCTTCATTATTTACAATCCATTTCATTCGATGTGGAGATAGATAAAAATGGTAAAGTACAAAACAATCATCAACTTGTAGAGGAAAAACAACTAATGAAATGAAAGGCGGAAAAAAGACTAACTAAGTAAATTAAATGATTTTCAAATAATAAAGGTGCTTTTAATTCTACAAGTTAAGAGCACTTTTTTTACATCTTTACCATTAGAAATTATTATTTTTTCCCAGCTTTAAGATTATTATTCTGGTAATTGGTTAATTTTTTTGGTTAAATAGGATGGTGTAACATTTTAACTAATTAAAGTGAAAAAGTGAAGAGGGTTAACTAGATGGAAGTTATCAGTAATTCAATTATCTATTTAATTATGGCATGTGCCGTGATCGGTGCATTTGCAGCAATAAAAAATTCAGAAAAAGGTCTCGGTCGAGAATTTATGGAAGGTTTTTATGTCATCGGGCATATCTTTATTCCTTGCGCAGGAATTATGGCTTCCATACCATATTTATCGAAGTTTATCTCGACTGTAATAGGACCTTGGCTAAGTCAATTCGGTATTGATTCTTCCATTGCGGCAACGTCTATGATCGCAGTCGATATGGGAGGATACCAATTAGCTGATGTATTAGCTGAAACGCGGGAATCATGGATTATCGCAACGGTTGTTGGCTATTTTTTAGGGCCTACACTAACGTTTTTAATTCCTGTTGGTCTCGCTCTTATTTCTAAAAAAGATTATAAATATATGGCGCTCGGTGTCATGGCAGGAATTCTTACCATTCCAGTCGGTGTTTTAGTAGCTTGCTTTATGATTGCTATTTCAAAGCCGCAAATTAGAGAGATGGTATCAACGAATGATCCGTCATTATATCCATTATTATTAAGTTTTTCAGAAATTTTTATTACCTTAATTCCATTAATTATTTTTGTCGTCTTATTAGCGATCGGATTACGTATTTATCCGAATATGATGATTAAAGGATTTTTGCTTTATGGAAAAATATTAGACACAGGGATTAAACTAGTGCTTGTTTTTTCAATCGTAGAATATTTTACTGGGATTTTTTCTACTTTATTCGGTGGTTGGGGATTCGATCCGATTATTGCAGACGAAGAAGATGTATTTAGAGCATTAGAAGTTGCGGGTTATATCGGAATTATGCTAGCAGGTTCATTCCCAATGATCTATTTATTTAGAAATTTATTTGCCAAACCGCTTCAGAAGCTGGCTAAAGCGTTAGGGATGCAAACAATTGGTAGTACTGGTTTAGTTGCCTCTGTTGCTAATACATTAGCGATGTTTCGGATGGTGAAGGACATGCCAGCAAAGGATAAAGTAATTAATATTGCTTTTTCTGTCTGTATTGCAACCGTGTTTGGAGATCATTTATCTTTCACTGCTAATTTTCAACCAAATTTAATTCTACCAATTATGGTGGGAAAAATTGTTGCGGCATTGTTTTCTATCTATCTAGCATTTAAGTTGTCTGTTCCCATTGCGGAAAGATTGGAAACAGAAGATACATCCCAAAATGAAAAACGAATGAAAGACGTAGTGAGTTAAAAAATGGAAGAATGATAAAAGGTGCTATTCATAAGAATTGCACCTTTTATTTATTTTAAAAATAAAAATGAACTTTTTAGCATGTTGATGACTCTTATAGGTAAGTGGGGTGAAGCGATGCATGTCGTCCGTTTAGTTAAAAAAGCAAAAAAAGGGAGCAAAAAGGCATTACTTCAATTAATTATGATGGAAAAAGATGCCTATTATAAGCTAGCCTTTACGTATATGGGAAATGAACATGATGCAATGGACGCAATGGCAGAAATGATTGTTACTCTGTATGAAAAGATCGATCAACTAAAAAAAGAAGCAGCATTTTACAGTTGGAGTAAGACGATTTTAGTCAATGAATGTAAAACATTACTACAAAGGCGGAAGAAAGTGGTGTTAGTTGATGAATTCATTGCCGCTAATGGTAAGGAACTTGGCAAGGCAGTAAATGGTGATCCATATAGTCGAAGTGAAAACCAAATCGATATTCAATCACTGTTAGTGCATTTGAGTGATCAACAAAAAGAAGCAATCCAATTAAAATATTTTCATGATCTCGACTACGAAACCATTGCTACGATGATGAATGTTTCAGTCGGAACGGCAAAGTCCAGGGTGTTTTACGGATTAAAAAAGTTACGAGATCAATATGGGAGTGATCATAATGGAAAATCTTGAAAAACAATTAGCTGATGAGAAAGCGCGATTGGACTCCATGAAAGCTCCAGATGATTTAGAAATGAAATTAACAGCAGCATTAAACACGGTGGAACCGAGAAGAAAAAGAAAAGTCGCTTTTATATGGAAGGTTGCTATAGCGGCAATCATACTTGTAAGTGTGATTAGTTATAATTTTAATGCGCTCGCTTATTATAGTAAAAAAATACTCGGTTTTGATGATATGTTATCTGGTCCGTTAAAAGATTTAAATGAGAATGAAATGGGGCAAGTTGTTGATAAAAGTGTTGAGCTAGAAGGTGGTACAACACTTACGATCCATGGAATCATGACAGATGTAAATCAGCTGATTTTGTTTTATACGTTACGTAATCCGAATGGGATTGATGAGGAAAATTTTATTTCTTTTGCCTCCATCACGGGATTTTTAACGAATTCCTCTATTTCAGGTGGTCCTGGTTACTTCAATGAAGATGAAACGGAAGTGAAGGGAATGCTCCAATTTGAACCGGTAAATCCATTTGCTAAAAAGCTCACACTCGTTATCTGGCAATTTACTGAAGATGATGAATCGACGGTGGAAATTACGTTCGACCATGACCCGAACAAAGCGATGCAGGCCAATTTGACACAACCGATTAAGGAGACCGTATCCGTTGATTCAGGAACCATAACGTTTGATGTCATCACTGCTTCTCCAACAGTAACCGTACTTGAAGGTTCAATAGATGTAGAGAATTTAGATAAGTTTGAAGGAGCTCCACTACATGGAATAAGATTAATTGCTAATGGTAATTCTGTAGGGTCTAGTAGTTATGGTGTTACAACTGGCCCCACTGGCACAACGTTCGATATTCAATATCATACTTTACCGGAGGAGTTAGACTCTTTACAAGTCATGGTTAGAAAATTTATCGGATACGAGGAGATTAATAAGCAAATTCAATTTGGACCTGACAAAAATGAATTTTTCACTTTATACGAAGAAGAGGAAATGATCGTGAAACAGGTAGAAGAAACATCAAGAGGAATAGAGGTCACAATAGCAACAGATGAGTATGTTTTGCTTGATGGGGTTTCTATCGTGACGAAGAAAGGGACAATACCATTACAAACAACGATCGGGGAGGATTATTCCATGCAAATAAATGGCGTTTATATGAAAGAAAGAACGCTCGTATTTGATACAACGGAAACACCAGAACAGTTATCTATAGAAGGAATTCATTTTCTAAAAACATATAATAAAACAATTGATATTCCAGTAAAATAGAAATCATTGCCTTTTCTCTGCCTGTGAGAAGAGGCTTTTTTGTTGGAGTAATCCTAAATCTCCCGTCTTTTTATCGAGATAGATTATAATAATAGTATCTATTTGGGTAAGGATGATGAAACAATGATGACCATGAAGGATTTATGGCAAATCCCCATTACGAAACATTTTACAGTCGTTGCTGGAAAAAATGCTTTATGTAAAAAAATTGAAAGTGTTGAAATTCTAGATTTTGAATTTGCAACAGGTATTGAGCATGCAAGGGAAACGATTTTTAATCCGAATAGCCTCGTACTTAGTAGCCTGTTATTTGCCAATCAACATCCAGAACTTTTACTCGAAACAATAAAGAAACTAATTGAACTAAGAGTAAGTGCATTAGCCTATAAACCAGTCATATTTAAAGAGCTACCTGATGAAATTATCGCTTATGCAAATGAAAAAGGGTTCCCAATTTTGCGTTTCGGTGGCGATGAATTTTTTGAAACAGTTATTATGGAAGTAATGGAACATATCAAAGAAAGAAAACATGAAACATTTTTAACGGAAATGGTACACAGCTTTTTGGAAGAAGAAGTGACAGAAGAGCAAATTCATTCATATGTACAACAAATGAATCGGCCATTAGATAAATATATTTGTGTAGCAAATCTTCAGCGAAAAAACTTGTCTGATGATAAGTGGATGGATTCCTTCTTGAAATTAGGCATTGTATGTCATTATCGAAATAGTCTATTCTTAATCTATTCGGATAAGCATCAACACATACAATTTGAAAAAGCATTAACAGACCATATGGATTTCTATCATATTCCTAGTGAAGAATGGACGATCGGTTATAGTGAAACCCATGTAAGCCACACAGGACTTCATCTTGCAGTTAGGGAAGCTTATTATTCATGTGCATTAGCTATGATTGAAATGAAATCAGTTTGTCATTACGAACAACTTACTTCTGAAAGAATATTATTTGAATTTTACCGAAACGATCCACCATTTGCCCGTAATTACATGAACAAATATTTACATAAGCTCCTTAAAAATCAAGAATTGCTTCATACTGCAATCTCTTTTATATTGAAAAATGGTAATGTAAAAGAGGTCGCTGGGGCACTTTTTTGTCACTCTAATACAATCCGTTATCGTTTGTCAAAAATCCAGCAAATGATTGACCCATCAAGTAATGAGCTGGCCTTTTATGAACATTTATCACAAGCAGTTAAATTATATTTATTAGATCAGCAAGTTGGTAGAATGTCTAATGATTTGGATTCTGTACAAAAATAGGCTAGAAGATTTGGAAAAAAACAAAGGTAATTGCCTTATTTTTTATGCTATCCTTATATTTGCTAGGAGGAGACGAGGAAGATGAGGCAATATATTGGAGATGGAATGCTGCTGATTACAGCAATTGTTTGGGGAAGCGGGTTTGTAGTAACTGCAATTGCCCTTAACTATTTAACCGCCTATCAAGTAATGGCGGGAAGATTTGTTTTAGCATCAATCATCCTGATCATTCTTTTTGGAAATAGAATTAAAAAGTTTACGAGATCAGTTGTTTGGAAAGGTGCTATCTTAGGAGCAATTTTATATGTAGCTTTTGCCTTGCAAACGGTTGGTCTGGAATATACAACACCATCTAAAAATGCATTTTTAACTGCTGTTAATGTGGTCATTGTTCCAATACTAGCTTATTTTATTTACAAACGGAGAATCGATCGAAATGAAGTGATTGGTTCTTTTATCGCTATTATTGGAATTGGCTTTTTATCATTACAAGGCTCCATGACCATCAATATAGGAGATGCTTTGACGCTAGCTTGTGCTGTTGGTTTTGCCTTTGATATTTTTTACACGAATCATTTTGTCAAAAAAGAAGATGCCATTTCGCTTACCATTGTTCAGTTTATGACAGCATCATTCATTAGTGTCATTGTCTTACTTGCACAAAGAGATATACCTGTAGAAATGGAAAAGGAGGCAATATACTCATTAATTTATTTAGCTATTTTCTCAACAACCATTGCCTACCTATGCCAAAATATCGCCTTCAAGTATACGACAGCTACAAGAGGGGCAATCATTTTATCAACAGAATCCTTTTTTGGAACAGTACTATCTGTTTTGTTTTTAAAAGAAGTGTTGACAGTACCAATGGTCATTGGAGCACTACTAATTATGATGGCTATTTTAATTGCCGAAATTAAGCCGGTGCTAAAGAAAAGAAAGGTTGTAAGGGATGCAAGTTAAAATGAAAAGGCAGTACGTTGGGAGCAGTCAACTTATTGCTTTTAAATGATTCATTATGTTTAAACAATTTTAATTATTTGTTTAGTATACTTCTTGAAATCCTCTAGATGTTCTTCAATGATGACCTGTAGTATTTGGATGTTCAGAGATTGGTAATCATGTACGGCAATGTTCCTAAATCCAATCATTGCCCCCATACTTTTGTAAATTGATGCATCGATTAAATCATTATTATTTAGTAATTCAAACGCTTCACGAGAAGATTTAGGAATACCAAGGTTTTTTTGACTAACAATATGCATAGCAAGATCAATACTTGCTTCGCATGCTCTTTGAATATTTAAAATGATACTATCTTGTTTTGTGAAGTTATGAAGATTTTTAGAGTCATCTTCATAAACTTCTTTCACACGAATAATACAACGTTCAATTATTGCAATTTTGTTATAAACAAGATCACTCTTCATATATATACCCTCTTTCATCAACTTGCTCTATAATTTTTTTTCGCTGCTCATTAAGAGTTACATACATGGATAATGCTTTCATTCTTTGTTTATTAAATTCGTTTCTGTCTTTGCAGGAGATAAGCTTCCCGGTAAAAAAGATTTGAGCAGCAAATACGGTATCGATTGTTTTTATATTAACTAAGTCAACTTCTGTTTTTAATTGTTCTGCAAGTTGTTGTGCGATGAGAAATCGATCATAATCTGATAGCTTGTTATGTGAAAAATAGGCAATATCTAAGTCACTTCCAACTCGTTCCGATCCTTTTGCATATGAACCAAAAATAAGAATGAAATCAGGATCAATTACATTAGATAATGTATTCTCAACTACTTCTTTCCAGTTTTTGCGAATCAACTTCATAACACCTCACCCATTCCTTTATCACTTTATATTTATTTTACTTGAAGTGAAACAAAAAGGATAGGAAAATAAATGTCCACTCTGCCTATCATAAAGAATTTATAAAGTTTCTTTGGAACCCATTTAATTATGATACATTACAATTAGCAGAGGTCGTCTAAGATTTACTATGGAAAGGAAGAGAAAATATGAATAAGAAAACAAAAGAAGCATTAGACGCAATGGAACATTTAAGAACGCCAGGTGATGTTGTGTATGTTGTGATGAAACGTCAAAAAAGATCTTTTTTATTTCATTTATGGGATACCTTTATTGCTGATACCATATTATCGACTGTTTCAGATATGAAATTTAAGATGATGTTTTTATTAGCGACAGATGAGGAAGGTAAATTGATCGAAGTGAAAAATGGCACGATCAGTGAAATGATGAACGTGCCTAATTGGAGGTATGATGATAAAGAACATTTTAAAAAGGTAACAATTGATAACTTTATGTATAAAAAAGTAGAAAAACTGTAAGGAGGATCGGTAAAAAATGATGAATAAAAAGCATAAAACAGGCTGGTTAATCCTATTCATGATTACAAGTATTGGTCTATTATTTGGCTGTTCTAAAAATGAACAAATATCTACGAATGACCCGAGCGATGATTCATTAGATATTGAAGCGATTGAAAGTAATTTTGATATGGCTGCATTTGAGGAAAAATATCCTTCATACTATGTCGAATTTGAAACAGACTCTGGATTTGAATCTATTTTTATTATGAATTATGATCCTTACGATTTTGATCATTTACCAGAATATCAAGAAGTCGTTCAATATGGTTTTGTTAGCCTGACAATTGAAGATGTTGTGTATGCCGTTGATATTTTGGAGGGTGATGATTTTTACTCCGCCGAATTTGACGCTGAGACAGGAGCAGTTCTGTCCGAAGAAGGAGATTGGGCTCCAGATGGGGAAGATCTTTCAAAGTTTGTTGAAGAAAAATTAGAAATGATGGAATGGATCATTGTAAAATCAAATGCAACAGTTAGATAAATAGAAAGCCATCGTGAAACCACGTATAGTTAAAGTTGACCAAAACAAAAAACATACGGAGGGTATTCACGATGACTCAAAGTAATTCTAACACGAAAAAGCGCACATTTACACATTTAACAGAAATTGAAAGAGGACAAATAGCAGCCTATCTGGATGAAGACCTGCCATTACGGGAAATCGCATGAAGAATAGGACGTGATGTAAGTACGATATCACGTGAAAAGAAACGGGGAACTGTCCAACAGATTGATACATTTCGTAAGCCTTATACCAAATACTATCCTGATGTAGATGTGCGTGTCTATGAGGAAAACCGTGAAAATTGTGGTGGCCATTCTACCGTGATGGCTGCATGGGAATTTAATCAATTTGCCGAGGATAAAATTTTGGTAGACAAATGGTCTCCAGATGCAGTTGTAGGTTACGCAAAGAGACACGATTTGTTCGACTATGTGCCTAGCACAAAGACGTTATATAATTGGATTGATGAAGGGAAATTGTCCGTGATCAATATGGATTTAGCTATGAAGCTTCGCCGTTCAACGAAGAAGGCAAAATCCGCAGAAAATAAAAAGATACTTGGAACGAGTATAGAAGAACGTCCAGAATCCGTCGAGACTAGGGAAGAATTTGGGCATTGGGAAATTGACACGGTACTCGGTCACAAATCAAAAGACAATGCTTTACTAACACTCGTGGAAAGGAAGAGTCGCATGGAAATCATCCGACGAATCCCAAGCAAAGACGCCTCGGCAGTAACCGATGCGTTAAGCGATATATTTTCAGAATTTCCAAATCTACAAGACACTTTTAAAAGCATTACATCGGACAACGGTTCGGAGTTCAGCAAGTTGGCGGAACAGGGCAAGAAATTGCAAATTGATGTTTACTTTGCCCATCCTTATGCATCATAGGAGCGTGGATCAAATGAACGCCATAACGGGCTCATTCGAAGGTTTATCAAAAAAGGACAACCCATCCATGCCTACTCGGATAAACTTATCGAGGACGTTGAAAACTGGATGAACACGCTGCCTAGGAAAATATTAGACTATCAGACCCCCGAGGAAGCGTTTGCAAAATTTATTTATTGTGTGGCCTAGGCCACACAATAAATTACAGAATAATCTAATAAAGTGGTTTTACGAAGGTGGTGCATTTAAGGTTGCGATTTAGGAAAAAAACTTTTCTTAAAATTGGCTATATTTTCTTAATGAGCTAGGCCAATCTTCATAAATGTCGATAAGGACAGTTCCGATTAATCGATTAGCTGATTCACTCACTAGACCGTTCAATCTGTTGCCTGAATGTATTCTTTCCATCAGTTGGTTAAACGCCTTGTAAGATGTTTTTAGAAAGATCATCTTGAACACATTTTTCAATTAGATTTTGTATTTCTTTTGTTTTCAATGTGAAATGGATGTGGGCCTTATTGATTTGCCTCCAGGAAAAGTTTTTGTCATTAAGAACATTGTAACAAAAAGGCAGTCAATATAGACTTTATCAAAATCCATTCGTACAAATTACTATTTATAATTAATTTTATAGGAGGAATATATGCTTAACATTCAGAACATTGTTTATTTTTATGACAAAAAAAATACGGTTCTAAACAACGTAAGTTTTAATTTAAATAAAGGAGAACTATTAACAATTGCTGGCCCTAATGGAAGTGGAAAAACAACGCTTATTAAGTTAATAGTAGATTTACTTAAAATTCAAGAAGGGTCTATTTCCATTAATAAAACTTTCCATGATAATCCATCGGTTAAAAAAGAAATTATATATTTATCTAGTGAGGATTTTTTACCGGATTTTTTAACAGGTAAAGAATATATAGAAATGATATGTGATTTTTATGAGACACCATTGGATAAAGAAAAGTTATCTCGCTTAGTAGAGTATTATTCTTTAGATTCTAAATTAGATCAATTGATAGAAAGTTACTCTCATGGAATGAGGAAAAAGATTCAATTAGTTAGTGCATTTATGATTAACAATAAAATTATTATTATAGATGAAACATTGAATGGTATAGATGTGGAAGCAAAAGAAGCAACCAAACTATTATTTGAACAATACAAACGACGTGGTGGTTCCATAATAATGTGTACCCATGATTTAGAATTAGTTGAAGAAATAGGATATAGGGTGTTACTCATAAATAATGGTGTAATATACATAGATGATCTTATTGAAAACATTCTCAAGACTGGTTCTAATTTAACAAATGTTTTTAAAGGGCTTATAGATTATGAGGGCATGAAAAATGAAATTGAAAAATATTTTTAATTTACAAAAGCTATATTTCCTATTTATTTTAAGAAGAATTCTAAGTGTGGGTATATTAAAAGAGAAAATATTTAAAGCTTTCATCTTTATTGCCACAGTAGTAACTATTACGGTAACCACAGTTTTTCTATATAATTTTTTAGATGACACCGATGTTTCCGAACAAATTAACTTTATATATTTTATTATTAAAATGCAAGGTGTAAATATTATCGTTTGGACGATGATTATATTCGTTTTTACTAGAATTATTTTCTTGAAAAAAGGGGATTTCTTAAAAATAACAAATCAGTTGCCAATTACACATAATGAAAGAAATAGTTCATTTATTATTTTTGAATTGCTTATGTCTTTAACTATTATTTTTCTAATTAGTATCGCCGTTATTATTGCAGTAGTATTACGCACTAACTTTCACTATATACCTTTACTAATTTGCACAATTTTCTTTACGAGTTTAACAGGGTATTTGTTATTACAACTGATTAATTCCATAATCATATACGTATTAAATTTAATTAAATTAGAAAAAGTAAGTGCACTCGTTTCAATTCTAAGTTTTATTGTTATGTTGGCAATATTATATCTAGATATAATGCAATCTATAAATAATATAAATTATAAAACTGGTGAATTTAATCATTGGTCCCAATTTTACATAGAATTGTATAGTAATTATGGATTTATTGTTACATCCTTAATTTTTGTAATAATCATTTTTGTACTATTGATCATTCTTTATATTCCTAATAATTTCGGATCAGAAGATAATCTATATTTAAAAATTAAAAAGCCTACTAAACTTAGACTAACTATGTTTAATTTGTATATTTTACAAATATCAAGAAGAGTGGAAAACATAACAACTCTTATCATTGCATATTTTTTATCGATTTCTTTGCTTATTCTAGATATATTGAATCCGTTATATGCCATGTTTTTAGTTACTACATCAGGACTATATATTTATACTCAAACTGATTCAATTAGAATAAATTACTATCGATTTAACTATAGTGCAATTAAAGATTATATTAATCTAATTATCAGTCAGTATCTATACATATTAATAACTTCATTACCAATATTGATATTAGGGCTTATTATAAATAAAGGTAACGTTAATCTTTATGATACTTTAATTATTTTTGGTCAATTACTATTAATAATTATACTTTCAACTTTGATTGGAATTCTATTCCCGGCAAAAAAGGACAATCCATTCTCACCTATTATTGGATTTTTAATAATCGTAATAATTTCAGGGTTTATATCATTAATATTACAATTCTTAAATTTTTCAAAACTGTACAATAGCATATTAATGATGATTTTATATATTTTCGTTATATACATAAGTTGTTTGGGATTAAAAAAACTAAAGGAGGAGTTTTTACATGAAGATAGTTAATATTATCATTGGAACTCTAGTGTCAGCTGTGATAAGTACGGTAATAATCTTAGTAATTAGTTTGATCAAGCTGATGTTTACTCATGATGAAGTTGGATATACAACATCATTTTTCAATTCGTTATTTGTAAAGGCCGAGGAAAATACCGACGGCTGGGATTTATATACAACTCTAGGGGTGAATACCGATAATTTAACACCTATTATTTTAACGATTATCTTTTTTTGGTTTTTCTATTTAATTTTAACTAAGGTCTATATAGATAGAAAAAAGAAAAGAGAGAATGTAAAGTAAAAGATTATAGTAGATAAAAAAATAAATACTAATGCTATCACATTTATTGACGTTATTAAGTACGTTCTAATTTATATGAAATGGTGCAATTATTTCTTTATCCTTTTCTTTATTGTTTATTAGATGAAAAGAAGTAGTAGACAAGATTATATTAGGTGCTAAAGATTTCAAGAGTATTGGAAAAAGAGACGCAACTGTTGGCGGGATTAGCCTTAGTCTAAGTCTCCAAAGCGTAGTGAAGAGGCTAAAGGAACGCCCAATGAGAGGTGGCAATCTCAGGCGGGTATCGGGCTTGGTTTTCGGGACTCTCTTTCGAAATGAGCGATATTAAAAACATCTAATGCATGAGCAATAATTATCGGAGTTTCATAGGTAATACCTATCATTATGAGTAAAAACTTAGTATTGAACATATAAAGAAAAGTAGGTAATATGAAGATAATAAGAATTTACTTATTTGGGAGTATAGCCAAATGGTAAGGCGTAGGTCTGCAAAACCTTAAGTTCTGGTTCAAATCCAGATACTCCCTTTAACATTTCCCTCTAGATGAAGTGAGGAAGAGATATGAAAAATCTATGGATTGAAGATAATCTAAAACAAGTAAAAGAAAGAATATATGCGGCTTGTCAATCTGCCGGTAGAAATCCCGAAGAAGTAAAGTTATTGTTGGCTACAAAAACGGTTGCTGCGGAAAAAATCAACCGAGCAATAGATGCTGGTGAAACATTGATCGGTGAAAATAAAGTACAAGAATTGCAACAAAAATATTCACTTATTGGAAATGATAAAGCTAATTGGCATTTCATCGGACATCTACAAACGAATAAAGTGAAAGAAGTATTGAAATACGTCACATGTATTCACTCGGTAGATCGCTTGAAATTAGGGAAAAAAATCCATAACTATCTTTCTAAAGAAAACAAGAAAATAGATATTCTTGTACAAATTAATACATCGTATGAAGAAAGTAAGTTTGGTGTTTCCCCTGAAGATGCCTTGAGTTTGATTGAGCAACTAACCGAGCTAGATACTTTACGCATAAAAGGGTTGATGACGATTGGGAAATTGTCTGCCGATGAGCGTGAAGTAAGAAAATGTTTTCGTTTGCTGAAATCGATTCAGCAACAAGTAATCGAACAAAATTATCCAGGAGTTGAAATGGGTGTTCTGTCGATGGGGATGTCTGGTGATCTGAAGGTAGCAATAGAAGAAGGAGCAACAATGATACGCGTTGGCACGGCAATTTTTGGTGAAAGAATGTATCCAGACAGTTATTATTGGAATGAGCAAACCACCGTATCCGATTCTTAATTTCGTAGCGTTAAATTGAATTTTGAAAAAATGAAAATAATAAAATAAGGCAAAGTTCTAAAGTCTTTTCTCGAAAATTCGAGGGAAGGCTTTTTGTTTGAATGATAAACCATTCGATATTCATTGAGTCTATCATTTATGATAAAATATTGAAATTAATCATAACATTCACTGAATATTATGTTAAAGTATATATATTACAAACATCTGCATTCTAAAGGAGTGTTTTTGTGGCTTTATTTTTCACATATATGGTTGCTGGACTTGCAATCGCGATGCCTGTTGGAGCAATTACAATTGAAATGACGAAGCAAGGATTAAAAAATGGTTTTATACATGGGTGGGCAGTTGGATTAGGAGGTATGACCATAGATCTCGTTCTAATCATTGCCTTATACTTAGGCGTGGCAACACTTCTGTCTATTCCCTTTATACAAATCCCAATGTGGGTGATTGGTGCATGCTTTTTAATCTTTATTGGCTATGATTCGATCAAAAATGCGGATAAAGATATTACATTAGCTGGAGAAAAACCGAATAAATCCTTTTTTCTCTCCTATAGAAATGGTTTGTTTGTTGCTGTTTCACCAGGAAATCTTGTGTTCTGGATTTCAGTCTTTGGAGCAGTGCTATCGGATTCTTACAATATTACGGAGCCATCTAAATTTATCATTATGGGGGCCGGCATACTAGCTGGAATTCTTCTTCATGATATTGTTCTTCTTGCCATTTTATCAGCGACTAGGCAAGTAATGAGTGCAAAAATGATCAAATGGGTTTCCGTTATTGCAGGTGTATTATTAATAGGATTTGCGGGTTACTTTTTGTATGAGTTTGTGCTTGCGATTAGGGGGTTAATTTCTTGAAAATAAATAAGTGAAAGATTAAAGAAAGGTTAGTTTCCTAACAAAACTTTTTAAAGGAACTATGTATATAAATAGCAAATAAAAAGGTGATCCAATGATAATAAGACAAATTGAGCAAAATGATGCAGAAAATTTGCTGGTGTTAGTGAAACAAATCGAAATGAAATCAGATTATATGCTTTTTGGTCCGGCTGAGAGAAACATTACACTTAATCAACAAATGAAATTGATTGAAAGTGTATTACAAGCAAGAAACTCTACTATTTTAGTAGCTGAAGAGGGGAAAATGCTAGTAGGCTATCTAATGGCAATAGGCGGTAAAGCCAAAAGGAATAGACATTCTGCTTACATTGTGATCGGTATTTTGCAGTCCGAAAGAGGTAAAGGAATAGGAACAGGTTTATTTAAAACCTTAGAAAAATGGGCAGCTACAAGAGAGATTTTACGGTTAGAACTTACAGTAGTCGTTGAAAATAAATCTGCTATCGCACTATACAAGAAAGTTGGTTTTGAAATAGAGGGGCTAAAAAAACACTCATTATTAATAGATGATACATTTTTTGATGAATATTATATGGGGAAGTCACTTGTTAATTAAGTGATCATGTTAATTTCCAGCAACTTAACGTTACCTTTCAAAAAACTAAAACTCCCACGATTTTTAGCAGGAGTTTTAGTAACAGACGCTTAAGGGATAAAATTAGCCCTATACAGAGTAGCCCCGTGTAAGGGTTATGTTCCATCCTATTTTATTTTACCAACTGATTCTCTATATACGATTTTATGGGGGATAATGATTCGCTTTGTTGGTTCATTTTTATTCATTGTCTTTTCAATTAACGCTCTCGCTGACTGAATCCCCAACTCATATATTTGTATATCTACAGTCGTTAATGGTGGCTGAGTTAATTCGGCCAAGTAAACATTGTTAAAGCTAACGAGTGAAATATCTTTCGGAACTTCATAACTAGACTGTCTCAACATATTTGTAACACCTAGACTGATAAGGTCATCACTAACAACGATTCCTGTCGGAGGGTTGTTAAGCGAAAATAAACTAGCAACTGCTTCTTCTCCCCCTGATCTTACAAATTCCGTATGAACCTTATATTGTTCGTTACTCGTAATTCCTGCTTCTTTTAATGCAAGTGAATAACCTTTTTCCCGATCAACTGTCACAAATAAATCAGTTGAACCACCAATAAAGGCAATCCTTTCGTGCCCATTATGAATAAGATGCTCAGTAATTTCTTTACCAGCACGGATGTTATCATTATCGACATACGTAATTTCATTCTCGTATTCATAAGGCTTACCAATAATCACAAAAGGAAAGTCCCGCTCACGTAAAAATGTTGTTACAGGGTCATTCGCTCGGGAATAAAGAAGAATGACACCATCAACGTAGCTTCCATATACCATTCGCTTTACTTCTTCAAAAATTTCATCCTCTGTATCTCCGGTCGACAAGGACATTGAATATTTCATATGATGGATGGCAGATCCGATGCCACGAAGCACTTCCGGAAAGAAAGGATTTTGCAGTGCTTTGCTCGTTGACGACGGCATGATGACTCCAAGGGCATTCGTAGACTTTGCAACTAGGTTTCTTGCACTGATATTTGGGTGATAGCCAAGTTCTTTCATGACTTTGCGGACTTTCTTTTTTGTAGCATTACTTATTCTTGGGTTATCAGCAATTACTCTAGACACTGTAGAAGGAGATACCCCACATACTTGGGCAACATCTTTAATTGTAACCATTTGATCCAACCTCCTACAAATGACATTTGACAATATTTTCGTTTCTTCTTTCTATTAGTATAACATGATGTTCGACTACCTTAACGCTGTATTGATCGTTATCTAGCTGTTTCTTCCGACACCCCTTTCATAATTTGTTTCTGTGTAAAGAAGTATCCATCATAACTGGTAAATAGGAATCGTAAGTCAGCTAAAGCAAGATACCATTGTGTCGTAGATTCTCGTAAAAATAAATATCATTGAAGTGAAATCGTTTCATAGGTACTCCACCAATAACGAAAGAGGGTAATAGATAATCATTTCAAATCAAAGTAACATTTAAGATGGCAACAGTTATCGTAATTGGCATTAGCAGTGAAAATGGCGTGCCAAAAAACTTAAAACCTATTATTCTTTGTTTTGAAATTTTTCCAAGCAAAAGGTGAGTATAAAATGAAAAAGACTACTAGAGTAATTCCTTCCAGTGATAAAAGATACCAAGGATATGGGCCTAATAAATCTAGTAAGCTTGCAGCACTAGGCTTATGTCTTAAGAACATATAATTTGCGGATAGAGAGAGGTTGATTATAAATACAATGACGGCAATAGCGTTTATCGTGATAAACGCTTTTAAAACAGACCTTATGGTAATAGTAAACTGGTATAGTGATATCATCATTAATGGAGCAAGGATAAGTAACATATGATCAATAAAAAATTGCCAAAAACGATATTGCGGAAATCCAAAGTTCAAATCAGGTGTTAAAATTGCCTGTATGGCGCCGCCAATCCCGATAAAATAAAAAACCTCAAAGAGCTGACGGTTTTTCGTCAGTAGCATGATTCCACAAACTAAGGAAGAAATACTACAAAGTTCAAGGGGAAGAGATGAGCGTATATCCCACGTTTCTGTTCGAATATACCAGAACTCTAGGCTAATGCGACTGATAATTAATAAGGAGCCAACGGTAAGTCGAATAGTACGCCTGTATGGTAAAAGGCTCTTTTTCCATAAAAATAACGAGAAAATGATCGAAAAAATAAGAACAATTGTAATCAGATGAGCTGTTCCCCACATATAAAACGGTATTTCGGGTTGATAAAACCAATTGTTCATCATGATCCCTCCAAAAGAGAATGGCTCCTTCGACTTCGCTACCTATTTTTTAAACGAAATGACCTGTATGTATTTTATCATAATTTAAAGATTCTCGATTGAAAAGAGTTCATTTAATGTAGACGCAATAATTTAGCTTCCATATGAGGCTAGGACAAAAGTTTTTTTATCAAAGGGAAATCCGAACAATAGTTGTTGCATATAATCCGTTCCGGAAATATACTTCGCTTTCCGCGGGCAACGCCTCATCTAATTTCAAAAGTTTTATTCAAAACTTTTGAAATGGATTTTCGGCTGTTGCTTTTCCCGCAGGAGTCTACGTATATTACCTTCACTTAGGTCGTATATTGTTCGTCTTTAGATTTGATCGTTCTAGTTATGTCCCAGCCTTTTATTAATCATTGATAAATAAAAAATGGGGGAGCTATCTATGATAGCTCCCACTCATTTTCATTCCCCATTGACTTCTCCATTTTTTCAGACTGCAATTGTGAGGCATTCTCGGAATCATCCTCTATATTTGTTACATTTTCTAACGGTTCCTCCGGCTTTTCCTTTTTAGTCATCAATAACATCCTCCTTTAAGCCAGATTTAAAAGTGTGAATTAACTTGGGACTTAGTATGAACAGATGTTTATCATATGATACCCATTCAAAATGTGAGAAAACTTACTTTTAGTAAGTACCTAATAATGACCCCAAAAAAATAGCGATTAATTCATTCATCAGTACCTTGCATTAATTAGTAGTGTGTTGTATAGTATTTATGCAAGGTATTGTTTTTATACCAGTACTATATAATATATAGTAGATCGTTCTAAAGAAAGTGACGTGAGAAAAGTGAATGTTCAGTTTAAAAAAGGGGTTTTAGAGTTATGTGTGCTTGTTTTACTTGATCAGCAAGACCGTTATGGCTACGAACTTGTACAGAAAATTTCTAATCAAATATCGATATCAGAAGGGTCTGTTTACCCATTATTAAGGCGTTTGACAAAGGAAGGATATTTTACAACATATTTAAAAGAGTCAACAGAAGGTCCTTCAAGAAAATACTATCAATTAACAAATACGGGGCGCATCTATCTCCATAAATTACTTCAAGAATGGAAGGATTTTACCTATGGGGTAAATGAATTAATTAAAGAAGGTGTGAAAGATGACTAAAGAGCAATTTTTAAATAGTTTGGATACTGCTCTTCGTAAGCTGCCAAAGGAAGATCGTGAAGAAATAAAGCAAGATTTTATGGAACATTTTTTAATGGGAGAAGCGGAAGGAAAAAGTGAAAAAGAAATCATTGCTGCCTTAGGTTCTCCGCAACAGATAGGAAAAGAAATGGCTGCAAATTACTATGTTGATCAAATGGAGACACAAATAACGCCAGGAAGTATTTTTAAGGCTATTTGGGCAATCATTGGGTTAGGCTTTTTTAACTTAGTTATCGTTCTTGGACCACTTATCGGGATTTTAGGAATACTATTAGGTGGCTGGGTAGCAGGTATGGCTTTTGTCTTATCCCCGTTGTTAGTGTTAGTTAACGTTTTTGTTTATCCAGGTAGCTTCGAATTTTTTGATTTATTCGTTGCAACTGGACTTTCTGGGCTAGGCATTTTTATTAGCATTGGCATGTATTTTGCGACTAAAGCTATTATATTTGGACTTATTCGCTATCTAAAATTTAATATTAGCCTAGTGAAAGGTGGTTTAAACGCATGATAAAAAGATTATCCATCATAGCTATTGCCTTATTGCTTACTGGTGTGATTGGGAGCATTTTAACCATTGATACACAAATGAAATCTGCAGAAATATTAGAGGAGAAAGTGATCGAAACAACGGATTTTAGCAATATCGATATTTATTCAAATAATATAGCAATAACGATAGTGCCTAGTGAAGTTAAAAAGGCAAAAGTAGAATTGTTCAGTAACAATGTTAATTATGAGCTATCGGCAGAAGTGGAAGGGGACACACTTAAAATTACTGCATTAATGAACCGGTATAAACTATTTACATTTGATATTTTTCCACAAGAACAATCATTAACCGTCTTTATACCTAAGGAAACATATGAAAATATACAAGTGAAAAGTAATAATGGTCGGTTAAGTATAGAGGAACTAAAGGGTAATAAGATTCAGTTCGAAACAAATAATGGCAGTATCAATGTAAATAATGTAAATGGAGAGAATGTCGTCCTTGAAACAGATAATGGAAGCATTAAGGCAAAAGGCATTCATGCAAATCTTGTCCATGCCAATACGAGAAATGGTAGCATAAAATTAGAACAGATAGAAGCTGAGATTGTTGGAGAATCAAATAATGGGCGAATCTCTCTCAAAACAGAACAGTTAGATCAATCAATGGAACTGCGCACAAATAATGGAAGAATTGAAATTCGTTCCGAAAGCAAGCCGGAAAATGCCATGTTTGATTTGAAAACACATAATGGATCGGTGAAAGTTTTTGGGGAGAAGAATTGGGAGACGGTAGTAGGAGATGGGGAAATTAAAATAAAAGCTGCCTCCCAAAATGGTAGTATTTCAATATCTCATTAAGTGATTTTAGAAGACTTAGTTGAAGGTTTTCCTTTTAAACTAAGTTTTTTTGTTGGAGAAAAACCAAAAAAATATGGAGAGAATAATAACGAAAATTTTTACAGATATTTTTTTGTAGGTATTTTTACCAAACATATGCTATAATTTTTATGTTATCTAAATTGATTACTGAATTTCCATGAGTATTTTTACGATGAACATAGATAAAGGGCTTACAACATAGGAGCGTGTTTCTGTTTCTGATCATTCGTACCATTTTTATCTCGTATCTAAAAAAGCATCCTTAAGTGATCATAAATAGTGAAGATAAATATGAGCAAGATCAGAACATGTTGGATATATTAAATGTTACTGTTAGTTACAGGGGCTATGGTAGTTCTGGACTAACATTTTTTCTCGTTAATTTACGTTAAATGATGGAGTAAGGAAGGTGCTATGATGAGCATTTCGTTAAGAAACTCGATGAAATTGGGTAAGTTCAGTGAATGTGAAGTGGTTGCTGGTCATAGTGGTGTAGATAGAATCATTGAAAATATCACAATTATGGAAGTACCCGATATTGTGAAATGGTTAAAGGGAAGAGAATTAATTTTAACTTCTTTATTTGCCATTAAAAACGATAAAGATGCACAAAACTTATTAATTCAACGACTGTCTTATGCTGGTGCTACTGCACTGGCGATTAAGCCATTCGAATCGATGGAGGACATACCCGAAGGCATCATAAATAGTGCAAATAAACTAGGCTTTCCAGTCATACGAATACCAGAACAGGTTAAATATTTAGATATATTATCCCCAGTAATGCATCATATTTTTAATGAAAAAGTTGTATTACAAGAAGATTTGGAGCAGGCAACAAACGTATTGCAGGAGATTTCTTTAAACGCTCAAGGTGTTGACGTTTTTGTTGAGAATGTCAGTACAATTACGAAAAATTTAGTTACGATTGAAAGTGAATTTTCTTTTATTAAGACACCAATACCTGAACAATCGGTCTCTCCGTTATCAGAAGCTGCAAAGCATGAGTTGTCCATTATAAAAAGGCCAATTCGGTATGAACGGAAATATGGGGATGAACTCGTTCCATGTGTTGTAGCACCGATCATCGTTGATGGAGAATATTATGGAAATATCACATGCTGGGCAGTAAAGAATGAACATTTAACAATGGATTTAGCTATTTTAGAAAAGGCTTCTTCATTGTTATCATTGGAATTCCTCCGATTAAAAGTGAAATATGATATGGAGCAACAGTATAGAAATGATTTCATGAGGGAACTATTATTTAATGAAAGTATTAGTGAAAATGATTTAATTGAATGGGGCACAAAATATTCTATTTCCAAAGATAATAAATATGTTTGTTTTTTGTTAGATGAAGATGAAAAGGAAAACACGAAGCAACTCATACGGAAAGCAGAAGTGAATGCAAAGTTACTAACAGAATGGCCAAAAATGTTGATTGGCATGATTAGAAATAGAATATGTATGATCCATTCAGTTGATGAAAGAGATTTAAAGGAAACATGTGAAAAAATAATAACTAATCTATCGACACAACTTGATGGACACGGTTTAACACTAGGTGTTGGTGAAGTATACAAAGGCCCTTTAGGAATAAGAAAAAGCTTTTTCCAAGCCGAGCAAGCATTGAAATTAACGAAGAGAATAAAAGATTCCAAAAACATTATCTATTATGAAGAATTAGGAGCTTTTCGCTTATTAGGTTTACTAATTGAAAAACCGGAATTAATGGACTTTTATGACGAAACAATTGGCAAACTATTAAAGCATGATCCAAAGGGAGAGTTTATTAAAACATTACAGGCTTTCTTTTATCATAATGAGGCATTAAAAGTGACTGCTGAAGATTTGTATATTCATGTTAATACATTGAAGTATCGACTAAAACGTGTGGAGGAAATTACGAATTGTGATTTAAGAATGTCAGAAGATAAAATGAATATTTTTATAGGAATGAAAATCCATGAGCTTATTCAGAAAGAATGATAGGTTTCATTGTCTTAAACGACAAAACATATCCGTTAAATTTGGTCATTTCACACATTACAATCTTCTGAATATAAATTATAATTAGATTTAAGTCAACTGACTACGTAACAAAGTTTCTGTATAACGCTTACATTCAACTAGTGATTTTAGTTCATTAATGGATGAATTGGAAAAAACTTGGCTTATCGCCAATCCTTTAATGGCGTGAATTAACTTACGACGCACAGTGCTAGTACTGGCGTCCGCGACAAATGCTTTTCGGTGGGACGAGCGTTAGCGAGAGAAGCAGGGCGTCGCGCATTTTAGTCAATGAGTAGTAGGAACGTTTTATACATTCTTATCGCTAAAAAATTTAACATCATTACTAGGGGGAAAATGTTAATGAACATCAAAAGAATTTTAGCATTAGTAGCAACACTTACCGTTCTTGTGCTAGCTGCATGTGGGGGAGGCACTAAAGACAATGACGACGGTAATAAGGAAACAGCTGATACTGATGCTAGTAACAACGGAGACTCTGTCGTCATTAGATTAAGTCATAACCAACCACTTGAAAGTCCTGAACATGTTGGAGCAGCAAAATTTAAAGAAGTTATTGAAGAAAAGTCAGATGGAAAAGTATCAGTAGAAATCTTCCCTGCTTCTCAACTGGGAAGTTTGAGAGAGCAAATCGAAGGAACTCAATTAGGTGAAATTAATATTACGATGCAACCAACAGCTTTTGTAACACCTTTTGTTGATGATGTGAAAGTAATTGATTTGCCTTATTTATGGCCTGCTGACACAGAAAAAACGTATGAAGTATTAGATAGTGAAGCTGGACAAGCTGTATTAGATACACTTGAAAAAGGTGGCTTTAAAGGATTAGGTTTCTGGCCTGGTGGTTTTAAGTTATTTACAACAGGTAAAAAAGAAATTCATGCACCCGAGGATTTTAAAGGATTAGATATTCGAGTCATGTCATCACCATTATTAGAAGATCAATATAAATTATGGGGTGCCAACCCAACGATGATTGAATATGCAGAAGTTTATAACTCCTTACAGCAAGGTGTTGTTGATGGACAGGAAAATCCGCTTCAAACAATTTACTTAAACAATTATCATGAAGTACAAGATAATATTATTGAAAGTTATCACGGAATTATGTCCTATTTATTTATGGCAAACAAAGATTGGTTTGAAGGGCTTCCGGCAGACGTTCAAGAGCTAATATATGAAGCAGAAGAAGAAGGGAAAAAGGCCGCAAGAGAATCGCTTGCAGAAACAGAGGACGATTACCGTCAACAAATTATCGACTCGGGAGTTAATTATTATGAATTAACAGATGAAGAGATCGAGAAATTTAGAGAAGTTTCTGTTCCTTTCCATGAGGAAGCTTATGGAGAATCAGAACAAGTAGAAATTCTAAAGCAAATAAAAGAAAAGATTGAAGAAGTAACAAAATAATCTTTTAATATCTTAAAGAGGATGTTCTAAAAGTCCAACAAAAGTGACGCATCGAATTTCTACGTTGGCTGTTAAGAAAGGATATATCCTTTCTTACTGCTCACTGGCTAAAGGTGCGACGTCCTGTCGCAACGCCAGTACTAGCACGTCCTGAGCGTCGTGGGCAACACGGAAGTCATTACATCCTGTAAAAGTCCGTTCTGGGGAGCTACGCCGTCTTGAACTTCTTGGTCCTTTTTATCGGTCTTTTTGAATACGCACTTAGTGAGAAGGACATCTCTAGAATTTATCGTTCTAACTAAATTTAGTAAAGCAAGGAGTTAGTTCACTTCTTTAAACTAATTCCTTGCTTTTTGCATTCTATTTTCTAAAATTAAATCACATGTGGAAGGAGATGAGAAAATGAAGATTTTTAATAAGACAGAGGAAGCTTTTGTAGGAATTACCATTATGACGGTAACATTTTTCCTTTTCATCAATATCATTTTGCGTTTTTTCTTTAGTGCAGGAATATCTTGGACAGAAGAGTTTATTCGATATGCAATTATATGGATTACTTTTATTGGTGCAAGTATTTGTTTCCGTAGGGGAATCCATGTTGGTATTGATGTATTGATTGATTCTTTACCAGGAAAGAGTAAAAAGACATTAAGTATGATTATTAATTTGTTAGCAATTGTTTTTATGATATTTCTTATTAAGTATGGACTTGATTTGGTTTTATTTAGTAAAGGGACTGGGCAATTATCACCAGCACTACAAGTTCCAATGTTTTGGGTTTATTTAGCAATTCCTATAGGTGCACTCCTTTCTCTCATACATTTGTTTATTCAAACATTTGAGATGATACGGAATTTTAGAACGAATTAGTTATAGAAAGGGGAGAAAATTCAATGATAGTAGCTTTAATTGCATTAATTTTTATCTTTTTACTTAGTAGTGTACCTATTTATATCTCATTGGGACTTGCTGCATTTTTATCGGTCATCTTTTTCAGTGATATTCAACCTATGTTACTTATCCAGCGTTTATTTGCTGGATTGGATCAGTTTGCATTAATGGCGCTACCGCTTTTCATTTTAGCCGCCAATATTATGGATGGTGGGGGGCTTTCAGAACGAATTTTACGTTTTGCCCGTGCGCTCGTCGGTCACCTATCTGGTGGAGTGGCAATGACAACACAAGTGTCGAGTATGTTTTTTGGGGCACTCTCAGGTTCTGGGCCAGCAACTGTAATAGCAATCGGTAAAATAATGTATCCAGAATTACTAAGAGGTGGATATAGTAAATCATTTTCTTCCGGCCTACTCGCCTCAGCGGGTGCTGTTTCCTTAATTATTCCACCAAGTATTACATTAATCATTTATGGTTCTGTAACAGGTGTTTCGGTTGGAAGTCTATTTATAGCAGGAATTGGAGCAGGTATCATTTTTGGCCTGTCCTCTATTATTTACATTTATTTATATGCGAAGAAATATAATATTGCCAGAGATAAAAAGGCAAGTAAAAAAGAATTATGGGAAACGACCCGTAAAGCAGGCTGGGCACTACTGATTCCGGTTATTATTCTTGGTGGAATTTATACTGGAATGTTTACGCCAACGGAGGCTGCGGGGGTTTCTGCTATCTATGCGCTGTTTATTAGTTTTTTCGTCTACCGTGAAATGACAATTAAAAAGTTCTATAAAATATGTGTAGAATCTGGCATTACAACAGCACAAGTACTCGTTCTTGTGGCTGCTGCACAAATTCTTGGATGGTTGTTAACAAGAGGTCAAGTACCACAAATGATTGCTACCTTTATTGCAGAGAATATTTCAACTCCATTTATGTTTTTACTATTATTCAATATATTATTACTCGTTCTTGGTATGTTTATTGAAGGGGTTGCAGCAATCATAGTCGTTGCCCCACTTGTATATGGAGCGGCAATTGCACTTGGTATTGATCCAGTTCATTTAGGAATTATTATGATTGCAAATCTTGCAATTGGAATGTATACACCACCTTTTGGATTAAATATATTTGTTACGCAAACGATTACTAAAATAAATATGAAGGAAATGTTCCCAGGATTAGTAGCATTTTTAGGCTTTAACTTATTAGGATTACTCATTATTACGTATGTTCCAGATGTTTCATTGTTCTTATTAAAAATACTTGAATGAATCAATTTCATCGTTCAATCATTTTTCGTATTTATTTCTGAAATGGGCATTTATGAATTTGATTCGAATAAATGAAATGGAAAAAACGATTATTCTAAATAAGGATAATCGTTTTTTGATCTGATGATTGATGGAAGCAAAAAAGCGTCCACCTCATTTTACCTTCAATAATCCATAAGAAATCTGCTAAATAAAGTCTTTGTAGATATCTACTTAAATCCTCTTCATTTACTGTTTGTTTAGACAAATAAAAGATAGAGTAAATAAGCTTATACTTAAAGTAGAGGAATGGAATGAGGGGGAGTACCATTGAATGTAAAACGCTTGCAACAGTGCTTGGAACAAGTTAACCAATTTGGCTATTCAGACGAAGGGATCAGCCGATTGGCATATACTAACACAGAACAACAAGCATTGAAGCATTTAATCACTCAATTTGAAAATGAAGGAATGACAATCGAAATAGATTCAGTTGGCAATGTCATTGCTCGTCGGGAAGGAATAGATCCAGCTCTTCCAGCAGTAGCATGTGGCTCACATATTGATACCGTGTACAATGCTGGGAATTTTGATGGTACTGTTGGCGTGATTGCAGGTCTAGAAGTCATCCGTTATCTAAACGAACATCAAATAAAAACAAAACATCCTATCGAAGTAATTATTTTTGCTTGTGAGGAGTCTGCTAGGTTTGGCGTTGCGACCATCGGGAGTAAAGTAATGACAGGTCTAGTTGAAAAAGATGAATTAACGCATTTAGTTGATAAAGATGGTATTACGCTGAAAGAGGCCTTACAATCATGCAAATTTAATATGGCAGAAGCTAACCGTGCTAAGCGAAAAACGGATGAAATAAAAGCTTTTTATGAGCTTCATATTGAACAAGGCCCAGTTCTAGAAAAAGAGGAAAAACAGATTGGAATTGTAACTGGAATTGCGGCACCTACACGATTTAAATTACAAATTTTCGGACAATCAGCTCATTCGGGGTCAACTCCAATGAGCCATCGGCAAGATGCTTTTTCAGGTGCAGCAGAAATTGCTCTTGCACTAGAAAAAGCTGCTCGTCAAGAAGCAATAAATGGTACAGTGGCTACCGTTGGGAATTGTGAAGTAAAGGCTGGTGCGATGAATGTTGTACCAGGGGAAACAGAGATATTAATTGATATTCGCGGCATATCAGAAGCATCAAAACAGCGAGTCGTTGAAAAACTTTACAAGATTATTCATGATGTGGAACAAAGTCGTAAATTAAATATTGAAATAGTAAAGTTATGTGATGAATGTCCGACCAAAATGGATGGGGCTATTATTGCATCACTAAAAGAAACGTGTGAAAAAAATGGATTCTCATTTATAAAGATGGCCAGTGGGGCCGGGCATGATGCAATGAATATGGCAAAAATGTATCCGACAGGAATGATTTTCATTCCTTCAAAAGATGGGTTAAGCCACCACAAAAATGAATTTACATCAATAGAACAAATATTAGTCGGTGCTACTTTATTAAAAGAAGAAATAATGAAGGCAGCTCAAGTGACGAATAAGGCATATTGTTAGGAGTGAGGCAAATGCAAGTAAATAAGTTGGAAGTATTGTCAAACGTAAAGGTGAGTGAGCGGTATTGGCATATGATAGTAGATTCACAAGAGCTGACAAACCAAATTGAACCAGGTCAATTTTTTAATATAAAATGCGCAGACGATTCGTTTCCTTTTTTGCGTAGACCTTTTAGTATTTATCGGATTAATAAAGAAGATGGGACAATTGAATTTCTTTATCTAGTAAAAGGGTTAGGCACTGTCAAGCTGACAGAAGTTAAAGCTGGTGAAACGGTTGATGTTTTTGGGCCGCTAGGCGTTGGATTTTCTTTAGCAAAAGAATGGGATACGATTCTACTTTTAGCAAGAGGGGTTGGAATTGCGACACTTGCAGCGCTTGCACAGGAAGCAGCAAAACAAAATATTAAGTGTGTTGCAATTTTAAGTGCGCGTAGCAATAATGACCTACTTGCAACAGAAACACTGCAAGGATTTGGCGCAGAAGTGTATAAAGTGACCGAAGAAGATGGCACAAGTGATGTGGACAATGTCGAAATAATTATGGAGCAAATTTTTAAAGAACACGATGTTAAAGCAGGATTCACATGTGGATCAAAAAGGCTTTCTAGATTGATGCAAAAAGTAACACAGGAAAAAAACATTCCAGCTCAGATTGCATTAGAGGAACATATGGGCTGTGCGATGGGTGTTTGTTATGCTTGTGTGTGTGACGTGCAACATGGGGATAAGATTGAATCTGTACGAGTTTGTAAGGAAGGGCCTGTCTTCGATCTTGATAAGGTGGTGCTAGCATAATGGAAAAACTAAATTTAGCTGTTCAAATCGGTAAGTTACATTTAAAAAATCCAATCATGCCAGCATCGGGTGCATTCGGCTTTGAAATGGAAAGTATATTTGATTTTAATAAACTTGGTGCTGTTGTGCCAAAAAGTATTACAAAATATCCTCGAGGAGGAAATGCCACACCAAGAGTATGTGAAGTAAATGGTGGCATGATTAATTCGATCGGAATTCAAAGTAAAGGATTACCTTATTATGTAGAACATATCATTCCTGCATATAAAAAATACGACACCCCTTTAATTGCGAGTATTTCCGCTGACTCAGTAGATGAATATGCAGAAATGTCCGAAATCATTGGAAATACGGAAGGTGTCTTAGGAATTGAGCTCAATATTTCGTGTCCAAACTTAAAAGGAGACGGAAAAGCATTCGGAATGGATGCCAATATTTCATATGAACTAGTGAAAAAAGTAAAGGGAGTAACAGAGCAACCAATTATTACGAAACTTACTCCAAATGTAACGAGTATTCAAGAAATTGCTCGTGCATGTGAAGAAGCCGGATCTGATGGATTAAATGTTGCCAATACGCTCCTTGCTATGGCCATCGATATCCATACAAAGGAACCTAAAATCGGTAATGTACTTGGTGGAATTTCAGGACCTGCTGTTAAACCAATTATCGTCCGAATGATCTATCAAGTAAGCCAAGTATGTTCGATACCAATCGTCGGCTGTGGTGGTGTTATGAATGCAGATGATGCGATTGAAATGATCTTAGCTGGTGCTACAGCTGTACAAGTTGGTACTGCAAGTTTTATAAATCCAATGGCAATGATCGAGATTATTGAAGGGATCGAAGCATATATGAAAAAATATGAAGTGAAAGACATTAATGATATAGTTGGGAAGGTCAGTACCCCTTCTGAACTAGCGACATGTCAAGCTTAATAGATGAGTCTTTGATGGAAAAGAGGTTTAAATCAATTGAAATGGGATCATATTATTCGAGGTGGGGAAATTGTTACACCAACCTCTCAATATAAAGCAAATATATATGTAAAAAATGGAAAAATTGTTACCATTACAGATAGCGAACTTGAAGGGGAAGCAAAAGAGATCACCGATGCGACAGGACTTCAAGTATTACCGGGATTAATTGACACACATGTTCATTCACGCGATGGTGGAGCAACATATAAGGAAGATTTTTTTCATTCGACACAAGCTGCAGCAGCGGGTGGAATAACGACTATTTTTGAAATGCCAAATACAAATCCAACCATTAATAATGTCGAAAACTTTCATAAACAAGTAGAAAATTTACATTCAAAAGCACATGTAAACTTCGGGGTTTGGGGAATTTGTTTAGGTGATATAAATAATGAAGACTTACAAAGCCTTAGTGAAGCAGGAGTAATCGGCTTTAAATATTTTTGGGGTTATGCGGTAAATAAACATACGTTCCAATTAGTATATAATTACTCCAATGAGATGGAAGATGTTTTTCCACCTTGTGATGATGGAGAAGTGTTTGCGATGTTTGAGGAAGTAGCGAAAACTGGGCAAACATTTGCTATTCACGCAGAAAATAGTGATGTCATCAATCGATTAACAAAGAGTTTTGAGAAAAGCGGCAAAACAGATTATGAGACATTTTTAGCATCAAGACCAAATGTAGTTGAAGAATTAACGATTCAAACAGCTATTTCAATGGCTAAACAAACAGGGGCAAAACTGCATATCTTACATGTGAGCACTGCTGAAGGGGTACACTTAATTCGTCAAGCACAAAAAGAAGGCATTCCAATAACAGCAGAAACATGCCCACATTATTTGTTTTTAACGAATGAAGATTATGAAACAATTGGTCCATCAATGAAAGTGTATCCGCTCGTTAAATTCCGAAAAGATCAAGATAGTATTTGGGAAGGAATTGCTGATGGTACGATTTCATTTGTCTGTTCCGACCATGCCCCACATACAGAAGAGGAGAAGAATGGCGATTTATGGACGATCCCTGCAGGCATGTGTGGAGTCGAAACAATTGCACCATTAATGCTAAATGCCGTATCAGAAAAAAGAATTACATTGCAACAGTTCGTTTCCTTATTAGCTGAAAATCCGGCAAAACAATTTGGAGTTTTTCCGCAAAAAGGAGCTATTCAAGTTGGCTCGGATGCCGACTTAACGATTGTTGATATGAAAAAGCAAGCTGTCATTAAAAAAGAACAGTTGCATAGCAAAAGTAAAGTAACAGCATATGATGGATATAAAGTTACTGGAATGCCAGTTGTCACAATCGTTAATGGGGTTACAGTAATGAAGAACGGGGAAGTAACCGGTGGAATTTTAGGAAAACTTGTCATCCCAACAAAATAAATAAAAAGCACCTTATAATATGATAAATCACGGTCATATGGAAGGTGCTTTTTTCTAATTCACTCAACTTTCGCATACTGAAATAAACAGTAAAGACTGGATAGAATGAAGGGGATGGAGATACAGTACTAGGGTTGACTTTGAATTTTACTTTAGGGGTGTCTACTTACGTCTAAATGCATTGCTCTTCAGGTTGTAAGTCTTATCAAATAGTAGAAACAAACTGTGCAGTAACTAAGTTAGCAGCACCGTTGATTTTCGCTACGGACAGTTGCTTTCCACGGGCAACGCCTCAACTAATTTCATCCGTTTTTGTCAAAACGGATAAAATGGATTTTCGGCTGTTGCTTTTCCCGTAGGAGTCAACTGTCCTCCGCTCCAATCAACTATACGTTAGGTGAATGTAAATGATATTTATTTCAAACAAAATAATACTCTCATGATTCAAGTTTACCATCACTGTGGAAAGGCATAGGTGAGACCCTGCCCCGGCAAGGGGTATGCCGACGTTGGCCGCAAAGGCCGGTTTCAGTAGGCCTTCCTTAATTACGAGTGAGGAGACTTACCAGCCGCCGCGGTAAAGGAGACACTGTGAAAACAAGCGATAGCGCAGGTTGAACAGATGTCGCTCTTATGCCCTATGGTGAAAGCGGAGTGTATTTCCGTAGCGACGGGGTCTCCGCCACTAAATGTTACTGCATAGTTTGGTTCTTATATGCAACATCCAATCATTTTTTGCAGATGAAGGTAGCGCTCTTGATTTTCAAAAAACCGCTTATGATACCCAAGTTGTCAAAGACATTAATAGAAGCACCTTGAACTTAACCAAGGAAACTGTTTAAACTCATATTATTGTTGCGAGAGTTAAGTTATTCATTAAAGTTAGTGAAATTGAATTCCTTTTTAAATGTTTCATAATCTAAATCAAGCTGTTGACATAATGTTGCAATTTCTTTGAAAAAATCAAATCCTTGTTCAACTGGTTGATCTCTATTTTCAGAGTAAAAAATAAGTAATCCATGTAACTCTTTAAAAGCTTTTACTTTATCTTGTTTATTCATGCAAACACTCTCCATTCTACATGCAAGTTTTCATACGTTTATTATAGCATGTAAATTCAACGAAACGTACACCTTAATAGCAACATTATTCATTGCAATAAACTGACTAAAAAGAAAACAGTCCACAATTTTTTACTATTTCATCTGTTGTAAGTAGGCTGGCTTCTTTAATCCCTACACGATTTAATTCCATAAAGGACTGCACAGCTTTATATCCAACTGAGTACCCTGCAAAAGGGGACAATCCAACAGGTTGAAATCCTTGCTCCTTTGCAATGATGTCACCAAACATATAGCTACTGACTTCGGCAAATCGTTTTATGTCCAATGAATCTTTAATTATTTCGATTGAGTATTCTAGATCCTCTTGGTCAAAAGACGTTACCCAAGGGCCTAATAGATCTTCTCCATATAACTCTTTTGCGAATGACTCTGCTAAACCTTCGATAATTAAGTAATCACCAACAGTTACATTACCATGATCCCAATCAAAATAAGAAAAACGGACATTGTGGTGAAATTCATGTGCAATGACAGCGGGAATTCTGGAAATATTATAAGCATTAGGATAAATAGACACATGAATAAAACCTGGAATACCACCAAACCCGCAATACCCCTTTTGAAATTCGAGTTTCTTTGGGTCAGCAATATACATGCCAAATTTCAATTCATGAGCATCTATTTTTAGATGATGTTTTTCGATAAAATGAATACAATCATTCAAAGTATCATAAACCGTTTGAAGTGCTTGAATTTCTTTTAGCACCGTTAAAGCCTGTTGTCCCATTTTGGTCTCCGATACATCAAGATAACCAAGCATATTTGTAGCCATGATAACATCATACCCATTCGTTTGTTTCGCATTTATTGGAACATTGATTGCATTCCACATTTTTTCAAAAGGCTTCATCATGGAATACCGAAAGAAATGTTCTCTCCCTTTTTCCATAGAAAACATGGACTCATATTGACCGATTGTATCTTCTACTACTAGTTTCATTCTTAGATACCTCTCTTTATTTCAGTTTGAATTGGACAAACTACTTCATTAGTAGTTGTACTTAGTCATTCCATTTACATTTCTCTATTGCCACTATAAAGTATTACGTAACGTTAGAGTCAATTAGGAAAATGCTCCATTTTAGTTTATTTTTCTTTAAGAAGGGGATTACTAATTTTAAATACTTATGTTGAGGTGAATGAATAACGATAAGACGTTGAAATCACCCACCATTATCTGATTTAAGGATGATGAACATGTCCTTATTATTGCATGTTGTATAGACTGATATTTTGTATTCATTCTGAGCTTATTTTCTTGACCTTATGTAAATAAACGTTTATTGTAAATATATATTGAATTAGAGATAATTGAATTGGAATAATAATGTCTGCTTCAATTATCTAAATTATAAATGTAATACCAAAATAGAAAGGTAGGAATTTAAATGGCAACTTGGAACGTAGATGCTTCACACACAAATGTTGGATTTTCGGTTAAACATATGATGGTGTCAAAAGTGCGAGGTCGTTTTACCGAGGTGGAAGGGACGATTGAAGGAAATCCCGAAGACTTAACAAATGCTCAAATCAATTTTAAGATTCATGTATCATCGATTCATACGAATAGCGATGATCGTGATAATCACCTTCGATCAGCAGACTTTTTCGATGTGGAGAAATATCCTTATATAACATTTTCGTCAACTGAGATTGTAAAAACAGGTAATAATGAATACAAGATTACAGGTGACATGACGATGAAAGATGTAACAAAAAAGGCTACATTTGAGGCGGAATATGTCGGCTCTGGTAAAAACCCTTGGGGTGTAGATCTAGCTGCATTTGAAGTTGAAGGAAAAGTTTCTAGAAAAGAATTTGGTTTAACATGGAATCAAACGCTAGAAACAGGTGGCGTTTTAGTTGGAGATGACATTAAAATAACGTTGGAGCTACAAGCAAATCCTGCATAAATAATCAGAAGAACTTTTAAGCGATTTCCAATTGGAGATCGCTTTTGTTTTGCTAAATAATGACATATTAATACCCTTTGTAAATTTTACGTAAATTTTGCGTAAACTACATGTTAAACTATATATTATTTCGACAAATTACGCTATGATAATTAACGTGAATTTAATACTAAAGGTAGGTAATAAAATGTTTTTTAAAAAAGAAGATAAATTCTCGAAGCATTTAAGTGATATTTCTTCAAACTTAGTGGAAAGTATGACCTATTTTACAGACTATAAATTGAAAAATATAGAAGATCTGAAAGTATTTTCTGATAAGATGAAAGAATTTGAAACAAAGGGAGATTCCTTTGTTCATAAAGTAATCAAAGATTTAAATAAAGTTTTTATTACTCCAATTGAACGGGAAGATATCTTATCTTTAGCAATGCATATGGACGATGTGTTGGACGGATTAGAACATATTGCAGCACTATTTGAAATGTATTCAATTACTGCTACTGATGATTATATGCATCAGTTCGTCGAAGCGATTCATAATAGTGTCATTGAAATTGAGAAAGCAGTTGTCCTATTGTCTCAAAAGAAATTGCACCAAATTAGACGGCATGCAATTAAAATTAAAAATTATGAATCAAAATGCGACACAATTCGTCGTGTATCTATTAAAAAGTTATTTCAAGTGGAAAAGGATCCAATTCAATTGATTAAGTATAAAGAGATCTATGAGAAATTTGAAGAAATTGCAGATTGCTGTGAGAATGTGGCGAATACTTTTGAAGCGATCATCATGAAAAATGCTTAAGGAGTAATATTAATAATGGATACAATACTTTTCATAACAATTTTAATTGTTGGTTTGGCTGTAGTTTTTGATTTTATTAATGGTTTTCATGATACAGCTAATGCAATCGCTACTTCCGTTTCAACAAAAGCGTTAACACCAAGGCATGCAATCATATTAGCATCTGTGATGAATTTTGCTGGAGCGATGACTTTTACAGGCGTGGCTAAAACGATCACAAAAGACATAGTTGATCCATTTACCTTGGAAAATGGTTCATTAGTAATCATTGCTGCCCTAATAGCGGCTATTGCATGGAACTTAATTACATGGTATTTTGGAATTCCGAGTAGTTCTTCGCATGCACTTATTGGATCCATTGCCGGAGCAGCCATTGCTGCAGCAGGCTTTAAAGCATTAAATTATAGTGGGTTTTCGACTATTATTTTAGCCCTTATTTTATCACCAGTTTTAGCCTTTTCCGTTGGGTTTATTGTGTACAGTATTTTTAAAGTTGTATTTAAAAATAATAATTTATCAAAAACAAACAGAAGGTTTAGAAATATCCAAGTTGCAACAGCCGCATTACAAGCGTATTCTCATGGAACAAATGATGCCCAAAAAGCAATGGGGATTATTACGATGGCACTGATTGTAAACAATTATCAAACTTCTGATGAGATTCAGTCTTGGGTACAGTTTGTTTGTGCACTTGCAATGGCTCTTGGAACGGCAATGGGTGGATGGAAAATAATAAAAACAGTCGGCGGAAAAATCATGAAAATCCGCCCTGTAAATGGAGTAGCTGCGGATCTTACTGGAGCGGCAGTTATTTTTGGAGCGACATTTAGCCACTTGCCAGTTAGTACAACGCATGTCATTTCATCATCTATTCTTGGAGTTGGAGCATCGCACCGTTTAAAAGGAGTAAAGTGGGGTACAGCTCAAAGAATGATCTTTACTTGGATTATTACCTTACCTATTTCTGCTACTTTAGCTGGTATATCTTATATGATTCTTAATTTCTTTTTATAAATAATATATTTGTTTCGTTAGAGGCTGAGACATCACTAAAGCAACCAAATCTAAAGACGAACCATGCATTATCTGAGCGAAGTATATTTCCAGAGCGGGTTATATTCAGCTACCATGGTTCGGATTTTTCTTTGGGGAAAACACTTTTGTCCCGGTCTCTTTTTACTTTAAAGAACTTTCTTCTAATTATTTAGACGACTTGAACCTCTCATGACTAGAGTCATAAGATTCTTGGGAAGAGAGCATACTTGATTTTTAGTGGCATACACTAAAATCAGAGGTTTCTCTTATTTACCAAGCTATCCCCGTAGTTCCTACGGTTTTTTTAAACTTAATTTAATGCTCGTAATCGTAAGCCTTCGTTTAAAATGTTTTTACTCGCATTTATATCACGGTCGTGATTTGTATGACAAACGGGGCAAGTCCACTGCCTGATCTCAAGCGTTTTCTTGTCACCTTTGTTTCCACATTTAGAACAAATCTGACTGGAAGGAAACCATCT
>NZ_QJJQ01000012.1 GCF_003201975.1 Pseudogracilibacillus auburnensis | reverse complement strand
CACTAATCAACAATAGGCCAAGAAAATGTTTAAATTGGAAAACTACACACGAAGTGTTTCAGAAAGAACTGTTGCACTTAATTTGACAAACCATCATATAAATAAAAGGGAATAGAAAGGAATAAATAATGACACAAGAAGTTACGTTAATCGCGACAAGTGCGATGGGGCTTGAATCAATTGTAGCAAATGAGGTTCGCCAGTTAGGATATGATCCAAAAGTAGAGAACGGAAAAATAATATTTCAAGCACCATTATCGGCCATTAGTCGGTGTAATCTATGGTTAAGAGTTGCCGATCGAATTAAACTCGTCATTGGGGAATATAAAGTAGAGACATTTGATGAATTGTTTGAAAAAACGAAAAAGCTCCCATGGGAAAACTACATACCAGAAGACGGGCAATTTCCGGTGACAGGCAAATCACATAAGTCAACATTATTTAGTGTTTCCGACTGTCAAGCAATTGTAAAAAAAGCGATTGTCGATCGGTTAAAATTAAAACATGGCATCGCAAATCAAATGCCGGAAACAGGTGCAATGTATAAAGTGGAGGTAGCGATCTTAAAAGATATAGCTACACTAACGATCGATACGACAGGGGTAGGGCTTCATAAAAGAGGTTACCGAATCGGGCAGGGGGAAGCTCCATTAAAAGAGACATTAGCTGCTGCGCTTATAATGCTTACGAACTGGAAAGCAGATGATCTTTTGATCGATCCTTTTTGTGGGTCTGGAACGATACCGATTGAAGCAGCATTAATTGGTCAAAATATTGCACCAGGATTTAATCGGGCGTTTGTATCGGAAAACTGGCGCATGTTGAAACAAAAATATTGGGACGATGCATTGGATGAAGCGGAACAACTTGCAAATTATGACCAACCATTACAGATTATCGGCTCAGATATTAATCATCAAATGATCGAAGTAAGTAAAAATAATGCGTTAGAGGCAGGTTTGAGTGATCTGATTACGTTCAAACAAATGCAATTAAGTGATGTAACGATTAAAGAAAAGAATGGATATTTAATTGGCAACCCGCCTTATGGGGAACGAATAAAAGATGCAGACTATGTTGCCCGTTTATATCAAACATTAGGCAATGTTATGAGAGAACATGAATCATGGAGCGTATATATTTTAACAGCTTATAAACAGTTTGAAAAAGAATATGGAAAACAAGCGACGAAAAAAAGAAAATTATTTAATGGCTTTATTGAAACGAATTATTATCAATATTTCGGTAAGAAGAAATATAACCAATAGCATCAAGGGTTAGGGGGCTGTTGTACCTTAATCAGCCCCAGTAATAGCCCCAATTTGAATATTTTCACTAAATACACTAACAGCTTTTTCCTCTAAATCTTTGAAGGAATGAGCATATACTTTATATACCATTTCCACAGAGTTACCTAATCGATCCGCAACGGTTTGTGGTGGTATGCCATTGTTAATTAAAACAGTTGCATGAGTATGTCTTAACCCATGTGGAGTGATGCGCTTGATAGGAATATTCTTCTTTTCCAGATGCTTACATACAGAATTGAATGTTAATACTTCTTGACTACATAGTTCATTTTCTTCAGTAATGAATATGTAGTCTTTTTCTTTGTCTATTTGCTTACCGTTTATGCCAATGCCAACTGCAAAAACACCTGCAACTTATAAAATTCAAAGGGGTGACACGTTCTGGGGAATTGCTCATAACTTGGATGGTATTTCCGTAGAAGATTTAATCACTGCTAACCCAAAAGTAGATCCTAAAAGTTAAAAGTTGGACAGACAATTAATTTAGGTAAAGCTAAAAATACATTTACTCGTAAACCTAGTCAACCGAAGAAACCACAGTCATCCTATAAGTACCCATTACCGAGTGGTATTTTACGGAACGGATCCCGAGGGAATGGCGTTAAACAATTACAACGCGTCCTTAATGTTGTTTACTTCCAATGTGGCGCTGTTGATGGAATATTAGGATCTAAAACAGTAGATGCAATTAGACGATTCCAGATGGTTTACTTACCGTATGAAGTGGACGGGGTATATGGTCCGAATACACGTGAGAAGTTACAGGCCGTGCTTAAATCTAAAGGCTATTAAAAAAGACTTCTTAATCAGACGGTTTGTCCAATCAAAAATAAAATCATTCCATATATTATTATTGAGGTCGGCCGACTTTAATAATTTTATGGAGGGTTCAATTTATGTGTGATCGGGAAGATCGTAGACGAAGACGTGTTAGGCTAATTTGTGAATGTCGTGAAGTTAGAGGCGGCAGAGACAGGGACTGGGACTGGGATCGTGACAGAGATCGTGATAGAGATCGTGATAGAGATCGTGATAGAGATCGTGATAGAGATCGTGATAGAGATCGTGATAGAGATCGTGATAGAGATCGTGATAGAGATCGCGACAGAGATCGTTTCAGATGTGAATGTCGTGAAGTTAGAGGTCGTCATGATCATGATAGAGATCGCGATAGGGATCGTGATAGAGATCGATTCATATGTAGATGTAGAGAAAGAGAATAATAAACAACGCCTCTCGATCGAGTGGCTAACAATAAGCTGTGTTGAAGTCTAAAGGATATTAATATAGCATAGTTTACTGAGAAAGCGACCTACCTAATATGGACGGGTCGCTTTTTTTAGATTGTTATTAGGCAGCTTCTTCTGTAGCTAAAGCACCCGTTAGTTGAATAAGAATATCTTAGAGATTTATAAATCCTGTGGGAGTGTAAAATGAAAAATCGGTAAGGATGTCAGCACTAGACTTTCCTTACCGATTTTTTAATTGTTTACGAAATGATCGATTTTACTTAATTAATCGTTCTCATAATTCGATCATATGCTCTTTCACGGTCAAAACCTTCACCCATTGTAAATTTTTCAAGTAAATTATTATCTTCATCCATAAAATACGCATAAGTTGAGTGGACAATTTCTCCAGAACCTGGGTCTCGGTATAAAAATCCTAATGCATCCGCTATTTCTTTTGTTGCTTCATCTGTACCTGTTAAAAATAGCCACCCATCTTCAGACGAAGTAACTTCAAACCTTCCGGCATACTCTTTTAATACTTCTGGTGTATCACGTTTAGGATCAATAGTAATGGTTATAAATTCAACTTCATCGCCAAATACGCCTTCTTCTTCGAGTGTATGCTTTAATTTTGACATTTCTAATGTCGTAACAGGACAAACATCGGGACATTGTGTATACATAAATTCAATTAATCTCGCTCTTTTTGGTAAATCAGCAAAATCAATTTCTTCTTCAAACGCCGTTTCCATGACGACATCTTTCGGAAGTTCTGCAGTTCCTGGGCGAATTACTTGTAAATAAAAAATACCAGCTGCAATACCTAAGACGAGAATACTAATAAATCCAATATAAAACTTTTTCATCTTTTATACCCCCAATAACTTAAGAAGGGGGGGAGACCCCCTCTACTTGTTTTTTACCAAAATTTAAACCCTTTTGCTCCAGGAGGGGCACTTTGTATAATATCGATTAGCGGAATCGTGTAGGCAAATAAAATAAGTGCTAACGTCACACCAATCCAAAGTTTCCAGTTTTCAAATACTTTTGGTGGCAGAGCAGCTTTATTACTAACAACCGCAATTGGAAACTCTTCTTTACCTTTAGGAGCAAAGAAAGCTAGATTAACAAAGATGATTATCATCACAATCATACCTAAGAAAAGAATAGATCCACCTACCGCTTGAGCAATTTGGTAGCTTCCCCATGCCGCGGTATCTGCGTTTCCAACATACTCTGAATATGCAGAACGACGTGGTCCACCTAATAACCCTTGCCAATGCATCGCTGTAGACATGATTAACATTCCAACTGTCCAAAGAATTGTTTGTAAAATACCTAACTTGTTCATCGTTTTTGTAAATGTTCTACCAGTTATTGATGGTACAAGCCAGTAAGTAATTCCAAAGAATGTTAACATGACGGCAGATGCAACCGTTAAATGAAAGTGACCTGTAACCCAAATTGTATTATGAACAACTTGGTTCATTTGGTTCGATGCATTAATAATTCCACCGGCACCACCCGGAATAAAGAATAACATTCCAATAAATGGAGCTAAAAAGCGTGCATCTTTCCATGGCATTTTTTTCAGCCAACCAAATAATCCTTTTGCTCCTAATTCACGACCTCTAGCTTCAAATGTTGCAAACATAGAGAATGCAGTCATCATCGAAGGAATAACAACAACCATCGTTAAGATTACTTGGATAAACTTCCAAAACGGATCTATTCCAGGTTCTGTTAACTGGTGGTGAAATCCAACTGGAATAGAAAATAATAATAATAAAATAAATGTAAAACGTGCTAATGAATCTGAGAATATTTTTCCACCAATAATTTTTGGCATGATTGCATACCACATCATATAAGCAGGTAAGAGCCAGAAATAAACAAGTGGGTGACCAAAGTACCAGAATAACGTACGACTTAATAATACATCGATCGTTTCTACCCAACCTAACGCCCAAGGTACCATTTGAAAGAGAACTGTTACTGCAACTCCAATCGATGCGATTTGCCACATTAACATAGTAATAACAGCCATATAACTTAACAATGGTGTTCTTTCACCAGGGTTTTCTTTTCTAAAACGTGCATGACGTTTAAACATTACAAATCCTTCAAACCATGTACCAACTATAACAAGTGCAAGACCAAGATAAAAGACAACATGAGCTTGTAATGGTGCGTAGAATGTAAATAATACCGTAGCTTCATTTAAAAGAATCATTGTTGCAGCTGCTAATGTACCAACTAACATTAACCAAAAACCAATCCAAGCTACCGTCCGTTCCGTTTTATTTAAGCCTCCAGTCGTTTTACTTTGAGCTGCAAGCATAAAACCTAAAATAAAAAATGTTGTTAAAACAAGCCCTAAAACCACACCGTGAACGGTTAATATTTGATAATACCCTATTCCAGCAGGTAATGTAAATTTACCTGAACGCTCTAATGTTTGTAATAGTCCACATGTCGCACCGACAAATAATGCAGTAAAAGCAACATACATATGCGCCATAATTAGTTTTGATTCTTTGTTTGATAAACTTTTAACAGAAGTGGCCATTATTCAATCACCTCAATTGTCGCAGCCATTAAGTGGTGACCTACACCACAATACTCATTACAAACGAGTGTATAGGTTCCTGCGTTTTTAAATGTATTTGTGTACGTACTAATATAGCCAGGCTCTAACATCATGTTGACGTTTGTTCCAGCGATCTCAAATCCGTGAATAACGTCTTTTGTCGTTGATGAAACATGAACAGTTGCACCTTTTGGTATTTGAATGATTTTCTCATCATTACCGACATCATAATCAAATGCAGAAGCAACAATTGTTAATTGATACTCATTATCTCCGATTTGTGTTAATCCAGGCTCTTTAAAAAGAGTATGTGTGTCAACTTCCTCTGGATCCAATGTTACAGCACAACTAGGTGGCTTATTTCCCATGTAAAAAGCACTAACTCCTACTACGATGAGAAAAACTAATAATGTACCTGAACCAAATAGCATCCATACTTTCTCATATTTATGCATATTCATTGTTTTACCCCTCTCCAACCAACTTTACCGTGATATAAATAAATACCAAACACCTATCCAAGAAATAATAATAATAATTCCTAGTATTGTAACTGAAACTAAGGTACCTCTTAAATCCATTCCTTCGTGTTCATTTTCAGATTGCTCAGTTCGTTGAGGTTGTGGCATCTTCCAACTCTCCCTTCACTACGTATTGATTGATTCATTGTTTAGTATGGATCGTCAAACTGTTATAGTGATTATTTTAAAAGTATGAAACAGTTTGACGATCTATATTTATCATACACAACTTTTACGTAGGAGAAAGGCTCTAGAACGACGTTTCACAATTTATTCAATAACCTCTTCAAACGCAAATTAAGACTATTTTACTAACATTTTGGTTAGAAAAGTATGTGAAATAAATGTGACTATATCGTGGATAAAACGTTACATAATCCATAAACTAAGAAAAAAAAGGTGAGAAAATGGTATTTGTCGGCTCTGTCGGTTTAGGAATTCCAGAACATCACGTAACACAAGAAGAAGTGAAGAAACTTGTCCAACATATCTTTCTATCTAATCGGAAGCTTAGAAAACTACTTCCTGTCTTTGATAATGCGAAAGTTGCATCTCGGCAATTAGTTGTCGATAAAAGTTGGTTCAAGAAGGAGCATACCTTCGCAGAAGCAAACCAACTTTACTTTTCATCTGCAAAACAGCTGTCTTTACAAGCGATTGACTCTTGCTTAAAAAGTGAGTTATTAACTGATCCTATCCCATACGATGCCATTGATATGATTGTGTTTGTCTCTAGTACGGGCATCACGACCCCTTCATTGGATGCTTATTTATTAAATGAACGACCTTTTCGAGAAGATATCGTAAGGATGCCTTTATGGGGGCTTGGTTGTGCTGGTGGAGCAATTGGTCTATCAAGAGCATTTGAATGGATACGCCTCCACCCCGAGAAAGTAGCATTGGTCGTATGTTGTGAATTATGTAGTTTAACATTCCAAAAAAATGATTTTTCTACAAGTAACTTAGTTGGAACAGCTATATTTGGAGATGGAGCCGGGGCAACGATATTAATTGGAGAAAGATCTCCCTTTAAAGAGCAATTAACGAAGAAACTTAGGATAAAAAACACCCATTCTTTTACAAAAAAGAACAGTACTACTGTAATGGGGTGGGACGTAACAGCGAATGGTTTAGAAGTAATTTTTTCCAAACGAATTCCAAAATTAGTTGAATCCATTTGGAAAGATCATGTGTTAAACTTTTTAAAAAAGGAACAAATGGACGTACATCATTTATCTGCAATCATTGCACATCCTGGTGGAAGGAAAGTGCTTGAAGAGATGGAGAGAACACTACGTATCCAGCAAAACTTATTACATCATTCCTACACGGTGTTAAAAAACCATGGCAATATGTCATCTGCCACTGTATTATACGTGCTAAAAAAATGGTTCCAAAATAAAAGAGATGAAGATTTCGAGAAAAAACTGGGCATACTATGTGCATTAGGACCCGGCTTTAGTTCCGAATTACTATTATTGGAGTGGATGGAATGATATATTTTTACATCATACTTGCTTTTATTATGATGCAAAGATTAGTTGAACTGTATATTGCAAATAAAAATGAACAATGGATGAGAGAACGTGGTGGGATTGAAATAGGAAGTGAACATTATAAACTCTTTATTTTTCTTCATATCCTATTTTTCATTTTTTTAATCATTGAAGTGACTACGTTATATATTGGTTCAGAACTTACATTTAATTTCTATTTTTTCCTCATGTTTTTCCTTGCCCAGGTCGGAAGAGTATGGTGTATTCTATCTCTAGGTAAGTTCTGGAACACAAAAATAATCGTTTTACCTAAAGTAATTTTAATTAAAAAAGGACCATATAAATATATAAAACATCCTAATTATGTGATTGTATTCATCGAACTTTTCGTTATACCAGCTATGTTTGGAGCATATGTAACGGCATTCCTTTTCCCGGTTCTTCACTTGTTATTATTAACCATTCGCATTCCTTCCGAAGAAAGAGCATTGGGGAGAAGAGTATAGTAAATGAAATATTAAAGGAGACAAACATTTTTGTCTCCTTACGTTTTAATTATTAAGTTTAATTTTTAACGACATTAGCTGCTTGTGGGCCACGTTCACCTTCGACGATTTCAAAGGTAACCTCTTGTCCTTCTTCTAATGACTTAAATCCTTCTTCTTGGATAGCGGAATAATGAACGAATACATCGTCTCCTTCTTCCAACTGAATAAAGCCATAGCCTTTTTCTGCGTTAAACCACTTTACTACTCCATTTTGCATGTAGATAATCCTCCTAATTTCTTTCACGAAAAACCGTGTTAATACAAAGAAAATAGTAGTGAATAAAAAAACAACTTCACGTAGAAGGTGGGATCACTATGTACCTTCTTACATGAAGTTACTTCTTAATGATTCCATACATCTTCTTTGCTTGACTCCAATATATCTTTTTTTAAGGAGTGAGTCAAGCGCTTCCTTTCCTAACGAATCGCAATATTCGTTTATTAATTGATTCTTTTGGCCCCTAAATATCTTTCATCCCAATACGAATTACTTAAATTACTTATTTCAACTCCTCTACTTGATCCCGCATGGATAAAATCACCATTTCCCAAGTAGATGCCTAGATGGGAAGGTCCAGGCTGGTATGTTTCAAAAAAAACTAAATCTCCAACAGAAGGGGAATCAATCATCGTTGAAAAATTCCAAATCTCATTTACTGTACGTGGAATGACCATATCTTGTTCGTTATATACATATTGAATAAACCCACTACAATCAAATCCGCCTGGCGAAGTTCCTCCCCATTCATAAGGAGTACCGATATACGATTTTGCCTCTTGAATAATCTTTGTCGTATTTCCTTCAACATTTAACTGTATGGTATTTTCATCTTCCACTTGTGTTTTATCTTCCGTTTCCCTCGTTGCAACCGGAACAGTAGCAGCAACTTCAAGATTGTCTTGCTCAGTCAAAGATAACGGAGGATCTAAATCACTCTCTTTTTCCTCAATTAAATGTTCATTTTTAATTTGATTAATAGCATCTTCTGTTAATGGACCATAAATACCGTCAATTGTCCCTTTATAATAGCCATAATAAAATAGAACTTCTTGTACTTTCCTTACATCATTATTATTCGCACCATAGTAAATAGAATCGATTAGATCCTTGATTTCATCGATATGTTCTTTTTTTTCTGTAAAAATCAATTTTTCCATCGTTTGTCTATCTGCTTTACCAGTTACTTCTATATCATGAGTGGATTGAAAACCTTTTACCGCGTGTTCTGTTAATAAACCAAACATTCCATCAATCGCATCTTCATAGTGACCTAATTTACTTAATTTATGTTGTAAATGACGAACTAGTTCACTATTTTCTCCATACTCTAATCCTTCCGCTTCAGCTAAGAGTTTATCTTGTAGCAATGGTTGTGCATCTACATAAAATGCAAATGGTTGTGTGACAGCATACCCATAAACAATTGAATTTGTGACAACTTTCTCAATTGTTTTTGCCCGCATACAAAATTCTCCTTTCTCATGTTGCATGTTCCGTTGTTTAATAATATGAAAGGATTATTCTATTCATTCTTTACGTTTATGTTACAATAATGATTATATGATACAATAAATACTTACAGTTTATTATTAGAAACGGTTAATTAATGCATGAGGAGAATAAATGATGAAAAATGAATTAGCGTATTTACATTTATGTGAGCAAATTTTAGCGAATGGTAGTAAAAAAGAAGACCGAACGAATACTGGTACATTTTCTATGTTTGGAAAACAAATTCGCTTTAATCTACAAGCAGGATTTCCACTTCTTACGACAAAACATGTCCCATTTCGTCTTGTAGCAAGTGAGTTACTTTGGTTTTTACGCGGTGACACTAATATTCGCTATTTATTAGAACATAATAATAATATATGGAATGAATGGGCATTTAAAAAATGGGTAGAAAGTGACGAATACGACGGACCAAATATGGACAACTTTGGCAACTTGAGTCAAGTGGATACTAATTTCAAGCAAATCTATGAGGAACAGATGACTTCTTTTAAAGAAAAAATTTTACATGATGATGATTTCGCTAAAAAATATGGGGATCTAGGCTTTGTTTATGGTAAACAGTGGCGACACTGGAAAACTTCAACGAATGAAACGATTGATCAAATTACAGATGTAATCGAAGCAATCAAAACGAACCCCCATTCAAGACGCCTTATCGTTTCCGCATGGAATCCAGAAGATATCCCAAATATGGCATTACCACCTTGTCATACATTGTTTCAATTTTATGTAGAGGATGGAAAGCTTTCTTGTCAATTATACCAGCGGAGTGCTGATTTATTTTTAGGAGTTCCATTTAATATAGCGAGTTATGCTCTACTTACACATTTAATAGCTCATGAATGTGGACTTGAGGTAGGGGAGTTTATTCATACATTTGGTGATGTTCATATCTACTCAAACCATATTGAGCAAATATCATTACAAATCAGTCGAAGCCCAAGAACACTTCCAAAGCTGCGAATAAAAAGTGATAAAAAGTCTATTTTTGATTATAGTTTAGATGATTTTGACATTATTGGATATGACCCTCATCCACCGATAAAAGCACCAGTAGCAGTATAGAATGAGAAATACTGTTTATTTAAAAGGAGAATACAAATGATATCATTCATCGTAGCAATGGATAAAAATAATGTCATTGGCTTCCATAATAAAATGCCTTGGCATTTACCAAATGATCTCAAATTTTTTAAAGAAAAAACGACTGGGCATACGATAGTAATGGGAAGAAAAACATTTGAATCGCTCGGCAGAGTATTACCAAATAGAAAGCATATCGTTGTATCAAGAAGTAATCTAGACCTCCCGAATGAAGTTGAAATCATTCACGACATCAATTCAATCATGACACTTGCAGAAGAAAATAAAGCCGAAGAATTATTCGTAATCGGCGGAGGAAATATATTTAGACAAATCCTCCCTTATGCGGATCGGTTATATGTCACGGTTATTGAGGAAGCATTTGAAGGAGATGTCTTTTTTCCTACTATTTCACTAGAAGAATGGAAAGAAGTATCGAGAGAAAAAGGGATAAAAGATGAAAAAAATCCCTATGATTATTTCTTTATTCAATATGACCGAATCCAATCATAAGATAAATATATTTGTTTATTTGAATCAGTTCTATTATAATGAACTAGAATAAAATTATGATAATTATGTGTCTATTTCCATAATCTATTTTAACTTACCATTTTTTCTTATATAATTTATTTTAGCTCACTAATTAAACATGACGAGGTGAAAATAAATGGCTCAGATTGGTGTACCAAGTCTAATCTTAATTTTAGTAGTAGCATTACTCATTTTTGGTCCATCGAAATTACCGGAAATCGGAAAAGCTGCTGGAAATTCATTAAAAGAGTTTAAAAATGCAACAAAAGGTATCATGGGTGATGCAGAAGAAAATACCGATAAGAAAGATAAAACGACAAAACTAGAGTAGAAGAAGGGGTGTAAGGACTTAGTTACCTTACATCCTTTTTAATAGTAATTTTGTCCAATCAACTTTCATGTAACTGCTTTATAAAGGAGTGAAGGACAATGTCTACATCAGAAAATGGAAAGGAAATGAATATAGTAGGACATTTGTCTGAACTGAGAAATAGGTTGATGATAACGGGAGTAGCATTCATTGGCTTTTTTATTCTAGGTTTTATTTATATAAAAGAGATTTATCAATTTTTTGAACATGATATTGGTTTTCAGTTGACGATTACGAGTCCTGGAGATATTGTTTGGATTTACTTTTCGATAGCAGGTTTAATTGCAATTGTCGCCACTTTACCAGTACTTAGTTTACAATTATGGTTATTTATTAAACCAGGATTAACAAAGCCTGAAAGAAGGACATCCCTTTCTTATATCCCTGCTATCTTTTTGTTATTTGTTTTAGGGCTTGTCTTTGGTTATTTTATGTTTATTAAACTGATATTGCCGTTTTTATTATCGTTAAACGATGGAATGTTTAATGAACTATTTACGGTTGAAAAGTATTTTAGGTTTTTATTTCAAGTGACGATTCCGTTCGCCATTCTGTTTGAAATTCCGATCATTATTATGTTTTTAACGAGTTTAGGTATTATCACACCAACGTTTTTACGGAAAATGCGCAAATATGCCTACTTTATTTTACTCATTGTGGGTGCTTTAGTTACGCCACCTGATATCGTATTACAAATCGCAGTTGCCATTCCGTTATTTATTTTATATGAAATTAGTATTTACTTATCGGTAATCGTTTACCGTAAAAAAATCCGCAGACATAAAGAATATATGGAAAATGGGGTATCTTGATATAGGATATTCCCTTTTTTCGTGTAAATAATTGGTAAATATAGATGATTCGACAAATTATGAACGTTCGAAGTAAAGGAAATGATGAAAACTGCGGTTACCCGGGCAATAATAGAAGGGGAGGGGGGAAATAATAAAACTTCTTTTAGTGCGTGTTCAAACAGAGGATAAAAAGAACCGAGGTCGGCTAAGCGCTGGCGTCTTGGGACTCCGCTAAATGCTCATCCTATCGAAAATATTGTGCGTTGCAGTTCAAGGCAGCGTAGCCTTGGCAATGGGGCGTATGCATGTTCATACGTGAATAGCGAAAAAGGCAAGCCAGTTAGAACACTTGGCATACGTTAAAGACACAGGACGTGCTAGTGCAAATCTTTACGTTGCGACGAGAAATCGCAGTCCCAGGCGCTACCACACGACGGGGCGCTTTTAGTCTGCGTTCGACTTGTTAAAGCGGGTAGCTAGTTTATATGAAAGAAAACAGACAAATTGACAAACCGCCAGTCGAGCCAATGTTGTACTTGTGTAAATAATATGATTACTTATTTATCGAGCCTTTACCGCGAATGCTTTAGCCTATGCTTATACGAGTCAAGAAAGGTTATATACTTTTCTTAACTGCCAAAGAAATGAGAACTGTCATTTTTACCGGACTTTTTGAACAATCTCTTTTAGCAAAAAGGTTCAGATAACTGTCAAAGCCTTTTCGTTTCTAATCAGTATTTTCTGTTAAAATAGGGTTGGGTACGTTTAAGGAGGGAGGGTGACTTATGTCTGAAGCAAATATATTTTTAGCTTTTGGTGCGGGCTTTTTATCTTTTATTTCACCATGTGTACTTCCACTTTTTCCTGCGTTTTTATCGTACATTACTGGAATGAGTGTTAGTGAATTAAACGAAGATAATAAAAGGCTTACAAAAAAAAGCATGCTTCATACGATTCTTTTTTTATTAGGATTTTCTAGTGTATTTATTATGATCGGATTTAGTACGACACTAGTAGCTGACTTTTTCATCATGTATCAAAATATTATTCGCCAAATAGGGGCCATATTAATTATTTTCTTCGGTCTTGTTATTGTTGGATTACTAAATTTCCAATTTTTAATGAAGGATAAAAAAATAACGTTTAAAAATAGACCGACTGGTTTTATCGGTTCCTTTTTTATTGGGATGGCTTTTTCTATGGGGTGGACACCTTGTACAGGCCCAATTTTAATGATTGTCTTATCACTTGCGGCAACGAATCCTGAACAAGGTATGATCCTGATGATTAGTTATGTATTAGGGTTTGCGATTCCGTTTCTAATATTATCTTTTTTCGTAGGGAAATTAAATATTATTAAAAAACATAGTATGAAATTAGTGAAAATTGGTGGATATATTATGATTCTCTTTGGGATTGCGTTATTTTTTGACTGGATGACAAAATTAACTTCTATTTTAGCTGATTGGACTGGATTTTACGGATTTTAACGAATACAACTTTATTTCAATGTGAAAATAGATTACAATAAAAGAATAATCGTAATTTCTTTAAAAGGAGTTTCATCATGTATAAACCAAATAATCTTATTTTACGTTCTACTTCTTCATTGATCGTTTTTATTTTATTAGGTTTCGCAGTATACTTATTGTTAGCAGGGCATAACTCCCCTGGTGGTGGATTTGTTGGGGGACTTACAACTTCTGCTGCTATTTTACTCATGTATATGGCCTACGGGGAAAAATCTGTCAAGAAAATTCTGCCGATTAATTACATTTATTTTATTCCTTTAGGTTTGCTTATTGCCGTATTGACGGGTCTTGGTGCGCTTGTTTTTAATGTTCCATTTCTGACTCAAAGTTTTGGCATTTTTCACTTACCACTTATCGGAGAAATAGAACTGGCTACTGCGATGTTATTTGATCTTGGCGTATACTTTACTGTTTTTGGTACAACGATGACAATTATTTTAACGATTGCTAGTGACCAAGAATAAAGTAACTGATGGAGGAAATATTGTGGCTAGCGTATTAATCATTGACGATGCTAAATTTATGAGGACGACACTGTCCAATATTTTTACAAGACACCATTTTACAGTAGTGGGTACCGGTAAAAATGGGGAAGTAGGAATTGAGCTTTATAAAGAAAAAAAGCCTGATATTGTAACGTTAGATATCACGATGCCTGTGCTGGATGGAATTCAAACATTAAAAGAAATAATGACGTTTGACCAGCATGCAAATGTCGTTATGTGTTCTGCATTAGGGCAACAAAAGTTAGTCGTTGAAGCAATTGAGCTCGGTGCGAAAGATTTTATAGTAAAACCATTTAATGAGCATAAAGTAATCGAAACAGTAAAACAAATTTTACAAGTTTCTAGCGATTAAATAAGCTGAATTCATTTTAAAGGAATGTAACCCTTGTGAATAATACATTATTAATAGTTGGTAGTACAATTGTCGCGATATTCATGGCAGTGACTATGATATTGATTCGCATAAAAACAGCACAAAAACCAACATCTGTAAAAAGAATTATTCTACCACCTATTTTTATGAGCTCTGGTGCACTGATGTTTATATTTCCCGCTTTTAGATTAGGATATATACAGATTTTTGAAGCACTTATTGTAGGGATTATTTTCTCTATTTTTCTTATAAAAACGACAACATTTGAGATGAAACAACAACAAATTTATTTAATCCCATCTAGATCATTTATTTTTATATTATTTGGATTGTTAGGCATTCGAATAGTCATTAAATTAATCGTGGGAAGCACAATCTCTTTTGAAGAAACGAGCGGAATGTTCTTTTTACTAGCTTTTGGGATGATCATATCGTGGCGAATAGCAATGTTATATAAGTACATACAGTTAAAAAATAAAGTAAACGTAAAACAACTGGACTGAAAAATTTATTATGGGAGGCTGATCTCACAAAACTTGCCCATAGTAGAAAAGCGTTGGAAAGGTGACGTTCCTAGCTGGCTTAAATCGCCACCCTGTGGCTTAGCCAGCACTAGGAAAGTCCTCGCTAAGGAGACCTATGAGGAGAGTTTTCAAAAAATTTGTAGTTTCTAACAGCCCCCGTTTTTAATACCTTGTTTTCCAATCGGCTCGATAGTCTTTTTCTGATAAGGAAAAAAATTGTTCATATGGAGCAATGTCAATATTTTTTTCTTTTAATTTTTTTCTTAAAAAACGATGATCCCTTTTTGGTGTACCAACAATATATCCTTCAATTAATAATTCTTTCGTTATTTCTTCTTTATTTTTAGCAATCGCAAGCTCACCTATTTTACTTGCAATAGTTTGTTTTGCAACATCTCTAAATAGTTCTGGTACAGGCGCAACAAGTTCGTTTAATAATTCTAATTCTTCCTCTTTCCACATATGTTTCGTTTTTTCAATAAAATGATGTTGCCAATCCATTTCTGATTTACCGTCCTCTTTCGGTAATTGTTTTAAAAACTTACGAAACATAAAAAATCCACCGATTCCTAGAAGAGCAATTAATAAAAATCCCCATAAAATAATGAAATAATCTATTAGTATACTCATTTGATCATCCTTTTTTCGTAAATACAGTGTGAATATGTTAAAAAATGTAACTTATTCAATTTTTGTTGTTTCTTTTTTTAACCCATTATAGTAATATGAATAAATAATAAGTCTTTTTTGGAATTATCGTAAAATTCCAATACCTTATTTACAAATTACCACTGTTTTATACAATTATAAACATTAAATGTCATACATACAAGTAACTAGCCATACATATAAGATTAGGAATAACATTATGAAGGTTAAGTTAAGGGGATGTTAAAAATGATTAGTAACTCAAGCGGCATACATCAATTAAAAACACAAAATGAAACTTTTCCGAAAGAGGTTTTAAATTGGTATTACAATAATAATAAAGACACCATGTTGATTATTTGGAATATCGATCATGAAATTATGTATGTTTCACAACAAATGGAAGAGTATTTAAATGACAAAATGAGTAATTTAATCGGGAAACAGTGGACAACTATTATGCCAGAAGAACAAATTATCCAAATAAGTAACCATTTTGAAGCAACGACAGAAAAGCTCCATATTTCAAATATTATTTTACGTAAACAAGATAGTGACTTTTCATTTAATGCTATCGTCGACAAAATTTTGATCGATGACCAAAAGCTTTATATTTGTAAATTGAAAAATATTACGTATATGAATGAATTAAAGAAAGTTTTACTTGATTCGGAAAAATTAATTTTAGCAGGTCAACTTTCTGCTGGTTTAGTTCATGAAATACGTAATCCATTAACATCATTAAAAGGATTTTTACAACTTGTCCAAGCAGGAGTAGAACAAAAAGAAGAGTATTATAAAGTGATGATTGGAGAAATTGACAAATTAGAAAAAATAACATCTGAATTACTTCATATGGCAAAACCATTTAAAAATAATAAGAAAAATGAAAGCATTCATGAAATGATAAAAGATGTTGTCTTTATTATGAGTACACAAATGGATATGAAAGATATTCACTTTACGCTTGATCTGGAAGATAATTTACACTATTTTTGCAATGCTTCACAAATTAAACAAGTACTCATTAATTTAATTAAAAATGGGGCAGAAGCGATGAATAAATCAGGTACGATTATGATCAATTCTCGCATAGAAGATAATCAAATTGCAATCGACATTATTGATGAGGGTCAAGGGATGTCTGATGAAATTGTACAAGAATTAAATAATCCGTTTTTCACAACAAAACCAGATGGTACTGGTTTAGGTCTTGTGATCACTCATCATATATTAGAAATGCATAATGGATTATTAAAAGTAAGCACTGATGAAAATAAAGGCTCTATTTTTACCATTCTATTACCTCTAGTTGACAGATAATAACAAATACTTAATTGAAGTGTAAAGTTGTATAATAATATATTATCGTTTTAAATAAGAAAATTATATACGGAATATCTTTCTAAACATTTGTTTTATCAATATGTTTCATATAAACTATTAATGAAAAGGGTATTTCACTCCTTTGATATTTTGTTGTGTCAATATGGGGAATAATTGATGACAACGAGATTTAAGATTGCTTGAAAGGGGCATAATAGTTTATGGGAAATGATAAAGCGTTTCGTTCAAAGAAAAACTTTGAACTGAATGGTAAAACGTATAATTATTACGATTTAAAAGCAATTGAAAATGCTAACTTAGGTAAAGTTGATCGTTTACCATTTTCGATTCGTGTGTTATTAGAATCAGTCATTCGTCAACATGATGGTAAAGTGATCAAAGATGAACATGTAGAAGGTTTAGCAAAATGGGGAACAAAAGAAGGAGAAGGTACAGATGTGCCTTTTAAACCATCTCGCGTTATTTTACAAGACTTCACAGGAGTACCTGCCGTTGTAGACCTTGCTTCACTTAGAAAAGCAATGGTAGATATGGGTGGAGATCCAGATAATATTAACCCTGAGGTTCCAGTAGACTTAGTAATTGACCACTCTGTACAAGTTGACCAATATGGTACAGCAAATGCATTACAAGCAAATATGGAACTAGAATTTGAAAGGAATGCAGAGCGTTATCAGTTTTTGAACTGGGCTACGAAAGCTTTCGATAATTATCGTGCTGTTCCACCAGCAACAGGTATTGTTCACCAAGTAAACTTAGAGTATTTAGCTGATGTTGTCCATGCTAATGAAAATGCTGAAGGAACTTATGATACATTCCCTGATACGCTAGTTGGTACAGATTCACATACACCAATGGTTAATGGTCTTGGAGTTCTAGGTTGGGGAGTTGGAGGTATTGAGGCAGAAGCAGGAATGCTCGGGCAGCCATCTTACTTCCCACAACCTGACGTAATTGGTGTTAAATTTACTGGAGAATTTCCTGAAGGCACAACTGCAACAGATTTAGCACTTACAGTTACAGAAACATTACGTAAGAAAAATGTTGTAGGTAAATTTGTTGAGTATTATGGACCAGGATTAAAAGATATGCCACTTGCAGATCGTGCAACAATTTCTAATATGGCTCCAGAATACGGTGCGACTTGTGGCTTTTTCCCAATTGATGAAGAAGCTTTAAACTACTTACGTTTAACTGGACGTAGTGAAGAACAAATTGCAATCGTTGAAAAATATTGTAAAGAAAATAACTTATGGTATTCAGCAGATCAAGCTGATCCGGAATATACAGAAACAGTTGAAATCAACTTATCTAAACTAGAACCGAGCCTTGCAGGTCCTAAGCGTCCTCAAGATAGAATTGCATTAGACGATATGCAAAAAGAATTCAAAAAGGCTGTTACTGCACCTGCTGGTAACCAAGGACTTGGCCTAGATAAATCTGAATTCGATAAAGAAGTTGTCATTACAAATACTCAAGGTGAAACATCTGTAATGAAAACAGGAGCAGTAGCAATTGCGGCAATTACATCTTGTACAAATACATCGAACCCATATGTAATGTTAGGTGCTGGATTGCTCGCGAAAAATGCTGTTGAAAAAGGGTTAACGGTACCAGATTATGTTAAAACTTCGCTTGCACCAGGTTCAACAGTTGTTACTCGTTATCTTGACGACTCTGGTTTATCTAGCTTTTTAGACAAGTTAGGATTTAACACAGTTGGATATGGATGTACGACATGTATTGGAAACTCAGGTCCATTACGTGAAGACATTGAAAAAGCAATTATGGAAGCTGACTTAACGGTAGCATCTGTTTTATCAGGTAACCGAAACTTTGAAGGAAGAATTCATCCATTAGTGAAAACGAACTACTTAGCTTCACCGCCACTAGTAGTAGCTTATGCGTTAGCTGGTTCAGTTGATTTCGACCTTAAAAATGATTCACTTGGAAAAGATAAAGATGGTAATGATGTTTATCTAAAAGATATCTGGCCATCAATGGATGACATTAAAGCAACGGTTCATTCAGTTGTTAATCCGAAAATTTTCCGTTCAGAATATGATAACTTATTCGAATCAAATGATAAATGGAATGAAATCGATACGACAGATGAGCCATTATACGAATGGTCTGATGAATCAACTTATATTCAAAACCCACCATTCTTTGAAGGATTATCAAAGGATGCAGATTCTATTAAACCACTAGATAGTCTGCGAGTGTTAGGATATTTTGGTGATTCAATCACAACAGATCATATTTCTCCAGCTGGAGCTATCGCGATGGATATGCCAGCAGGAAAGTATTTGCAAGAAAAAGGGGTTACACCACGTAATTTTAACTCGTATGGTTCTCGCCGTGGAAACCACGAAGTAATGATGCGTGGAACATTCGCGAATATTCGTATTCGTAACAAAATTGCACCAGGAACAGAAGGTGGATACACTACTTACTGGCCAACTGGTGAGATCATGCCAATCTACGATGCAGCGATGAAATATAAAGAAGATAATACCGGATTAGTCGTTCTTGGCGGAAAAGACTATGGAATGGGATCTTCTCGTGACTGGGCTGCTAAAGGTTCTAATCTACTAGGTGTGAAAGCTGTTATTGCTGAAAGTTATGAGCGTATTCACCGTTCTAACCTAGTAATGATGGGAGTTTTACCACTTGTATTTGCAGACGGTAATAGCGCTGAAAAGCTTGGTTTAACAGGTAAAGAATCATTCCAAATTAAAGTTGATGAAACAGTAACTCCTGGTGCAACCGTTGAAGTAGTTGCAACTGATGACGAAGGAAAAGAAACGAAGTTTAATGTCGTCGTGCGTTTTGATAGTGAAATCGAAATGGATTACTATCGCCACGGTGGTATTTTACAAATGGTTCTTCGTAATCGAATTGCTGCTTCCTAAGATTTCAACTTAGCTATTTGATTGATGAAATGGATTCATCTACTAAAATTAATCTTCACATGACAAATTTGTCATGTGAAGATTTTTTTGTATAAAAAATAACTGAATTGGAAAGATAAATGATAAATGGAAAAAGGAGATGAATAATCTTTGGATAAAAATAATAATAAACCAAAGCCTGATGATCGTAGCGATAATGTTGAAAAACTTCAGCATATGGTTCATGATACAATTGAAAATATGAGAGAAGCGGAAGATCGTATGGAATGGGCGACAAACCATGAGAAAGAAAAAATTGAAGCGAAAAATAAACGAAGAGAAGAAGCAATCGAAGGCTTTCGTGAAGAAATAGAAGATGAGTATGAGGATCAGAACCATTAGTAAATGGGACTCCTAATCTGATAATCGAGCCCACTGAAAAATTATAGTTTGGATATTTACAAGTAACATGTTTCATTGATCGAAGTGTAGTGGCGTCTTCTGGTCGGCTAGGTGCGCCGCGTTCACAGGAGACGACCTACGCCGACACTAGCACGTCCTGTGCATCGCGAAAAACGACCCTCTGAAGCGATAATCAACCGTATTTTTTGATGAATTACAAGTAAAAAACTATTCAGTGGCCTCTAATCATTGATTAGGGGTTTTCTTTTGTACATAAAACGACTCCTAATGATAACTATGTTAAAATGAAAGAGTGATATACATACATAGGAGGAAGTAGCTTGGAAATAAATCGTACAGAAATAGAAGTTAGGTATCAAGAAACAGATCAAATGGGTGTTGTTTATCATGCAAATTATTTAGTTTGGTTCGAAATCGGCCGGACGAAATACATTGAACAACTAGGCTTTACCTATACAGCATTAGAAGAAATAGATGTCGTATCACCTGTCATTGATGCGCAAATTTCTTATAAAAAACCAATTAAATATGGGGATAACGTTTTTGTAGAAACATGGCTTGAAGATTATGATGGCATTCGAACTACATATGGCTATAAAGTTACGAATGGAAACGATGAGATTGCGGTTACTGGCTTGACAAAACATGTAGTCGTTCAAAAAGATTCGTTTAAACCATTATTATTACGTCGAATTCATCCGGCATGGGATCAAGCATATAAACGGCAAGTAAGAGGGGAATAAGGGATGGCCTTTGGAATAAAAAAAGCGGAACTACTTTTATGGAAGAAAAGCGTGAAAAGAGGAGAAATTGCTTTTTTAACCCATTATTGGCAAGATGCACGTTTTCCGAATTCAACGACCGTAACAAAGGTTGGATGTTGTTCTATAAGCACATTAATTGAATGGGGGAGTAAGTACGGCCTAAGAGAGGAATGGATTCATCATCATACTTATCCTCATTACGATTTGTTTGGTGAAAAACAAAAAGAAGTTTTATGGAATGAAAAACTTTTTGAGCATCTTAGTCGTTTTCAATTATAAGGGGTTATTCAACAATCCTGTAATGACTTTGAATTTCCTTGGTAGATAAGCAGGTATAAACACTTTCTTACTGCTCACGTATTAACACGCATATGCTACGTCGCCAGGAGTTGCGCCACCTGGACCTGCGATGCACAATGTTTACTGCATCCGAGTAATCGCAGATGCAAATGTTTTCGATGGGACGAGCATTTAGCGCAGTCCCAAAGGTCTTCGATGGGACAAGATTTATCGCAGTCTCGGGATGTACTAGTTGTCGGCTTTGCTAACAACGTTAAATGCGCCGAGCTCATTGCAGACTCCGGACGCCAGTGCTCTTAGCCGTCCTCGTTTATTTTATCCTCCTTTTTCACATACATTATAAAGGAGAATAAAAACCACAATTTACTATTGATACGTAAATTGTGGTTCGTCCATTTCTTTGTCATAGGAAATGACTAAATCTTTATCAGCAAAATACCACGCGTCATCTTCTTCGATGAAAAACTGAATACCATTTACTGTTGTAGAAGTATGGATGACATTTGGTTCTTCAATATTAATTCCGAGCGAAAAACCAGGAATATGACCACCGACGCCGCCATATCTTACGAAAAAACGTAATGTTTCTTTATGACTAATTTCAAGTTCTTTTTTGTACCATTGCACAGCCTCTTCAGAAATAACGATGTCCATTACTAGATCATCCTCCTAATCAATTATTTGTTAAGCGGGTCTACTGATTTATTCATATTTTTATCATTTGGTACTAAGTCGACACCACCAGGATGAAATGGGTGGCATTTTAATATTCGAACTACTGTTAAATATGTTCCCTTGATCGCTCCAAAACGTTCGTAGGATTGTAAGCTGTATTCAGAACATGTAGGGTAAAACCGACATGTAGGTGGCTTCAGTGGACTAATTACTTTTCGATAAAATTTTACGAAAAAAATAAAAACATGTTTCATAGTAAATGCCTTCTTTTTACTCATTTTCTTTCGTGTAATGTATCGTTGCAATTGCATCGTGCATATGGATCGATTCTTCATTTTCGCAAGTTACAGTAAACTTTTGAATAAATGGTAATTCATAAAGGTCGGCTGCAACTAAACGGACAATATCTTCCACAAAACGTGGATTTTCATAAGCAGTTTCTGTTACAAATTTTTCATCAGGACGCTTCAATACTGGATGAATCATTGCACTAGCATTACTTTCAGCAGCATGAAGAAGTGCTTCCTTCCAGTCAATTGTTGTATCATCTGTGTAATCGTTGGTAAAAGTAACTTCCATTGTGACGCGTCCGCGTTGACTATGTGCACTATACTCACTAATTTCTTTAGAACATGGACAAAGCGTCGTAATAAGAGCCGATAAAGTTGCACTAAAATGTATCGTCTCATCATCAAAATAGTCTATTTGTAATGTGACATCAGCATAATTAAGTCCTCGTTTATCTGAACTTGGTCCGCGTCTTTCATAAAACCAAGGAAAAGATACTTCAATTGAAACATTCTCTTGCTTAAGTCGTTTTTGTAAGTTTTTCGCAAATTGAGTGAGAGAACCAAAATCGATCTGAAATCCGTTATCATCATCAGACTGTTCAATTTCTTCCAAAAAGCGACTCATATTTGTCCCTTTACTTGTCCTTTCAACGTTTGCAGTTAATTTAAATGTGCCGATCGTCGTTTGTGTTGTTGGATTCAGTCTACTTGAGACAACAATTGGATATTTTACATTGCTAATTCCAACAGCATTGATCGCAAATAAGAAATCCTCTTTTGAATTTTGCAAATCAGCCATCTCTTCTTTAATCGTTGGCTTTGTTTTTCGGCCTGGCTCTACAGAACCAAATAATTTATGTCTTTCCTTCTTGTTTGGTAAATCTATATATGAAGATGTTTTAACTTTACTCATCATTTTCTCCTTTACAACGAATAATAACTAACTCAAAGTATACGATATTTGTGTCGTATGATTCAATGATAAAGTATTATTATCCCTCCACTTTCGCCTCCATCATAATGAGTAGACGAAATAGATTTGTTACATATAAAAGATAAACTGAGCAGTAACTTTTAGTGGTGAACGTACCGTCGCTACGGAAATACACTCCGCTTTCCGCGGGCGGCTGGTGAGCCTCCTCATTCGCTACGCTCATTGCGGGGTCTCTCCGAGGCCTTTCTTCCCGCTGGAGTCTCCGTGTATTTCCTTCGCTAGTATGGTGTTAATAAAACAGTACGATGTATTTGCTTCCACTATTCTGGTAGGCGAAGGATCATTGACTCCTGGGACTGAAGACCCCGCAGCGGAGGTTTCTCCGCGAGGAGGCTGAAGCCGTGCCCGCGGAAAGCAATGATCCGCAGCGGAAAACAACTTAGCAGTTACTGCGCAGTTTATTTCTAATGTTGACGAAAGGAGTTGGTGGAGTTGCGTTATTACATCCATGTAATTTTCGGTTCTGTTTTATTTTTAATCCGTTTAATATTGTCTTTATGTCTGTAAAACACAAACAAAGTTAAAAATAAAACCATTAAAAATAACAATAAGTCATTCAAAAATATCGAAATAATGGTGGAGACAACTCCTGTAACCATGGAAGCAAGTGAAACATATTTAAATAAATATAATGTAAGAATAAAAGTGGCTACCATAATGACAAATAGTAAAGGATTTACTCCAAGAATAATGCCTCCTGAGGTTGCAACAGCTTTCCCACCTTTAAATTTTGCGAAAATTGGATATGTGTGACCTAGTACAGCAAAAATACCGATAATTAAACGGGATACTTCCACATCATAAAACAAACCAACGATAAGCGGTATAACAGTAGCAACCGTTCCCTTTAAAATATCAGCCAAAGTAACGATGATTCCCGCTTTTGTCCCGAGCACACGAAATGCATTCGTTGCTCCTAAGTTTCCACTTCCATGCTCACGTACATCGATTTTATATCCTATCTTTCCAACAATTAACGCAAATGGAATGGAACCTAACAAATAAGCAATAATAATAAAAATAATATAATCCATCACGGTCCTACTTTCATCAATTTTTAATTTAATTGTTTTATCCATAGTTTATCATATTTACTTCTAAAACAATAAGAACAATTGTGAAAGTAAAACTACAATTTTTTAGAGGTTGTTCAAAAAGTCTGGTAGAAATGACACTTCGCATTCCTTTGGTAGATAAGAGGCGATAAACATGATCTGACTGCCTACCGGCTAGAAGCACGAGTCGTTAGATCTGTCTTATGTTCGTCCTAGCGATTTGTAGAAAACGCCAGTATTAACAAGTCATGACTGCGAAAATTCTCAAACCACTGAAAAGCTTTGCAACTACAATTACTCGTTTCAATAAATATCGTGCTTCGTAAGTGCAACATCCCCACTGTCATCGCCAGATAGTTCGCCAATCGGTGTGTTTTCTTTTCCTTTTGCTTTGGCTTGTTTTTTCACTCTCACGTAGTAAAATCATACGCTCCGGGATGCTACGACCGCATAGAAATGCTCGGTTCTTTTTATTCCGTTTTTACATACATACATTTAGTAAGATTTACGTATCTGTTCAGAATGTGGTAATATGATAGAAACTTCTACTATTTTATTTAAGAGGTGGCTAAAAAGATGACATGGCAAAATCCTACTAATGATCAAATTGCTCAAGTTTTAAGCGATGCTAAAACAATCGCTGTTGTTGGACTATCAAATAATCCAGAGCGTACTTCCTATCAGATTTCTCTTGCGATGCAACAAGCAGGGTATAAAATAATTCCAGTAAACCCAATGATTGATGAAGTACTTGGCGAAAAAGCGTATGCTTCTTTAACTGACATAAAAGAAGATATTGATATTATTAACGTATTTAGAAGATCGGAATTTTTACCTGACATTGCAGAAGAAGCAATGAAAACAAACTGCAAAGTATTTTGGGCCCAACAAGGTGTGAGTAGTAATGAGGCTTATAAATTATTGAAAGATCATGATTTTACTGTAATAATGGATGTATGTATAAAAGTTGCACATGCTGTATTAATATAAATAGATTATATTAGCCAACATGGGATGACAAAAGTCATCTCTTTTTATTCGCTATATATTTTACGTTGATTAATGACTATTTATCGGTATAATATTTTTATACTTATTAAGAGAAAGTTCAAAAAGACACGCATCGAATTTCTGCGTTGGCAGCTAAAGGCATTCACAATAAAGGCTTAACGACTGCCAAGTTTTCTAAGCTAGCTTTTTAGTACTCACGTATGTAAAAGCTTTAGGGGATCTTCCGTTACATTCGCCCATGTCCTGGTCGGCTAAAAGCGGTCACGTCCTGGGACTGCGCTAAATGCTCGTCCCACCGTAAATATTTGTGACCTGCGCCCGACACTAGCACGTCCTGAGCTTCGTGGGCAACACGGAAGTCATCACATCCTGTGAAAGTCCGTTCTCGGGAGCTACGCCGCCTGGGACTACTTGGTCCTTTTTAACGGCCTTTTTGAACACGCACTATATAGGCATAATGAATCATTTTGAAGGAGTCGATGATCGATTGGTTGATACTTCTGTAAATTATACGGAAAAATCTATCCAAGTACTTGAAGGTCTAGATGCAGTGAGAAAAAGACCTGCGATGTATATAGGAAGTACAGATAGTAAAGGGCTACATCATTTAGCATATGAAATAATTGATAATGCCGTAGACGAGGCACTAGCTGGCTATGGTAGTGAAATTAATGTGAAAATTTATAAAGATAATAGTATGTCCATTCGTGACAATGGGAGAGGGATTCCAACAGGGATACACGAAACCGGGAAACCGACAACAGAAGTTATTTTTACTGTTCTTCATGCTGGCGGAAAGTTTGGACAGGGTGGCTATAAAGCTAGTGGTGGACTACACGGAGTTGGTGCGGCAGTTGTCAATGCGCTTTCCGAATGGCTTGAAGTGACAACTTACCGAGATGGGGAGAAGTATTATCAACATTTCGAAAAAGGTGGGAAACCTTCTACGTCACTAGAAAAGAAAGGGAAAACAAATCAAACTGGTACAATGATTCGCTTTAAGCCAGACAGTTCCATCTTTTCAACGACTGATTTTAAATTTGAAACGATAGCAGATCGTTTACGTGAATCCGCCTTTTTGTTTAACAATTTAAAAATTACGTTTACAGATGAACGAACAAATACAGAGGAAGTATACGAATATAATGATGGACTTATTTCTTTTATTCACTATTTGAATGAAGGAAAAGATGCATTACATGATGTCATTTCTTTTAGTGGGAACCAACAAGATATAGAAATAGATTTCGCTTTTCAATTTAGTGATAGTTACGTGGAAAATATGCATTCATTTGTCAACCATGTCCGAACAAAAGACGGTGGAACACATGAAGTTGGTGCACGTGCTGCCATTACGAGAACGTTTAACGATTACGCTAGAAGAAATGAATTGTTAAAAGAAAAAGATAAAAATTTAGACGGAAATGATATCCGTGAAGGACTAACAGCAATCGTCTCTGTTCGTGTCCCTGAAGAACTTCTACAATTTGAAGGGCAAACGAAAGGGAGACTCGGAACAACAGAAGTGCGCTCTGTTGTCGATTCCATCGTATCGGAAAAACTTACTTTCTTTTTAGAAGAAAACCGTGAAATTACGAAGTCCTTACTAAAAAAAGCTTTAAAGGCAAAAGAAGCACGGGAAGCGGCACAGAAGGCGCGTGAAGATGCCCGTAATGGAAAGAAAAGAAAACGAAATGACACATTATTAAGCGGAAAATTAACTCCGGCCCAATCACGAAACGCGGCTAAAAATGAATTATTTTTAGTCGAAGGAGATTCCGCAGGTGGTTCCGCTAAACAAGGGAGAGATCGTGTCTTTCAAGCAATTTTACCACTTAGAGGTAAAGTCATTAATACGGAAAAAGCAAAATTAGAAGATGTAATGAAAAATGAAGAAATTGCGACGATTATTCATACAATTGGAGCTGGGGTTGGATCAGACTTTACTATCGACGATGTAAGATACGATAAAGTAATTATTATGACAGATGCCGATACAGATGGTGCACATATTCAAGTATTGTTACTTACCTTTTTTTATCGTTATATGCGTCCACTAATTGAAGCTGGTAAAATATATATTGCCCTGCCACCTTTATATAAAGTGTCTAAAGGAAAAGGGAAAAATGAACAAATTATTTACGCTTGGGAAGATGATGAGATGCAACAAGCGACAAAAAAACTAAAGTCCGGTTATATGGTCCAGCGCTATAAAGGGCTTGGGGAAATGAATGCAGATCAATTATGGGAGACGACGATGAATCCAACTACTAGGACGCTCATTCGCGTAACGATGGATAATGTAGCTCAAGCAGAACGTAGAGTAACGACATTGATGGGAGACAAAGTTTCACCACGTCGAACTTGGATTGAAGAAAATGTCCAATTTGGCCTTGAAGAAGAAGAAAATATTTTAGACAAATGAGTTAGTGAGTGTAGTAAAGGAGAATAAATATGGCTCAAGCGAAACAATATGTAGATTTACCATTAGAAGAAGTAATCGGTGATCGGTTTGGAAGATATAGTAAATATATTATTCAAGATCGAGCTCTTCCTGATGTGCGTGATGGGCTAAAACCTGTACAACGAAGAATTTTATATGCGATGCATGTCGATAAAAATACACATGACAAAAATTTTCGTAAAGCTGCAAAAACGGTCGGTACAGTAATTGGAAATTACCACCCTCACGGTGATACGTCTGTTTACGATGCGATGGTTAGGCTAAGTCAAAGTTGGAAAATGCGTTATGAATTAATTGAAATGCACGGTAATAATGGAAGTATTGATGGGGACCCAGCAGCAGCAATGCGTTATACGGAAGCAAGATTATCTAAAATTACAACCGAATTAATGCAAGATATTGAGAAGGAAACAGTTGATTTCATTCCCAATTTTGATGATACGAACATGGAACCAATTGTCTTTCCGGCAAAATTACCGAACTTACTTATTAATGGGTCAACTGGTATTTCGGCAGGTTATGCAACGAACATTCCACCACATAATTTAGCAGAAGTTATTGATGCGGTTATTTTAAAAATGGATAAACCAAATGCTTCCGTTGAAGATTTGATGACAAAGATGAAAGGACCTGATTTTCCTACTGGTGGCATCGTTCAAGGAAAAGATGGCATTAAACAAGCGTTTAAAACTGGAAAAGGAAGGGTCGTCGTTCGTGGTAATGCGATGATCGAAAAAGTAAAAGGCAATCGGGAACAAATTGTCATAGATGAAATTCCTTTTGATGTAAATAAAGCGAATTTAGTACGAAAAATGGATGAATTGGCTGCCGACCGCAAAGTAGAGGGAATTGCTGAAGTTCGTGATGAAACAGATAGGACTGGACTTCGTATTGTCATCGATTTAAAAAAAGACGCCAATAGTGAAGGGGTATTGAATTATTTATATAAAAATACGGATCTTCAAGTCATTTTCCATTACAATATGATTGCAATTGAAGATAAGACTCCGAAACTACTTCCATTACCAAACGTATTAGATGCGTATATTGATCATCAAAAAGAAGTCGTTACAAGACAAACGACATTCGATTTGAAAAAAGCGAAAGAAAGAGCACATATTGTCGATGGGCTGATCAAAGCAATTTCGATTTTAGATGAATTAATTCAAACGATCCGTCAATCAAAAAACAAAGCAGATGCGAAAGCGAATATCATTTCAACGTATGAATTTTCAGATGCCCAAGCTGAAGCAATTTTAGCTTTACAACTTTACCGCCTAACAAATACAGATATCACCTTATTAACAAATGAAAAATCAGAGCTTGAGACTCAAATTGAATCGTTTGAAGCTATTCTAGCAAGTCCTAAGCTGTTAGTAAATGTAATAAAAAAGGAATTGCGCCGAATTAAAAAAGCGTATGCAAGTAGTAGAAAAACAACGATTGAAAAAGAAATAGAAGAAATAAAAATTAATATTGAGGTTACGGTTCCTAATGAAAGGGTTTTAGTTTCCGTTACAAAAGAAGGATACATTAAAAGGACGAGTTTGCGATCATTTTCTGCTTCAAATAAAGAAGATTTACTGATCAAATCAAGCGACCATCTTATACGCTTACTAGAAGTGGATACAACTGATCATTTACTTCTCTTTACTAATTTCGGTAAATATATTTGTGTACCAGTCCATGAATTACCCGACATTAGATGGAAAGATATGGGGAATCATTTATCGAATTTGACTACATTAGAAACAAATGAGCAAATTGTCCAATGCATACCTGTGCGAGCATTTTCTCCAGATAAATTTCTCTTGTTTTTTACTAAACAAGGGATGGTGAAAAAGTCGGCCATGTCTCTATATCAATCGGCAAGGTATTCTCGAAGTTTAATTGCTCTCAATTTACGAGAAAATGATGAAGTTATTAATGTAGAGGAAACAGATGGAAAAAAAGACGTATTTCTTACCACACATCTAGGATACGGATTATGGTTTAATGAATCAGAAATCTCAACAGTCGGACAAAGGGCACAAGGTGTTATTGGGATTCAACTTAAAGGCTCCGACTACGTTGTAAGTGGCTATTCATTTGATAAGGAAATAAATCCAAACTTAATTGTAGTGACCCAAAGAGGTGCCTGCAAACGGATGAATATAGATGCTTTTGAAAAATCATCAAGAGCAAGACGCGGAAGTGTGATGTTAAGGGAACTGAAAACAAAACCACATCGAATAGTCGGATTTTTTATGCAACAAAAAGAGGAAAATATATTGTTAGTTACAAATCAAGAGAAAAAAATTGAAATGAATCCTTATGCATTACCGATTAGTGATCGTTATAGTAATGGATCTTTTATTATTGATGCTGATCTAGATGAAGAAGTTAAAGATGCAGAAACAGAAGTAGCATACGAAGTTCCTTTTGAAAAAGAAGAAAATTAATTTAGAGGTGGGACAAAATTGTTTTTACCAAAGATAAATTCGAACAATGGTAGCAGCATATAACCGCTCCGGAAGTATACTTCGCTTTCATCACAGACATAAGGACGACATCTGTTCTAGTTACGGTTTTCCCTTGCTTTTACAGTGTCTCCTTTACCGCGAGCGGCTGGTGAGCCTCCGACGTACAATGTTTATTGCACCGAATAATCGTATGTGCAAAGGTCTTCGATGGGACGAGCATTTAGCGCAGTCCCAAAGGTCTGCGATGGGGCGAGCAAATATGCAGTCCTAAGACGTGACCGTTTTTAACTAACTAGGAGCTGTGAATATTTACTCCATTAAAGTAACGCATTCATTGTTCGTCTTTAGGTTTGATCGTTATTGTTATGTCCTAGCCTCTCATTCTTTACTTCCCATATAAAACCATTTGGACGAAAATTATTCGTCTCTTTTTAATCATCTTAAAATATGATAATGTTATAAGAGGATGTTCAAAAAGTCCAACAAAAATGATACATCGAATTTCCGCGTTGGCAGTAAGAAAGGATAAATCCTTTCTTACTGCTCATTGGCTAAAGGCGCGATGTCCTGGGACTCCGCTAAATGCTCGTCCCACCGTAAATAATTGTGACCACACCCGACACTAGCACATCCTGAGCGTCGTGGGCAACACGAAAGTCATCACATCCTGTGAAAGTCCGTTCCCGGGAGCTAAGCAGCCTCGACGAACAGGACGTGGCGTTTATAGCCAGTGGAACTTCTTAGGTCCTTTTTTATCGACCTTTTTGAACACACAATCTATGTGTATGTACAAAGTTCTTATTGTCAAAAGGTGACAATTTCCAAAGAAAGTAATATAATTTGCTGTGAACAAATGAATATTCTATTTCATTCATTACGTAGGAGGTTTAAAATGAATTTTGAACTATCGAAAGAACAAGAAATGATTCGTGACATGGTAAGAGACTTTGCTAATAATGTCATTAAACCAAGGGCAATTGAAATCGATACAGAGGCTAAGTTCCCTAAAGATATATTCGATCAAATGGGGGAACTCGGGTTAATGGGTATCCCTTTTCCTGAACAATATGGCGGTTCTGGTGGTGATACGATTTCATATGCGCTCGCTGTTGAAGAAATTGGGCGGGTATGTGGAAGTACGGGCCTTAGCTATGCTGCTGCCGTGTCTCTTGGTGCTTCTCCTATTCAAATGTTCGGAACAGAACAACAAAAACAAGAATTTTTAGTACCACTTGCACAGGGTAAAGCGCTCGGTTCTTTCGGATTAACAGAACCAAATGCGGGTTCAGATGCAGGAGGAACAAAGACAACAGCAGTGGAAGATGGAGATGAATTCGTCATTAATGGCGAGAAATGCTTTATTACAAATGCAAGTTTTGCAAAAACACTTATTATTACTGCCGTAACTGGTAAAAACGATAAAGGTCGAAATATCATATCTGCTATTATCGTACCGACAGATACAAAAGGAGTTACCATTACAAGCAATTATGACAAAATGGGTGTACGTGGCTCCGATACAGCGGAAATAGTCCTAGATAATGTTCGCGTTCCAAAAAAGAACTTACTAGGAGATCCTCAAGCAGGCTTCAAACAATTTTTATCGACACTTGATGGGGGACGAATTTCCATCGGGGCTCTTGGAGTTGGAATTGCTCAAGGTGCACTTGATAAAGCATTAAGTTATGCAAAAGAAAGAACACAATTTGGCAAACCAATCTCTTCTTTTCAAGCAATTCAATTTAAGCTTGCTAATATGGCAATGGAAGTAGAACTTGCTCGAAATATGGTAATAAAAGCGGCATGGTTAAAAGATAACGGAAAGCCATTTACGAAAGAAGCGGCATATGCTAAATTATTTGCAACAGAAACTGCTGTACGTTCCGCTGATGAAGCGATTCAAATACATGGTGGGTATGGTTATATGCGTGAATATGAAGTGGAAAGATATTTGCGTGATGCGAAACTACTTGTCATTGGGGAAGGAACGTCAGAAATTCAACGAGTTGTTATTGCTAGATTATTAGGTTGTTAAATTTGGAGGGTTGATACATGTCGTTAATCAATAAGACGATTGGAAGTTTATTGGAAAAACAAGTACATTTACATCCAAATCATGAAGCAATCATTTATCCAGATTTACATATAAGAAAAACATATAAAGAATTTAATGAATTAGTGAATCAAGCAGCCAAAGGTTTTTTAGCAATAGGGGTTCAAAAAGGAGATCATGTTGCTATTTGGTCCGATAATAAACTTGAGTGGCTTATTAGCCAATTCGCTACTGGAAAGATCGGTGCAGTGTTAGTAACGGTAAATACAAACTATCAAGCTTTTGAATTAGAATACTTGTTAAAACAATCTGATTCCACAACATTAATTATGGCAGAAAGTTATAAAGGTACGTCATATGTAGAAATAATAAACAAAATTTGTCCAACATTACAACAATCGAAAAAAGGGCAACTACAAGCGAAAAATCTTCCTTTTTTAAAAAACATTATTATGATCAGTAATGAAAAACGTGAATACGCTTACAATTTTGGTGAAGTGATGAATCTATCTAATAGAACAGCTGAAACCGAGTTTAAAGCTATCAATAAAACGTTGGATGCTCATGAAGTCATAAATATGCAGTATACGTCAGGAACGACTGGATTTCCTAAAGGGGTCATGCTTAGTCATTATAATATCGTTAATAATGCAGATCAAATCGGAAATCAAATGAACTTAACCTATGAAGATCGTCTCTGTATTCCAGTGCCATTTTTTCATACATTTGGTTGTGTGTTAGGTATTCTTACTGCGGTAGCCAAAGGAGCAACAATGGTAATTGTCGAACAATTCCATGCAGAAAAAGTACTAAAAGCGGTTTCCGCAGAAAAATGTACCGCTTTACACGGCGTCCCAACGATGTTTATTGCAGAACTTAATCACCCAAATTTTGATCAATATGACTTATCTCATTTACGAACAGGAATTATGGCCGGCTCCACATGCCCGATTGAAGTGATGCGTGATGTCATGACCAAAATGGGAGCAAGTGAAATTACGATCGCTTATGGCTTAACTGAATCCTCCCCAGTAATCACGCAGACGAAAGTAGATGATCCGATTGAATTAAAAGTTAGTTCAGTCGGAAGAGCTCATCCAAATGTAGAGGTGAAAATTATCGATCCTCATACAGGAAGTGAGCTTCCACCGAATGAACAGGGGGAACTACTTACAAGAGGCTACCACGTAATGAAAGGGTACTACAAAAATGATGAAGCAACAATTGAAGTGATCAATGAAGATGGCTGGCTACATTCTGGTGATTTAGCAACAGTAGATGAAAATGGTTATTATACCATTACCGGTAGAATAAAAGATGTAATTATTCGTGGTGGTGAAAACATCTATCCACGAGAAATTGAAGAGTTTTTATATCGACATCCTGATCTACTAGACGTTCAAGTGATCGGTATTCCTGATGAAAAATATGGGGAAGAAATTATGGCATGTATTATTTTAAAAGAAGACAAAATGTTAACTAAATCCAATATTCGTGATTATTGTCACAATAATATTTCCTGGCATAAAGTTCCTAAATATATTGAATTTGTAGATCGTTATCCAATGACAGCTAGCGGAAAAATACAAAAGTTTAAATTACGTGAATATGCAATCGAACAACTAAAAATAAAAAGCGAGGTGGGACAACGTGATTAAAAAAATACTCATTGCAAATCGTGGAGAAATAGCCGCCCGTATCATCCATGCTTGTAAAAAACTACATATTCATACAGTAGCAATTTATTCGGAAGCTGATCAAGATTCACCTTATGTACAATTAGCTGATGAATGTTATTTAATCGGTCCTCCTCATGTTAACGAAAGTTATTTAAATGTGGAGAAAATAGTAGAGGTTGCGAAAAAAGCAGAATTAGATGCGATTCATCCCGGCTATGGCTTTATGAGTGAAAATGGTGATTTTGCGAGAAAATGTCAAGAAAATGGGTTCATCTTCATTGGCCCTTCTGCAAATATTATCGAAACGATGGGTGATAAGGTTGCTGCAAGGAAATTAATGAAAGAGGCTGGTGTACCTATTATTCCAGGCACAGAAAATGCACTATCAAATATAGATGAAGCGGTTAGCGCAGCAGAAGAGATTGGTTATCCAATCATGTTAAAAGCATCGGCTGGTGGCGGTGGAATTGGGATGCAAGTCGTCCACAATGATGATGAGCTAATCAAGGCATTTGATCGTAATGCAAAACGTGCAGAGTCATTTTTCGGTGATGGATCTATGTTTATCGAAAAATTACTAAAAACTGCACGTCATATTGAAATCCAAGTATTGGCAGATCAATTTGGTCATGTTATTCACTTGTTTGAAAGAGAATGCTCGATCCAAAGAAGAAATCAAAAGGTAATCGAGGAAGCACCTGCCCTTTTTCTCTCGGAGCAAACAAGATTAAAGATGGGGGAGGTCGCCGTTCAAGCAACAAAACAGATAGGCTACACAAACGCAGGGACAATTGAATTTTTAGTAGATGAACAGGAAAATTTTTATTTTCTAGAAATGAATACTAGGATTCAGGTAGAACACCCTATAACAGAAGAAATAACAGGTGTAGATATCGTTAGTGAACAAATTAACATTGCAAGTGGGGGAAGATTAACGCTGCATCAAAATGACATTCAAATCGATGGTCATGCCATTGAAGTAAGAATCTATGCGGAAGATCCTAAAACATTTTTTCCATCTCCAGGAAAAATTACTAAGTATGAAGAACCAACTGGTGACAACATAAGAATTGAATCATCTATTAGAGAAGGCAGTAATGTTACACCGTTTTATGATCCAATGATTAGTAAACTTATCGTATCTGGAAACTCTAGAGATGAAGCGATAACATACTTGAAAGAGGCGTTACATACCTATAAAATTGATGGTATAAAAACGAATATTCCTATGTTGCTCACAGTCATTGACCATGAGCAATTTAAAAAAGGAAATATATCGACTAATTTTGTCCAAGAATATGTTTAAAGAGGTTTCAGTATGGAGTTTCGACGCACAGGACGTGCTAGGGCGAGCGTAAGCGCAAATGTTTTCGATGGGACGGGCATTTAGCGCAGTCCCAGTCCCAGGACGTCACGCTCAGTTTGATTCATTTCTCCATCTGAACCTTAGTCGCACTTATTTTGGAGCTATGCAAATAAATAAATGATGATTTATTTATTTGCATAAACACAACATCACTTCTGACTTCGCTCCTAGCTCGTCAGTCAGTGTGTTTGCTTTAGAGGCACTTATCTTTCCGCCTATAGAAGCGGGAGATAAGTGCCGCGGAGATAAATTAATTAAAGGAGAATGACAAAATGACAGAAGTTAAAGCAAGTATGGCAGGTAATATGTGGAAAGTCATCGTAAAAGAAGGGGATCAAGTAGAAGCTGGGGATGATGTAGCAATTTTAGAATCAATGAAAATGGAAATTCCAATTACGACTGAACAAGGTGGAACAGTGAAGGAAATTAAGGTAAACGAAGGGGATTTTATCAATGAAGGGGATGTCATCGCAGTAATTGGGTAGGAGGGAGAAGTCATGTCAACTCTCATTACATATAGGATAGAAGAGGATATTGGGATCATCACATTAAATCGTCCAGAAGCTGCGAATGCATTATCAACAAAATTGTTGGATGAATTAAATGAGATCATTACGAAGATAAAATCGTCAGACAAAATCCGATCAGTTATCATAACGGGAGCTGGTGAAAAAGCGTTTTGTGCAGGAGCCGATTTGAAAGAGCGGAGTGGGATGAATGACCAAGAAGTAGTCACAGCTGTTCAATATATCGGGGAAACGATTTCAACTATTGAACGTATTCCAATTCCTGTTATTGCAGCAATAAATGGGGTTGCTTATGGAGGTGGTCTTGAATTAGCGCTTGCATGTGATATTCGAATTGCAGCCAGCCACATAAAACTTGGACTTACTGAAACATCTTTAGCGATCATTCCGGGTGCAGGTGGTACCCAGCGGCTCCCTCGATTAATAGGAATCGGTCAAGCGAAACGGTTCATTTATACAGCAAAACCGATTGATGCTAGAGAAGCTTTTTCACTGGGATTGATTGAGCAAATCGTTGAAACGGACGAATTATATGGAGAAGCATTAAAAATGGCTAAGCAAATTGCTGAAAATGGCCCTATTGCCATGCGACAAGCAAAATCTGCTATCAATCTCGGAATGCAAACAGATTTACAAACAGCTCTTGAAATTGAACATATCTGCTATAAAGAAACGATAAAAACGGAAGATAGACTGGAAGGTTTACGTGCTTTTAGGGAAAAACGAAAACCTGAATATAAGGGTAAATAATAGGAGGTATCCTAGTGTCTTTAGAAGAATTACATAAAAGAATCGAGAAAATAAAACAAGGTGGAACGAACAAATACCATGAAGCAAACAAAGCAAAAGGGAAGTTATTTGTTCGCAAACGACTTGAACTTCTATTTGATGAAGATATGGAAGTAGAAGATGCATTTTTTGCCAATTGTTTAGCTGATGACCTACCATCTGATGGTGTCGTAACAGGTATTGGTAAAATCAATGGTCAATCTGTCTGTGTGATGGCAAACGATTCTACTGTAAAAGCTGGATCGTGGGGGAAAAGAACAGTAGAAAAGATCATTCGTATCCAAGAAACAGCTTTAAAATTAGAAATTCCAATGATTTACCTAGTCGATTCAGCAGGTGCTAGAATTACGGATCAAATTGAAATGTTCCCGGGTCGAAGGGGAGCAGGTCGCATTTTCCATAATCAAATCAAAATGTCGGGTAGAGTACCCCAAGTTTGTCTCTTATTCGGTCCATCAGCTGCCGGAGGGGCATATATACCAGCATTTTGCGATATCGTCGTCATGGTCAATGGCAATGCTTCGATGTACTTAGGCTCTCCACGAATGGCCGAAATGGTTATTGGAGAAAAAGTAACGTTAGAAGAGATGGGTGGGGCAAAAATGCACTGTTCTGTTTCTGGATGTGGTGATGTGTTAGTGGAAACGGAAGAAGAGGCAATTTCATTCGCTCGAAACTATTTACGTTATTTTCCGGCAAATTATAAAAACAAACCTGAAGTACTAGAGTCTAAGAATGCTAAATCATTTGAAAAAACAATAACAGATATTATCCCTGAAAATCAAAATGCACCTTTTAACATGTATGATTTAATTGAACGACTTGTAGATGAAGATAGCTTTTGTGAAATTAAAAAACTTTTTGCTGCTGAATTAATTACTGGACTTGCTAGAATTGAAGGTAGTGTAGTGGGAATTATTGCCAACCAACCTCGTGTAAAAGGTGGGGTGCTTTTCCCTGACTCAGCTGATAAAGCGGCAAAATTCATTCAATTATGTGATGCGTACAATATTCCGCTGCTATTCTTAATGGATGTTCCTGGATTTATGATCGGTACGAAAGTAGAGCAACAAGGAATTATCCGTCATGGTGCTAAAATGCTTGCCATGATGAGTGAAGCGACTGTTCCTAAAATATCAGTCATTATAAGAAAAGCATATGGTGCTGGGCTTTATGCGATGGCAGGTCCAGCATTTGAATCAGATGCTACTCTTGCTTTTCCATCTGCACAGATCGCAGTGATGGGACCAGAAGCGGCAATTAATGCGGTATATGCAAATAAAATTGCGTCACTTTCTGATGAAGAAAGAATAACATTTATTAAAGAAAAACAACAAGAATATAAAGATGATATCGATATCTATCGTTTAGCTTCAGAAATGGTTGTAGATGCAATCATTGAGCCAAACCAAATGAGAAAAGAATTAGCATCACGTTTTAAATTATATGAAACAAAAAATGTTACATTTACCGAAAGAAAACACGGTGTTTATCCTGTTTAATAAATCTGATGTAGAGGCTAGGACATAACTAAAACGATTAAGTCCAAAGACGAACTATGTATTAATTTAGCGGAAATATACGTAGACTCTTGGTCGGCTTGGTTACTCCATGTGACTAAGCCGACACTAGCACATCCAGGGAATGCGCATTTGCTCGCCACATCGAAGACCTTTGGGACTCCGCTAAATGCTCGTCCCACCGAAAACATCTGCACATGCGATTACTCGGTGCAATAAACATTGTGCGTCGGAACCTCACCAGCCGCTCACGGTAAAGGAGACGCTGTAAAAGTAAGGGAAAATCGTAGCTAGAACGGATGTCGGCCTTATACCTGAGGTGAAAGTGAAGTATATTTCCGGAACAGTTATATGCTGCTACATTGTTCGGATTTTTTGGCAAAAACACTTTTGTCCCAGCCTCTACGATTTTTATTTACCATAAATATATTATGTTAACTAGCTGAGCATATTCATTTCAATAAATTGTTATTAATGTTATTCTGATAGAAATAGTAAGGTTGATAGTGAGAAAGGAAGAGAGTGCATGGAAGAGCGATTGTTTCGTGATGCAATGGGTAAATTTGCTACAGGGATTACGATAGTATCTATTCATGATCATGGTAATAATATTGGAATGACAGTAAATGCATTTATGTCCATTTCCTTAAATCCAAAACTAATCGCAATATCGATAGATGAACGGGCAAGTATGTATCATAAATTAAAACAGACGGAAAAGTTTGGCGTTAGTATTTTAAGTGAAGAGCAAAAAGACTACTCCATGATCTTCGCTCGTCAAAAAGAAAAAGATCGTGACATTCCTTTTTTTAATCAAGATGGGGTACCAGTTTTAGAAAATGCGCTAGCTACCTTATCGTGTAAAGTAAAGGAAAAAGTAAAGGCCGGTGACCATTTAATTTACATTGCGGAAGTAACCGATTTGGCAGTACGGGAAGGAAGTCCGGTTCTTTATTTTGATGGAAATTATCGGAAAATAGAAAAAAAGTAGGGGACAAATGAACATGAATTGAATGATCATTTTAATTAAGGTGAGGGGATAACATGATGTTAAAAGAAAAAATCCATATCGCTGTGCCCACTGCATTTTTTAACGATGAGTCATTGAATGTTCAGGGAACCCTTGATCATATAAGAGATCTATATAAGCAAGGGGTAAAGTCTGTTCTCGTTTCTGGTTCCACTGGAGAACAGCATAGTCTAAACCTAAAAGAAAAAATCGCATTATTGAACGGGATCCTTTCAGAAGATGAACTTATTAATAATATGGAAATTATATTTGGTGTATCCTCTATTAAACAAAAAGAAGCAGAAGAATTAGCGAAAAGAATAGCGAATACAAACATAGCTGGTATTTTACTCGGATATCCGCCGTATATTTTACCGACACAAGAAGAAGCAGTAGTTTATTCACAAGCAATCATCAATCAAAGTAATAAGCCTACTATCTTATATAACAATCCTAAAAGAACAGGATTTGATTTATCCGTAGAAAGTATTATTCGGTTAAGTGAAATCGAATTGGTGATCGGGTTAAAGGAAGCCGGAAATGAAGAAAAGGTGGAACGAGTAAAAAAGGATGTAAAAAGAAATAATTTTTACTTTTATGTTGGTGGAGAGGTAAATATCGAGGATAAAGTATTACAAGGATTCGATCGCCTTTCTTCTATTGCTGGAAATATTTCACCAGTAGTAATTAGTCAATGGTTCGATAAATTGCTTACAAAGCAAAAAATAACGGAGCAAGAAAGAGAAAAAATTGATCTTATTATCGAACAAGTTTATCAAGGAACCCCTTTAGTAAACTTGAAACAACTGATTAATCAAAAGGGAATACCAATAGGCATTTGCAGGAGTCCAATTGGAAATACCTTAAATTAAATAATTTTCTTTTAGATTTAATTACATAAGGGGGTCTACCTAGCAAGTCAATGTTCAGACCTCTTTCTATTGGAAATAAATTGAAAGAAAGTTGCTGTTTTCGCAAGAGAGTAATTCCAAATATAGTATTCATCTCTGTCCTCGTTTTCCTCTCCAATATGTATATCACAACACAATCCTATTAAAGAGTCTGCAGAAAAGGAGCATTTTAGGGCGTTTTCGTATCCAAACATCCCTTTTCTTTTACTAGTAAAAGCGTTGTTCATCTCGTATAATGATAATAATAAAGAAACAATGAACTAAGATGCCTAGGTCGAAATTTAATGACCTTTTAATAGTGATGATTAAACAATATAAAAGTAAGCTGTATGAGTACGATAAAGGGGAATGTTACGTTGAAAGTTGCACATAAGGAAATGATGACGGTTACCGGAAATCATTTAGCATCATTATATCAACTAATAATGAGTAATGGTGATAAAAAAAATGCTGAAAAAATAATCGATTTATTTGAAAAAAAAGAGACAAATCAATTTAATATTTGTTTTGCAGGACATTTTTCTGCTGGTAAATCTTCGATGATTAATTATTTGTTAGGAAAAGATGTTTTACCGAAAAGTCCAATTCCTACGAGTGCAAACATCGTTAAAATTATGTCAGGTGAAGGAGTTGCCCGTGTTTTCTTTACAGAGAGAACACCAGTTCAGTATGACGAACCTTACGACATTGATATGATTAAAGACTATGCAACAGATAAAGATACAATTAAGCAAATCGAAATAAGTACTTCTGAACCGATTTTGCCGCCTGGTTATGCGCTACTTGATACACCAGGAATTGATGCTGCAGATGATGCTGATCGGCTAATGACTGAATCCGCACTACATGTGGTCGATGTCTTATATTATGTGATGGACTATAATCATGTCCAATCTGAAGTAAACCTATATTTCTTACAAAAAATGCAAAAAGCAAAAATTCCTTTTTTTATTATCATTAACCAAGTTGATAAACATAACGAGTCAGAAATTACGTTTCGACAATTTGATCAAAACGTTAAACAAACGTTTGAACAATGGAGTATTTTCCCTGAAAAAATTTATTATTCATCTGTCATGGATACGTCGGCCACTCATAATGAAATAACAAACATAAAGGCGGATATCTTTGCTCTTTTTCATCAACAAAAAGAAATTGCAAGTCGACTAATTGCAGCAACACGGGAAATCATAGTTGCTCATAAGACGTTTATACAAGAGGAATATAATCAAACGTTAGCTGATGTTTCTTTAGATGACACAGATACTGTAGATATTAATAGATTAGATGAGATAAATAATAAATTACGAGAATTAGAGCAATGGAATGAACGACTAAAAAGTGATTTTGATCATGAATTAAACCAAACATTAAAAAACGCTTACTTAATGCCTGCTAAATTACGGGATCAAGCAAAAGTATTTTTAGAATCGCAAGAAAAAGATTTTAAAGTTGGCTTTTTTAATGCGAAGAAAAAAACAGACGAAGAACGAATAAATCGGTTGACTGTTTTTCTTCAAGAGCTTCAAAAAACAGCCGAAGTAGCGATCCAGTGGAAGTTAAGAGATAAATGGAATGAAATATTACGAGAAAATAATATACATGATGAAGAGCTTTTACAATCTGTTCAGCAATTAATGATTGCTTACGAAGAAGAGCAACTATTTTCTTTTATGAAAAAGGGAGCTACGATTAATGGAAATTACATTTTAAATTATACAAATGACTTAAGTAACGATATTAAAAATAAATTTAGACAAAAAGCTGCCCAGCTTTGGAAAAAGATTGAAAAGTATAATCATGAACGAATAATAGAAGAAAAAATACAACTAGAAGAAGAACGGCAGGAATATGTAACGCTTCAGGAACAGTTAGAGCGACAAACGAATATGAAACAAGAACTTCAACAAAAATTATCTGAAATTGATGAACTGTATCATCATCCTACCAATGATGATACGTTAATCGGAACCATCAAAGCAATGATTGATAAACGAAAAGAAGTCATTCTGGAAGATTCACCCGTAGTGAAAGAACGGAAAGAATCTATCATTACTAAAAGAGAAATAAAGGAAGAGGGACATAACCTTGGACATATTTCAATGGAAAATATGATCAGAATGATTGAAAACGTAACGAAAGAAATAACAAATATGGATGGTTTTTCTTCCATTATTCATGATTTAGAAGATAAAAAAGACCGTTTGTATAATCGAGAATTAACGATCGCATTGTTTGGTGCATTTAGCGCAGGAAAATCGTCTTTTTCAAATGCTTTATTTGGTGAGCAAATTTTACCTGTTTCACCAAATCCTACAACAGCTGTTATTAGTCGTATTTCGCCTGTTACGGATCAATATAAGCATGGTACAGTCATCATTACACTAAAAGATGATGAAACGTTAACAAATGATTTAGCAACAATAACGAAAGATTTTTCACCAGAATGTACGAATGTTGATGATATGATCAATTGGATAAAAGAAGAAAAACTGTATGATCAAGATGAATTAAATAAAACATATCAATCGTATCTACTTGCAGTCATCAATGGGTATGAGGAGCGAAAAGGGCAGTTAGGTAAAACAGTCAACATTACATTAGAACAATTTCCCGTCTTCGTTACAGACGAAACAAAAGCTTGTTATATTGAAACAGTAGATTTGTATTACGATTGTGCTTTAACACAAAAAGGAATTACGTTAGTCGATACGCCTGGTGCGGATTCCGTTAATGCTAGACATACGAACGTCTCTTTTGATTATATTAAACAGGCTGATGCAATTATATATGTCACATATTATAACCATGCAATCACAAGTGCTGATCGAGACTTTTTAATGCAATTAGGTCGCGTGAAAGAAGCTTTTGAATTAGATAAAATGTTTTTTGTCGTAAATGCTTCGGATCTAGCAGAAAACGAATCCGATTTAAAAATGGTACTTCAATATGTCGAAGAGCAATTATTACAATTTGGAATTAGACATCCGAAAATTTTCCCAGTTTCCAGTAAGTTATCATTAGAAGAAAAACAGAATAATACTTCTTTAAATCATGAAATGACTTCCTTTGAAAAAGAGTTTTATTCATTTATCGAAGAAGATTTAGCAGCATTAACTGTACAAGCGGCAATTTGGGATATGAACCGGGCAAAAACAACGTTACACAATTTTATTCATTCAGCAAGTTTAAATCAATCGGAACGGAAAAACCATGTACAACAATTGCAGGAGAAAAGGAAAGACTTCAAGCAAATTATTGCCAATACAAATCATGAAGTTTCAGAAAAACGCATGTTGGAACGAGTTGAAAGGCAGTTGCATTTCGTTCTCGAAAGATTATATATTCGTTTTCACGATTTGTTTTCAGAACATTTTAACCCAACAACCATTACAGCTTCTGGTAGGCAAGCAGTGACACAATTAGAACATAATCGAAACCAATTTATCGATTATGTTGGATATGAATTGTTACAAGAAGTACGTGCAGTATCATTACGAATAGAGTCTTATATGAATGAACTACTCAAAAATCTATATAATGCTATTCAGCAAGAAATAAATGCAGTTGACAACTCATTTATCTTACCAAGTTTCAATGAAACGACAATTGAAACCCCTCTGTATGAGCAAGCATTTTTACAATTAGATATGAGTATATTTGCAAATACACTTAAAATTTTTAAAAACACAAGAACATTTTTTGAACAGAATGAAAGAGAAAAAATGAAAGATTCATTTTATGAAACGTTACAACCATTTGCCAAAAAATATGTAGAAGAACAAAAAGGAATAATGGAAAGAAAATATGTAGATCAATGGATCAGTGAATTAAACAGAATGAGAAATCGAATGGAACTGGAAATTGACTCGATCATTGATCAACATATTAAAATGTTAACCGACACCATTGATATTACTGAATTACAAGCAAAATATCATTCATTAACAAATATGATGAATCAAATAAATGAAGGATGACGTTACTTTGACGAATAGAATTTTATTAGTAGATGGAATGGCATTGCTATTTCGTGGTTATTATGCAACTGCATACAGTGGTAATTTTATGAAAAATGACCATGGTATCGCAACCAATGGAGTTCATCAATTTTTACGATACTTTTTGGACGCGATTAAGCAATTTGATCCAACCCATGTTTTTTGTTGCTGGGATATGGGAAGTCAAACGTTTAGATCTGAGTTATATGACAGCTATAAAGCAAATAGAGGAGAGCCACCTGAAGAGCTTATTCCTCAATTTACGTTAGTAAAAGAAGTTGTCGATACGTTTAATATCCCCAATATTGGCCTTGTAAATTATGAAGCCGATGATATCATCGGCTCCATTGCCAATCAATATTGCAAGGAACATGAAATAATCATTCAGACGGGAGATTATGATCTTCTTCAATTAGTGAGAGAGAATGTTGATGTTGCTATTATGAAAAAAGGGATTGGGAACTACGATCTATTCCAACAGGCTAATTTTTATGATAAAAAAGGATTACAACCGCACCAAATTATTGAATTTAAAGGATTTACTGGTGATAGTGCAGATAATTATCCAGGGATAAAAGGTATTGGGGAAAAAACAGCAACAAAATTATTGCAAACATACGAGACGTTTGCTGCCGTTTTAGAAGCAATAGATGAATTACCACCTGGAGTAAGAAAAAAAATTCAAGAAAATATGGACATGTTTTATTTATCCAAACAATTAGCAGAAATAAAATGTGATATTCCAATTGATTGTGTATTAGATGAGGCAAAAATTGAATTTGATATCGACTCAATCGATACGAATATAAAAGAGCTCGGTGTACGTATCCGTTCAATCGGAGAGTTTATGTAATTTTGAACATGTAAAGGATCATCCATTGATGGTCTTTTTATTATAAGTAAAAGAGGTGGGTAATGTGGAAACATTTTTACATGAGATAAAAAAAGTACAAGATCAATTTACAAATGAAATTGATCAAATTGCCGCGATTCAACGCTATTTTGCACATATCTTTGCATTTGAAAACCTTGATGTTCTGTTAGGAAATGAAGAACCGATTACCGAACCATTTTTGTTGGATAAAATGGTTCAGCAAAAAAGAGGTGGACTTTGTTATGAATTGAATGGACTAATGCATCTCGTTTTAAGAGAATTAGGCTATCCTGTAACACTCTCTGCTGCAACAGTTTGGTCTGATAATGGTTGGATTATGGATAAAACTCATACGATCAATCTTTACCAAAAAAAGAATCATTTATATTTAATTGATAGTGGTTCAGGAAATAATTTAACTTTGCAACCATTACAACTAGGTGGATCTGAAGTAACTTCGCCTGCAGGAACATTTCGATTACGACGAAGAGAAACAGAAAGAGGTTCGATCGTATCAGAAAAACTCTCTACAGATGGCTGGACATTAAGATATGCCTTTTATCCAGTATCGGTTGGTTGGGATGATTTGACGAGAATTAAATATTTAATTCATCATCATCCAGATTCACCATTTAACAAGAAATTATTATTTGCAAAAACAATGGAAGATGGAACAATGTCCATTACGAATGATCGTTATCGATATAATAAAAAAGGAAAAACAGAGACAATTACTTTTAATGACAACGCTGAATTGTTAACGATGTTAAAGGAATTTGCAAATAAATCAGTGTATGATACCGCAAATAATTATGTTACAAACGGACGATAATCAACTTCGTTCAGATACATAAGGAAGAACGACCTAAGCCAAATCAATTACTAGACTTTTCTATCAAGATCATTTAAAATACCAACGTACCGATTGTTTTTGGTAAGGGGGTTTAATGCATGATTATCTATAAAAACCAAATCACAAATGAAGAACTAGAGCAGAAACTAAATGAGCAAAATGTCGTTATTTTAGATGTTCGTGAAACGGAAGAATATGCGTTAGAACATATACCGGGTTCTGTTTTAATTCCATTAGGACAATTGGAAGAACGGTGCAATGAATTAAGCAAAGATAGCGAAATATATATTATTTGTAGGTCTGGTGGAAGAAGTAATGAAGCTTGCCATATTTTACAAGCCAACGGATTTACGCAAGTATTTAATGTGTTGCCTGGTATGATCAACTGGCATGGAGCAATTGATTCAGACTTTTAATATGAAGTACGTATGAAGTTTTAAGTATCGATCGATACTTAAAACTTTTTTCATATTATCACATAGATAGGAAATAGTAAAGCTAGGAGGTGACGACATTGACAGTAGGTACTCAGTTACAACAAACAATCGCAAATTCTGAAAGTGTGATGGCAAGTTTAAAAACATTTGCTCTTGAAACACAAGATCAAAATGTTAAGCAAATGTTTCAACAGCTCGCAGAACAACAAAAAACAATTACAGACAACTTAAATAACCGATTACAATATATTCAACAAGAAGAACCACAATATAAAGAAATGTAACATAAAATGAATAAACCTCATGAAATCAAATTTAAAAACCTTGATTTCATGAGGTTTTATCTTTACGATTTGTTCGATAATCCATTAGTTTCGACTTTATGTCCAACCTCTTTTTTTGCTATTCAATTAACCCTAATAATAAATATTCCCTAAATGAAACAACTCCGTTAACAGAAACTTGATTCAACTTTTGAAATTCTCTTATTGCATACTCTGTTTTAATCCCATATATACCATTTATATCTCCATCATATAAGCCCATTGCTTTTAATCTTCCTTGAACAAGTTGAACTAAATTACCTTTAGAACCAACTGATAAATTTTTAAATTCACCTTCCCCAGTCCCAGTTATTGGACCGTCAATAAGGACAGGAGTATCAATCGAAATCATTTCATACAATTGCTCTACATCTTTATTATGCATACGAATACAGCCACTACTTACATCCTCACCAATAAGATGCGGTTTATTTGTACCATGAATACCGTAAATTCCCCATGGGACATTTAATCCTAACCATCTCGATCCAAATCCACCACCCCATGATTTCGCTTTTTCCATTACTTTATATTCTCCTACAGGGGTAGGAGATAGCTCCGTACCAATAGATATGGGGAATTGCTTAATGACTTTACCATTTTCTAACACATATAGTTCTTTGGACCACATATTGATTTTGATGGTTAATTCTTTCTCTTCTGCTAATGTATAAGTAAAAAACAGCAAAGTTACTATGATACTCATCATACATATATATACATATTTCCTATTCATTTATATCACTGTCTTGTATATATTGTTCATTATCGACTCTCCATGGATCAAGTGGTGATAACCGAACTAAATGTATTTTTCCATCATAATTTATTTTTTCATTATCCTCAGTGGTCCAATCAATTTTTACATCAAATGCTAAATGAAAACCATGATGATCAGTGCCCGGCTCTATATCAATGGCTGCTAACTTGATACTTTCTATTTCACGAAAGTATTTCTCCCAGTCCATCGGTTGGATTGAAAAAGTAGAAATAATTTTTTGGTCACGCTGTTTGATCCCAATGATAAAACTTTTTACAATTTCCGCAGGTTCTGCACTAGCATGAAAGGCATCAAGCTTACCAGCTGCTTTATAAATCATTAATTTATGCGATAAATCCATATTATTTGATCGATGCGTTTTACTTCCATTAAAGTGGATACAAAAATGTCCTGGAAAATTATTTTGTAGTGAACCTGCTCCATGTGGCATTCCATGCATGGAAGCAGCGATCCAATGGTTTTCTGACATGACAATAATTGCTCTTCTTCGCCAATCCCACTTCCCATCATATATTTCTTTCATTATTTTCGTATCATCCGCTGTTAAAGGTTGCACATCAGCATGCCTATTTCCAGCACGTCTTTGAACTGTAAACTTTTTTCCAGTGTCCACGTCCATCACTGTAAAAATACTTTTATTTGGTAACATGTCGTTCACCTTTTCCCAAGATAGCATTTCAATCGGAAGACCAATTTCTTCGCCATTCAATTTGCTAGTCGGTAAGAAAAATAAAATTAGTATAATTACTATTCTTATTGTTTTATACATGCATCCCACTCAATTCCATCATTATTTTTTTCATATCAAGAGTTTTCCTTAATTCAAATAACTTATTCATGATTCTTTTATAACAAGTCATTACTATATATAATTATAAATATTTCATAAAATATACTCTTTTTCTGATACAAAATGTTATAATCATGCTATCTGAGTAAAAGATACAAATCCATCAATTAAAGGGGGGATCATCATTGAATTTGATAAATATAAAGACAGACTTATCTATAAGAGGGAAAAATGGGTTACCATTTATCGCATCAGCCACATTAATTTGGACAATCATGACTATTATTTTTCTCATGCCGCTACCTTTAAAGCAGCAGAACATTTTCATATTAATGACAACAGGATTAATGTTTCCTCTTTCCGTTCTTATGGCAAAAGTATTAAAAGCTGAGTGGAAGTTTAAGAAAGACACACCTTTGGCTGACTTAGGCTTATATTTGAATTTAGCTCAATTCATTTATTTTCCAATTGTTTTTTGGGCATTGATAAAAAGTCCAACTGAAATGATTTTATTTTTTGCTATCATTACTGGTGCACACTTTTTTCCATATGGTTGGTTTTATCATACAAACGTGTACTATATATTTGCACCAATTACTGCCGTCCTTGTAACAATAATCGGATTTTTTGCAAATGGGAAGCTTTGGCTTATTCCTTTAACAATCGTTATTTTACTATTAATTATGATTTTGTTACTTTACATAGATTATAAGAAAAAAAGAATTTAATAAAATTAATCTAAATGCCCCCTTACATACAAGTCTCATCTATCTTTAATATAAAATTCTTGAAGCTATACAATTGGTTAGTTATAATTTAGAGAAACTAACCCATTTGTATAGTTTTTCCATTTACTTAATAATTATTGACTATTCAATCGGATAAAGAAGTCAATCCAAATTGGTGTAGGTGAATTAGAATTGTATACATTATTTTCCAAAAGGGGATATAAGATGAATTACAAAAGATATAAACAAAATTTAATTCTTATCATTTTCATTATTTTAGTTGGTTGCTCAAGTAAAACAGTCAATAATGAGATAGAAAATGAAATGTCTTCATCACTAGTGGAGCAGAAACAAGATGAAACCAAAAAAGTAGAGAAGGAAATAACAATTTCAGCCGTTGGTGATATATTAATTCATGATCGTGTGTATCATGATGCAAAAGTGGAAGCAGATATGATTTTTCGCCAATGCTAAAACAAGTAAAAGATTTTTTAAGTGATGCAACGATTACATTTGCCAATCAGGAAACGATGATTGGGGGAACAAGCCTAGGATTATCTGGATATCCAACGTTTAATAGTCCTCATGAAATTGGAGATGCATTAAAAGAAGTAGGAGTTAATGTTGTTTCACTTTCAAATAACCATACATTAGATCGCGGGGAAAAAGCGGTTCAAAGTGCGATTGCATATTGGGAGGAAATTGACATGATGTATGTTGGGGCATATAAAGATCAACTAGATCGTGATGATATACGAATAATAGAGACAAATGAAGATATTTCCGTTGCATTCCTTGCCTATTCTTATGGAACAAATGGCATACCTGTACCGGATGGAAAAGATTATTTAGTTAATTTAATCGATAAAGATGTAATGAAAAAGGATATCGATGAGGCAAAGTTAAAGGCAGATGTGGTTATTTTGAGTCTCCATTTTGGAAATGAATATGAACGTATGCCAAGTAAAGAGCAAAAGGATTTAGCTCAATTTGCAGCAGACCAAGGCGTACACGCTGTTATAGGTCATCATCCCCATGTACTACAACCTATAGAGTGGGTGAAGGGAGAAGAAGGAAATGAAACATTGGTGGCATATTCATTAGGAAACTTTCTTTCAGGACAATATGAGTTATACCGAAGAATTGGGGGAGTTTTAACATTTTCGATACATAAGACAATTGAAAAGGGTACAGAGAGAATCGAAATTCAAAGGTCACAGTTTATGGCTACATATGTACACGACGAAAATGAAACAGATTATCGGGTCATTCCAATGTCAAATGTAACCGATCATACTTTAGAAAATGCGAATGAACATTTTGAAGAAATAAAAAATCATGTATCTCAATGGCTTCCAGAGTTGGAGTTTATAGAGGAGTAAATAAAAACAATAGCTTAAAAATATCTATTTGAAAGGAAGTTAACATGAAACAAATAATAGCCCTTGGTGGCGGAGGATTCTCTATGGAGCCAGAAAATCAATTATTAGATAAATATATTCTTCATCAGTCTAAAAAAACATCTCCAAATATTTGTTTTATCCCAACCGCTAGTGGAGACTCAGATAATTATATTTCTAAGTATTACACCTTTTTTGAACAGCAAAAGTGTCAACCTTCTCATTTATCACTTTTTCAACCACCCACAAGAGACTTAGAAGGATTTTTGTTAGAAAAAGATATTATATACGTCGGGGGCGGAAACACTAGGAACCTATTAATTTTATGGAAGGAATGGGGATTAGATGTTATTTTAAAAAAGGCGTGGGAGCAAGGTATTGTCTTAACTGGTTTAAGTGCTGGTTCTATTTGTTGGTTTGAAGAAGGGGTGACCGACTCATTTGGCGATCAACTGGAGTCATTAAAATGTTTAGGCTTTTTAAAAGGAAGTAATTGCCCGCATTATGATGGGGAATTGGAAAGAAGACCTTCCTACCATCAGTTAATAGCTACCAAAAAAATGCTACCTGGAATAGCAGCTGATGATGGTGTTGCCATACACTTTACTGACCAAGAAATAAGTAAAATTGTTAGTTCAAGACCTAATGCTAAAGCATATAAAGTCTATTTCGATCGTAATATCAATGAGATAGAGCTAAAAACAGAGTATTTAGGAAAAAGATGAAACTGTTGGAGAGGAGTCATTGAATGTGTCGTTCAAATGATGCAATAGACAAAAACGAAGTGATCACTAACACAATAGCTTATGTACAAAATGCTTTAGAAGGGGAAGGGACAGGGCATGATTGGTGGCATATTGATCGTGTGACAAAATTAACGAAAAAAATAGCAGAAAAAGAAAATGCGAATATGTTTATATGCATAATGGCTGCGTTATTACATGATATAGCAGATGAAAAATTAAATGAAAGTGAGAAAATCGGTATAAAAAAAGTAAGAAGTTGGCTTGCCTCACAATCAGTTGATCATGAGGCTACGGAACAAATTATGGATATTATCACATCTATTTCGTTTAAGGGTGGGAATGGATTACAGTTAAATAGCGTGGAAGCAAAGGTTGTCCAAGATGCTGACAGACTTGATGCAATTGGAGCAATTGGTATTGCAAGATGTTTTGTTTACAGTGGGGCAACAAGCAGTCCGATTCATGATCCATTTATAAAGCCTCGTGAGCACATGACAAAAGAGGAATATCGGCACAACAAATCAACTGCCATCAACCACTTTTATGAAAAATTATTAAAATTAAAGGATTTGATGAATACAGAAACCGGTAAACAATTGGCAATCGAAAGACACCGATTTATGGAAATGTTTTTAGATGAATTTTATGAAGAATGGGAAGGGAGAAGGTAACAACCTTTCTTTATACCACTAAAAACATTCTTATTTCTCTAAACGAATAGAAGATGACGAATTGGCAGAGTTGATAATTCACTATAGATCAATGCAGGAATTGTATGGAAATTCCAGTTATGACTAAGGAACTCGTGGAGAGATTAGATCCAAGCAGAAATCGATTTTTCACCTCAAGAACGGCTATTGGTGAACGTGAAGGTAAATCCGATGGGTGTAGAGGTTAAAATCTTCGTAAAAACTATTGCTTATTATATTGAGAGAATGCCATGGCGATTTTTAATTCTGTTAAAGGTTTAAGAAATTAACCAATTATAAAATACCAGTTGTATGTGAAAGTTTTAAAGTAGTATATCAAAATAATCTTTATGAGCTTGTTTTATTATGCTATACTTTCATCGAAGTGTAATAAGGCTTTCATGGGTGGTGGCTCGCTTTCTTTCCTTAAGTTCTTAAAGGAAGGGAGGTGGTGCCTTATGACAGTTTTTGAGTCATTGTTAGTAATGCTCACTTTTGGAGCACTAATCGTGTCCATACTGTCACAACAAAAAAAGTAACCGCCCAGTGAGCCTAGTAAGCATTTTGGGTCGATTACCGTTTTGACTTGATATGTGAGCCGCCCCCTGAAGGGCTATTACACGCTAGACCGTCCATGTTCCAGCATGGGCGGTCATTTATTATGTTATGACATTCTATGCATAGTATACCTTATTTTTACTAAAATTTAAACCTTTAAAGATAGTTAGTAATAAACAAATATATTTAGATTTATCTATATAAATTTAAGTTTTCCTTAAGGTTTTCTTAATAAATCATTATGACTTGTTTGTTAAGCTTTTAGTATAAGGAAATGAGGGATTCCTAACTAAACAAGAAGAGGAGTGCTAATAGATGTCCGAAACAATGGTAATTATCTTATTTATAACGATTGGTTTATCTTTAGCTACAGTAGGATTTATTATGCTATGGAAATTATTTGTCATACTAGTAAAAATCAATAAAAAGCTATGATATATAGCGGAAGCAATAGCAGCTACTGTTATCAATGGAAAGCCAAGTAATAAAACATACAATGTTGGTGAAGATATTGCGTTATCAGAACAAGAATTAATTGGTTATATTGCTGATGAAATAGGATGGATAGGTGAAATAAAGGTGGTTGATAAAAGGGATATACCGCAGAACCTTCTTGACTCTTTGCCTGAACATATAGTAGCAAATAATAACTATCAGCAGGATTGGATAACAGATACAACTCAATTTAGAAAGGAATTTAATTTTAAAGAAAGTATTCCATTAAAAGAAGCTATTAAAAGGACCGTTAAATGGAATCGAAAAAATCATCCCAAGGAACTGCATAAAGAATTCAACCCATCTAAGGTTGACTATGAATATGAAGACAGAATATTTCAAACTTAATCTAAGAATACATAAAGTGGGGGTTGTAAATGAGTAATGAATCCGTTGTTGGAATGTGGGAGAAGTATAAAAAAAATAATCCAAATGTACCAAAGTACTATGAAGCATGGGCATTTGGTAATTCGATTGAAATGGCTGATAAACTAGCGAAATTAGTGCTAGACGGATTAAAAACAGCAACGTCATCAAATTACTTACTATATGGGGAAAATGATGCTTTGTCATATGTTGGTCTTCATAATATTTTACTCGATGGAAATGAGGAAGCTGTTGCAATTGTCGAAACTACGTTTGTAGAAATTATTCCTTTTAATGAAGTTACGAAAGAGCATGCTTTTTTAGAAGGTGAAGGGGATCGGTCATTAGACTATTGGCGTAGAGTACATAAAGACTTTTTCGAAAAAGAATTAAAAGAAATTAATCAAGAGTTCAATCATAAAATACCAGTTGTATGTGAAAGATTCAAGTTAATTTACAAAAAGTAAGCTTTAGAGTATTATACTGTTATTTTCTTTAGAAATAATATTCAAAGTATAAAAAGTGCCTTGTATCCTCTAACAATTTACTAGATGGACAAAAATAAGGATTGAATGCAGCATATATCTACTGATTCAATCCTTTATTATATTTATATCTTTTTGCTTCCTTTTTTTTGCATAAATTCCTGGTGCATGAAACCCCAAGTACACATATTTGTTAATACAGGTTCCAACGTTTGTCCGTGTTTTGACAAGGAATACTCCACTTTTGGCGGAACTTCTTGATACACAACACGATTGACCAGTCCGTCTTTTTCTAATTCCCTAAGCTGCTGCGTTAATACACCTTGAGTCACTCCTGGCATTAAACGTCTCAATTCTCCAAAACGTTTTGTTCCATCTTCTAAAAGAATAAATAAAATAAGCGGTTTCCATTTACCTCCAATCGCTTGGAGTGTTTTAATAATTCCATGTGTTGTGGACTGTTCCAATTAGATCCCCTCCCAATGAATTACTTAATGGTCATCATCGTATTCGTACATTAATCATACCAAAGGGAAACAAGAATGAGAATGAATCGATTATAAAGATATTAATCTGATGTCGTCTGGACAACTTGATGAAAAATATAAGCGCTTCTACACAAGGCGCCGCTTAAATTGTACCCTTTTCCATACTTAGTACGAAAAAGATGCGTACTTTTCAAACTTCATTCTACTCAGCATAATGGTATATATAAGTATGTAGTAAACAGAGGAGGAGAAATGGATGACATTATCATTAAAAAATAAAGTGGCACTTGTTACTGGAGGGAGTCGAGGCATTGGAGCAGCCATTGTAAAAAAACTTGCACAGGAAGGTGCACATGTCGCCTTCACTTATATTCATTCGGAAGAAAAGGCACAAGATGTGGTGGCGAAAATTACAGATATGGGACAACGCGGGCTTGCCATCCGAGCAGATAGTGGTAATTCTAAAGAAATAATGGAGGCAGTTGAACGAACCGTAGATGAGTTTAATCGACTTGATATTTTAGTAAATAATGCAGGTATTTTCCCCACTGGTCTACTTGAGAATATCACACTGGAAGAAATAGATCATACATTGGCAGTTAATGTGCGAGGTGTATTTTTAGCTTCTCAGGCAGCATTAAAGCATTTAGGGAAAGGAGGACGGATTATTTCGATCGGTTCTTGTTTTGCTCACCATGTTCCTAAGCCGGGTATCAGTCTTTATGCCATGAGTAAATCCGCCTTGATTGGCTTTACGAAAGGACTTGCACGTGATGTAGGTTCTCGTCACATAACCGTCAATGTTGTTGATCCGGGCTCCACGGATACAGATATGAATCCAGCCAATAGTCCGAATGCAGATGAAAAGATAAAATTGCTAGCACTAGACCATTACGGTGAAGGAAAAGACATTGCAGCAATGGTCGGTTTCCTTGCTAGTGAGAGTGGAAGGTTTATTACAGGAACATGCATAGCAGTAGATGGGGGATTTGGAGCGTAAAAAGCGATGTTTATGAACGGTATGTTAGCATTGGCAATTCAACCCATTTTCAGCAGTATTTAAATGTAATAGAGTTTACAGAAATACAGATTAAAGAGCATGATAGGAGTTGATTTGATGCCATTTGCTGTTTATATATTAGGTTTTCTTATTTTTTCTCAAACAACATCTGAATTTATGGTAGCTGGAATCATGCCATCTCTTTCAGATGAATTTGGGGTTTCGACTTCCGCCATTGGTTACCTGATTTCGGTCTATGCTGCGGGGATGATTATTGGAGGACCACTATTAACTATTGGGTTACTGAAAATGCCGCGAAAAAAAGCCCTTTTAGCCATTACTAGTATCTTCCTGATTGGGCAGGCTTTAGGCTCCATTGCTTCTAGCTATGAGGTGATGATTGTGGCACGAGCTATTACAGGTGTTTCATCTGCCGCTTGTTTTGGTATTTCCATGGCAATCACCTTTCACCTTGTTGAAGCACAGTCACGTGGTCGAGCAGCTTCCGTTGTTCTTGGGGGATTAATGATTGCTACTGCTGCTGGACTACCATTAGCAATGGTTTTTAATCAATATTTCGGATGGCGTGCTAGTTTTTGGGCTATTATTATTTTGGTACTTTTGGCGGGATTATTAGCTCAATGGTTTATTCCTTCAACGATAAAACAAGAACAGGTAAGTATTCGGAAGGAACTCGAGTTATTTAAGAGCTATCCTTTGTGGGCTGCATACGCCACTAGCATGTTCATTATTGGAGCAACCTTTGCTGCTTTCAGTTATTTTACGCCAATTTTAACCAATTTAACAGGGATCACTCTAAATATAGTGCCATTCATTTTGGCTATGTATGGAGTAGCTACAATTATTGGAAATATCATTGTAGGTAGACTAACCGATTCCTATATGTACCCTACTTTAACTACTGGACTAAGTTTACTCACTATTGCATTAGTTATATTTAGTCTATTTGTAAAAATAGCGACGATTTCAATCATGGTCATTTTTATCATTGGTCTAGTAGGAGTTTCGCTAAATCCTGCCATGGCAACGCGTATAACGAGGGTTGGTGGAACAGGAACGCTCGTTGCGACAGTACACACGTCTATTATCAATTTAGGAATTGTGATCGGTTCTTCTATTGGTGGACTAACGATTGATGCTGGCTACGGGCTCGCGTCACCATTGTGGGTTGGCGCACTATTGGCAATGATTGGTTTAATATCCTTACTGCCTGTTTTTCGAGGCAAATGTCATGCTCTAAATACCCGAAGATATTCATAACTTGAATTATGCTAAAATAAACGATATAAATATTAATTAGAAATTGGTGCAAATGTTTAGGAACTTACCTTTTCTAATAGTTATGTTAATAATGGGATGTAGTGCTTTAACCATTTCCCTAACGATACAATACAATTGCCAAAAGTTTTTAAATCGCCCCTTAGGTTGAGTTAATTATACTATTTTTAAAAATTATCGTAAAATACAAAACATTTAACTAAAAGAATGATGTTTCAGTGATAATTGACCTGGGATATGGAAACACAATAGAATAATAATTTTTTAGACGTTCAATTAAAATGAGCGTCTTTTTTATTTCCTTAAAATGAAAAGTAGAGGTGCAATATGACCGAACTAAATTTAGGAAGTTTATTTGACGGAATTGGTGTATTTCCATTGGCAGCGTCTCGTTACGGGATTACACCGATATGGGAAAGTGAAGTTGTTGTGATTGTTCTATAATTATAAAATTGTTTATTTTGAGTTATAGAAAAGTTTAATCATTATTACTTTATATTGTTCAATGATTAAGGACTTAAATCAAATATCCCTATGAGTAAAAGCATTTATATAAAAAATAGCGTAGTATTAAATGAGTTAAGGAATTAATAGATTTTTTTCAGGAATAAATTTGATATAGATTAAAAATAACAAACTTTTTTTCTAGAAAACTAACTATGAAAATAAATAGTAAAAAAGTGCAACGATTGTAAGATAGATTTCGAATATATAGGTAATGAATGAAATCAAGGGGAGTAGAAAAGTGTTAACCAATAAGCGTTTAATTCGTTACATATTAAAAAAAGGTTCGAATCAGGCTGCAAATGAATTGATTCGACGTTATTATGATGACCTGTACTTTTATCTTTATCGTCAGTTAGGTAATGGAAATGACGCTCTTGATTTAACACAGGAAGTTTTTATTGCTGCTCTAAAAGGATTGAGTTCATATGATGATCGCAAATCTTCATTTCGAACGTGGCTCTTCCGTATTGGAACCTATAAAGTCATTGATGTACGCCGCAAAGTGAAGGTAACTTGGTTAGAATTGAAAGATGTGCAGTGGGTAGAAGAAAAAGATTTTGATGAAAGTATGTATCAGAAGGAACTATTAGAAGCGATCAATCAATATGTTGCAAGTTTTCGTCCAGAAATTCAAGAAATCTTCCGATTACGAGTTTATGGGGAATTATCTTTTCCTGAGATTGCTTCATTACTTGTTCAAAAAGAAGAACGAATCAAAGCACAGTATTATCGATTGATTAAGAAAATTAGGGAGGAGTTTCGTGAACATGAATAAAGAGAGAAAGAATATCCTTTTGACACAGAATGAAAAGGAAGATAGCATTGCTTTTATTTTAAAAGAAGTCAATCTTCAGCCTGTAACATTTAGAGCATTTCTTCGTTCTTATTTTCAAGAAGTTGGTTTCCGTTATCTTTTTTGGGGAATGGGAGACATTTTATTTATTGTTGGCCTTTTGTTGGTAGGAGTAGGGATATTGTATTTTCCCGATTTACATCATTTACTTGGAAATAATCACCGCGATGAAATTTATTTTACTGTTTTTATGGTATCGCCTCTTTGCTATGCACTTTTGTATTTTCTTGGGATTTGGAAAGAAAGACTGTTAGGAACCTTCGAACTAAAAATGACACTACGAGTTTCTTTGAAGGAACTACTCATTTTACGTATGTTGGCGTTTAGTGGGATTTCTTTGGTTGTTTCTGTGGGGAGTAATGTCCTTATTTGGCAATTACTTGGTCAAGAACTTTCGTTGATGAGATTGTTTAGTCTGTCGTTTTCTTCCTTGTTTTTATTTGCGAATATTCAACTCCTTTTAGAATATAGAATGCCGATGCGTTGCAGTCATTGGATAACGCCAATTATTTGGGGTGCAGTAGGAGTTCTGCTTGTTTGGAAACAAGAAGGGATCGCTCAGTTTTTATTGTATGTACCGGTTTCGATTGTCACAGTGATTGTTTTTGGATTACTACTTTTATTTATCTATTTATTGCGTCACAACTACTTTATGAAAAAGGAAGGAACGATTTACTATGTTAGTGCTTAACCGTGTCAGTAAAAAATTTCAGTCCAATCCAGTTTTGGAAGATATCTCTTTAACTTTTGAAAATGGTGTTTATGGATTACTGTCTCCAAATGGCGCAGGAAAAACGACATTATTAAAAATGATTACAACACTTTTATTCCCTACTTTCGGTGAAATATTATGGAACGGTCAAGCAATTAAAGAGCTGGGAGCCGATTATCGTGGAATATTAGGTTATTTGCCACAAGATTTTGGTTATTATGGCAATTACACTCCTACAAAATTTCTATTATATATCGCAGCATTACAAAAAATGAATAAGAAAGAGGCGAAAAAAAAGATTGATGAACTGTTGGAACTTGTTGCACTCTCTGATGTAAAAAACAAGAAAATGAAACGTTTTTCAGGGGGAATGATCCAACGGGTAGGAATTGCTCAAGCGATGTTAAATAATCCGAAGTTACTCATTTTGGATGAACCGACAGCAGGCCTAGACCCAAAAGAACGTGTTCGTTTTCGTAATTTGATTCATCGTCTTGCTCAAGACAGAATTGTCATTTTATCTACACATATTGTTTCGGATGTTGAGACGATCGCTAAACAAATCGTTATGATTAAAAATCATCGACTATACTGCTGCGAAACGTCTTCTCAAATTACTCAATCGGTACAAGGGAAAATATTTGAAGTTCCTACTACTTATCAATTAACGAAAGAGCAATTGCTATTAAGTGAAAGAGAAAGCGATGAAGGTCATTTGCTAAGAATTGCAAGTCCATTTGTCCCAAAGGAAGGGGTAGAAGTACGCCCAAGTTTAGAAGACGCATTTCTGTATATTTATCGAGATGAGGTGGCTACAGATGCTACGAATTATCGCTTTTGAAATTCGTAAACTATTTGAACAGCCAATGATTTACTTGTTTTTTATCGCAAGTTTATTGTTAAATACAATCTATATTGCCACAGCAGGATTGGATCATTCTTATTTAAATTATATTCAAGAAACAAGAGTAAAAACTGGGACTATAATTACATCTGAATTTGGTGAAAAACTATCTAATCAACCTTCTAGTAAGAAACAGCAGCGATTATTGACTGAAACTGCTGAACTAAAGAATGTTTTTCAACATTACTCAACAGAAGCGTTGGGTCAAGAGATGATTGATTTTTTTCAAATTCAAGGTTCAGTCGCTGAAAAAATGAAGAGAAAATACGAAAAATTGACTCCCGTTGTCCATGAATTAGCAGAAGAACAAGCTGCATTGGATGTGGGAGCCGCGGGAGAAACAATGAGCGTCTTCACCTTTATAAGAAATCGATTATTTCATGTCATTTTAGGAGAAAGTTTAATCTTTGCTTTATTGCTAGGTTTGTATGGAAGTACTTCTGAGAGATTAACGAAAACAGATGTCTTAGTGATGACCTCAAAAACAGGACGGAAAACACAAGTGAGTAAATATGTAGCGAGCTTCATACTCACAATTCTTTTTTATGCAACGATGGTCATGTTAACGTTTGGCATTTTTAATTATATGAATCCTATTGGAACGTTATGGCAAACAAGTATGTCGACACAATTTCATGTAAATGTTTATTTTCCTCAATTGCTGGAGATTCCCTTTATACCTTGGCAACCAATGACATTGTTAAACTATACGATTCTATCCATTGTATTAGGCGGCTTATTAATTACCCTCTGTCATGGGTTTAATTTTCTTGTAGGCTTATGGACAGATCAATTATTTCGCGGATTTATTGTCTTCGTTGTCATATATGTTGTCTTACTGGGACTCGAACAAATTATTAATCAAATGGGTTGGTGGAATATGCATTCCCTATTGATGTGGCATCCAATCTCCTTGTGGAAAGTACAGGGCTATTGGTTTACAGAAATGGGACCTTATGCAACCATTCCGTGGCAAGAATCCATTGCAATGGTTGTCAACTTATTTCTCTTAGGTATTGGCGGTATTTTAACAAGTAAATTCTATACCACAAAGGAGGTAAAATAAAGTGTTTACTCTTGAGTTAAAAAAATTATTTCAACCGATTTTACTTCTTGTAGCGCTCTTGATAACGATTGTGTTTTACAATCAAGATATGAGATTTATCCTTAAACATTGGCCTAATGGCGGTATGATTCCTATTTATGATCAAGCTTCTGAGTGGCAAAATCGATTCGGACAAACGCTTGAAGATGCAGAAATCGCAGAAATTGAAGCGGAATATGCTACCTTGGTCAAACATGCGGACAAGATTGTCTCGGAAAACTCTATCGCAAAACAACTCCAACTTGAAAATTATGCTGAATTTGAATCATGGTCTCAAGAAAATCTCCCGCATATAGCAATCAACGAGATGAATGAGGAAGAGAAAGAAATCAGTAAACAATTTGATGCTATTGAGCAAGACTTAATAGGTGCTACAGGTCATTCAATGGTGGATAAAATCGATGTCTTACAAAAATTATATAATTCTATGAAGCAATTTGATTCGTCAGACATGTTTCTCAATAATGAACACTATTCGGAAAAAGAAAGAGAAAGACTTTCAGAAACTTTATTTATGGAAGAAGGATGGCGCAACATTTTGCCGAGCCATTTAACTTCGACAGTTGCCCATCATTTTGAACGTATTCTTATTCTGCTAATTTTTCTATTGTCTTTATTGATCCCCTCTGTTTTCGTTAGAGACCGCTTGTTAGGGGTACAAAAAATTCAATGGAGTAGTCGTCATGGGCGGAAAATTCTTTGGACACAATTTATTAGTGGTATGACTGCTAGTTTTCTATTGATTACTTGCGTCATGGGGTTTTTTGGAAGTTTGTTGTATTTTACTGATTTTACACAATACTTCTCGAATGGGTTGAATTCATTTTTTAGTGATAGCGAAGAACCGTTACTGTATTCTTTTTATCAATGGACATTAAGTCAGTGGATAGTGAACATTGTATGGTTAGTTTATTTGATTGGGATGGCTTATAGCGGAATTCTCTTATTCCTCTCTCAAACCAGTCAACATTATTTGTCATTACTAATGAAAATCATTCCAGTTGCCTTTGTTTTTATCGTCATTGCTAATCGAGTGCTTACAGATGCGTTTTATTTAAAGAATGAATTGTATCAATGGACAAAAATTCCAATGATTGAATTATATGCGGGAATTCTTTTGTTAGTTATTTGTATCAGTTTACCGATCATTTTTTGTATTCGTCAGCAAAATCAAGATTTGTTGGATTGATCTACAGTGATGAAACATTAAAACTTTGGACACTATATAACAATTAAATAAGATGGCACATATTTCATAATGAAGAGGAAGTTTTAGAGCAATTAATAAATCGTTCAGAAAATGTTAAAGACTCAACTACACATTTTAAGGGAACGGTTGTTGTTAACTAAGAATTGATAATACACTTCGATCCTATGGATAGGATCGAAGTGTATTATCGGAATAATTTTTCTCAACCTGCGCAAATAAAACAAAAATTCATCGACAGCTTGCTGAAACTTTTCATGGTAACAACCTACAATAAATTCTATTACAGAGCCGTACCAGTAATTTATATAAGGTGGAGTTATTGTCTTACTTGGAAATATTCTAGTTTACATAATATATATTGTTTCCGAATAATTGCACATTTACGGTTCGCAAGATGCTTTTATAGTACGACCACATATATTATCTAGTACAGCACCGTTAGTTATGTACAAAAATGCTGGGTACATAACTTTTATTTTCTAGCTTGGTCAGAAGCTAGAGTTGAGTTAATTATACTATTTTTAAATGTTAGCGTAAAGTGCAAAACATTTAAGGCGAAAAATGTATGTTAGTTATAATTCATCTGAGATATGGAATCATAACTTTTAAGACGTTCAATTAAAAGTGCGTCTATATTGATTGCCTAAATATGAAGAATTGAGTTGAAATTTGACTCGAATAATATCAGAAGACTATTTGATGGAGTGGGAGTAATTCACTAAGAGCATTTGAAGTGAAAACGTTGATTTGACTGCATTTAGATGGTACGTAAAATGGATAAAACAATCAAAAATGAATAGATTCTCCGCCAAGATTCCGCCAGAGGAAACAAAGAAAATTATTTAAATATACTACTAGAAAATATTGAAACAGTTTTAAATGAAAATGCGGATAAACCAATAGCTAATATTGATGAAAAGTTAGAAGAACTTCAAATAGAACTTCTCAGGCTTGCAAATTCAAAAGAAGATTATGATGATGTAGCCGACGAAATATATCGATTGCGAGAATTGAAGCAACAAGTCATGTTGAAAAATGCAAATCGTGAAGGACTCAGACAGCCGATTGAAGAAATGATTAAGTTTTTAAAAGAGCAACCGCAGCAACTTGAAACGTATGATGATCTACTTCTAAGACGATTGATTGAGAAAATGACGATTCATGAAAGACAATTAACAATTAAATTTAAGTCAGGGATTGAGATTGCAAAAGAAATATAATATGAATACTTAACGAGTTCATGTCAAATATGGCATGGGCTTTTGTTTATGTTAAATTGACCGAAGATTCATGCCCATATACAATAATGTAAAGGGGAGTGATATCAGATGACGGATGTAAAGAAAGCGTATGATCAAATATCAGAATTTATTAGCAATGATAATGCATACCGTTCATGAAAAAGAAGTCATTGAAACAAAAATTGTGGACACAAGTGCAATTGAAAGCTTCACAAAAAGCTTTGTGAAAGATTACTATACATGGCAAAATAATAAAGAGTCTATTGAACGAAGAGAAGAAAAATTAAGCCATTATCTAACGGAGGAATTGCAAGCTTTAAATACTGATACTGTTAGAGCTGATATTCCTACCAGTTCCAGTGTAAGTGATATAAATATTTGGTCGATATCGCAGGATAATGAGGATACCTATGCGGTTGTTTATTCGGTAGAACAAAAAGTGACAGAGGATAAAAATAGTGAGTGGATTCGCTCTACTTATCGAATCATGATTCATCAAGATAATACAGGAAACTTAGTGATTACACAAAATCCCACCTTATGGAGCTTACCAAATAAATCAGATTATAAGCCAAAACAACCTGAAAGTAACGGAACGGTTGATTCTGATACTATTCAAGAAGTAACGGAGTTTTTGGAGACGTTTTTTGCATTTTATCCAACAGCGACGGATAAGGAACTTGCTTATTACGTGCAAAATAATGCCTTACCACTAATTGGAAAGGACTATTTATTTTCAGAGCTAATTAATCCTGTATTCCAACGGTCTGGAAATCAGGTGTATGTCTAGGTATCGGTGAAGTATTTGGATGAGACGACAAAAGCAACGCAGTTTTCACAGTATGTGCTCACTTTAGAGAAGGATACGAATTGGATGATTGTAAAATAAGTAAAAAGGTTCCATTGATTAAATGAGATCAATAAAAGAATATTGCATAGATGGGAGAATATTTCTAAGAATTGAAGATGTAATACTTGAAATTTATTGATTTTTATGCATATAATAAAATTACTAAATATCGGAAGGGTGAACCAAGTACATGATTTATTAATCCTATTTACAAGAAAAACATTCGTGATAAGTTACGATACGATTTTCTGAATAGGATAAATCTGTACTTTTTTAATCAATGTACTATAAATATTAAATAATATTTTTGTATTCTTTCCTATTCAGAAGTCAACGAATCATAACAACGATTTTCTGAATAGGATTAATAATGTACATTATTATATTCAAAAAGTATATGTAAATTAATTGTTTAAGTGTTTTCTTTTTGCGATTAATTATGTGCCTCCTATTCAGAAATGATAGGAGGTTTTTTGTTTTCTTAAGTAAAGATTGATAGTAAGTATAAGAATTGTTTCCCTTAATAAAAAAGTTTATGAAGTACATTATTTGTTATGTATGAAGGGAGGGGCTCGAGTAATGATTCTTGAAGCTAAGAATATTGAATTAACAATAAAAGACCGCAAACTTTTAGATATTGATCAATTATATATTCATAATATGGATAGAATTGGTGTAGTTGGTCGTAATGGAAGTGGAAAAACAACAATATTGTCCATATTGTCTGGTGAAATCGAAGCAGATAAAGGAGAAGTTATGACAACTGTAAGCCGCTATTATTTACCTCAATTGCAAGAGATGGATACTTTTAAAAGTGGTGGTGAAATAACAAAGGGTTATATTGACAAAGCATTGGCTACTAAGGCAGAAATTTTATTTGCAGACGAACCAACAACAAACTTTGATGCCCGTAGTATAGAAGAACTTGAGAAACATTTCATTCGATATCGTGGAGCAATTGTCCTTGTTTCACACAATCGTTATTTTTTAGATCAAATTTGCACAAAAATTTGGGAAATAGAAGAAGGGAACATTAAGGAATTTATCGGTAACTATACAAATTATGTGGAGCAAAAGGAATTACTCCGGCGAAAACAAAAAGACGAATATGAAAAGTTTATAACGAAGAAACGACAATTGGAACGAGCTACAAAACTAAAAGAGCAAAATGCTAAAAAAATGATTAAGCCACCTTCAAAGCGAATGGGCACATCTGAATCTCGCTTATATAAAATGGAGTATGCGACTAAACAAAAGAAATTGCATCAAAACATTAAGGCTTTAGAAACACGTGTAGAAAAATTGGAAAATGTTAAAAAACCAAAAGAACTGCCAGCAATAAAAATGAATTTGCCGAATACGGAGCAAATTAAAGGACGAAATGTAGTTCGTGTTAAAAACTTATCTGTAAACTTTGAAGATCATGTGCTTTGGAGAGATGCTTCATTTGTTATAAAAGGTGGGGAAAAGGTTGCAATTATAGGTAATAATGGGGTAGGAAAAACAACATTGTTGAAACAGATTTTATTAAGAGTACCAAAAGTATCTATTTCACCAGTGGTTAAAATAGGGTATTTTAGTCAAAAGATTGACATTTTAGAAAATATGAAAACTATATTAGAAAATGTAAAATCCACATCACTTTATCCAGAAGATATTGTACGTACAGTACTTGCCCGGTTACATTTTTTTGGTGAGGATGTTTTTAAGTCTATTGAAGTATTAAGTGGTGGAGAAAAGGTAAAAGTAGCTTTTGCAAAAGTGTTCTTGAGTGATATGAATGTATTAGTGATGGATGAACCAACAAACTATTTAGATATTGAAACTGTTGAGGCATTAGAAAAGTTATTAATAAACTATGAGGGGACAGTCATCTTTGTTTCACATGATAGCCGTTTCGTTGAGAATATTGCAACTAAAATTATTGAAATTTCCCAGCAAAAGGTTATCGAGTTCACTGGAAGTTATAAAGAATTTAGAAAAAGGAACCGGAAGACAGAACATGATTATATTAAAGATGAACTCCTAAAAGTTGAAATTAAATTGACTGAAATCATTAGTAAACTAAATAGTGAATCTTCAGATAAACTAGAACAAAAATTCCAAATGTTGATTAATGAACGCAATAATTTAAGAAATCGATTAAAAATATAGAGGAGATTTAGTATGAATATAACAGAATATACGATTGCAAGAACTAACTCTGGACCTTATGGCATAGCTTCAGCAAAAGACGGAAATGTATGGTTTACTCAACATAAAGCAAATAAAATCAGCTGTATAGATCAAAATGGCAGAATAAGAGAGTATACAGTTCCAACCCCTAACGCTAAAGTAATGTGCTTAACTGTTTCTTCCAGTGGTGATATATGGTTTACAGAGAATGGAGCAAATAAAATAGGAAAAATGACAATAACAGGTGATTTTACAGAATATCCATTGCCACAGCCTGATTCTGGTCCTTATGGAATAACGGAAGGTCCAAATGGTGAAATATGGTTTACTCAGATGAATGGAAACCGGATAGGAAAGTTGACGGCAGATGGTACTATATATGAATATGACCTGCCAAATAAGGGGTCATATCCTACATTTATTACTTTAGGTTCGGATTACGCTCTTTGGTTCACGGAGAACCAAAATAATTCAATTGGAAGAATTACGGATAAAGGAAAGATAACTGAATATCCTCTACCAACACATGCAGCAGCTCCAGTAGGTATTACTAATGGCAACGATGGTGCAATCTGGTTTGTAGAAATTATGGGAAATAAAATAGGTCGAATTACTACTGATGGTGAGATTAGAGAATATGATATTCCAACTCCAAATTCACGTCCACACGCTATTACTGCGGGAAAGAATGATGAAATGTGGTTTACTGAATGGGGAGCAAATAAGATTGGTCAAATTTCCGTAATTGATGGAAAAATAAATGAATATAAAATTCCAACATCATCAGCAGAACCACACGGTATTGCATGTGACCCAAATGGGGATATCTGGTTTGCATTAGAGTGTAATAAAATAGGTCATATTAGAAATAAATCATAAAAAGGAGTGTATGATACATGTCAGTAAATATGAAAGGGCCGAACCCAAATAAAGTATATCCAATAGAAGAGAATAAAAACCTTCAGTTTATTAGACCATCATTAACAAAGCCAAATATTATCGTTGGCGAGTACACTTATTATGATAGCAAGCATGGAGAACTTTTTGAGGATCAGGTTTTATATCATTATGAAGTAATAGGGGATCGATTGATCATCGGAAAATTTTGTTCAATTGGTCCTGGGGTAACTTTTATAATGAACGGAGCTAACCATCGCATGGATGGTTCCACTTACCCATTTAATATCTTCGGAAACGGGTGGGAAAAGTATACACCTACATTGGATATGCTACCTTTAAAAGGAGATACTGTTATTGGCAATGATGTCTGGATTGGACTAGACGCTACAATTATGCCAGGAGTAAATGTTGGGGATGGAGCGATTATTGGAGCCAAGTCCATCGTTACAAAAGACGTTGAACCTTACACGATTGTTGGAGGAAATCCTGCTAAGAAAATAAAGAAACGATTCTCTGAATCGAAAATAAAAGAATTACTAAAAATAAAATGGTGGGACTTAGAAAACGAAGTCATCTTTGATAATATTGATGCCATTCTTAGCTTGGATGTTGACGCACTTAAGAAAAACCTTGATAGAAAAGGATCCAAAACTAGCCTCGATACTGATTGAAAAGAAGTTAGTGAATTTATAAATAAAGAAATTACAGTTTCCATGCGGACATAACTTTTCGCTTTTGTTTCATGTTAATATGTGTATACATGCCAGTCGTACTAAGACTTTCATGTCCAAGAAGTTCCTGTAATACTTTTAAATCAACATCTTCTTCATTTAAAAGTATTGTCGCAAACGTGTGTCGCAAATGATGTAATGAAAATCGTTCTGGTGGTAAACCAGCTTGCTTCAACAATTTTTTAAATACGCTCAAACCACGGGGATCTATTTGAGTACCTCGATAACTTAAAAAGATTGGTTCTGTTGGATAAGTGCGATGCGCTGGCATTGATTTCTTATATGCGATCAATAAAGGGACGACAATATCGTGAAGAGGGAGGAGACGTTCTTTTCTCCTTTTTCCGATAACACGAAAAGTGTTTGTGTCAAAATCAATTTGTTCCCAGGTTAGATCAACTAATTCTTGCCGACGCATGCCAGTTGTCGCTAATAATTTAAACATCGTTTCATTACGTAAGGAAAAATCACCAACATCTTGTTCTAAAAATGAAAATAATTGTTGTAATTGCGATAAGGACATATAAACTGGCAATTTTTGATCAGATTTTGGCACTTGCACATTTGCCATAAAATCATTTTTTAACCAATTTTCTTGAAGCGCATATTTACTAAAAGATTTTAAACATGAAATTCGCCGTTGCAAGGTGCGCGGCTGGATTTGATGTTTTAATATTTGCTCCTGAATAAAACGTCTTGATGTCGATGAAGATTGTTCATGCATTTTAAGAGAACGATTGTGGTTAACTAAAAATTGATGAAAAAGTTCTAAGTCATATGCATAGGATCGAAGTGTGTTATCAGAATAATTTTTCTCAACTTGCAAATAGAACAAAAATTCATCGATAGCTTGTGGAAATAAGATATTTCCATGGTTACGACCTCCAATAAATTTAATAACGGAGCCGTACCAGTAATTTATATAGCGACATAAGCGATTAACGAACCGACATTCATTAGGGATTATTAGTACAGTAGCTGAAATTAGATGGACACTGTACTAATTAGTTCCTAATAAAAGTTATTATGAGAACTTAGAGGGTGAAGTTATTGTTTCACTTGAAAATATTCTAGTTTACATAATATATATTATAAGAAGTTATAACATATTATAAAAAATGCAGACGATACATAATCATATAATCGTCTGCATCCAATAGTTCCACTTTCAAATATTAATTTCCATAATACGGTCCAGCACCTTCACCATCAATTAATGGAAGTAATTCAGATACAGTAACAAATTCAAAACCTTGTTCTGTTAAATATTCCATGATTTGCGGTAAGGCATCTGCTGTAGTAGCATGAATATCATGCATTAATACGATTGATCCTGAGCGTGCCAGTTTCATATTTTCAAAGACAGAATTTGCATTTCGATGCTTCCAATCTAGTGTATCAACAGACCACATAATAATAGATTGATTGGAATCAGCTGCTTGATTTATAACAGTTTGGTTGAACTCTCCATATGGAGGTCGAAATGTCGTTGGTTTTACACCAGTTGCTTTTTCAATTTGTTCCATTGAACCAACTACTTCTGAGTGAATCCGAGATGCACCAACTGTATTTAAATTTGCATGTGTAATACTATGATTTCCGATTTCATGGCCTTCATCGGCTACTTGTTTTGCAAGTTCAGGATTATTAGTAGCTTTCTGACTTAACATATAGAAAGTTGCTTTTGCATTATATTCCCGTAACGTTTCTAAAATTCTTGGTGTTACTTCCTCATCTGGTCCATCATCAAAGGTTAATGCAATATATTTTCCATTTGTTTTTAGTTTATCTGATTCGTCTGATGACTCCCTTTTAATTTCTTGGGCCATTTCATCAGAAATTAAAATCGATGTCATTTCATCAGTTAAATATTTATGTAATTTGATAAGGGGTATGTTGATTTCAATGATTTTTTTATTGCCAATTTCGTTTGGATTGAAATAAAAATTGATATTATCATTATCGATTACCCAGTTTATATGTTGTATATTTTGTAATTTACCCCTTAAACTATCTTCATCAAATGTTGATTTTTCCGGTATATTGTCTTTAAATAATAAAAATAATTCATTTCCGATTTCTTCTGCCTTATTTATTATATCATTTAATTCGACAATTTTTTCAGCTTGCAGGTCTATCGTAAATGTTTGTAATAATGAATATTCATTTTCTTCGTTCACATGTTGTTCGACGGTCATTAAAATGCTGAATAAATCATCATTTATTTTTTTAATCTCTGTTTGTAAATTAAAATGAGCTTCGATATTTTCACCAAACATCATTTCAATTTGTTCTATCTCTTCATGAAATAACTTTTCTTGTTCTAATACCCATTTTCTAATTGGTAGATCGATTGCCTCTATTTCGGTATATGGATAAGTGACAAACGAGGTAAATGAATCAGCTTCTTTCGTTTCAGATTGTAGTTTTATACCAGTGTCAATTTGCTCACTGTTTATTTTTACAGAAATTGCTTCCTTATGTGTAATCTTTTGAATTGCTTGAGCAGTCTTTCCAATCATAAAAGTTAACCCTAAAAACAGTAAAAAAATGACGACCCATCCAGGCCATTTAATTCGTTTGACTCCTTTTATCATTTTAACCATTTGCCATAATCCCCTCTTAAAAAAACTGTCTATATTTGTCTGACTCAATTATAACAAATGATTTACAATACACAACATTATTTTTACATTTTCGTTATTTTATTGTTACTTTTTTAAGTGGTTTTACAGCTGGCCCATTTAAAATATCCCCCGTGTATGTAAATCTCGATCCGTGACATGGACAATCCCAAGAATTTTCCGCATTATTCCACTCTACTTCACAACCTAAATGAGTACAAGTTGTATCGACTGCATGAATTTGTTCATCTTCATCTTTATATACTCCAATTCGTTGGCCATTAATGATAGTTGTACATGCTTCATTTTGTTTAAGCTCCTCAATATCAGCATTTGAACTATCAACTTTCCCTTTAATTAAATGTTTTGCTACATCTGTATTAAAACTAATTAATTTACGAATGGAAGGATCTACTTTAATATCTCTCGCTGGCGAAAAAAGATCTGCATATTGATTATCTTTCTCCATAATAAGATCGTGAAGTATTAATGCAGCATTCGTACTGTTTGTCATTCCCCATTTCCTATAGCCAGTTGCAACAAATACATTGTGCTGATTCTTCGTGACATAACCCACATATGGTAATTTATCTACTGTTACTTGATCTTGAGCAGACCATCTGTAAGGAATATTTAGTAATTGAAATTTTTCATCTGCAAATTTTCTTAAAGTGTCATAATGTGCCATCATTTGTCCATGACTTTGACCTGTTTTATGATTATCTCCGCCAATAAGTAACATTTTTTCATTATTAATCGTAACTGGTCGAATTGAACGTGTAGGTGTTTCAGCATTAATATACATTCCATTTTCAACCGTTTTTTTTGTTTTTGCTGCGATAATATACGAACGATCCGCATACATTTTTATCGGATAAAATCCTGTACCATCATAAAATGGATAATGTGATGCTTGAATAACGTAGCGACAGATTATTCTATGATCATCTTCTGTAATGATTGCTGGTTGTTTATTATATTCAATACTTACTGCTCTTGTATTTTCAAAAATTTGTACTCCGTTCTCTTGACACTCATCAATAAGCGTATTTAAATATTCTAATGGATGAAAATGAGCTTGATTTTCCATTTTAATTGCTTTTTTAACAGCAAACGGAAGTGGTGTTGTGTCCAATATCTCTCCTTTTATATTTAATTTTTCATATGCCTTCCATTCATTTTCAATATTTTTTACGTACTGTTCAGAATTAGTATAAATATATGCATCTTCCGTTGTAAAATGGCAATCAATATTATTTTCCGTAACAATTTTTTCGATAAAATTCCGTGCCTCATCATTAGCCATATAATATTTCGCTGCATTTTCTACACCAAAATGGTTGATGAACTCATCGTAAATTAGACCATGTTGTGCCGTAATTTTTGCGGTTGTATGTCCAGTAGTCCCATTTAAAATATACCCTGCGTCGATCAAACATACATTAAAACCTTGTTTAGATAATAAATATGCTGCTGTAATACCAGTTATTCCAGCACCAACGATGCCCACATCAACTGTTATTTTTTCTTCTAATTTTGGGAAATGTGGCAAATCAACTGAATCATGCCAATAACTCTTAGATTGATTAGGTAAATTATTTGTCATTTATCCTATACTCCTTTTTAAATGATGCCTTTATTGTTCCCAAAATAAAAGATAAATTTCATCAATTTCGTATTTCATCGTATCCGAAATTTGTCCCAATAATAAAACATCTCTATTTCTAGAGATGTTTTGATTTACTTTTTGAATTAGAGGTAATTCTTATGTCGGCATATGGAGCTTTTACACTTATAACTGGCTTTAGTACTAATCACGAAAGAAAAAAATAGATCTACCCATAAGCCATGATCAGTTAGGGAATAATCTATTTTAAAATTTTATTTAAGCCTATTGGAATAACATCTGTTGAAAAAGTGACGATAATGGATGAAATGCTTATCGTCACTTTACTCTATCATTAAAATTTGCATTAATCTCATTTTTACTGAAATTCTTATATTGTTTCAAAATATTCCTTATAATACCCAGCAACTCGATTGCTATTGTCAATTACAAAAATAAACTCTTCTGTCTCATTAATAACATCATATTCTTTTCCTTTTGTTAGCATATTATTAACTTTATACTTTTTAGCCTCGGCATGGATACATTTTACACGTTTTATAATAGGATTTTTCTCCCAATTTAAATGAATCATTTTCTCTCTCCTAGTTTACATAATATCATTATCGTCAACTGTTAGTTGAATAAATACAAATATTTTCCGTATCCTTCTTTTTCCATATCCTCTTTTTTAATAAATCTGAGCGCAGCTGAATTAATACAATAACGTAATCCACCATGTTCTTTTGGACCATCATCAAACACGTGACCTAAATGTGAATCAGCATCTTTACTTCTAACTTCCGTTCGGATTCTTCCATATGATGTATCAAGATGTTCGGTTATTTGTTGATTAACGACTGGTTTTGTAAAGCTTGGCCAACCGCAATGGGCATCAAATTTATCTTTTGAAGAAAACAAAACTTCACCTGAGACAATATCAACATAAATCCCTTCCTCTTTATGTTCCCAATATTCATTATGAAAAGGCTGCTCTGTCCCATTTTCTTGTGTGACAAAATATTGTTCAGGTGTTAACTTTTGTTTTAGCTCCGTCTTATCAAACTGTTTCTGCCAGTTATCTTTTATAAATTGTGCACGGCCAGAACCTTTCTTATATGTTTTATAATGGAATTGATTTTTTTTGTAGTAGTATTGATGCTCTTCCTCTGCTGGATAAAAAGGTTTCGCCGGAATAATCTTTGTCACAATAGGTTTCTTAAACTTACCGCTTTTTTCTAAATTGTCCCTTGATTTTTCAGCAACGTTCTTCTGGTGTTCATTATGGTAAAATATTGCTGTTTTATATGAATCACCACGATCATGAAATTGTCCCCCCTCATCGGTCGGATCAATTTGTTGCCAGTATATATTGACTAAGTCTTCATATGAAAAGATGGACGGATTAAAGGTGATTTGTACTGCCTCTACATGTCCAGTTGTATTTGAGCATACTTGCTCATACGTTGGATTGGCTAACTCACCACCCGTGTAACCTGAAACTACTTGCTCAATTCCCGGTCGCTCATCGAAAGGTTCAACCATACACCAAAAACATCCACCTGCAAAAGTTGCTTTCTCAAATTGGTTGTTCATATAATGCTCCTCCTATGGATATTTCTAACTATTATATAAATAATTTTGGTAAAGATTCATCAGATCTAAACGTATTTTTCTCCATATATTCATCATTTTCGTTTTGTTCTTCTATTCCTTCTTCAAGTTCACTATTGTTAATTTCTTTAAACGCTTTTACAAGTGTGTACATTTTAGGTAGTTCTTTAATGACTGGACCATACTGCTCAATGAAAGGTGAGCTTGATAAAAGAAGTTTTAAAATAGATTGTATATAAACGAGACCTCTTAAAAAATATTCATTTATTTTATATGATACCCGATTTCGAAACGGGGCTAACCTAGGATTACTATTACCAATTGGCGTAAAATTATAATCATTATAGCCTACAGGTCGAAAAAAAACTGTATGATAATTTTGATTCACCATGCTTTTCACCCTTTATGAAAATTCTATTGTATTATATGTAAGCTATAAAGGATATGTAACTGTATGTTTAATATTAACAATATTTACTTTAAAAATCTAATGATAAAAATTCATCTGCACATACATAAAACTAAAACCACTTTCATTGAACATGATTCCCTTTGTTCAAGAAAGTGGTTTATGGCCAAATTATTTTTTATCCACTTGGTTACTCATTGCACGCATCATTTGATTAATTTTCTTCTGCGACGGTTTTTGCCCCATCTGCATCATTAATGTCCGTAACATTTGTTCATTAATTGGTGGATTTTTCTTTAAATAGTTCATCATATATTTTCTCGCGATAAAAAATCCGAGCGCAACCCCAGCAATAAGTGCCAAAAGTGCAATAAGTACTACCCATATTGTTGCCATTAAACGTGATCCTCCCTAAAAAATAATTCCTTAAACAGTATAAACAATAACCCGTGATAAAACAATTAATAATTATGAAAGTAAATCTTCTACATGTTTAATAACATTCTCAACTGTGAAGCCATATTCTGCGACAACTTTATCTCCCTTTGCAGAAGCACCGAATTTATCGACAGCAATAACTTTTCCGGCATCGCCAACGTATCTATCCCATCCTAAGGAAGAAGCCATTTCAATTGCGACACGATTTTTTACTGTTGATGGGATTATTTCCTCTTTATATGCCTTATCCTGCTCCTCAAAACGATCCCATGACGGCATACTGACAACTCGAACATCGATATTTTTTTCTAGCAATTCTTTTTGAGCTTGTATTGCTAAACTTACTTCTGATCCTGTTGCCAAAAGAATGGCATCTGCACTATTTTTCGCATCACTTACGACATATGCACCGCGTTTTACGCCTTCATACGCATGTTGAGCCGTATTTTCAAGCGTCGGTAATCCTTGACGAGTAAGTACTAGGGCTGTTGGCTTATTTGTTGATTCTAAAGCCAAACGCCAAGCAGCTTGGGTTTCGTTCCCATCAGCTGGTCTCATCACCGATAGGTTAGGCATTGCTCTTAAAGATGCTAGTTGTTCTACCGGTTCATGTGTTGGACCGTCTTCACCAACAGCAATAGAATCATGTGTAAATACATATGTAACAGGAGTATTCATAATGGCTGATAATCTCATTGCAGGTCGTACATAATCGCTAAATACAAAGAATGTTCCACCATACACTTTTAATCCACCGTGTAGAGCCATTCCGTTTAATGCTGCTCCCATTGCAAATTCGCGAACACCAAACCAAATATTACGACCATCATAACTTTCTTTCGTAAAATCAGCATCTTCTTTCATCATCGTATTATTGGAACTTGCAAGATCGGCGCTACCACCAAAGAAATTAGGAACTGTTTTTGCAATAGCATTAATTAAATCACTTGAGGATGCTCGTGTTGCCAATGTATCTTTACCAGTTTCATATGTCGGTAAATCACTTTCCCAGCCTTCTGGTAATTTGTTTTGAATCGCAATATCTAAATCTTTTGCAAGTTTAGGATGTTCTTTTTGATATGCATCAAACAGTTTATTCCAAGCTTCCTCTTTTGCTTTACCATTTACAACCACTTTTTCTTCAAAGTCAGCATAAACTTCTTCCAAAACATGAAAAGGCTCATGTGTCCAATGATAATATTCTTTCGTTAACTTTGCTTCTTCCTCCCCTAAAGGAGCACCATGTGAAGCAGAAGAATTTGATTTATTTGGTGAACCATAACCAATAATTGTTTTCACTTCAATTAAAGTTGGCTGAGTAGTATTTTCTTTAGCTAATTGAATTGCTTTTCTAATCTCTGCCAAATCATTTCCATTTTCAACTCGAATAACTTGCCAACCATATGCTTTAAAACGCCCTTCCGTATTATCCGAAAAAGAACGGTCTAAATCACCATCAAGAGAAATATCATTCGAATCATATAAAACAATTAACTTATCTAATCCGAGATGTCCTGCTAAAGAGGCTGCCTCATGTGATATTCCTTCCATTATATCTCCATCACCAACTAGAGTATATGTATAGTGATCGATGATTGGAAAATTATCTTTATTATATTTTGCAGCTAAGTGAGCTTCAGCCATAGCCATTCCAACAGCCATGGCAATCCCTTGACCTAATGGACCTGTTGTTGCTTCTACCCCATCTGTATCTAATACTTCCGGGTGCCCTGGAGTTCTTGACCCCCACTGACGAAATGATTTGATGTCTTCCATTGTTACATCATAACCTGATAAATGAAGTAAACTGTATAATAGCATGGATCCATGTCCTGCTGATAAAACAAAACGATCTCGATTAAACCATTTGGAGTTTTTAGGATTATGATTCATAAAATCTGTAAATAGTGAATAAGCCATTGGAGCAGCTCCCATTGGTAAACCAGGGTGTCCAGAATTAGCTTTCTCTATTGCATCGATAGAGAGTGTTCGAATTGTGTTAATTGATTGTTGTTCTATTTGCGTTGTCATGTGATTCTCCCTTTCAACATTATTATAATTTTTTATTATTTTTCCTTAATTTTTTTACCTTTTCTGGTGTAACATCATTACCTTCTGGATCTAATACTGTCATTGTTGTTAATTGGTTTGTAAAGGACTGTCTAATATTTTGCAAATATTCTTTACGTAACAATTGTTGTTCTTCTTTTTCCTTACTTGTTAAGGTTTTCGTTTTTGATTTATTGGCGAGGTAATTGATTCGATCCAATTTCTCTTTTGTCATCATCTGACATTCACCTCATGTTTTCAATTTTTAAGCTCCACTTTATATTGTACTATAATTACTTATTTCTTTGAAAATTTTTATTCAATTTCTGAAATAAGTGCATACTCTATTATAGTATGCTTTCAATGCATCTCTTTCAAGTGTTAACACTTCGTAACAAAATTAAATGCATATAGGGAACTTATGTTTGACTTTTTACCTTGAAATGGTAAACTAATACTAATAATGATATACGTGAGGTGAGGCCGTTGGAAAAACTCTCAAAAAGACAACAAATGATTTATGACTTTATTAAAAGCGAAGTAGAAGTAAAAGGTTATCCACCGTCTGTAAGAGAAATTGCTAAAGCAGTCGGATTAGCATCTAGTTCAACTGTTCATGGACATTTAGAAAGAATTGAAAATAAAGGGTACATAAAAAGAGACCCAACAAAACCAAGAGCAATTGAAATTCTTGACCAATCAATGAGCAATATTGAAAAAGATATTGCTAGATATGCTCCCGTTATTGGGAAAGTAACTGCTGGGATCCCAATTACTGCGATTGAAAATATCGAAGAATACACTCCGGTTCCAAGTTCAGCAGCACATGCTAGTGACAATTTATTTGTTTTAGTCATTGAAGGAGACAGTATGATCAATGCTGGCATTTTAAGTGGGGATAAAGTAATCGTCAAACAACAAAACACCGCTGAAAATGGCGAAATCGTTGTGGCAATGACTGAAGAAGATGAAGCAACAGTGAAACGATTTTTTAAAGAAACAGACCATTTTCGTCTCCAACCGGAAAACGATTCGATGGAACCACTACGACTTACAAACGTCTCCATTTTAGGAAAAGTTGTCGGATTATATAGAAGTTTTTAAGCAAAAAGACATGAGATTTTATCGTCGTAATGACACGGAATTATATAAGTTTATAAAAAAGGATGATTGATAGAAAAATTCAATCATCCTTTTTCAATGCTAAGGGATAAGGTTGAATTGTCGACCGATAAAATTAGCTTGAACTGGAGCCAAATGTAACTCTCTTGACCATACGGAAAGTTGACCAATATGATGAATTTCATGAATAACAATATGATGTAATATTTCATCGATTGAATATGTATCTTTATCCCAAGGTACCTTGATAAAATGATCTTTTATATTTTCTATATCTGTCTTTAAAAAATGTATTAATTCTTTTCGCAGTTCGTCGGAAAGTGTTTTTACTTTTTCAAGTGTGTCATAATCACTGAAATGAAATACAATATCTTCCTTTTTTTGAATTCCTCTTATCCAACTATATTCAACATCAACAATATGGAAGAGTGTAAACAATATACTTTCAACTCCGCCCACACGTTTTTCAGTTAACGCTTCCGGTGCTAACTGCTTACACCATTTAAACCATTCATCCCTTATCTGCCAATTATACTCAAAGAATTTCTTTATTTTAATCACCTTCGTATTGTTAGTTTTCTTACTAAAGAATATATGTTCCTATATTATTGTAACACAAAATAAACGTATGCATTTTTTAAATCCCGGAAAAAAAGTACACCACCATTTAGGTGATGTACTGTAACAATCAATACATAAAAGCCTTTTTTCCATACATGTTGCTTTTTTTATACTATCTTGTTCTTGGTTCTTCGACTGTTAAGTCAATAAGTCCTTCTTCTACTAATTTTTCCATTGTAGCGATGATTGCTATTTTAACATGAGCATATGTTAACCCACCTTGCATAAAAGCGATATATGGTGGTTTTATTGGACCATCAACGGACAGCTCAATACTTGAACCTTGAATAAATGTTCCTGCTGCCATAATTACTTTCTCTTCATAACCAGGCATCTCACTAGGGTACGGAACAACATATGAATTAATTGGTGAATTCTCCTGGATAGATTCACAGAAACGGATCATCTTTTCTTCCTTTTCAAAAAGGATCGTTTGAATGATATCTGTCCGGTTTTCATCATAAAGTGGGGCCGTTTTTATGCCAAGCTCTTCCATAAGTCTTGCCGTAAAGATAGCTCCTTTTAACGCCTCACCAACAACATGTGGGGCTAAAAAGAATCCTTGGTACATTTCTTGTAACATATGTAATGTGGCACCTGCTTCTTTTCCAAGCCCTGGAGCTGTCAGTCTGTTTGCTGCTAGTAGTACTAAATTTTCTTTTCCTACAATATATCCCCCGGCTCGAACGAGTCCTCCACCAGGATTTTTTATTAAAGAACCTGCGATAATATCAGCACCGACATGAAGTGGCTCTTTATCTTCAACAAATTCTCCGTAACAATTGTCCACAAAGACAATTAAATTTTCATCTATTTCTTTTACAAAAGAAACCATATTTTCTATTTCAGAAATGGAGAAGGAAGGTCGATTTTCATATCCTTTTGAACGCTGGATTCCAATCACTTTTGTACGGTGTGATATTGCTTCTTTTATTCCTTCATAGTTAATAGAACTATCTTCATCAAGTGGCACTTCATTATATGTGATCCCAAAGTCACTTAACGCACCTGCATTGTTGCCACGCTTTCCAATGACCTCTTCCAATGTATCATACGGGCTTCCAGTAATATATAAAAGCTCATCTCCCGGTCTGAGTAATGCATAAAGAGTTGTTGCAATGGCATGTGTCCCTGAAACAATTTGTGGTCGAACAAGGGCATCTTCCCCACCGAAAACCTCTGCATATATCGCCTCTATTCCATCTCGCCCCTGATCATCATATCCATATCCATCTGTCGAGTTGAAATGAAAATCACCAATTTGTTCTTTTTGAAAAGCGTGTAGCACTCTTTTTTGATTTAATTCAACCATTTTATTTACATCATCAAATAAAGGTTGACAATCTTTTTCTATTTTAGTTATTACATTATTTATCATCTACGTTGTCTTGCTCCTTTACCATGCTTTGGAGTGGGTGGATTTGTGGGATAAATCCCTCTAAATCGTATTGATTTTTGTTTTCATTATATTGTTTTCTAGTAACGATCGTATGTGTCCCAAGTTGGTTCATCAATCGTCCTTTATCTGGTTTTAATGAGATAGAGTATTGATCCCACTCTTGCTTTAGGACTTCTTCGATTTTAAGTACTAATGTTTCTTGATCTTTTTCATCATAAGCACTCATGACAATATACGGATGGTGCAATGGAATGAAGTCTTCCTGCAATAAATCGCTTTTATTGTAAACAGTCAACATTGGAATGGTATGTGCATCTAATTCGCGTAATATTTGCATCACGGTATTTTGTTGTTCTTCATTTCCTTCGTGGGAGGCATCGACAACATGAAGCAAGAAATCAGCCTCTCTTACTTCTTCCAAAGTTGATTTAAATGCCGCAATTAAAGAAGTAGGTAAGTCTTGTAAAAATCCTACCGTATCTGTTAATAACACTTTAAATCCAGAAGGCAAATGGATTTGGCGTGTTAAAGGATCAAGTGTGGCAAAAAGTAAGTCTTCTTCTAATGCCGACTCATTTGTTAACCGATTAAAAATAGTAGACTTACCAGCATTTGTGTACCCAACAATCGCGATTTGGAAAACTTGATTTAATTTTCGTCGTTTACGATATTGCTCTCGTTGTTTGACGACATCTTTTAACCTTCTTTTAATATCATCGATCCTTCTTCTAATATGACGCTGGTCTGTTTCGAGCTTCGTCTCCCCCGGACCTCTTGTGCCAATTCCTCCCCCTAATCGAGACATGACTAATCCCATTCCATGGAGTCGTGGCAAGGTATATTCTAGCTGAGCCAATTCTACCTGAAGTTGTCCTTCTTTTGTTTTTGCCCTTGAAGCAAAAATATCCAATATTAATTGACTACGGTCGATCACTCGAATGCCAAAATGGTCATTTAAATTACGTAATTGGCCTGGAGAAAGTTCATCATTAGCGATGACAAGTTCAATATCCAATTGAATGATACGTTGTTTTACTTCCTCCAGTTTCCCCTCACCGACATATGTTACTGGATGAATTTGAACTCGATTTTGCGTTACTATTTCTACTACATTACCACCTGCAGTATAACTTAACGATTTGATTTCTTGTACGGATGATTGAAAGTGGTCATCTGTTTCACTACCTTTTTTTACTGCAATAATAAGTACATTTTCTTTCGTCATCTATTAAAAACCTCTTTTCATATACGGCTGTTCAATATGTTTCTCTATCATCATAACAAAATTACCAGTATATTGTTATTTTTAGTGCGTGTTCAAAAAGGCCGATAAAAGAAGACCTGAGAAGTTCCACTGGCAAAAAACGCCACGTCCTGGGACTCCGCTAAATGCTCATCCCATCGAAAAGCATTGTGGCAACACCAGTACTAGAACGTCCTGTTCGTCGAAGGCGGCGAAGCTCCCGAGGAACAGAGCGTATTCCTTTACATACGTGAGTACCGGAAAAGCAAGCTTAGAAAACTTGCTTTCGCTACGCTTTTACAGCGAATGCCTTAGTTGCACTTATGCAGTAAGAAAGGATTTATCCTTTCTTACCTGCCAACGCAGAAATTCGATGCGTCATTTTTGTTGGACTTTTTGAACAACCTCTATTAGTGAGCGTTCTCTAGTTCGAGGTCTTCTTCTGTTAATTGAACTAAATCCTTCATGGAACAATCCCGAACATGTAAAAGGCGAATTGCTTGCATGCGGATACTTTTTTCAATAATGTTACGAACATACCTTGCATTGGCAAAATGTCTTGGCTTATGATACGTTTCATTACGTAGGTGATTTTTTAGTTTCCAAATTGCTTTTTCTGATAATTCGTATTCACGCTCTGAGGCAATTTTAATGGCAATTTCAATTAATTGATTTAAGTTATAATCATGGAAAGGAATATGAAAAGGAAAACGTGATTTTAATCCAGGATTTTGTAATAAAAAATGATCCATTTCAGCGGGATAACCGGCTAATATTAAAATAAATTCATTGTGAAAGTCTTCCATTTGCTTTACTAGTGTATCGATCGCTTCCCGCCCAAAATCTTTATGTCCCCCTCGCGCCAAAGCGTACGCCTCATCAACAAATAGCACACCCCCTAGTGACTTTTGAACAATATTCCGGGTTTTCTGTGCCGTTTGCCCAATATATTCACCGACTAAATCAGCTCTTTCTGCCTCGATAAAATGACCTTTAGATAAAATATTTAATTTATACAATACGGTTGCCAATTCCCTAGCAATAGTCGTTTTCCCAGTGCCCGGATTCCCTTTAAAAATCATATGAAGGACCTGTTTATTCATCGTTAAACCCATTTGTTCCCGTTTTTTATTCATTAACTTTGTTGCATATATTTCTTTAATAATTTCTTTAAAATGATGTAAGCCAATAAAGGAAGAGAACTGCTCATCAATTAATTTAAGTTCATCATTACTTTTAAGTAAATAGGTGGCACGATTATTATTTGTCTTTTTATGTTGTTCATGTAAAACGATATTAATTTTTCCTTTTTCATTGTGAATCATTTGTGTATCCAAAATTATCACCCCTCGCATATTTAGTATACGTATCAAAGGGAAATTTGTGATAAATGCCTATACATTTACTTGTCTTACAGGGGGGTAATTACTGATTATTGACTCATTTGATACATTCGTATGAACAATTCATGATTATAGCCAACACCCTAAGTTGTCATCTAATAAGCACAGCGCGTATTTTTCTAATCTTTAGTTTGTTTATCAACTACTATTATACAATATTTTGAGGAGTAACCCCTTTTTTATCTTTTACATCCTAATTCTATATAGAGAATGAATGATGAAGTCATTCCAAGAGGATAAGATAGAAATAAAAACACACTATAAACATTGAATGTATCATGTTTATAGTGTGTTTTAGTGTTAAACTTGAGATTATTCCAGAACAAATTTTGTCAAGCATAGCAACGTTCTAGACGAATAAACAGGATCGTATTCTATATTTCTTAGACCTGTAACAATGTTCTATTGAACTTGCAGCCGCGCTGTAAGCTGTCTCATTGCTTCTAGAATTTGAATTGTCATCATGCCTGGTTTCCCTGTACCAATATCATGTCCATCGACTGAATTAATAGGAACTACATCCAGCTTAGTCGCAGTAATAAACACTTCATCTGCAGAAAGTAAATCGGTAACTGTATATGGCACTTCTTTCACTAGGATATTCAATTCCTGAAGAATTTGGATCACTTTCTGTCTAGTAATTCCATTTAAGATAAAGTTATTCGCGGGATGTGTATATACGATACCATCCTTAATAATAAAAACATTTGAGGAGCTTGCTTCTGTGACGACTTCTCCCCTATTAAGAATGGCTTCCACTGCACCTTGTTCAACAGCTCTTTGTTTCGCCATTGTATTTGGCAATAAATTCAATGTCTTTACATCACAACGCAGCCAGCGGATGTCTTCCTGCAAGATCGCTGTAGACCCCATATCCTGCAATTCTGTCAAATCACCGAGTTCCTTTGTATAGGCGACCACCATCGGCTCAACCTTTTCTACGGGCAACTCATGTGTTCGGGGTGCTACTCCCCTCGTAATTTGCAGGTATAATAAACCCTCGATTACGTCGTTTACCTTGGTCAATTCTATTAAGTCTTGTTTTATATCAGCCATCGTAAAAGGCAATTTAATCGACAATTCGCGGGCACTTCTTTTTAGACGCTGTAAATGTTCGTCCATTAAAAACAACTTTCCACCATATATGCCAACAACTTCATATATTCCATCTCCGAATTGATACCCTCTGTCTTCAATATCGATACAGCTTCTACGTTTTATCATATTGCCATTCAATAATATTTGATTCACGTGAAAACCACCCTTTCAACATAATTTAACTGATCTTTTCTCCCTTTTCCGGTGTGTCAAGCTTTCGATGCCTGATCCACTGTACAAAGACAATGATAATTAACAATAATCCCAAATAGCCAAACATTGGATATACTGTTCCGATTAATTTAGAAAATCCAACAAAACTAAGAATATACGCTATAACGGAAAATCCGATAACCATTAGTTTAAAACTTGATTTTTCCGGCTTAACAATCCGGCAAACAAAGGCATATAACGCACCAGCAGCTGTACTGAACACCATACCAAATATTACTAGCCCCATTACGATTGCAATCCATGGTGCAATATCGCTGGCAAACAGCAATGTTGGCATTTCGACCCCTTCTACCTTATCTAACTTAACAATCAAACCAAGGTTCATAACAATGACTAATAGTCCGAGACCAATTCCGCCATATAGACCACCCATTGCGGCAATTTTATTATCCTTCTCCGCTCCACCAATAACCGATAATATAGCTACCGCCATAATAACATTATACGAAACATATAATACAGCAGATAACACCCAGTTCGGTGATGCAGTCAAATCCGGTTGGGCTAATGCACCAATATCACTGAAAGATAAGTCTGTTGTCATAAATGCATAGATAGCAAGGATAAGTGCCATTATTATTAACATAGGTGTAACAGAGCCAATTACATTAATAACCTGTTGTAAGTCCAAACACAATGTTACTGCTACACAAATTGTCAGGATCGCACTACCTATAAATATTGGAACATTGAATAACTGATTTAACAAAGAACCACCACCGGCGATCATGACAACGGTAGCATTTAAACAAGCAAGAATAATGATATAATCAACAATCGTTCCAAAGTATTTCCCGCCGAGTTGCATAATAACACCTTTATGGGAAGATGCCCCCAATTTACTTCCTAAGTCAGCAATTTGATATCCTAACCAAGCAAATAATAATGTTGCAAGTAATGCACCCAAAAAACCTATCCAGCCATAATAAGTAAAGTATTGCAATATTTCTTGACCAGAAGCAAAGCCCGCTCCAATAATTGTACTAATATATACCGCACCAATCCGTAAACTTGTTTTCATAGTAACAATCCCTTCAAATTTTTTTAGAGACTGTGGCCCCCATTAAAGAAATATTTAATAGTATAATGCTTTCTCTACAGTTCTGATAAGTTGCCGCCTTGTCGATGAAATGTCTTATTTGTACATATTTCGTACAAAAATGTAAATGTTCATTCTCCTTTCTATAGTAACCGCTTACAAAGTACTTAAGATCGAATGATATACTTCCCTCCTCCCATTAAGATTCATGTCTCTTGATTTTCTTTTTGCTTAATTATTATTGCAAGATACATGCCAACCTTCAAAAATTGTCCCTACAATACGTAGTCTGGTCTATTACATTAGATTCGTTTCAATTAGCGGCATAATTGAAACATTACGTTTAAAACGTTTCACATAGATAATGGTTCATTTAAACAAACTGTTCGATTAGTTTATTTCTTTCCTTTCATCCATGCATGGACACAGTGAAGGGAAACGAATGTAACTTCACCAAGCCCCGAAAATGCTGATCCGGGGACAACTGCTACATGCTGTTCATTAAGTAAATTATTTGTAATTAAAACTGAGCTATCTACAAATCTTGCAATGAAGGAAACTATAAAATGTTGACTCAGGCCAATGAATGATAAAACCCATTTCTGTCAATCGGATATAGATAAAGTCCTTCGTTCTCTGTATACCTCTTTCATGATAATTGAATCCCATCAACCGCAGCGTATTGTCGGATCAAAGTAGCATAGCTTGTATAAAAGATTTGCCCTTTTACACTTCCTAAACGATAACTATTCGGCTCGGCAAAAGTAAAACTAATTTGCCAGCCCGTCATGAAATCGGATTTTGACATACAATTCTTGTAAAGACAAAATGAACGATTAATAATGACAGATTAATATGGTTTTTTCAGTTCAGGTACTTTGATAAACGATTTCCCCTTCAATTATTGTCATTCTAACATTTGCCCCCTTAACTTCATCTGCAGTATATGTCATAAACCCTTCTGGTAAGACCGTTAAATCAGCCACTTTCCCTATCTCAATACTACCTTTAAAATGCTCTTCCTCGGCTGCATATGCTGCATTGATTGTATACATACGAACCGCTTCCTTTAAACTGATTTTTTCCTCTTCGTAAATAACGGTTCCCCCTTTTGTCTGCCTTTTCATCGCTGCAGACATGCCTAATAATGGATTACAATCTGCTACTGGTCCGTCTGAACTGCCGGCGGGATGCAGATCATAATCAAAAAAAGATTTTAATGCAATATACTTCCCTGTCTCTTTTTCAATAACATTCATATGTTTATCACCTGCACTATAAAGAAATTCAGGCTGGGGAATTGCCGTAACCCCAAGCCGTTTCATTCTTTTTAGCAGAACATTATTTGTTATTGTCGTATGTTCAATCCGGTTCCTAGCAGTTCTTTCTGGATAGAGATTATTAAGAGTCTCATATACATCGAGCACTTGTGCTATTGCAGCATCACCAATTGCATGGACCGCGACTGGATAGTTCGTTTCAAAGACAAATTCCATCTGCTCTTGTAACTTAGCATGGGTATACACTAACAGCCCTTGTTCATCAGAGCCTTTATAGGGAACAGATAATGCAGCATTTCGCCCGCTCAATGTTCCATCTGCAAATAATTTCATTGCTCCAATTTTTAACTTTTCAGATGCAACACTACTATATTTCTTCATGAACGCTTTGTAATACTCTGCTAAGACCATGACATACATTCTTACATTTAATTCCCTGTTCCTTATTACATCACCCAAAACCTTAAACTCCTTATACGGATCTTCAAAAAAACCAAGCCCTGCATCATGAATGCTTGTAATTCCACGACTTACTATATAATCATTAGCAAGTTTAACTGCTGATTTCATACTTTCTTCCGTATTAACAGGTAATATAGCCTCTGCAAATGTCATCGCACTTTCAATTAAGAGACCAGTAGCTTCACCATGCTCATTTCTTTCTATCATTCCATTGTCAATCATTGTAGATGTAGTTATCCCCGCTTTTTTGAGCACTCTCTCATTACATACAGCCTCATGTAAACAATACCTCGTAATATAGACGGGATTATTAATATGGGCAAAATCCCATTTAGTCGGTTTTCTATTTTCCTTGTAATTAGACTCATCGAACCCCCATCCAATAACCCATTCATCTTCATTTTTACAGTTAGCTGCTTCTTTCTCTACCGCTTTTACAACCTGTTCAATCGAGTCCATCTGACAATTAACATGGGATAAACTAACACCCAAAGGGAAGATATGCAGATGTGCATCGATAAATCCGGGTAAAACAGTTTGATTCTTTAAATTTACCAGTCTAGTATTGGATTCCTGCTGAGATTGAATCAGCTTATTTGAACCAAGTGCGGAAATCTTCCCATTTTTTATCGCAATTGCTTCAAATATTTTTTCGTCATGGTCAAAGGTATGTATCTCACCATTGTAATAAATGATATCTGCTGTCATGGGACACCCCTTCCTGTACTTTTTCTGTTCGTTAATATCCTTTTACATAATCAATCAAATAAGATAATCGTTTGCCTTGTTGAAACAGTAGGAAGTTTTCAGTAAAAATATCCATACATCTTTTATAGAAATAAACTGTCTTCCCAGATAGGTGTGGTGTTAGCAATAATTTGTCCATCTCCCACAACGGACTTGACGCAGATAATGGTTCTTCTTCAAACACATCAAGTGCTGCACCCTTGATTTTTTCATTTTCTAATGCTCGCAATAATGCTTGTTCATTGATAAGCGGGCCCCTGCCAACATTAATAATATATGCATTGTCTTTCATTAGACTAAATTCACTATCATTTAAAAAATGTACTGTTTCATCTGTCAATGGAAGTAGCAATACAATAAAATCACATTGTTGCAGCATGGTTTCTTTTTGATCCCATGTAAATACTTGGTCAAAGTTCGAGACATCCCGACCATTTGAATTAAAACCAAGCACATTCATATGAAAAGCTTTTGCCTTCTTAGCAACTTCTTTTCCTATTGCTCCAGTACCAAATATTCCAATTGTCTTATTTCCTGCTTCATCTGTTAAAATGGTTCGATCATATCTTTTTAATCTTTTATTTTTGATGAATCTGTTTAAGTGTTTGATCTCATATAAAATGATCCCCATGACATATTCGGATATTGGAGTTCCGTAAATGTTTCTCACGTTAGTAACTGGAATCCCCTTAGCTTCTATAGATGAGAAAGGAACATGCTCCACCCCGGTTTGGAAAACCTGTATCCATTTAAGGCTGGACATTTGTTCAAATTTAGACCAGTCTTCTTTCAGACCAAACGTAATTAGAATCTCAATGTCTTCATATGGAATATGTTTATCTATATCTTTTATATATGTTTTTAATCCGGTCAGGTCTTCGATTTGCTGCTGTATATCGCCCTGTAATTCATCGATTGTAATTAATATCAATATCATCGCCTCCTGATAAATAACCATCGCCGCGCTTCATATCTAAATGATGCTATTTTTGCGTAAAACTTTCCTGGAAAGCGCTTTCAAGTAATTTCAAGTAATAATCACTTACATAACTATTATCACTTTAAGATTTTCTTGTTCATTGCATCCCATTCCTGAACTGGCCATGATGGTTCTTTACCGCTTAGCACCTGATCAATTTGAAGCGCAGCATGTATTGCCATTTTTACTGAGCCGTCCTTCGACAATGCAGCACTATGCGGGGTAACAATAACATTATCCAAAGTAAATAATTCATCTTGTACATCCGGTGGTTCTTTTTCAAATACATCAATACCCGCTCCGGCAATTGTTTTCTTTTTTAAAGCAACAACTAATGCTTTCTCATCAACTGTACCACCCCTTGAAGTGTTGATTAGATAAGCCGATTCTTTCATTTTTGCAAATTCTTCAACACCGATTATATGGTGTGTAGATGGTAATAGCGGTAAATGCAGACTGATAATATCCGCTTCTACCAAGACATCATGTAAACTTTGTTTTATATCAATAAATGATGCTTCCTTCTCTTGATAAGGATCAAAACCAATTACGTTCATTCCAAATCCGTAATAGGCTTTTGCAGCGACTAATTTTCCTATCCTCCCCAAACCGAGAATTCCCAATGTTTTCATTTCCAAATCTTCACTATATAAATTGTTTCTTATGTCAAAGTTACCTGACCTAAGTGCATGATCCATGATCATAATTTTTTTACATAATATTAGCATAAGTGCCATCACATGTTCAGCAACGACATTAGCATTTGCTTCTGGCGTAATAGTGACATAGATACCTTGTTTTGAGGCAAAATCTACATCAATATTATTAATTCCAACCCCATATTTAGAGATAATTTTAAGTTTTTCACCAGCTTGAATTACCTCTTTGTCAATCATTACATTTGATCTTGTTAAGATTGCATCACAAGATTTAATAGCTTCTAGAACACTCTTTTTTTCAACGTCTTCTCCGATAATTATTTTATAACCCCTGCTTTTAAGATAATTTTTACCTTCGTACTCGATATCTAAAGGGATATATACAGTTTTATTCTTCATCATATGCTCCTTTAACGATTGAAATAGTATACCAATTATGAAATGCAATTTTTGTGCCATCGTTAGTCGCCCAGTCATATATGTATTTAAATGAGCAATGTACTATTTCAATTTGGAACATTGAAACGATGATGAATCATTTCGTTTCATTTTTTTGGAACACGAGGACAATTCATGTATGTATCTTATACTTTTTCAGTTTCCTCCATAAGGTCGTCCTGCTTACCCCTAATTGTTTGGCTGTATCCTCTTTGTGATATTGATTTGCCTTTAACACTTCCATTATGTTTTCCTTTTCCGTCATTCCATTTGACCTTGAGTTAGCCTGACTTTCAGTAGTTAAGTAATTAACTTTCGGTAAATACATCTCAATATCAGTGATATCGATCTGATTTCCATTACATAACACCGCCAGCCTTTCACAAAAGTTTTGCAGCTCCCTAACATTGCCTTCCCACTTCTCTTCTACCAACCTATCCATCGCACTTCTTGAAACTTTTATTTCCTGATTCTTCTCTGTATACTTTTGTATAAATGTATTCACCATTAATGGGATATCTTCCTTACATGCTCGTAATGGTGGTAAATTCAAATGTAAAACACTTAATCGATAATATAAATCCTCCCTAAATGCATTATTTTTTACAAGTTCCAATAGGTTTTTATTTGTTGCAGCTATAATTCTTACATCAATTGGAATTACCTTGTCATCGCCAATTCTCATTACTTCCCTTTCTTGTAACACCCTTAATAAACGGCTTTGCAAGCTGGTTGAGATCTCTCCAATCTCATCGAGAAATAGTGTTCCTCGATGTGCTAATTCAAATATTCCTTTTTTTCCTCCTTTAACCGCACCTGTAAATGCACCTTCTACATAACCAAATAATTCACTCTCCAATAAGTTTTCCGGTAACGCGGCACAATTGATAGCAACAAATGGCTGATTCCTCCGATTACTCGCATTATGAATACTTTGTGTGTACATTTCCTTACCAGTGCCTGTTTCGCCGATGATTAATATATTCGAGTCAACCTCACTATATCGTTTAGCCATTTCAATTGTTTGCTTTACAATTGGGCTCTCAGCAATAATATGATGAAAATGATGTTTGGCAATATGCCCTTTTAAATATAATTTCTTTCTTATTTTATTTTCCATTTCCTCAATACCCGTTATATCTTGGAAAGTCACCATGTTTCCAAAACGCTGATTACGCAAATAAAGCGGAACCTTTTTTACAGATAATAAATTGGAACGGTAAGGTAAAATGTCCTCTTTAAATTTTGATTGATCTGTTAATAATCTCAACAGTTCTCCGTCCTGAATGAGTTCGTCAATTTGATGATGACTTATCTCTTTATAATGTGTATGTAATATTCGCTGTGCTGCTTCATTAAATGCCGTAACCCTATGTTCCATGTCAATGGCAATCACTCCTTCATAAGCATTATCTAAGATAGCCTGAAACTGCTTTAATTTTTGTTGATCATTTTTACTAGTAACTGCTATTCTCAAAGCTTCTCTTAGCGCTTGATGAAAAGACTCTTCAGATGTTTGGATAATGATTGTATCTAATCCAACATTTCGTGCATATGCACAAGTGTTAATGCCCGCTAATACTACTTCACTTCCTGATCGTTTCGCTGTATCAACCCACTTAGGAATATCAGAAAGTGTATCCAAATAATATTGGTCTATTGCCAAATCAACGATTTCTTCTAATTGACCAACACCATAAATCATATTAGAAGCACCGATAACGGCTACTTTCTTTTTCCCATATTTTTTCCGACAAGTAAATAATGAACGTACAAGATCAATACCTTGAACAGGAATATCTACAACTGGAATAGTCAATTTTAGTTCAAGTAATATTTTTGAAAGAAATCCTCTAGACATAATGACATCCGCTGAATACGTATGCTGATGCAACTCGCTCAAAGGGACAACCTTTTCTTCTAGTTCAAATTCCACGTTAACAGCATCATTTGCTGGTAAATATGTATTTAGAAATGTTCTCCATGATGGATTAATATAGTCCTTACGCGGGACAACCAGTAGTACTTTAATCACCTTCACTCACCTCCAGCATATCCTTCTATGTTAAATGTACCTTATTTCAGAATATTTGTGAATCTGTTTTCAAAATAAAAAATGTCCAAAACGATTTAAGTCGTCTGACATATCATTGTTTAAGCGCTTATTATTCCTATCATTTTTGAATACGACGGTTTTCTGATTAAATGAGTCTATTTTAGGAGTAAAGAGGGGCAGTATCACATGTTGTTAAGTTATGCAAACTCATTCATTATTCCAGGTATATCGTTTCTGTAGAGCCTGTAGTGGACTTTCACCACTACCTTATAACCCATAGTAGGTGCGTATAAAAACAGACATCGAATACTCGATGTCTGCCTCGTTTCTTCCTTTTTCATCCACATAAGAAAATCCGTTTTCATTTACATCATAGGAGTAATTCTTCTTATAAGAAAGTTTTTCCCATGATAATGTTGCTTTTATTCTTTATTATCAATTGATACATTTTTCGAAGGGGCAAAAGTCGAGATTGCATGTTTATAAATAAGTTGTTGTTTGCCTTCTGATTCTAAAAGAACAGTAAAATTGTCAAATGCTTTAATAATACCTCGTAATTGAAACCCATTCGTTAAAAATACTGTTACAGCAATACGTTCTTTTCTAAGTTGGTTTAAATAATGATCTTGAATATTGACTGTTTGAGCCATTCTTTCTCCTCCTTATTTTCTATCTATTTTTATTAGAAGACTCGGTCAAATAAATATCATTTGAACCTTAGCCACTCTTACTATTTTAGCTGTTATTCTTTACTTTTTTGTTTATCATCGTTAAAATTTCTTCGGCCTTATCCAAGAAATTATTGCCAGTTAATTCATACCACTTGATATCCATTTTATTTTTAAACCAAGTATACTGCCTTTTCGCATATCTACGCGAATTTCTTTTTAAAAGTTCTACTGCTGTCTGTAGATCAGTTTCTCCTTTTAAATAGGGAATAATCTCTTTATAACCGATCGCTTGCATTGATTGACAATGTTCATATCCTTTGTCATAAAGTTTCTGAACTTCGTCAACTAATCCATCTTCTATCATCTCATCTACGCGATCGTTAATTTGATTATACAAAGTTTTTCTGTCCATTTCCAATCCAATCATAATTTGATGGTACTTAGCACATTTACTTTGCTTTTGATGCATTTCTGACATCGTTAGACCAGTTGTTTCATAGACTTCTAGTGCCCGTATCACTCTCCGGTAATTATTTGGATGAATTTTTTCGGCTTGTTCTTCATCTATCGCTTTGAGTTCGTTATATAATGCAATATTACCTTCTTTTTCTAATCGTCTTTCAAGCCTTTTCGTTATTTGTTCATCTCTTTTCTGATCAGAAAAGTGGTAATCATATAATACTGCCTGAATATATAAACCGCTTCCACCTACTAATATAGGCACGTTATTTCTTAAGTTTATCTCTTTAATACACTTTTGTACATTTGTTTGATAGTCGGCTACTGAAAATGACTCGTTAGGCTCTTTCATATCAAGCATAAAATGAGGAATATGCTGTTTTTCTTCTTCTGTAATTTTTCCAGTACCAATATCCATCCCTTTATACACTTGCATGGAGTCACCGCTAATTATTTCCGCCTTTAGACGTTTTGCTAGTTCAATACTGAGCTTCGTTTTTCCAACAGCAGTCGGTCCTACAATGACGATTATTTTATCCACTTTCACTTCCCCTACCATATAACTATTTATAATATGCCTTACATCTCCATATATACTTATTTAATTTTTGTTCTAAACATAATAATAGATGTTTCGTTAAGTCATCATTTATTTTTTCTGCCTTTTTGATACCAATTTCTTTCATTTCATTACCTACTTGTGAAAAGTCATTTGCAAGTTGCTCAATCATTTCTTCTTCCTCATCATCTGCAGTAGCTTCTTCGATGGTAGCTTCTTTAATAAACTTAACCATCGTTGCAAATGGCTTTCCATCCATCGATAAAAGATGCTCTGCTAACATATCAATATCATCTTTCATCGACCTATACATTTCTTCAAAATAGGTTTGGAACGCAAAAATATGTTTTCCCTTCATAAACCATTTATATCGGTGCAACTTGATGTATAGGACAAAATAGTTTGCTAATAAACGATTTAAAAAAAGGATTAAATGTTCCCTTTCCATAACACACCTCACAAAGCTAATAGTTTATCTTTAGCTTTGACGATACTGTTAAAATTATACAATATTACATAATTCGTTTAAACATTTTTTCGATTTCATAAAATGTATAATGGATCATTACTGGACGTCCATGTGGGCATGTAAATGGATCTTTTGTTTTCCGTAAGTCTTCGAGTAATCTTACCATATCTGTTTCTGTAATGTATTGATTCGCTTTAATCGATTTTTTACAAGACATTAGAATCGCTACTTCTTCACGTAATTTCTCAATACTAATCGTTCCATCTTGAATGACTTGTGCAACGATATCACGAATAATTTCTTCTTCAAGCCCTTTTGGAAACCAACTAGGATGCGCTCTTACCGCATATGTTTGTCCCCCGAATGGCTCAAGCAATAGTCCTGCTCGTTCAAGGTCATGGATATGCTTTTCAATAAAGATCATTTCATTTGTTGTAAATTCAAAGGTAAGAGGTAAGAATAATTGTTGAATATGTGCACTTGGTTTTCCTAACTTTTCTTTATAATACTCATATTTAATTCTTTCTTGTGCTGCATGTTGATCAATCATATAAAATCCTGTTTCATTTTGTGCCAATATATAAGTTCCTTGTAACTGACCGATTGGATACATCGAGGGAACTCGATATTCAGGTTGTGGTTCTTTATCTATATTTGCCTCTTCCCTAATTACTTCTGTATCAACAAAAATTTGCGAACGATCATTTTCTTCGCTTGCTACATCTGGAATTTGTTCCGTGTAATGAACTTGTTCTATCTCACTAGGTTGATCATAGATGGGTGGTGATTTCTGAACAAAATGGTCAAATGACATCGTTTCTTGCTCTGTTTTTTCTAATTGTTGTTTCTTATTTTCCATCTTTGGAATTAATGTTGATTGTTTAAATTGGTTTCGAATCATCTGTTCAATTAGTAGAGTAAGTTCTTTTTCTTTACTAAAGCGAACTTCTAATTTAGTTGGATGAACATTTACATCGACTAATATCGGATCTAATGTAATATGAAGAACCGCTACCGGATATCGATGAATTGGTAAAAGAGTATCATATGCCCGAATGATTCCATGAAGTAAATGTTGGCTTTTAATATAACGTCCATTTACGATAATCGTCACATAATTTCGATTTGATCTCGTTATTTCAGGTTTTGCGATAAATCCTTCCACTTTAAAATCAATCGTAGAATCTTTTATATGATACATGTTTTTTGCAACTTGCATCCCATAAATATGACTAATTACTTGAAGAAGATTACCTGTTCCACGTGATGAAAAAATTTCTTTTCCATTATGGATGACATCGAATCGAATATGTGGGTGTGCAAGAGCATAACGGTTAATTAAATCAGTAATATGACTTAATTCCGTATGGATTGTTTTCATATACTTTAGTCTTGCAGGCGTATTATAAAATAATTCATTTACCGTTATTTCTGTTCCTTTTCTTGCATCGCTTTTGGATTCACGAATCATTTTTCCTGCTTCTAAATATAACATTGTACCCGCTTCATCTCCAAGCGAAGTTTTCACCGTTAATTTACTAACAGATGCGATACTCGCTAAAGCTTCTCCACGAAAACCGAGTGATTTAATATGAAACAAATCAGCATCATACTTAATTTTACTCGTTGCATGCCGTAAAAACGCTCGCTTAGCATCTTCAGGTGACATTCCTTCTCCATCATCGGTTACTTTTACTTCCGTAAGTCCCGCTTCTTTTAATTCTATTTTAATGGCAGTGCTTCCTGCATCAATACTGTTTTCTATCAGTTCTTTTACAACAGAAGCTGGTCTTTCTACAACTTCACCAGCAGCTATTTTATTAGCTAAGTTTTGTGGAAGTTGGCGAATTTTCAACACGACACAATCCTTTCTTTATTTCGTTACTTTTTTATGTAAATCATATAATGTGTTCATTGCCTCAAGCGGTGTCATATCAAGTAAATTGATTGCTTGTAAAGCGGAAATAACATCTTTTTCCGATTTATTACATGTTTGTTTCTTTTTTTGTGGTTGTTCTTCCTGAAAAAAAGATAATTGCGTTTGTGAACTTGACTCTTCTAACAATCTATCGGTTGATTTATTTTCTAATTGTTCTAAGAAAACGGTTGCCCTGTCAATGACGCTCTCAGGCATATTAGCTAACTTCGCAACATGAATTCCATAACTTTCATTTGCTCGTCCTTCTTCAACCTTATGTAAAAAGACGATGCGATTTTCATACTCCTCTGCACGTACATAGATATTTTTCACATGGTCTAGTTCATCCTCTAAATCTGTTAACTCATGATAATGTGTGGAAAATAATGTTTTAGCTTTTATATGTTGATGGATGTATTCTACAATCGCATGTGCTAAGGCCATTCCATCATATGTGCTAGTTCCTCTACCAATCTCGTCCAATAAAATCAAACTATTTTCTGTTGCATTTGTTAGCGCATGGTTTGCTTCAAGCATTTCCACCATAAAGGTACTTTGCCCACTAACTAGATCATCGGCAGCACCTATTCGTGTGAAAATTTGATCGAACATCATTAATTTAGCGTCCTCAGCTGGAACGAAGCAACCGATTTGCCCCATAATAATCGTTAAAGCGAGCTGTCTCATATACGTGCTTTTTCCAGCCATATTGGGACCAGTAATTAATAAGATGAACTTTTCATCGTTCAAATAAATATCATTCGGAACATAGGATCCATCTTCCATTACTTTTTCAATAACAGGATGGCGACCGTTTTTTATCTTTAATTCCTTACCGTCAAAAGAAGGTCGCTTGTAATTATTGCGTTCACTGACTTCTGAAAATGATTGTAACACATCCAATTGACTAACGATATTTGCTAACTGTTGAATCTCCTGAATTTCTTCTTTTAATTTTTCTCTGATTTTGACAAAAAGATCATATTCTAAATCAACACTTTTTTCTTGTGCTTCAAGAATTAACGCTTCTTTTTCTTTTAATTCAGGTGTAATATACCTTTCCGCATTTGTTAACGTTTGTTTTCGTTCATAGCGCCCTTCCGGTATTAAATGTTTATTTGCATGGGTAATCTCAATATAATAGCCAAATACTCGATTATACCCAATTTTAAGTGATTTTATCTTCGTCTCTTCTTTTTCTTGTTGTTCAAGTTGAAGGATCCATTCTTTCCCGTTTCTTAAGGCATGACGATATTCATCCAATTGTTCATTAAATCCATCTTTTATGACATTTCCTTCTTTAATTGAAATCGGAGGGTCATCCACGATACTAGATTCTAGTAAATGTACTAAAGAATCAGGGTATTTTAACTTCGTATTCAACTCTTTAATCTCTGGACATGAGAAAGTTTGTAAGATAGCTTTTATTTCTGGAATGGATTGTAAAGACTCTTTTAACTGAATTAAGTCACGAGCATTTACATTACCAAATGAAATTCGACCAGCTAGCCTTTCTAAGTCATAAACCGATTTTAATGCGGTCCTTAATTGTTCTCGTTCCATAAAAGACGTCTGAAATGCACTAACGATCTCAAGGCGATGATGAATAGCAGTTTTATTTAATAATGGTCTTTCAAGCCACTTTTTTAACGTTCTTGCTCCCATAGCTGTAACAGTTTGATCAAGCACCCATAATAATGAGCCATATTTCGCTTTTTTCATCATTGTTTCAGTTAACTCTAAATTTCGTTTCGAATACATATCAAGTGATAAATATTGATTCATCCTGACGATGACCGGCTTTTGTAAATGATGAAGAGATCTTTTTTGTGTATGTTCGATATAGTTTAACATTCTACTAAATGCTTGTAAAAAACGTTCATCTTGTAAATCTTCATAAAGATGTCTAAATTCACCAATAAAATTTACTTCATCTTCATAGGAAAGTACAAGTTGCAACTTACTCTTTAATTCATGAATATACCTTTCTTGTAAGGTGGAAGCAATGACTATCTCCTTTATATGTTGATTGGCAAGTTCATGAATAACTGCTGAAAAGTCTTCTTCTATTAAAACTAGTTGCGATTCCCCAGTCGATAATTCATGATAAACAATAATAAATGATTCATCATCATCAAAAAAGGATAAACTAGCAATATAATTACTTTCCTTTTCATGCAACATGGAGGATTCCATTACGGTTCCTGGTGTAATTAGTTGGACTACTTCTCTTTTTACTACCCCTTTTGCTTTTTTCGGGTCCTCGACTTGTTCACAAATTGCTACTTTATATCCTTTATCCACTAATGTTTTTATATATCCTTCTGCAGCATGGTATGGTACACCACACATTGGAATCGGCTCTTTTTGTCCTGAATCTCTTTTTGTTAACGTAATTTCTAATTCTTGAGCAGCTTTTATCGCATCCTCATAAAACATTTCATAAAAATCACCTAATCGAAAGAAAAGAAATGCATCTTGATGTTCTGCTTTAATTCGTAAGTATTGCTGCATCATTGGTGTCTCGTTTGACATAATTTATTTATCCTCCAAAAATGGTAAAATACTTTAAATAATTATATCATAGATAGATAACGGGTGAAAAAAACTACTACAACCGTTTAATTAAAATCAATGAAATTACGCATTATCTGTCGCATGATCAACGAAAACCGTATATACTTAAATTATTATTAGAAAAATAGACATATGTTATAGAAAACACACCGATTGGCGAGCCGTTAAGGCGATGACTAGGTGATGTTGTGCTTAATTTAGTAAGAAAAGATTTATACTTTCTTACTTATCAAAAAGAATAAGGAGTTAAGAAAAAATGGAAATTACCTTTTTAGGTACGGGTGCAGGTATTCCATCAAAAGAACGTAATGTAACTGCCATTATGGTAAATGTGGTTCAAGAAGCGAATCAACTTTGGCTATTTGATTGTGGGGAAGCAACTCAACACCAATTGTTACATACTTCTTTGAAACCGAGAAAGCTAAATAAAATTTTTATCACCCATTTACATGGTGATCATATATTTGGTTTACCAGGCCTATTAAGTAGCCGATCCTTTTTAGGAGGAAATGATGTATTAACTGTTTATGGTCCAACGGGAATTAAACAATTTATAGAGACTAGTTTACAAGTTAGTGAAACACATTTATCCTATCCAATTGAGTTTGTCGAGTTTGACGAAAACGGAATCGTGTGTGAAGACCAATCATTTATTGTTCATGCTCAATTACTTGATCATAATATAAAAAGCTTCGGATTTCGGATTACAGAAAAAGAGAAATTAGGCGAATTAAAGGTAGATAAACTAAAAGAATTTGGAATCCAACCTGGACCAATATACCGGCAAATAAAGGAGAACGACGAAACAAAATTAGAAGATGGTACGATTTTATATCGAAAAGATTTTTTAGGGGAGCCCAAACAAGGAAAAACAATCTCGATTTTTGGTGATACAAGATATGTCCCGCAAAATGCAGCTTTTATTCAACATTCCGATCTTCTTATTCATGAAGCAACATTTGCATGTGAGAAGGAAAGCTTGGCAAATGAGTATTACCACAGTACGACAACCCAAGCGGCAACCTTGGCAAAGGCCGGAAATGTGAAAAAGTTACTATTAACCCATATATCATCCAGATATCAACAAGAAGATAGTGTACAATTGCTTAAAGAGGCGCAACGTATTTTCCCTAATACATCCATCGCACATGACTTTTATACGTATCGAGTAACATAAAAAGGAGGGTTCATTTTCTATGGAACAAATGGTAAAAAGCCAAAAACAATTCTTTTTGTCTAATAAAACGAAACCGTATCGATTTAGAAGAAAACAACTCGAAAAACTAAAAGCGATGTTACAAACGTATGAAAATGATATTTATGATGCGTTGAAAAAAGATTTAAATAAATCAAAACATGAAGCGTTAACGACAGAAATTGGGATTTTATATGCGGAAATTAATTTTACATTAAAACATTTAAAAAAATGGATGGATAAACAAGAGGTGCCTTCCCCGCTTACACATAAAGGAACATCTAGTTATATCGTTTACGAGCCATATGGATGCACACTCATTATGGCACCATGGAATTATCCTTTACAATTATCCATTTTACCTGCTATTGGTGCGATTGCTGCTGGAAATACAGTCGTATTAAAGCCATCGGAATTAACGCCACATACGTCTAAGTTACTAAAAAGAATGGTTGAAAATACTTTCGATGCCGACTTTTTTACAGTTGTAGAAGGAGATAAAACAATTAGCGAGCAATTACTTCACGAACGTTTTGATTATATATTTTTCACAGGAAGTACCCAAGTCGGAAAAATTATTATGGAAAAAGCGAGCAAACATCTAACACCTGTGACACTTGAATTAGGCGGTAAAAGCCCTGCTATCGTTGATAAAGAATGTCAATTGAAACTTGCGGCAAAACGGATTGTTTGGGGAAAATTTACGAATGCCGGTCAAACATGTGTAGCTCCAGACTATGTGTATGTTCAAGAAAAGATTCATCACAAATTTGTTAATGAATTAAAAAAACAAATTATCTCTTTATACGGAAAAAAACCTCTTCAAAACAAAGATTATGTCAGGATCGTAAATAAGGAACATTTTGATCGCCTTCTCGGTTTTCTAAACAAAGATCAAGTCGTTTATGGTGGAAAATCGGATTCAGTTTCATTGAAAATTGAGCCGACGATTGTACATAATATTTCTTTGAATGACCAAGTGATGCAAGAAGAGATATTTGGTCCAATTTTACCTATATTATCCTTTTCTACCTTAGATGAAATCATTCCCACCATCCAACAAAATGAAAAGCCACTTGCTCTTTACTATTTTGGTTCAGCGAAAAAGAAAGAGAACAAGTTGATTGAATCCATTTCTTTTGGAGGTGGCTGTATAAACGATACATTATACCATTTAGCTAACCCGCATTTACCGTTTGGTGGGGTCGGTCATAGTGGAATTGGTGCTTATCACGGTCAGTACAGCTTTGAAACATTTTCTCACCGAAAAAGTATCCTATCACAAACAACTATGTTCGATATCCCGGTACGATACCCAGGAAGGAAACTAGCACACGTAATTGCGAAAAGACTTTTAAAGTAGTGCTCATCTCCCACTTGATAAAAAAAGTGGGATATTATTTTTTTGTACGATAATCATCTAAAAAATCCTTCTGAAAACTCGTTCTAAGTAGCTTATTTTTATTCTCTTCTTCTGGTTTCTTGAGTGAAACAAACGTATCTTTTCCAAATTTTTTCTTCAGTTCTTCTATTGTCTTTTTCATGTTTGTTTTTCGCATTTCTTCTTCGTACGTAAAAAGACTTAATTGTTTTACAACGTATTGTTTTTCAAGTAAATCTTGCACCGTGATCCCAAGTAATCGTATTGGCTCAAGTGTCCAATGTTCTTTTAACAAATCGTAAATAATTGTTACTATTTCCTCTACATCATCTATATATATACTTAATTTTCTACTTCTCGTTATCGTCTTTCTATTCGCATATCGAATCATAAGTTGAACTGTTTTTCCTTTTAATTCCCTCCGTTTTAATCTTTCTTCCACCCTTGTTGCAAGCTGGAGTAATACATAACGGATTTCCCTTTCATCTGTCGTATCATATGGTAATGTTTGGGAGTTACCGATACTTTTAAATTCATTAATCGAATCAGGATCAACCACTCTTGGGTCAATACCATTCGCACGATTGATTAATCTTTCACCATTAATCCCGAGCAGTTGTGTTACTGTATAAACATCTGCTTTTGCTAAAGAACCGATCGTTTTAATATTTACTTTATGTAATTTTTCAGCAGTTTTTTCACCAATACCATACATCTTTCCAATTGGTAATGGCCATAATTTATCTGGCAAATCTCTAATTCTTAGCACTGTAATACCTAAAGGCTTTTTCATGTCTGAAGCGGTTTTTGCCAAAAACTTATTTGGTCCTATTCCGATACTACAAGGTATTTCTAATTGATTTAACAAATCTTTCTGTATTTCTTTTGCAAGTTCCAGTGGATGTGCAGAATGGTCCGTCACATCCAAATATCCCTCATCAATGGATACAGGCTCAATCATTGGTGTGATCTCAGCTAACATTTTAAATATTTTTGAGGACATATCACGGTAACGGGGAAAATTTGGGCGAATGACAATTAACTCTGGACAAAGTTTTTTAGCCTCCCAAAGTGACATGGTTGTTTTTACTCCTTTCGCTCTTGCTTCATAACTACTCGTTACGATAATTCCTTTTCTTTCTTCCGGATTTCCAGCAATTGCGATCGGTTTACCTTTTAATTTCGGGTTATATGTCATTTCCACTGAAGCATAAAAGCTATTCATATCAATATGAAAAATCACTCTTGCTTTTTTTGCCATTGTTCATTCGTCCTTTATTTTCTTTTAATAAGAATTATGTGCTTAAGTGATACTTGTAATGCAGAGATAAAAATGGTTGCATAAAAACTGTCCATTACCACTATTTTAAACGTAAAATGGATAATTGGACAGTTATATATAACATATTTACTCAACTTTCGCACCATTAAAAATTTAAATAGTTTGCTTCGTTGAGCTTTGGAGCGCTTCTAATGATACCCTTAGCCCCTATAACTAAAAGGCTTTCCTAAAGGAGGAGGACTGCAATTACTTCTCCTACACAATAGATTTGTTGTTACATATAAAAGATAAACTGTGCAATAACTTCAGATATCGGGATGACCTACCGCTACGGAAATACACTCCGCTTTCCGCGGGCGGCTGATGAGCCTCCTTGTGCTACGCACTGCGTAGTCTCACCGATGCCTTTCTTCCCACAGGAGTCTCCGTGTATTTCCTTCGCTCAGGTGTGTGTAGTCAATCATTACTGTTATTTGTTATAGATGTAATAAAGTAATTTTCATTCAGCCTACGTTGGCTCTACTGAATAAACTAGATATCCCATCTAAATCAATAGTTTGTACCCGTTTTTCTCGATATAAAGTACAAGGGATTTGACTGTTTTACCAAAAACCTTTGCATATGCAATGAACTACTCTAGTTGTCTGGAGCGAAAGTGACTGACTCCAGCGGGAAAAGCGCGAGTCTGATGCCCCCGCAGGAAGTGGTTTTCTTCCGAGGAGGCTGAAGCCGTGCCCGCGGAAAGCATGTCACATTTCGCGGAAGACAACGGTAGCATGGAACGCAATTTAGTTGTTCAGCAAACCTAAGTTACTGCATAGTTTATTTCAACTGCATACTTGTAGAATCTATCTAAACGAAAAAAGCAGGTAGAGTCTAGATGTAAACATACTGCTGCTCTTAACTAATCTAGTTAACGTCAACACTGGTACTAAAACCTCATCCTATTCCCTTGTACAAAGGCTTTTCTATCCAATTCACTATGCGAAAGTTGAATTATTTAGCGATATGTTCAATCATTTTAACTACCAATTTTGTTAGGTTTGTTAAATGATCGACATGGATTCGTTCTTTCGTCGTGTGAATAAACTCATATCCAACCGATAAGTTGGCGGTTGGAATTCCGTAGCCATTAAAAACATTGGCATCACTTCCGCCCCCACTTTTTAACATTTCTGATGGTAAGCCAATTTCATTTGCTACCGCTTGTGCAACCTTTACCACTTGATCTGTTTTTGCATGTTTAAAACCGGGATATATTTCATGAACTTCAACAAGAGCCCTTCCACCATATTTACTTGCAGTCTGCTCAAACGTTGATTGCATTTGATCTGTGACATGTTGTAGCTTATTTTTATCTAATGAACGTGCTTCTGCAACAATTTCAACATAATCACATACGACATTTGTTTCTGTTTCCTTCCCACCTTTAAAGTACCCGATATTAGCGGTTGTTTCTTCATCAATTCTTCCTAAAGTCATTTTAGCAATTGACTTAGCTGCAACAGTGATAGCAGAAACTCCTTTTTCTGGTGCAACACCAGCATGAGCTGATTTACCATACACTTTCGTTAATATCTTCGCTTGGTATGGTGCTTCAACCACGATATTGCCAACAGCTCCATCACTATCTAATGCATACCCATATTTCGCCGTTAAAAGCGATGTATCCATTACTTTCGCACCGGCTAGACCAGATTCTTCCCCAACAGTGATGACGAATTGGATATCTCCGTGTTTGATATTTTCTTCTTTTATTATTCGAATGACTTCAAGTAAAACAGCAATCCCTGCTTTATCATCGGCACCTAATATCGTATCACCATTTGATGTGATGTAATCGTTTTCGATAACTGGTTGAATCCCATTTCCAGGTGTCACTGTATCCATATGTGCTGTAAAAAAAATCGTTTCCACCTGTTCCGAATTACCTGTAAGATTACATATTAAATTATTTGCACCGTGGTCCGTTTTTTCTTTTGCCTTATCTTCTAGAACTTCTAAGCCTAAAGCGGAAAATTTTTGTTTTAACACTTTTGCAATATTTTCTTCATGTTTTGTTTCGGAGTCGATTTTTACAAGTTCGATAAATTCATTTATAAGTCGTTCTTTATTTTTAATAAGCACGAATGACAATTCCTCCTACTTTCTCAATATTGTCTTATAGTGGAATATTCCCGTGTTTCTTTTTCGGTCGTTCTTCCTGTTTATGATATAACATTTCGAGCGATTGAATGAGCTTGAGCCTTGTGTCTCGAGGATCGATAACATCATCTACCATTCCTAAACCAGCGGCGATATAAGGATTGGCGAATTTTTCTTTATATTCATCAATTTTTTCTTGACGTGTTGCTTCAGGGTTTTCACTCTCCGCTATTTCTCTAGCAAAGATAATATTTGCTGCCCCTTCTGGTCCCATTACGGCAATTTCAGCATTAGGCCATGCGAATACTAAATCAGCTCCAATTGACTTACTATTTAGTGCTACATATGCACCGCCAAATGCTTTTCGTACGATGACCGTAATCTTCGGTACCGTTGCTTCTGAATACGCATACAAAATTTTAGCGCCATGACGAATAATTCCTCCATGTTCCTGTTTAATCCCTGGGAAAAATCCTGTCACATCTTCAAACGTAATAATAGGAACATTAAATGAGTCACAAAAACGAATAAAACGAGCTGCTTTATCACTTGAATCGATATCGATTCCACCTGCCATATAGCGGGGCTGGTTACACACTAATCCGACTGGTTGTCCTTTAATCCGCGCAAATCCAACTACGATGTTTTTGGCAAAATCTTTATGTAGCTCAAAAAAACTATCTTGATCAACAACTTCATTGATTACTTTTTTAATATCATATGGTCTTGTCGTATCATAAGGAACAATTTCAGTTAAATCTCCGCGGAAGTGATCATCTTCTACCTCATACTCTACTATTGGAGGCTTTTCCTCATTATTATTTGGCAAATACGTAAGCAATGTTTTTACCATATCTAATGCTTCATCTTCGGTTTTTGCACTTAAGTGAGCGTTTCCACTTTTCGTGTTATGTACGTGTGCACCGCCTAAATCTTCTGCCGTTATTTTTTCTCCTGTCACAGTTTCAATTACTTTAGGGCCTGTTATAAACATTTTTGATGTCTTTTCCACCATAATGATCACATCTGTAATCGCTGGGGAATATACTGCCCCTCCAGCACTTGGTCCCATAATGACAGAGATTTGCGGAATAACGCCGGAATAAATTGAATTTCGATAAAATATTTGTCCATACCCGTCTAAAGAAGTAACCCCTTCTTGTATTCTTGCTCCACCTGAATCATTTAAACCGATAAATGGAGCACCGCTTTTTGCTGCTAAGTCCATTACGTTCGCAATTTTCTTTGCATGCATTTCACCAAGCGCACCACCAAATAATGTAAAGTCTTGTGCAAATAAATAAACAGGGCGGCCATTTATTTTCCCATACCCAGTCACGACCCCTTCTCCGTTTGCATCCATTTTATCCATTCCGAAATCCGTTGTTCGATGTTCCATAAATGGATTCAATTCGACAAATGTCTCTTCATCTAATAGATAACGAATCCGATCTCTGGCCGTTTGTTTCCCTCTTTCATATTGTTTTTCAATTCTTGCATCTCCACCACCTAGTTCAACTTGTCTGCGTTTGTCATAAAGTTCATCAATTTTACTGTAAATATCCATTAAAAATCACTCCCTTTATTATGTTGACATAATTCAAATAATACACCATTTGTTGATTTTGGGTGTAAAAAGGCTATTTGACTATCGTTTGCACCTCGTTTAGGTTGTTCGTTGATTAATCTAATTCCATTTTGTTTTAATTCGTTTAGTCGTACCTCTATTTGCTCTACTTCCAAAGCAATATGGTGAATTCCTTCGCCTTTTTTTTGCAAAAATGTATAGATTGCTGAGCTTTCATGAAGTGGTTCCAATAATTCGATTCTAGCTTCACCAATTTTTAAAAAGGCAACTTTTACCTGTTCACTTTCTACTTCTTCTATCCGTTCAAGTGATAATCCTAATAAATTCGTATAAAAAGGAATGGACTTATCAATGCTATGCACAGCAATACCAATATGAGCAATTTGCTTCGGGGGATGGTGCTTATTTTCCATATGTTCCATCTAAATTCCTCCAATCTACCTGATTTAATTATAGAGATTGTTCAAAAATTCCAACAAAAATGACACGAATTTCTGTGTTGGCAACTAAGGCTTTCGCAGTAAAGGCTTAGCAGATGCCAAGTTTTCTAAGCTATCTTCACATATGTGAAAACTTTAGAGGTTCTTCCGTTACATTCGCCTACGTCCTGGTCGACTAAAAGCGGTCACGTCCCAGAACGTGGCGTTTTTAGCCAGTGGAACTTCTCGGTCCTTTTTATCGACCTTCTTGAACATTTAATTATACTTGTTCATTTTAACATTTAACGATAAACTATATAATAGATATTGCGCTAAAGGGGGATTTACTGTGACGAAAAAGCAAAATCAAGCACCTAAAAGAAAATCTAAACGTGAGCGTAGAATGAAATTTTTCGTTTATTTAATGGTAATTGCCATGGTTTTATCTTTACTGACAGCAGGCTTAAGTGGGTTATCTTTATTCTAAAAAAGATGAAGACTGGATTGATTATACGGTCCCTGTCTTCTTTTCTTTTTTCCCATGTTTTATATCCGATTTTTTAAATTTACTTTTTAATAGTAAATATTCCTCGATTTCATGTAATAATTGATATAAACTTGCTCTTGTTTCAAATTCTTCTTGTGTAGCTGGGAGGTCCTCTTTCTTAAAGGCCGCCCGAATATCACTTAATTCATCAAGAAATAATATAGCTGTATTCCCTGGATGTACCGCCTCGCTTAATTTTTCAAAAAAGCTAGCAATTCGCTCGGAAATATCATCTTTTTCTGGTAATCGAGTGACAAGTGGAAGCATTTGTTGTAATAATTCAAATTGTTTCTTTCTCATTCGAAAGTAATTAAAGTAGGATTGATCATCTCGAAGTAAATGATTTTCCCGATCCCGTTCCACTAATTCTTCCGCTTCTTCAAGTAATTTTTCAACTACCGTAATTTCCTTTCCATCCCATGTCATATGTTGCTCACGAATATATAAGGCAATTTCATATAAGATAATTTGGAAATTATCTTCTAATAGCTTTTGCTTTTCTTTCAACTTTTTATCTAAACTCGGCATATATAAATTTACGATTAACCCCGTACCGATTCCAATAATAATGAGTAAAAATTGGTCAAATAAAAAATCAATTTTAATGGAACCAAAACCGTATAAATTTAACGAAATGACAATGCTAGTTAACATTCCTTGCTCAATCTTTAAAAGAACGGTTGTTGGGATAAAAATGGCTAACAATAATCCAAGTGTGATTGGATTGTAACCGAATAATTCAAAAAAGAATATAGAAAAAACAATTGCCAAAATACATGCTAAAAAACGGTGCCAAGCACTCTCTACAGATTTCTTTCTCGATGGTTGAATACAGAGGATCGTTACGATTCCCGCTGAAACGACATTTGATACGCCAAGTAATTGTGCGATCGAAATTGCGATTGGAGTAGCAATAGCCGTTTTTATCGTTCGGTAGCCGATTTTCACGTTCAAATCTCCTTTTTAACAGTCCCTTCCTTTATAAAAAAGGGCATCCACTTAATTAGTTGGAGAAATCGGATTATCATAAAGAAATCTATTTCCAAACTAATTTCTGATTACCTTTTTATTGTTAAAAATAAGACTGCCCGAATGAACAGTCTTATCCCATATACATAATTAGGCTTCTTACTTCATCTTATTTTTATACTTCCTCACAATATTCATCAAAAACCTGTTGCAATTTATTAATTACGTCAATTGGACTAGATCCTTCAATATCGTGACGCTCTAACATTGTTACAATTTTTCCATCTTTTAAAAATGCAAATGAGGGGGATGAAGGTGGATATCCTTCAAAGTACGTTCGCGCTTTTTCTGTTGCTTCTCGGTCTTGACCAGCAAAAATAGTAACTAAGTGATCAGGACGTTTATCATAATGAATCGCATTTGCAGCTGCTGGTCTCGCAACACCTCCAGCACAACCACAAACAGAATTAATCATAACAAGTGTTGTTCCTTCTCGAGTTAATGCTTCGTCAACCTGATCCGCTTCTGTCACTTCTTCATACCCAGCATCACGCATATCCTCTCTTGCAACATTTACAACGTCTACCATAAAATCATTAAAACTCATCGTTCGTTCAGCTCCTTTAGTAAAACTTGCCGCATCTAAAATTAGTGTATCAATAAATTTTTATAATATCAATTTAAAGCGATTGACTTTAAACAGTAGTCGTCTGTTCATTTATATTTTCAAGTAGTTGTTTAACGCGTGCAAGAAATCTCCCGCAAATAAGCCCATCTAATATACGGTGATCAAGGGATAAAGATAAATTGACCATATCCCTAGCCGCGAACATATCTTTAATAATCACAGGTCTTTTTATAATTGCTTCCACTTGTAAGATCGCTGCTTGTGGGTGATTAATGATCCCCATGGAAGATACAGAGCCGAACGTTCCTGTATTGTTTACAGTAAAAGTGCCGCCTTCCATATCATTCTGTGTTAGTTTACCTGAGCGAGCTTTGTTTGCCAATTCAAAAATTTCCCTTGCGATTCCTTTCACACTTTTTTCATCTGCATGTTTGATAACAGGAACAAATAATTCATTTTCTTTCGCTACAGCAATCGAAATATTGATATCGTGGCGCTGAATAATTTTATTTCCTGCCCATGTACTATTTATTTCTGGATATTCCCGTAATGCTCTCGCAATTGCGTGAATGAAAAAGGCAAAATACGTTAAAGAGTAGCCCTCTCTTCGTTTAAAGTCATCCTTTATTTCATTTCGATATTTTACCAGCTCTGTTACATCTGTTTCAACCGTCATCCATGCATGGGGAATTTCTTGTTTAGATCGTACCATATTTTCAGCGATCATTTTACGGACTCCAGTTACTGGAATCTCTATATCTTTTTTCGATAACGTTTGATTGATTTGACGTGCCGCTTTTTCTTCATTTACTTTTGAATGGCTTGATTTTCCAAGACCTTTACTTATATAGGCATCAATATCTTTTCTCGTTATTCTTCCACCAATTCCCGTTCCTGTTACATCTGTTAAATCAATTTGATGTTCGGCTGCGCGTTTTAAAACTGCTGGAGAATAACGTAGCTTCATTGATTGCTCATTATCCACTTCCGCTGCCGTAGCTGGAACCTCACCCGTCTGTTGTACAATCTCCTCGTCTGAATCATTGACTGAATTGCTTCCATTACTTACCTCTATATAACAAATTAACTCATCTACTGCTACTGTTTCTCCTTCTTCTACGACGATTTCTTTTATAACGCCAGAAAAAGAAGAAGGAATTTCCGCATTTACTTTATCTGTCATCACTTCTGCAATCGGATCATATTTATTGACTGTATCACCAACCTTTACAAGCCAACTATTAATCGTTCCTTCTGTAACACTTTCACCTAATTTGGGCATTATTATTTTTTCAAGTGACAATATTTTTCCCTCCCTAATTGGTAAAATAGCCTAAAAACGTGCTAATTCACGTAAACTAGCAGCAATCTTTTCTTCTGTAATAAGGAATTCCTTTTCTAACGGATGTGCATATGGCATGGCCGGAATTTCAGGAGCCGCAAGCCTTCGCACAGGTGCATCCAGTTCAAATAAACAATGCTCAGCAATGATTGCCGCTACTTCCCCAATAACACTGCCTTCTTTATTATCTTCTGTCACGAGCAGTACTTTACCTGTTTTACTCGCTGCTTCTATAATAGCCTCCTGATCTAGAGGATAAACGGTTCTTAAATCTAAAATATGAACGTCAATTCCTTCTTTTTCAAGCTCTGTTGCAGCTTGTTTGGCTTGATGGACACTTAATCCATATGTGATGACTGTAACATCTGTACCTTCCCTTTTAATGTCCGCTTTTCCAATTGGAATAAGATAATCTTCTTCTGGAACTTCTTCTTTCAAAAGTCTGTATGCGCGTTTATGCTCGAAAAATAACACTGGATCATTATCACGAATCGCTGCCTTTAATAATCCTTTTGCATCATATGGGGATGAAGGTATCACAACTTTTAATCCAGGATGGCTGTTAAACATCGCTTCAACGGACTGAGAATGATATAAAGCTCCAGCGATCCCACCACCATACGGGGCACGAATAGTAATGGGACAATTCCAATCATTATTTGATCGATATCTTATTTTAGCCGCTTCGGATACAATTTGGTTGACAGCTGGAAAAATGAAATCAGCGAATTGGATTTCCGCAATTGGTCTCATTCCATACATAGCAGCCCCAATGCCCACACCGACGATAGCTGATTCGGCTAATGGTGCATCAATGACACGGTCTTCTCCATACATGTCATAGAGTCCTTCTGTTGCTTTAAATACGCCACCTTTTGTTCCGACATCTTCTCCTACGATAAATACATTATCATCTCTTTGCAGTTCTTCTTCCATCGCCATTCTGATTGCTTGAATATAGGTTAATTCACTCATCTTAATCCCCCCTCACTTTTCATAAACATAATCTAGTAATGTACTATTGGGAGCAAATGCTGCCTGTTCTGCATAATCAGTAGCTTCGTTTACTTCTGCATTAATTTCATCATTTATTTCCTTTTCAAGGGATGGCGTTAATAGACCAATATCTTGTAAATAAGCAGAAAAGCTTCCAATACAATCATTCTTTTTCGCCTCTTCTAACTGTTCCTTTGTACGATAACTTCTGTCATTATCGTCACTTGAGTGAGCAGTCAGTCTAACCGTAAGTGCTTCAATTAATGTTGGTCCTTCCCCGTTTATCGCTCGCTCTCTTGCTTCTTTTACTGCACGATACACTTCGAGCGGATTATTACCATCTACGAGGATTCCAGGCATACCGTATGACTTTGCTCGTACCGCAATATTTTCACTTGCAATTTGTTTTTCAAAAGGTACGGAAATAGCCAATTGATTATTTTGTACAACCGTAATGACAGGTAGTTTATGAACCCCAGCAAAGTTCAATCCTTCATGAAAGTCGCCTTGGTTTGTTGACCCATCTCCTAATGTCGTTAATGTCACAAAGTTTTGCTGCTTTAATTTTGCTGCTAAAGCAAACCCTACTGCATGTGGTACTTGAGTTGTTACAGGAGATGAGCCGGTAATAATTCGATTTTTCTTTTGACCGAAATGCCCAGGCATTTGTCTACCACCTGAATTGGGATCTTCCGCTTTGGCGAAACCCGATAACATTAAATCTTTTGTCGTCATTCCAAAAGCAAGAACAATACCCATATCTCTGTAATATGGAGCAATATAATCGACATCACGATCTAATGCAAAGGCTGTTCCTACCTGTGCCGCTTCTTGACCTTGACAAGAAATAACGAAAGGAATTTTTCCTGCTCGATTTAACAGCCACATTCTCTCATCTATTTTTCTAGCTAAAATCATTGTTTTATACATTTCTACTACATCTTTATCTCGGAGCCCTAAAGAAGAATGTTTATTTTCTCCCATTGTTTTTCTCTCCTTATCCATGAATTTGTAACCCTTCCACTGCTAATGCAGCCTCTGAAAAAATTTCCGATAAAGTTGGATGTGGGTGCATTGTTTGCGCTATTTCCCAAGCAGTTGCATCTAGCATTCTTGCAAGGCTCGCCTCTGAGATCATATCTGTTACTTGAGGACCAACCATATGAATTCCTATGATGTCTTCCGTCTTTTTATCGACGATTATTTTGGCAAATCCTTTTGCATCACCAACTACATGCGCTTTTCCAATTGCTTGAAATGGAAACTTTCCTATTTTTAGTTGATAGCCTTGCTCGAGTGCTTCTTGCTCCGTTAATCCAACACGACCGACTTCAGGGGAAGAATAAATGCATGATGGTATCTGATTTTTAGAGATCGGATCTGGGTTCAGTCCAGCCATATGTTCAACAGCAATTTTCCCTTCTGCTGCTGCAACATGGGCAAGTTGCATCCCACCAATACAGTCTCCAATTGCATATATATGTGATTCTTTCGTTTGATACATATCATTTGTTATGATCACATTATTTTTTACTTGGATATTTGTATTTGTAAGTCCGATTTGATTAATATTAGCTTCTCTTCCTATTGAAACTAGTATTTTTTCCACCGTTACTTTCTGCACTTGTCCCTCTTGTTCCACATCGACATCAATAAACGAATCGTTGATTTTTAACGAATCCGCATCAAGTTTTGCACCAGTTAAAAATTTCACACCTCTTCGTTGAAGTTCCTTTTTCACTTCATGACGAACATCACTATCTTCATCGATTAAAATATGTTCACTACTTTCAACGACCGTTACTTGTACACCTAAATCTTGAAGCATAGAAGCCCACTCTACACCGATTACGCCGCCGCCAATAATAAGGATAGATGTTGGTAACTCCTTCATTTGTAAGGCATCATCAGAATTTAAAATATGAATACCATCTATATCAAAGCCTTGTAAAGGCCTAGGTTTAGATCCTGTTGCAATCAGCACTTGTTTAGGTACAAGCATCGTATTATCTTCCTTATCATGATGTTCGATTGAAATAGTTCCAGGCATCGGTGAAAAGATACTTGGACCTAATATACGGCCAAATCCTTCATACACATCTACTTTCGCTTTTTTTACTAATGCTTTTACCCCTTCATGTAAAGTGTGAATAATCGTATCTTTTCGTTTTTGTGCATTGGTTAAATTGAATGCATAGGTGTCCAATTCAATTCCAAAGTCTTCTACATCCTTCATTTGCCGATACATTTCAGCAGATCTTAGTAATGCTTTTGAAGGGATGCAGCCCCGATGCAGACACGTACCACCTAATTGTTGATCTTCTACAATTGCGACTTGCATGCCAAGTTGTGAAGCACGAATTGCTGCTACATAACCACCAGTTCCCCCACCTAAAACGACGAGATCATATTCTTTCGTCATACAGTCTCTTCTCCTTTATTAGAGATTTCTTATATACTTTTTGGCACTTTCTTCTTTGCGTAATACTCTTAATGTGCCTGCATTCAATGCTTGGAGATCGTACTCACCAGGATAAATAAATATATCTGCAATCCAATGTACCCTTTCTGTAATAAATTCAGTCAATTTTTTGCTATGTGATAATTCACCTGTTAGAACAACTCCATCCACCATGCCCCCCAACACTGTTGCCATGGAACCAATTTCTTTAGCGATTTGATAGGCCATTGCTTCAAACACATTTTTAGCAAGTGGATCATGTTGATTAATTTTTTTCTCAATTTCTTCTACATTATCTGTATGTAAGTATGCTTTAATGCCGCCTTTATAAGTAATTTCACGAATAAGATTATCTTTTGAATACTGACCCGAAAAGCAAAGTTCAATGAGAGCTTCAGAAGGTATTGTCCCTGCACGTTCAAGAGAAAAAGGACCATCACCATGTAAACCATTATTCACATCAATCACTTTTCCCCGCTCATGGGCTCCAATTGTAATGCCATTTCCTAAATGAGCAACAATAAGATTCGCTTTTTCATACGTGGTATGTAATTCTTGTGCTGCTTGCCTGGCAACTGCCTTTTGGTTTAAAGCATGAAAAATACTCTTTCGTTCAATGCCTGGTAAACCAGAAAGCTTTGCAATTGAACTTAATTCATCCACAACTGGTGGATCAACAAAAAAGGCAGGTATATTCAAACCGTGGGCTATTTCATAAGCAAGAATTCCTCCTAAATTAGACGCATGCTTACCGTTATAACTGTTTTTCAAATCAATCAGGACATCTTCCGTAACTTCATAAGTTCCGCCTTCCACGGGTCGTAATAATCCGCCATTTGCGGCTACGGCATCTAATTTTGACATATTGATCCCAGCATCAATTAAAAGCTGTAAAATTTCTTTCTTACGAACCATTACTTCATTATCTATTTCCGTTAAATCATTTTTAAAAACGGAATGGTGGTGAATAGACTGTTTAAAAATACACATTTCATTATGAAAAATACTAATAATGGTAGTTGTTGTTTTTGGATTAATAATTAAAATTCGATACCGCTTTTGCACGAATGATTCCTCCACGACTAATTACTTTAAAATATGTTTCTGGTTCGGTAAAAATTGTCGGTTAGAAAGGCGTAACGATTTAATTCTTTCTTCCGCCATCTGATCCGCCGCCAAGTAGGTTGGTATATTATGTTCTTTTGATATAGCAAATACTTTACCTAAAATGGTATAAATGGACTCTACTTTTTTCAATACACGATTTCGATCATACCCTTGCAATTCATCTGCTACATTGATCACTCCACCAGAATTAATGACATAATCAGGTGCATAAATGATTCCTTTTTCGTGGATAAGATCTCCATGCCTATTATCAAGAAGTTGGTTATTTGCGCTTCCTGCGATAACCTTTGCTTTTAATCTAGAAATCGTATCGTCATTTATCGTTCCTCCAAGCGCACAAGGAGAATAAATATCGCAATCGACATCATATATGTCATCTGGTGCAACTGCTTTTGCATGAAATGCAGTAACAGCACGATCGATCGCTTCTTGATTGATGTCCGTGACAATCAAATGAGCCCCTTCTTCATGTAAAAGATGACATAAATGATACGCAACATGGCCAACCCCTTGAACGGCAATCGTTTTTTCTTTTAATGAATCATGACCAAAAGCTGCTCTTGCTGCTGCTTTCATCCCCTTATAAATACCTAATGCTGTAACTGGGGAAGGGTCTCCAACACCACCACTTGAAGTACCTGTTACAAAATCCGTTTCCATATGTATTTGATCCATATCCTCTTCCGTTGTCCCAACATCTTCAGCAGTAATATAGCGACCATTTAAGCTTTCTACATATCTTCCAAAAGCACGGAACATTGCTTCACTTTTATCTTTTTTCGGATCACCAATAATGACTGCCTTTCCTCCACCCAAGTTTAGTCCTGCTGCTGCATTTTTATATGTCATCCCTCTTGCAAGCCTGAGCACATCTTCTAATGCCTCTTCCTCACTTCGATAATTCCACATTCTTGTACCACCTAATGCAGGTCCAAGCGTAGTATCATGAATAGCGATGATTCCTTTTAATCCTGAATTTTTATCGTAACAATAAACAATTTGTTCATAATCATGTTCCTCGATCATTTTAAAAACACTCATGTTTAACACTCCTTCAGTTTATATAATATTTATGCAAGTTTTATGCCAATTTAATAATGTTCCATTTCCACGAATGTAAGCGGTAATTCTTGCAACTTATTGCATAGTTGCATTTTTTTGCATGATATAATATGCAAGATGCAAAAAATGGATTCATCTATCAAGACCATATTTTTCAATTTTATAATACAAATTACGGACAGAAATGTTTAACTGTTTAGCGGTAGCTGTCTTATTGTGATCATTTTCTTTATACACATGTGCAATATACTCTCTTTCATATTGATCCATTGCATCTTGCAAAGTCCTATTCGTAGTTGTTTGACGGAGATTTGCTTCTGCTTTTTCACGTTTTAGTTGCAAATCCGGTAAATACTTAAAATGAATTTCTTCCTCTGTAACATCCATAAAAATAGCCGCTCTACCAATTACGTTTTCCAACTCCCTAATATTGCCTGGCCAATGATATTGTCGTAATTTTTCCAATGCGGTTGTAGAAATGGATGTTATATTTCGACCATATAGTTGATTTACTTTTGCAATCATATGATAAACAAGACTTGGTAAATCGTTCATTCTTTCCTGTAAAGAAGGGATATAGATTGGTAAACGATTCAATCGGTAATAGAGATCTTCCCGAAATGTTTTATTCGTAATAGCTTTTTCCAAATTAACATTTGTTGCAGTTATCACGCGAATATCTAACGGAATTGGGGTTGTCCCGCCAACCCTGACGACTTCTTTCTCTTGTAATACTCGGAGTAACTTTGCTTGCATGGCTAATGATAATTCACCAATTTCATCTAAAAAAATACTTCCTAAATTGGCCTCTTCAAATAAACCTTTCTTGCCACCAGCTTTTGCTCCAGTAAATGCACCTTCTTCATAACCAAATAATTCGCTCTCAAGAACGGATTCAGCGATCGCTGCACAATTAACCCGGATAAATTTATTATGTTTTCGGTCACTCTCATTATGAATCGCGTGGGCAAACAATTCCTTTCCTGTACCTGAAGCTCCCCTTAAGAGAACAGTTGCTGGGGTTTTTGCTCCTATTTTAGCTTGTTCAATCGCGATCATCATTTCTGATGAGGTTCCGATAATATCATCAAACGTATAAGTCGCTTCTAAATTACGAATAATTTGTTTCGCTCTTTTTAGCTCTGTCGTTAATTGTTGGATCTCTGAAATATCATGAATAACTGCGACACTACCTTTTAACTTACCTGCAACAATAATTGGCGCAACATTCACAATCACTTCTTTTTTAAAAGGTCCTACTTTCATTTTTGCCCCTCTAACGGGTCTCCTCGTTTGCAGGACTTGTAAATGCATACTTTCCCCTTCAGAAATATCGACTGTTGCAGGTTTTCCAATCACTTCTTTTTCAGTTAATCCTGTAATTCGCGTATAGGCTGGGTTAATAATAAGACCATTTCCATCCTCATCTACAACACTAATCGCTTCGTCTGAAGAGTGGATGATTGCTTCTAGCATCGTTTTAATTTCTTTTAAATCTGTATTTTCTTCTGCAAGGGAAATTACTTCATTACTATCTTTAAAAATGGCAAAAGCTCCGATAAGATGATGTTTATCATTAATTAATGGAATTCTCGTCGTAATAATTTGCTTCCCATTTTCAAGCGTTAGTTTTTGGTTTACCTCTTTTTTTTGATTTTGTAACACTTTCGGAAGCCGTGTGTTTTTCACAATGTGCTTAATATGTTCACCTGTCGCACTATCTTTATTAACTCCAGTAATTTCACTTGCTGCTTTATTCATAAATTGAACAATTTCTTCATTATTAACGACAATTAACCCATCTCTTATATTGTTTAAAATTAACTCCAAATTATTAAATTGAATATTTCTTTCGATTAAAAGCGGTTTTATTGTCCGTAAAATAGAGGCCTGAATAAGAATCGTTTTTTCTTGCTTATGTTCATTAATGTACTTAATCACTTTTTCGTCATCATTCGTTTCGATAATATAATCAAGCTTCTCGTCTAACCATTTCTCAACTTTATCATCTTGCTTAATTTGTAATGATTTTGCTAACTCATCAACAACAGATTGTTTACCCGCGTCAATTATTGCAATAATTTTCATAGTTGGAAAATTAGCGATAATTCGAATGTAGTCATAAGCAAGCTTATTTGCTCCAACGATTAATACATTCATTAAGATCATCACCACCTTGAAATAATTTGCGTGCATTTTAATTTCATCATACGTTAACTTGCAATTATTAGCAAGAATATATTCAATTTCTACATCCTTTACATTTCATTTCAAAGAAACGTTTGCTATACTAATAATATTCATCATGGGGAAAAAGGGGAAAAAGATGATTCGTATTATTGCAACTATTATCTTATTTATTCCAGGTATTATTGGTGCTTTCGGTATTAAGTTAATGAGAGATGCTTTATTTGCTGATGTGTATCCGATCTTAGTCAATGAAGGAATCCAATTTTTCGTTGGGCTCATTATGTTCTTGGGGGGTCTTGCTTTTATCGGTGGTTTTATTTACCATCGAGATAAAAAAAGACAATTAGTAAAAAAGCGATCTAATAAGCTATAAAATAACTGTTAAAAATGATAAAATGGTGAATGTCAAAGTCGTGTATAACGTGGAGGGAAACGAATGAAAGTAGCAAAGTTTGGTGGCAGTTCTGTGGCTGATGCCAATCAATTTAGAAAAGTAGGCAATATCATTAAAGAGGATGATAGCAGAAAATTGATCGTCGTATCCGCACCTGGAAAACGACATGAACATGATGTTAAAATGACGGATTTATTGATTCGTTTAGGAAACGCTTATGTAAAAGATGAAAAATACAAGTCGTATTTGATTACGATTATGGATCGCTTCTCAAAAATAATTAGTGAATTAAAATTGTCAGATCAATTAACGAAAGAAATTGAAGATAAATTACATTCGATTATGACTAGTGATTTAGCTTATGATGATATGCTTAATTGTTTTAAAGCTGTTGGAGAGGATAGTTCCGCCAAAATATTGAGTGCTTATTTACAATCACTCGGAATTGATGCGAAATATGTAAATCCGAAGGATGCCGGAATCATTGTAAAAAACGACCCATGCGGGGCGCAACTACTTCCAGAAAGCTTTGAAGCTATTTATGAACTTCGTCAAGAAAAAGGAATCCTTGTGATACCTGGATTTTTCGGGTATACGACCGATGGAATACTTGCAACCTTTTCGCGTGGGGGATCTGACATTACCGGATCGATTATTGCAGCAGGAGTAAAAGCAGAACTATATGAAAATTTTACAGATGTTGATTCTGTTTATTCGGTAAATCCTTCTATTATCAATAATCCAAAAGAAATAAAAGTGTTGACATATCGTGAAATGCGCGAATTATCTTATGCAGGGTTTTCTGTATTCCATGATGAGGCATTAATTCCTGCCTTTAACGCTCATATCCCTGTTTGCATTAAAAACACAAATAATCCATCTGCACCAGGAACAATGATTGTTGCAAATAAAAAACCAAACAGCAAATGTGTCGTGGGAATTGCAAGTGATTCAGGTTTTAGTAGTTTTTATATTAGTAAATTTTTAATGAACCGTGAGTTAGGTTTCGGGAGAAAATTATTTCAAATTTTAGAGGAAGAAGAAGTTTCCTTTGAGCATGCTCCATCTGGTATTGATGATATGTCGATTATTATTCGTGATAGTCAGTTAACAGAAGAAAAAGAAGCAATTATTGTTGAACGTTTCAATAAAGAATTACAAGCTGATATCGTTACCGTTCATAGAGATCTAGCCCTTATTATGATCGTTGGTGAAGGAATGAAAGAAACGATAGGTATGGCTCAAACAGCTACAAGAGCACTCGGTGAAGCGAAAGTGAATATCGAAATGATTAACCAAGGTTCTTCGGAAGTGTCCATGATGTTTGGAATTAAGTCAAATGATCTACATCGGGCTATCAAGTCATTGTACAATGCTTTTTTTGAATAAATAAAGAAAAGAGTTACTGTGTTTGTTTTTCACAGTAACTCTTTTCTTTATGATGCAGTTATTTCTTTTGATATTAAATTCGCAACTAACACATATCTTTCAGGCGCCGCTCCAACAAAGTAAAACGGATAACATGTACTAACCGTTAACGTTGCCCGCGGTTTTGGCACAATGGCCGTGCGATCATCTTCATCAACAATTCGTACTTTTTTTACTTTATATGTAAACTCGCCTGCAGATGTTTTAACAATTAATAAGTCTCCTTCTCCTACTTCCCCTAGTTCTCGGAAAATAGTGTCACGATGCCCAGATAATACTGAATTATCGTTCTCTCCTGGAAGAACACTTTCCGCAAAATGTCCCACTCCATTTTCTAACTCGTCCTCACTAGTTCCGTGAAAAATAGGCAGAGTAGCCTCAAGTTTAGGAATATACAATTCGCCCATTTCTTCACCAATTTCAGGTCGAACGGGATAGAGTTCGACATGTTCATTTTCGACTTTTTGCTCCGTTTTCTCTTCAGATTGGCTTACAGTAAGGACTACATCTTCCGATTGTTTTGTCTTATACATAAAATAACCTTTAGCAAACTTATATGTGTTTGTCGTTGAAAACCAAAATCCAAAAATAATTAAAGCCAAGCTTAATCCAAGGAGAATAAATCTTCTTTTTCTCCACTTTTTTTTCATGAAGTCATTTTCCTTGTCTTACGGTACACTACTACACCAACGAAAAGGGCGGCCAAACCAATTAACATATTACTACCGTAGTCAGACGCTGTTTTTGGAAGTTTAGCCCCTTTAGGTGTTTTAACTGCAGTATTTTTCATTTCTGTTTTAGAAATTTCTTGTATTTTTTTAACGTCATTTCCACTTTGGTGAATCGTATTGGAATTCACCATTTCACCAGTTAGAATAATGTCTGCTAAAAAATTCCCTTGAAGATTGTAAAAAGAAATTTTTAATTTAGCATTAGTAAGTTCAGTTAAGTTCATTAGCTCAGTAAGTGAAAGCTCTTTTTCTGTTCCATCTTTCATTAAGTGATATGTAGCTTTTAATTGAAATAAATCAAGAAACTCGTTATAGATGGCTAAGAGTTCAGCAATATCAGACTCAGTCAAATCACTTACCATATCGAAATCAGTAAAGCCAATCATACGGTAAGCTAAATTTTCCAGTCTTTGTAGAGTTTGTTCATTACTAAAATGTGTTTCCAATGACTCAAAATGAGCGATTAGGTTGTCCAATTCTTCAGGTGTTAAATCAAATTCTTGAAAGAGGACTTCAAACAATTCTTCAAATGCCACTTCCAAATCTTCGTCTGAATATACGATAAGTGCAATTTCTAAGTCATCTAAAAAGATGTAGTCACTTAGTTCTTCTCCATACTCTGTAAGTAGATCATTTAATTTCTTTTCCGTTAAATCATACTCATGATAAAGATCATTCAAATTGCTTAAATCTGCATTGATTACTTCACCTAAAACTTCTTTTAACTCATTGATGGATGAATAATCAGTTAGGCTGTCACCAAAACCATTAAGATAATCTTCTAAATCTTCTTTCGTAAACGTAATTCCACGTTTTGTACTAATTTCTTCTAAATAACTTTCGAGTTCATTACTTTTAACTGTTGCATGTGTAAAGGTTGGATAGCCAATCGTTATAATAGTACATGCTAAAAGTAAAACAAAGATCCTTCTCATATTTTTCCTCCTAATGAGCAAAAATGCCCAAAATAATAAATCAATTATAGAGGAATTTTTACCGCTTTACAATACTAAATTTAATTTAAATATATTCAATCTATTTCAGACAATTTGATGTGAATCAATAATTAAATAGAATTGGCATTCTTCATTTACTAGGTTTGTAAGACGATGTTTTAAGTCAGCTTCAAAGTAAATGGAGTCCCCTTTTTCGAGCACAAATATTTTAGGTTGTTCCCCTAATTCTATTTGTAGTTTTCCGTGTGTTACATGGATACACTCTTTCACTCCTTTTCTGTGAGCCGGAAAGGTGCCTGTACTTTGTAAAGGAGGGAGGATGTGTAAAATAAACTCTAATCCTTTTCCGGAAAAGGAAGGTGATAATAAATGTCTTTCTACCCCACTTGTTTCATCTTTATATACTAGCCTTTCATTTTCCCGAATGAATATAACTTCTTGTTTTTCTTGTTCCCCTAATAAATAAGAAATAGTAACTTCTAACCCTTCTGCAATTTGTGAAGCAACTTGGATAGTTGGATTTTTTTCTCCTCTTTCAATCATTGATAACATCGATCTACTTACCTTTGAACGATCCGCTAGTTCCTCCAATGTTAAATTCTTCTTTCTTCTTATCCTTTTTACGTTTATTCCAAACTTCACTTCATTTTCTCCTCCGATTTCTACTATAGTAGAAAATTATCTTGACCGAATTCACCCCATTTTATATACTGGAATTAAATCCACTATAGGAGATTTTTTATGATCATATCAAGAAATAGTGGATCCTACAAGCATCTTCCTAATAGGGGGCAATGATCATGTCATTTTTTATTGCTATTTTACCGTTATTATGTATTTTTATTTTTTTGTTCTTGTTAAAACAAACATCTTTTCGTTCAGGTATTCCTGCTTTTATTTTAACAGTATTTATTGTATTGATCTATCCCATTTATCAACTTGAGCCAAGCGAAATTGTCTATTCTTCCATCAAGGGAATATTCATATCATTTATTGCTGCTTATGTACTTTTTTTCGGTATTCTTCTTTTTCATTTAATGAATAATATCGGTGCAATAAAGGACATTGCTTCATTTATCTCACAAGCAACAAATGATCATCTTCTTCAAGTAATGATGATGGTCGCTGGTCTATCTCCACTAATTGAATCTACAAGTGGGTTTGGTATTGCATTTATGATGGTTGCCCCTATTTTTATCGCATTAGGTTTTGAACGAATGAAGGCTGCTTTATTGGGACTTGTAAGTCTGCTTGCCGTGCCTTGGGGGGCATTAGCAACAGGAACAGTTATTGGCTCCGAACTTGGAAATATACCACTTCATATTTTAGGTACGGGCACCGCTTTCATCAGTATTCCTGTTTTTGTTTATTTTATGATGATAGCTCTTTATATTGCTGGCGGTTTACATGCCATTAAAACAAAGTGGAAGGAATTATTTCTATTTTCAATGACGTTTTCTGCTTCCATTCTGTTTTTTACTACTTTTATTAGTGTAGAACTTGCTGGTGTTCTTGCTTCTTTAACAGTTAGTGGGTTAGGTTTAATGATTATTAAATTTAAAAACAATAAGTCGGTCACATCTAGATCAAACGAAATATATACAGAAATAAACATCCTTAAAATAATAAGCCCTTATATTATTTTAACCATGTTTATTTTTGTCTCTCGTATGGTGGCACCCATTAGAGAGTTTTTAGAATCCCATATCGTTATTTCTTTCTATTCCTATTCTTTACCATTACTTTATTCACCTGGTTTTTGGCTATTGATTACTTGTTTATTAACAATTGTTATTTTCAATATTCAAAAAAAGACAATTATTCTTTCCTTTAAATCAACTATAAAACAATGGATTCCTTTCATGCTTACAACTACTACATTTGTAAGCATTTCGGAAGTGATGACAGAGGCAGGTATGACAAATCTTCTTGCGAATACAACAGCAGTAATAATAGGAACTAGCTTTATCTATATATCACCTTTCATTGGAGCATTAGGAGGTTTTCTTACTGGGAGTAATACGGGATCGAATGCAATGTTTATTAAATTACAAATTGAAACAGCTGAACAAGTTGGACTTTCCCCTAATTTAATCGCTTTTTCTCAAAATGCCAGCTCTTCGCATGCTACGATGGCAAGCCCTTCAAGGGTCATGCTTGGGGCATCTTTATGCGGAATTCACTCTCAAGAAAGTAAACTGTTGAAACATATTTCAGTTATTGCTTTAGGTGCAATCATACTGATTATGTTAACGACAGCTATTTATCCGTTCTTTTAATATCTTTTTCAAATTTAAAAAAGCCGATTTTCCTTTAAAAGAAAGCGGCTTTCTGATTAATAATATCATTTCATTATTTAGCACAAATTAACTCACTTTATACTCAAGACGCAACCTATCAGCCACCATTGCAATAAATTCTGAGTTCGTTGGCTTTGCTTTCGATATGCTAACCGTATAACCAAAAAGCTCTGTGATGGAGTCAATATTTCCTCTATTCCAAGCTACTTCAATCGCATGCCTAATTGCTCGTTCTACACGTGATGCAGTAGTATTATATTTTTTTGCAATATCCGGATACAATATTTTTGTAATCGAGCCTAATAATTCAATATCATGATACACCATTGTAATTGCCTCACGAATATATAAATAACCTTTTATATGTGCTGGTACACCAATTTCATGCATGATGCTCGTAATGCTTGCCTCTATATCTCCTTTTTCTTTACGATACGGTCGACTCGGTTCCGTAATTTTCATATGGTTATTATTCTGACCAGAAACTTCACGAATTTTTTCCACTAAATTTTCAAAATCGAATGGTTTTAAAATAAAATAGGATGCACCATATTCAACTGCTTTTCTCATGACTTCTTCTTGTCCAAATGCGGTAAGCATAATAATATTTGGTTGTTTTTCAAGTTTCTTTTCTCTTAGCTTCTGTAAAACGGCAAGACCATCCATATGAGGCATAATTATATCTAAAATTAATATATCTGGTTCTAATTCATCCATTATATTAATACATTCTCTTCCATCATAAGCGACACCAATTACCTCCATATCGTCTTGTCCGTTGAAATATTCTTCCATAATATGTACAAGCTCACGATTATCGTCTACGATACAAACAGATATTTTATCCAAAGTTTACACCATCCTCTTTTTTTTGCTACCTACTGTATATATTCGACACCATTTAAAATAATCCTCTTTATATTTTAAGAAAATAAAAACTTTCTGAAATCCTATTTTGGAAATCAGAAAGTTAGATGATTAACTCGCTTTTTCTTTATAAATATTGATTCCTGCTTCTTCCAACATCCATTCAATATGAACACCATATCCTGATGTGGGGTCATTTACAAATACATGTGTTACTGCTCCAACTATTTTATCATTTTGAATAATGGGGCTACCACTCATCCCTTGCACAATGCCACCAGTACGCTCTAATAAGCGTTCATCTGTTACTTTTATCACCATTCCCTTTGTGGAAGGATGTTTTTGAGGAACTGTATTAATAATCTCGATATCGAATTTTTCGACCTTTTCACCTTCAATGACGGTTAGAATGTGAGCAGGTCCTTTTTCTACTTCATTCGATAATCCTATTGGCATTGGTTCCTGTTTTTCATCTAAAATATCAGGATCTAATTTACCAAAAATTCCAAAAGGGCTATTTTTAGTGATCGTTCCTAATTTCTTATCTTTCATCGAAAATTTAGCTTGTTTTTCGCCTGGAATCCCTTGATTTCCTTTTTCAATGGACGTTACCTTTGAACGTACTATTTTACCTTCATGAATTTCGATCGGCTTTTTAGTATCTGTGTCAGATATAATATGACCTAATGCTCCATATTTACCTGATTCTTCTTCATAAAATGAAATGGTTCCAATTCCTGTCGCTGAATCCCTTATATAAAGACCAATTTGATAACTGTTATCTTTTTTATTTAACATAGGACGTAATGTTGTTTCAACAATTTCTTTTCCACGTTTTAGTTTAATCGAAATACTTTCTTTGTTTTTTCCCGCGTTACGAACGATAGGCTTTACATCGTCAAGTTGTTTAATCTTATTACCATTCATTTCTAAAATAACATCTCCAACATGAATATCAGCATCTTCCCCCGGTGAATTTGTACTTTGATTATTATAAACTAAATGATGACCAACAACTAATACACCTAAAGTGTGTAATTGAACTCCGACAGATTGACCACCTGGGATAACCTTTTTATCTTTGAGGACAGATACATTTACTTTTTTAACGGGGAAATTTGCTTTTTTATATACAATCTCACTGTCACCAGTCTCATTAGGATAAATTTTGTCATTTTGAGCTACAATATTATTTGCCGTGACATTAAAATCTTTACCTAATTTTGGGATGGACATTGGATTGTCATTTTGAAATGTAATAATATCATTTGGAATAGAAATATATTGCTTTACGTCGGTTAAAAAGGGGAAAATTAAAAAAAATATAAGGAGTAAAATACCAATAGTAGTTCTAATTTTACTCTTTGATGTCACTTTCGTCCACTCTCCTCTTTCTTTATCCCATACCTTTTATCCGTATCTTTAATTTGACCTAAAAGCCATTATTTTAAACGAGAGAAAGAAAAGAAAAGCTGTGTAACATTACCTGTATTTCAAAAAAAAGAACAGTTTAAAAAGCTTATTATAAAATGAGGGGTTCATAAAGGGTCAGTCTGTACGACAAAGGGAACGTTGAGCAATTAATTTTTCAACCGACTAAATGGTTTATCCTAACTATATAAGGATATAAAAGCATTCCGTATTCAACTAATACTGGCAATAAAAAAGAAAATCGTTGAACATGGCTTCCTTTTTATAGGTGTTACCATTGTCAACAATTTTCTATATGCCTACATCGATTTTTTAAAAGTATGTGTTAATGCTAATAATTGTTCAGAATGTTCAATGGCCGTTTCGGTTAATTTCGTTCCAGTCATCATTCTTCCTATTTCCTTCACTTTCTCATCCTTTGATAAATCCGTTATTAAAGTCGATGTTCGATTATTTAATGCTTGTTTTGAAATTAGTAAATGATGATCAGACATAGCAGCGACTTGCGGCAAATGGGTAATACATAATACTTGAGTTGTTTGCGAAATTTGATACATTTTTTCAGCAATGGCTTGAGCAACCCTGCCACTTACACCTGTATCAATTTCATCAAAAATAACCGTTAAAATTTGGTCATGTTTTGCAAAAATTTTCTTCAAAGCGAGCATAATTCTTGATAATTCCCCACCGGAAGCAATTTTATACAATTCTTTTAAAGGTTCCCCTAAGTTCGACGCTAACATAAATGTTACTTGATCAATCCCGTTCGCATGTAATAGTTGCTTATGATGTTCCTCGAACTGAACTGCAAATGTAGCATGTTGTAAATATAAATCATTCAGCTCTACTTTAATATCCTTCTCAAGCTGTTGAGCTGTTCCTTTTCGAACCTTATGTAATTTGTTTGCTACTTTTAATGCTTCGTCTTTTACATATTGTATGTCTTGTTCCATTTTTTCTAAGTGGGAATCTTTATGCTGAATTTCTTCTATTTCCGTTTTTATTCTGTTTTGAAAATCGATCATCTCCATAACGGTTGATCCATATTTTTTCTTTAAACGATTTATTTCATTTAAGCGAGCTTCGACTTCGTTTAGTCGGTCTTCATCGAAATGAAGCGTATCGATAAACTGACGGAGTGAAAAACTTACTTCTTCTAAATTAAAAAAAAGGCTAGAGACTTCTTCGGCTTTTTCTTGAATAAATGGGTCATACTTTTCCCCCTCTTGTAGGGCAGATTTAGCCATATCCATAAGCTCTAATGCTTTTTGATCCCCATATAAAACATAATAAGCCTCTTGAACAGTACGATACACTTTCTCATAATTAGCTAACTTATTTCTTTCCTCCGTTAAATGGATGTCTTCATTTTCAGATAAATTTGCCTCTTCAAGTTCAGCTAATTGAAATTGGAGTAAGTCTAGACGATGTGCCATTTCCTGTTCATTTTCACTTAATTGCTTATACTTTTCAGTTAATACAGTTAATTTTTTATACCATTTGTTGTATTGCTCCTTAATGGGAGCAATTTCTTTTTCATTGTATAAATCAAGTAACGGAAGATGAGTTTTACGATCCATTAATTGAATCGTGTCATGTTGGCTATGTATATTAACAATTGATTGACCAAATTCCCTAAGGATTGTTAATGTTACCATTTTCCCATTGATGCGACAAACACTTTTCCCTTGATTTGTGATCGTTCTTTCTAAAATTAACATTTGGTCTTCGATGTCTATGCCGTAAGTTTCACATAATTTTTTAATTTTGTAATGTTCTTTTTCCATTGTAAATAAACCAGTAATTTCTGCTTTTTTTTCCCCATGTCGAACAAAATCGACAGAGCTTCGACTACCTGTAAGAAGTTCGACTGCATCAATAATAATTGATTTTCCGGCTCCTGTTTCTCCTGTAAGAACGGTTAATCCATCGTGAAATGTTATCGATATATCGTCGATGATGGCAAAATTTCGAATTGATAGTTCCGTTATCATCGTGTCTCACCTCGTTAGCTTTGAAATAAGGTTTTTACAGCATTTGAACGAATCGTTCTTCAATGGCAAGTGCATTTTGTTCTGTACGGCAAATTATTAAACATGTATCATCCCCGCAAATAGTGCCCATTATTTCTTCCCAATCTAAATCATCAATTAATGCACCGATTGCGTTTGCATTTCCGGGCAATGTTTTTAAGACGATAAAATGATGGGCATGATCAATGCTTACGAAGGACTCCATAATTAATCTTCTCAGTTTATCTTTTGGATTAAATCGTTGTTCTGTTGGCGTGCTATATTTATATCTACCTGAAGATGAAGGTACTTTAACTAGGTGAAGTTCTTTAATATCTCGGGAGACGGTAGCTTGAGTGACTTTAAATCCTAAATTTTTTAATTCATCCACTAGTTCATCTTGTGTTTCAATATCTTGCTCAGTAATAATTTCCCTTATTTTTATATGACGTTTCATCTTACTCATTTTATACCTCCGATAATTACGCTTTTCTTAACGTTTCGTGAGCTTCACTTACAACTTCATTAATAACAACTTGCTCATCTACCTTTTCATCCTTATTCGTTACTTCCCATCCTAAATGGGCAAGAAACTCAATATTTCCTTCTCCTCCTGTTATTGGAGAATAAGTAAGGTTAAAAAATTGAAACCCTTCATTTTGAGCAAAAGAAATAATGTTCGTCAAAACGGCTTGGTGGATTTTTTTATCACGAATAATTCCTTTTTTACCGACCTGCTCTTTTTCTGCCTCGAATTGTGGTTTAATTAATGTGATCACTTCACTACCAGGTTGCAATATATCTTTAAGTACCGGTAAAATTAATCGTAACGAAATAAACGATACATCAATCGTACAAAAGTTTGGTAATCCTTCTAAAAATATCTCTTTTGTAGCATGCCGAAAATTCGTTCTCTCTTTAACAATGACTCGTTCGTCATTTCGCAATTTCCATGCTAACTGATTATACCCAACATCTACTGCATAAATTAATTTAGCACCATTTTGTAAAGAACAATCGGTAAAACCACCTGTCGAAGATCCGATATCGACGATCATTTTATTTTTTACTGATGTGTCAAATAATGATAACGCTTTTTCTAATTTAAAACCACCTCGACTAACGTAAGGTATTGTTCCTTTTACTTTGAGAGGAATCTCTTCATCCACTTTCATTCCCGGCTTGTCCAATCGTTCATTATTGGAGAACACGAGTCCAGCCATGATCATTCTTTTTGCTTTTTCCCGAGTTTCAATTAAGTTTTTTTTCACTAATAAAACGTCTAATCGTTCCTTTGCCATGTGATAATTATCCTTTTATGTCGTTATTTTTTTTTAGGTAATACTTTTATTTTCAGTTTTTTCTCTATAAAGAAAATAATTTTTCCTGCAATCATCATAATTTGGGTAGAAGAATTAATTGCAAAATATTTTCCTAACGCTTTTCCACCAACTGTAATCGCTGCAACAATACTCGTTAATACAATTGATAAGATGATTTGTATTTTTGGATCGCTTGTCCCACGAAGTATATGGGAAATTTCAATTATTACGATTGTAAGTGCACTTCCACTAACAATCCCTGAAATATCACCGATCACATCATTACAAAAGCTAGCAAATTTATCCGCATTCTTATAAATTTTTACAGCTTCTCGTGCACCTACTACCTTTTCTGCTGCCATCGCATGAAGTGGTGCTTCTTTTGCAGCGGTAGAAGCAATTCCAAGCATATCAAAAACAATTCCGATTAAAACAATAAAAAGAACTATAATCAGACCAATAATCCAGGAAACACTATTTAATATAGAGGAGGAAAAACTTGAAAAAATAGCCGCTAACACAAAAGTGATAACGGCTATGGTTAAACTAAATTTAATCGAACTTTTTATTTTATCGTTCATTCATTCCATCATACCTTACTGTTGATTATTGATTAAGTACGGGGAATGGCCATTTAAAAAGTTAAGACTGCGGCTTAGGTCCAGTAGGTTTTCCCAAGTAGATACCTGATGTTGCCATCTTAGGCAGTTCCCTTTTAAATCTACCTTAACTTGTCGCCAATAGTTAGACTGGATTACCACTTAGTCCGCACTATAATCCCTTTTAAATGTCTTATTCAGAACAGCCTAGGAGATTTCCTCTAACAGTCTTTAACCTATCCCTAGCCTCTTTTGCAGTACCGATTTCATAGAGATGGCTAAAGGTCATTAGTGGCCATCTAATCGACCTTTTTTACTCTAATCCCCTCGGATACCACCTCAAGGCAGGCTACGCTGTCTATTGAAAGACCATCCTTGTCTTTTTGGACAGGTTCATACCCCATTCCATAATTTCTGCTACGCTTAGCGTCAACTACAGAGATGGGCCTCCGCGGTTAATGGGTCAACGCCCACATGCCTTTGTGGATCGCCCATAAACCTTAACTCCCAGCACTGACCCAAGGCTGGGCGCCTCAAGCCAACACAAGGAACTTCATCGATATGCCCTTTGGCAGATTTTTAGGCCCGCCTTCAAGATAGGAGGACTGACTAGGATACTGCACCATTCCTTTTGTACTATTATTGTATCATGTCTCCATAAAAAAATCTATCTGACAAAAATAATTAATGGTCACGTTGACTGAAATAACGAAGTAATTCCAATAAGTGGGAATCGTCTGCATTTGCGGCTTGTAATGATTTGATTGCTTCTTCTTCATATTTTTTCTTTTGTGCTTTTGCACCATCTAACCCTAAAAGGTTTGGATAGGTGCTTTTTTCATTTTCGATATCACTTCCGACAGGCTTTCCTAATTTTTCTGGATCACCTATTACATCTAGTATATCATCTTGTACTTGAAATATAAGTCCTAAATAATAGGCAAATTTTCGTAAATGCTTTTGTTGCTCTGTACTAGCTTCTCCTAAGTATGCTCCAGCAACAATTGCAAACATAATTAATTTACCTGTTTTTAGTTCATGAATTTTTTCTAACTCTGTTAATGATACACTTTTTGTTTCTCCTTCTATATCTAATATTTGTCCTGCAACCATGCCTTCTGGCCCGCTTACTTTAGCTAAGGACTGAATGATATATGTTTTTTCTTTATCTGTTAACTCATCATCTTCTGCAACTATTTCAAAGCTATACGTAAGTAGGGCATCTCCTGCTAAAATGGCTGTCGCTTCATCAAATTTACGATGATTTGTTAATTTCCCTCTTCTATAATCATCATCGTCCATTGCTGGTAAATCATCATGAATTAACGAATATGTATGAATCATTTCAAGAGCGATTGCCGTTTTTAACACTTTTTTTGTATGAGAAGAAAAAGTATTAAAACTTGCAAGTAAAAGAATTGGTCTAAGTCTTTTTCCACCAGCAAATAATGAGTAACTTATTGAATCGTATAAATTTTTAGGAATATTTTTTCCTTCTAATATTGTTTCTAACTCCGTTTCAATCGTTTTTTTACCTTGTTCAATAAATTGATCAATTGATTTAGACACTATTTTTATTCCCCCTGTAATTCAAATGGCTCCATTTTTTCTTCTTGCAAAATTTGTGTCATTTTTTCTTGAGCATTTTTCAATATGTCATCACATAATTTAGAAAGCTTCATTCCCTCTTGATAATAATCAATCGCTTTTTCGAGAGGGACATCTTCTTCTTCTAATTTTAAAACAATTTCTTCCAATTTTGTTAATGCTTCTTCAAATGACATGCTTTTATTTTCCTTTGTCATCTTGGTCCCTCCTTATTTTTTTCACTTTACAGTAAAAGGATCCATCTAATAAGTGCACCCTCAACTGATCATTAATTTTTAATTGTTCCGTTGTTTTAATGAGTGTTCCCTTTTCAGTATAAGGTAAAGCAAAACCTCGTTTCATGATGTGTAATGGATTTAATAATGTCAGTTTATCGATGAACGATTGAATATCATGTTGTTTTTGCTGAACTTTCGTTATTGAGCTTTTTGTAAGAGCTTCCTTTGCATTGTCTACCCTTTGTTTCGCTTCTTGCCATTTCTTCTGTGGTTGTTCAAAAATTAGTCTTTGTTCTATTTGTTCAAGCGTAGTTCGTTTAGTCTTTTGTAACGAATGATAGCTCGTTACTAGCTTTTCCGTTAACCTGTCGATATATTGTTCTTTTTCATTTATTAAATGTTTTGGTAAGTGAAAGGCATATGATTGTCTTATTGCTTGTAACGATTCAGCTTTTTTCATCGTCGTTAGCTGTGTCAATTTCAATAACCTTGCTTTTAAATGATTCATATGCTCCCTTAAATCTTCCAAAGATGGGACAGCAAGTTCAGCTGCTCCTGTTGGTGTAGGGGCTCGTAAGTCAGCGACAAAATCACTAATAGTCACATCTGTTTCATGACCAATCGCACTAATGACCGGGATTTTCGAATGAAAGATAGCTTTTGCAACACCCTCATCATTAAAACTCCATAAATCCTCAATCGAACCTCCACCACGACCAACAATAATCGTATCGAAACCTTTCATTTGGTTTGCATGAATAATAGCATGTTGAATTGATTTTGCTGCTTCTTCCCCTTGTACGAATACGGGGATGATTGTTAATTGAACGACAGGAAATCTCCTTTTAATCGTTGTGATAATATCCCTAACGGCGGCACCAGTTGGTGATGTGATAACTGCAATATGACTAGGGAACTTTGGTATTTGTCTTTTATGTTTATCATCAAAATACCCATCTTTACTAAGTCTTTCTTTTAATTGTTCATAAGCTAAATATAAAGCTCCAATTCCATCAGGCTGCATCTCACGAATGTATAGTTGATATTGTCCATATGACTCAAAGACACTAATCTCACCTTTAATCAAGACATTCATCCCGTTTTCGGGTCTGAATTTTAACCTCCGATTATTGCCTGCAAACATTACCGCCTGAATTCTCGTTTGATTATCTTTAATCGTTAAATACATATGACCACGGCTATGATGGGTAAAGTTTGAAATTTCTCCTTTTAACCAAACTTCTTGTAGATGACGATCCATTTCAAGCTTCTTTTTAATGTATCTCGTTAAAGCAGTCACCGTTAAATAACGTTCATTCACCTTGTTTCAACCCTTTTGCTGCCTTGATCGTGTTTTTAAGTAACATCGTAATAGTCATTGGTCCAACTCCTTTAGGAACAGGAGTAATAAATGAAGCTTTCTCTTTGACATGATCAAAATCAACATCACCTGTCAGTCTTCCTTCAGCAGTACGATTGACACCAACATCAATGACGACAGCATCATCTTTAATAAAACTTGCATCAATCACATGCTCTTTCCCGATCGCAACAATAAGAATATCAGCTTGCTTTGTGTAACTTTTTAAGTCTTTCGTTCGTGAATGGCAATAGGTGACGGTAGCATTATTATTTAAAAGTAGTTGTCCCATCGGTTTGCCAACGATATTGCTTCTCCCAATAACTACGACATGTTTTCCTTCGACTTGAATTTTTTTAGATTGCAACATTGTCATAATCCCATAAGGTGTACATGGTAAAAATGCATCTTGACCAACCATCATTCGCCCAATGTTAATTGGATGGAAACCATCAACATCCTTTTTAGGATCGATTGATTCAATAACTCTTTGTTCGTTGATATGATCAGGAATTGGTAGTTGTACTAATATTCCGTGAACAGAATCATCGTTATTTAACTCATTAATTTTCGTCACTAACTGTTCCTCTGATATCGTTGTGTCCATGCGAATAATTTCCGATGAGATACCGACTTCAGTGGAAGCTTTTTCCTTACCGTTTACATAGGAATGTGAAGCAGGATCATCACCAATTAATATGACAGATAAATGGGCTGTTATCCCTTGCTTTGTTAATTGTTTTACTTCTTCTTTCATTTCTTCACGAAGTTGTTTCGCCAAATCTTTTCCGTTAATTATTTCTGCCACCATTATGCAAGAGCTCCTTTGTTAAAAAATGATTTTCGATAAAACACCATTAATAAATTTACTTGATTTTTCATCTCCATATGTATGAGCTAATTCAACCGCTTCATTAATTGATACTCCAACAGGGATGTCATCTTCGTATGTTATTTCATATGCTGCTATTCGTAATATTGTCTTTTCGACTAAGGCGATTCGGTCAAATGACCAGTTTTCAAGATGCTTACGAATAAGTTGATCTATTGCTTCTTTGTGTTGATTAACTCCAGTAACAATTTTTTTCATAAATGGGTCCATTTTTTCGCTGTTCATTGTTTGATCATCATTTATATCAAGCTGAAACAGATATTTAAATGCTTCTTCTCTAGCAGTTCGTCGATCCATGAAAGTTTCTCCTCTAAAATAATTTTATCTTTGAAGAAATCGTATCAAAATTTTGCGCACAATGCTAGACGAAACTATATTTGAAGTAGAAAAGTCAAAAGGAAAACTCCTTTTGACCTTTTAAGTAGTAACATTATTTTATTATTTCTTAGCTTCAATTGGGTGATCTTTTAGGAAGTTCGTGTTAAAGTCTCCTTCTTTAAAAACTTCATGATCCATAATAAGGGAATGAAACGGTATCGTCGTATGTACCCCTTCGATCACAAACTCATCTAAAGCTCGTTTCATCCGATTAATCGCTTCCTCACGTGTAGGTCCGTATGTTATTAGTTTTGCAATCATCGAGTCATAGAAAGGAGGAATGGCATAACCTGGATAAGCAGCAGAATCAACTCGAACTCCAAGTCCTCCTGGTGCTAGATACATGTCAATTTTACCAGGCGACGGCATAAAATTTTTAAACGGATCTTCTGCATTAATCCGACACTCGATCGACCAGCCATTAAATTCGATAGCGTCTTGTTCTATTGATAATTTTTCATTGTTGGCAATTTTAATTTGCTCTTTAATTAAATCAACACCAGTAACCATTTCGGTAACAGGATGTTCTACTTGAATACGTGTATTCATTTCCATAAAGTAAAACTCATTATTTTTTCGGTTAAAGATATACTCAATCGTTCCCGCTCCGACATAGTTTACTGCTTTTGCAGCTTTTACAGACGCTTCTCCCATTTGCTTTCTAAGTTCAGGATTAATAGCAGGAGACGGAGTTTCTTCAATTAATTTTTGTAACCGCCTTTGAATGGAACAATCTCTTTCACCTAAATGAATGACATTGCCATGTTCATCTGCAAGTATTTGAATTTCCACATGTCGGAAATCTTCAATATTCTTTTCTAAATATACTCCAGGATTGCCAAACGCAGTTTCGGCCTCTTTACGTGTTATTCTAAATCCATTCACTAATTCTTCTTCATTATAGGCAACACGAATACCTTTACCGCCTCCACCTGCAGTCGCTTTAATGATGACAGGATAACCAATTTCTTTCGCTACTTTTATCGCTTCTTCCTCATCATCTAAAATACCCTCTGAACCCGGAACAATCGGTACTCCCGCATCTTTCATCGTTCGTCTAGCAACATCTTTTATCCCCATCTTTTGAATCGCTTCAGGTGTCGGGCCAACAAATTTAACATTACATTCTTTACAAATTTCCGCAAAATCAACGTTTTCCGCTAAAAAACCATATCCGGGATGAATCGCATCTACCCCTGTAGATGTTGCGATTGTCATGATATTCGTTACGTTTAAATAACTTTCCGTTCCAGCAGCTGGCCCAATACAATAAGCTTCATCTGCAAGTTCAACATGTAATGCTTCTTTATCCGCTTCTGAATAAACTGCGACAGTTTGTATGCCGAGCTCCTTACAAGCACGAATAATACGGACAGCAATTTCACCTCTGTTAGCGATTAATAATTTTTTAATCACTTTATATCGTCCCCTTACTTTACTTTGTTTTAACTTTAAACAATGGTTGTCCATATTCTACTAGTTCGCCATCTCCAACTAGTACTTCCACAATTTCTCCGGTTATTTCAGCTTCTATTTCATTAAATAGCTTCATCGCTTCGACGATACAAACGATCGAGCTTTCATCAATTTTATGTCCAACTTCTACATATGCATCACTCTCAGGTGAAGGCTTACGATAAAATGTACCTACCATCGGGGAAACGATTTCAACAATCGTATCATCATTTGTTTCAACAACTTCTGTATCTGCTTGTTGTTTCGGTACTTCCTTCGTTACCACTTCTTGTTTTTCTTCTACAACAGGAGGTTGTACAACTTGTTTTGTATGTATGACTTCTTGTGCTACGCTTTCTTGTGCAGCAGTTTCTGTTGGTTTTTTAATTGAAATCGTTGTTCCACTATTTTCATAAGTAAATTCACTTATTGATGATTGATCAATAAGTCTAATTATTTCCCTTAATTCTTGAACTTTTAGCATGTTTCTAACTCTCCTTTTAGCATAATTTACGTATTTATATTATTTTAACATAATTTTTAGGTAATAACTGAAATTTATACGTATTGTCTATTTTTCATGATAGGCAGTATCCATTCTAACATAAAAATAAGTTCAGATGCTTTAGAAGCACCTGAACTTGAACTTATGTTAACTATTTGTTGCTTGAAAATTTACATCGACGACAATTTCACCTAATTCGTCTTTGACCATTTGCATAATCTTAACTGCATCTTCTCTTGGTAGATTATCGGTAATGACATGTACATGTACTTTATTTTCTTCTGCTCGTACAAGGACATCTTCATAATTTTCATTTGTCGCCAAAATCGTTTCTTGTAAGATCGTTTCCTTTGTGGTCATTTTTTCTAACTCGTCCATTTCATTGATAGCCTCATTTATTTCATTTGCTGTTGCACTACTTGATGCGACGATCTCTTTTAAACGATCTTTCTTAATATTTCTTTCATCCTCTAGTTCCATTCTTATCGTAGTAAATAATTCATTACTTTGAATTTCATTTATATCTTCTATTTCCACATCGTCATCCATTTGGTCTTGGTTCACTGTTTGTTCCGTTTCTTGATTCCCTGTATTAATATACGCTATATCTTCTGTATCTGACATCATATAATAGACGCTTAACACGATCATCAAACTTAACATCGTTAATAACCATACTGTTTGCTTTTTTAACATCCCATTTTCCCCTTTCACTTTGGCATAACCGAAATTCGATAGGTTGGTACATCTAACACTCTAGAGACAGATTCAACAATCCATTTTTTGACGGTGGCATTTTCTGCTCCTTTTGCAATGATAAACACACCTCTTACTTCAGGTTTTTTTGTATGGACTAATATTGGCACCTCCTGATCTCCTTGTCTTATATACACTAGTTTTGTTTCCCTTGTTTCATCCTCTACCTTTCGCATCCCACCATTTTTATCTGTTTCATCTGTCGTCTGCATTCCAAATATTAAGTCTTTCTCATATACATTCACATTTGTCGAATCGACATTGACCATGACTTCCACTTCAGAAACACCTTTGATTTGATTTAACATTGCTTGTAAATCTTTTTCATAACTTTCTTCAATTTCTGTTACATTCGTGATGAGGGACACTTCTTCAATATCCTCTTCATGGACAGTAGCGTCTGTTTCTTGATTTACCTTGGTCGGTAATTCATTTTTTGTTGATAATAAATTGCTCAATATAATGAGTAAGATCCCGATTAGAGCAATGACTAAAATATATTTTCGTTTTTTACCTTCGGAGCCAGTTTGTGAATAGTTTTCAATAAACTTGCGAATTTTTTCGATCAAGTCGCCCCTCCCTCCCAAATTATCTCAATTTGGTCTTTGTCAAATTCCCATATTTGCTCCAGCTTCTTTCGAATGCTTCTTATTTGGTTATTCTCTTCGTGGCTTTTCCTTTCTTGCTCTGTTTCAATAATGATTGGCTTAATCACTGATTGATCATTTAGTTCGTTTTCATTTGTTAATGTCACAATGATTTTTTCAAGGTTGTCATCTTTGTCCAACTCTTCATCACGCAAATCGAATGATATATGGACAATTTGAGCAGAGTACTGTTCCGATAATACGGGATTTGCTTCATTCATTAATTGTGTTTTAACCTCATTCCATATATATGCATCTTGTTCGGCTTGTATTTCTCTTTTTTGATTTTCTAATAAGTTTTTAGATTCTGTTAATGCATGCTGATCTTGAAAAATGGTTTGTTCTATCTTTTTTAGTTCTGTTGTAACATCGACTGAAAATAGATAAAGGATCGGTTTAGCAAGAATTAAAAGCAATAACAAACCAATGACGATATGGACATATTTTTTCATGGAATTATTTGGTATAAGCAACTCCATGATCGTGCCAATTAAAATAAAGACAATGATTTGCATAACCCATTCGGCTATAAGATTCATTATTTTTTCACCTATCTAAGCAAAAGCGGAATATTGCTTGCAACAGTTATAATGACAATCGATAAAAAAAACATAAATGTCACCGTGATTAAACAAGCCAACACATATAAAATATATTTACTAATGATATTTAAGCTGACGATAATAGGACTTTTTCCTAACGGTTGTAATAATGCAGCAGCTAATTTGTAGATGAGGGAAATGGCGACAATTTTGATTGCTGGAAAGACTGCAATAAAAACAACAATTAGTAGTCCAACGATACCAACCGCGTTTTTTAACAATTGAGCAGCCGTTAAAACTGTGTCCGCGGCATCTGTAAATGTTCTTCCGACAACCGGTATAAAGTTCCCTGTAATAAATTTAGTTGTCTTTAGGGCAACACCGTCTTGAATGGCTGTAGCGGTACCTTGGACAGACATTACCCCTAGAAATATTGTTAAAAACAGTCCAAGTGTTCCAAGGCTTACAGATTTAAATAACTCCGCTAAATGTGTCGCTTTAAAATGTTCATTTAAGTGACTGACAATCACTAGTAAAGCTGATAAATAGAGTAATGGAAAAACAAAACTTGTCATTAAAATCCCACTTACATGGATTAAAAAGATAATGACCGGATGAAAAAAAGAAACAGTAATTATTTGTCCAGATGTGGCAATTAATCCTAACATTAGCGGTAATAAAGCGATCATAAAATTACTCATCGTTTCGATCGTCTCTTTAGCGTATGTGAAAACTAAGTAAAAACTATTTAACGTAATGTATATTAAGACGATATAGACGACAAAATAAGCAATTTTACTAACAACACTTTTTTCAAAAGCTGCATGCATCGATTGTAAAATAACAGAAAATAGTGTGAGAATAATTAAATTGCCTAGTAATTTTCCATTAATAATTAATTCATGCAACAAAAACTTTATCATCCCTGTAAAACTTGATTTTAACGAGATGGAATCATCGTCTTTGATTAAATCAGCAACATTTTTGTTTGAAACATCTGGAATAAACTCACCATACTCACTACTAATTTGTCCCCAAAAGTCATTAATTTGTTCCAGTGTTAGCTTGTCCAATATTTTTTCATCTAGGTCTTCTTCTTGGTCAACAACCATTATTTCATCTTGGTCCGTCTCTGCTTGAACGACAGCCGGCAACATAAAAAAAAGCAAGCTAGTTACAAGGAATACATTTAGTTTATTTCGATTTATTTTCATCCATCTGTTATGACCCCTTTCTACTTATAGTAGTACGATTTATAGGAAATGATTCCCCGAAGTTGGGATAAAATTGATAATCACTTCAACAACTGCACTAATGATCGGAATGGCTAAAAGTAAGATGAAAATTTTCCCTGCAAGTTCTACTTTTGATGCTACAGATGCAAGCCCCGCATCTTTTGTTACGTTTGCGCCTAGTTCTGTAATATAAGCGATACCGATTATTTTTAAAATGGTTTCTAAATAAAACGAATTAATTGTTGCTTTGTCTGCCAATGATGTAAGTAGCTGAATAATGATGCCAATTTGTTTAACGACGAGCATTAAAATAAGGACACTCGTAATCAAAATGATAACAAAGGCAAATGTTGGTTGAACATCTTTTAAAATGATGTATAGTAATGAAGCAATAATACCAATTAATACGATTTGGATGATGTCCATCTTTTACAAACCTTGAAGTAAAAATACTGATTTTATTTGTTGAAACAAATCAGAGAGATGATGAATAACAATGACAAGCACAATAATAAAACCTACCAATGAGACAAATTGGGCAATATCCTCTTTTCCAACTTGTTTTAATACAGTATGAATAAGTGCCGTAATTATACCTATACCCGCTATCTGGAATAAAATAGTTGCATCAATTAGCATGAGGATACTCCTTTCTTTTAAATGCTTGTTGTTGACTTGAAGAAAAATAAACCAATGTTTGAACAACCACTTAAAAAAGTAATAAAACGATTAATAATCCAATTAATACGCCTAAACTTTTCATCATTTTTTCATATTTTCTTCGCTCTTCCATTGCATCATCTAATTCTCGCTGCAAATGGTGGATCGTCAATTTAATGTATTTTTGTTGCTGTAAAAATGTATGTTGACCTAAATTTCGTCCAAATTGTTTCATCACTTCGTGTTCTGTTTGCTTTAAAGCAGATGTCTGAACGAATTTGGATAGCTCTTCATCCCATATCGTTAAAAAGTCAATGACAATTCCCGATAATTTATGAGCGAGACGTTCGTAAAACTGATCGAGTGGATAAGGGACTTTTTTACTTATGTTTTGAAATGTTTGTTGTAAAGTTAATTGACTGTAACCCATTTCCGTCTCTAACATTTGCAATGATTGGATAAGCAGTCTAATCTGTTTCGGTCGCTCCGTTAATTTTTTACTCATATCAAAACCGATCCATGAAGTTGTACTAACTAATAAAATTGCTCCTATCCATTTCATTGTTTTTTCACCATACTCGAAGTAATATTTCTTCCACATTCATCCCTTATTTCTAGATTGAAATATGTTGCATTCTTTTTCTGTAACATAATGATCCGTTTAAACACTTGGTTTTTTAACAATATACTTACAGAGGGTCTTTTCATTAGCTCCTCCATTGTATTACCATGGATCGTACAAATAACGGTAACACCAGCAAACACAGCTTCCATTAAAGCAATTACATCTTCCTCTTTTCCTATTTCGTCAACAATTAATACTTCTGGTGACATCGAGCGGATCATCATCATCATCCCCGCCACCTTTGGACAAGCATCCATCACATCCGTTCTGCCGCCTACATTATGTTGCGGAACCCCGTCCATTGATGCAGCTATCTCTGATCTTTCATCTATTATCCCAACTTTTTTAGAGAATACAGTAGCTTCTCCATCACTAATCAGTCTGGCTATATCCCGGATAAAGGTTGTTTTCCCTGTTTGTGGTGCTCCAATAATGAGCGTATTATAATATGTGTGCGAATCATGGAGATAGTTGATGAAAGGGGTGGCGACATTTTTAATTTCTTTTGCGATTCGTATGTTAAAAAAGGTAATATGTTGTAATTGTTTCAATTTGCCATTTACCGTTATTACTTCCCCAGCAAGTCCAACTCGATGTCCTCCTGATACGGTAATATATCCTTCTCTAAGTTCATCTTCCATTCGGTATAGGGAATGATCACTTAATTGATTTAACACATACACACTATCTTTAGCTGTAAATTGACTATCACTAATCCATTCCATTTTATGATGATAGTTAAGTTCTACTGGTCGATTTAACCGGAGCCTAATCTCTTCTAGTTGATCCCATTTATTCATTACTTGTGTACGAACAGCTTGTTTAATATGTTCAGGTAATAATCGTAATATTTCATTCATCTTGTCACTACCTTGTTTTTAGCTTGTTTACTTTAAATTTATGCCTTGCATAATGATTTATGCATGAAGTTCTTGTAACTTTATTAAAAATTCATCTCTACTAGAGTTCATAGGTCATTGTACGAGGAACTTTACGTTAAAAGAATCAAGGCGCTAGCGCTCTTACAGGCTAAAAGCGCGTCGTCCTGAGACTCCGCTAAATGCTCGTTCCACCGAAAAGCAATTGTCGCGGGCGCCTGCTCCTGCGATTACTCGTCGCAATAAACAACGTATGCTCCTGCGATTACTCGTCGCAATAAACAACGTATGCTCCTGCGATTACTCGTCGCAATAAACATTTTATTAGCACGTCCTGTGCGTACGAAGGTAGACATAGATATTTTTGCAAATAATTGTCATCCACAAGTATAATCAACTATAATTTCCTAGAAAATGAAAAAGACAACCCTAAAATAATAGGATTGTCTTTCATCATGACTTTATTTAATTATGTCTTGACACATATTTTCCATCTGTTGTACTTATTACTAATCTATCCCCTTGGTTAATAAATAGCGGCACTTGCACAACTAACCCCGTTTCCATCGTTGCAGCCTTTGAACCACCGCTAACAGTATCGCCTTTTAATCCGGGTTCAGTTTCTGTTACTTCTAATTCAACGTTTTTCGGTAAATCGATTCCAATTACTTCTCCTTGGAACATAATAATATCAACCGCTAAGTTTTCTTTAATAAAATTTAATTCATGTTCTATTTGACTTGCAGAAAGTTCAATTTGTTCGTATGTATTCATATCCATAAAAGCGTGCGTATCCCCAGATGCATATAAATATTGCATTTTTTTATGGTCAATATGTGCTCTTTTTAGCTTTTCTCCTGCTCGAAACGTCTTTTCTTGAATGTTACCATTTCGTAAGTTTCGTAATTTGGAACGTACAAAAGCTGCACCTTTTCCCGGCTTAACATGTTGAAACTCCAATACTTGCCAAATATTATCTTCAAATTCAATCGTCGTTCCTGTTTTAAAATCGTTTACAGATATCATAAAATATGCCTCCTATTTGTGCATGTTCCTAACAATTATAAATGAATTAAATCTTTCGTCGATGTCGTTAGCCTTTCATTTCCCGTATCAGTAATAACAACATCATCTTCAATTCGACACCCACCGACATTTGGAATATAGATCCCCGGTTCTACTGTTACGACCATGTTTTTTTGTAAGATAGTAGATGATCTTGGTGATAGCCCCGGCCCTTCATGCACTTCTAGCCCAATACCGTGTCCAGTTGAATGTCCAAAATAAGACCCAAACCCTTGCTCGTTTATGTAGTCACGGGTCAAATCATCCGCTTCTTTTCCTGTCATATTTGGCTTTATTCCCTCTACTCCACGTTTTTGTGCTTCAAGAACTGTTTCATATATCGTTGTTAATTCCTCACTTATTTCTCCAACAGCAACGGTTCTTGTAATATCCGAGCAGTAACCATTATACAAAGCACCGTAATCCATTGTCACTAGCTCACCTTGTTCAATTACTTTGTTTGAAGCAATCCCATGTGGTAGTGCTGAACGAAAACCAGAAGCTACAATAATATCAAAACTTGATGATGTTGCCCCTTTTTTTCTCATAAAAAATTCAAGTTCATTTGCAACATCTATTTCTAATACGCCAGGTTTAATATAGGAGAGTATATGTTCAAAAGCCTTATCAGCTATTTCAGCTGCTTTTTTTAACGTCGTAATTTCTTCCTCTGTTTTAATTAAACGTAACGATTCAATCATTTCCTTTACGGCAACTAATTCTGCCGCAAACGATTTTTCATACCGTTTAAAGTCAGCATATGTAAGATGATCTTCTTCAAAACCGAGTTTTTCAATATGTATTCTTTTTATTTGTTTAGCTATCTCATCCTCTATTGGACCAGCATGTTCAACTATCGTAAAATCTCCTGCTTGTTTTTTCGCTTGCTCCGTATAGCGAAAGTCTGTAATTAAAATAGCCTCTGTACTAGTGATTAACACTGCTCCAGCCGTACCTGTAAAATTCGTTATATATCGTCTATTAATGGGACTTGTCACTAGAAGCGCATCAATATTATTATCTTGAAAATCAAAACGTAATTTAGCAAGTTTTGTCATCGTATCACCCTCTCAAGTAAAATCGTACATAGCACAATTTTATCATAAACAACTTAGTCCTGCTAATTGAAACGACATTATGACTTTTTTTTCAGTTCAATCTGAACGTACTCATGATTATATGAAATGGAATAGCCGATAAAAACACCATATAAGACCATTAAACAGATAATGGAAATATGGGTTTGAGCTTCATAATGTAAAAATGGGTTAAAGGCTCTCACTAGGATCGGTATAATATAATAAAAGATGACCCAAAGTAACGCTCCATAGATCACACCATAAATCCAACTTCGCTTTCTTCTTAAAAGGTAATAATAAATGATGGCAATGGGTATTGATATTAATCCATATGTTATAATAAGAGTAATATATGTATACCATTTGTGAATCCAAGGACTATCTCCAAAAGTAAGTTTAAATATAAAAAACGGATCTACTTCCGTCATTTTAAATAGGTGCATAAAAATAAATAAGGAACTCCAGATCATACCACCAAAAAAGCCGATGTTTAACGCCTTTAAAAAATTTGTTCGCTGTGCATCTGTTTGTAATTGTTTGTTTTCTTTATTCATGTTCTATAACCTCCAATGTATATTATTGCCCACTTCCTCAAAAAGAATGAAAGAAATATAAATTAAAAGTAAGAACGCTAGTTATAATGTAGTTTTTCTAGTAAAATAAAACTAAGGCTGGTGATTAATATTGAAAAAGAGAGAAACAACTTATGGTGGGCAAGCCTTGGTAGAAGGTGTTATGTTTGCTGGAAAGAAAAGTTTTGTATCTGCCATAAGAAGAAAAGATAATAGTATTGAATATTTTCAATTAAAAAGGGTAGAATCTAATGTAATAAAGAATTTAAAAAAAATACCATTCTTACGAGGAATTATCGCTTTAGTCCAAGCGAGTGCAAACGGAGTAAAACACCTTGACTTTGCTTCTGATCGTTATGATGTAGATCCTGAAGACGACGAAAAAGTGAAACAAGAAAAGGAAACATCGAAATTAGTAATGATTCTAGGCATTGGTGTTATTGGGGTTTTATCGTTTATCGTAAGTAAACTTATATTTACTGTGACACCTGCTATTGTTGCAAACTTTTTTCAAGGTATTGTTCCGACCAAAACGGGGCAAGTATTACTGGAAGGCTTTTTTAAGCTCCTATTGCTCTTAGGTTATATTTATGTTGTATCCTTAACCCCTTTAATAAAACGGGTGTTTCAATATCATGGGGCTGAACATAAAGTGATTAATGCTTATGAGAATAATTTACCTTTGACAGTAGAAAATGTACAGAAACAATCTAGACTTCATTACCGCTGCGGTTCAAGTTTTATTTTATTCACCGTTTTTGTCGGTATTTTTGTCTATATGTTTGTTGCAACAGACCCTTTATGGTGGCGAATTGTTAATCGAATTATCTTAATTCCAATCGTCATTGGCTTATCATTTGAAGTACTACAACTAACGAATATGGTGAGAAATGTCCCTATCCTTAAAGTTTTAGGATATCCTGGTTTGTGGTTACAACTTTTAACGACGAAAGAACCAGATGATGATCAAGTGGAAGTAGCACTTCACTCTTTTCAAAAAGTGCTAGAAAATGATCAAGCCGAGGAAGCGGTAGAAGTTAACTTGATAGAAAATAGCGAGGTGATACAACCTCAATAAAAGAAAGGAGGACTATCGTTGGGTCGCAATAAATTTTCAATTTTACTTTACATTATTGTTGGCTTGGCAATGATTGGTTTAGTTTCTTCTTTAATAAATAACCCTGGAAAATTTTTAATCAGTATTTTAGTTGCAATTGGAGTTGCCTTCGTTATTTTTATGATATTTACCCGGATCTTACATAACCGTAGTCCCGGGGCTAACGATGAAATGAAAAAGTATCGAAGAGCAGCTAAACAATCTAACCGAAAATATACTAATCAAAATGAACACTTAAGAAAAAGAACGACAAAACCTGCTTCTCCTTTAAAAACGCGTAAAAAAAGAAGACATGTACCTCATTTAACCGTTATTGAAGGAAAAAAAACGAATAAAGATAACGATGATCGGGCTTCCAATTGAAAGCTCGGTTTTTTTTACAATTTTTTCATCCATTTATAGTATGATTGGAGCTATTCATGACCGGTTTGTCGTTATTCCAGCTTCTTAAGTAGGCCAAAATTGTAAAAACTGATCCGTTTTTTCCCTACCCAATTGAATTAAAGAATGTTTTTCTTCTTCCGAAATCATTAAATCCGTTGTTTTCACATCTTTCACTGGGATAAAAATAATATTGTTTTTCATCGATGTCGATATATAGCGAGTATCATGGGCTCTTAACATCGCTTGAAAGATCGCATGTAACATATCAAGCGCGTTTTTAATATGTTGGGGTTGATTTTGTTCAATGGAATCACTTAATGTAAGCCCTAAAACGGGTCGGACATCTGTTTCACGTTCGCGAAAAACCCATAAAGGAAAATTGCTCAATAATCCCCCATCTACAATATAACTTTTTGTTTCCTCTTTATTTTGTAGTATTTTGGGCATGAAAAAGTAAGGGAAACTTGCGCTCATGCGTACAGCCGTTGAAACTTTAAACGAACCCCCGTCTATTCCATAAACACGCTGTAAATCATCTGGGATCACAATTAATTTGCCTAAAGAAATATCACTAACGACAACCTTCAAATATCCCTCTTCCAAATCAGCAAATGTGTCAATGCCTTTTGTTAATAAAGTACTCTCTAACCATTTTTCAAATAAATTTCCTTTATAAAGTCCCATTTGAAAGTAAAGGAAAATCCATTTGGAAAAAGGTATTTTTTCGCTAAGGAATGGCGGATCTAAAAATTTCTTTAAATTTATATGCTGGAATAGTTGATTAATCTCTTCCACTTTATAATCGGCTGCTATTAAGGAAGCGATGATTGCTCCAGCAGAAGTTCCTGCTACCCGTTCAATCGATATTTTTTTATCATAAATACTTTGTAATGCCCCAATAAATGAGAATGCTTTTACACCACCACCTGAAAATACACAATCAATTTTCATAGGCTCCCCTCCAATACGATACTACTATATCGTACGAAAAAACTTTTCATTTAGAACGAAAAAAAATTAATTACCATGCAAAAATAGAGGGGCGCTTGAGGCAAATGTTTTATAAAAGTGCGTGTTAGAAAAGGCCGATAAAAGAAGACCTGAGAAGTTTAGGGCGACGTAGCTCCCGAGGAACTCGCGTATGCTTTTACATACGTGAGTAACGGAAAAGCAAGTTTAGAAAATTTGGCATTCACAACGCCTTTACTGCGAATGTCCTAGTTGCACTTATGCAGTAAGAAAGGATTTTTCCTTTCTTACCTGCCAACGCAGAAATTCGATGTGTCATTTTTTGGACTTTTTGAACATACTCTAAAAAGCAAAAAACCCATACACGTTTCAAGTTGTATGGACTTTCATCTATTTGTTTGCTATTTCGTTGTCTTCATTTATTTTTTTTAATTCATCTATTCGGGTTTTGTCTGCTTTAAAATAATTTACTAAATCTGAAATACGGTCAATCGCATTCCAGCTTAAATGATGTTCAATTCCTTCAACATCATCATAAATTCTCTCTTCATCAACACCGATTATTTCTAAAAACTCTTCTAATAAATCGTGACGGAATACGAGTCTTTCCCCTACTTTATTTCCTTTTTCTGTCAGGATAAATCCTCGATATTTTTCATAGTTAACATAATTATCCTTATCTAACTTTTGAATCATTTTCGTCACAGAGGATGGATGAACTAATAATGCTTCTGCAATATCGGTGACGCGAGCATACCCTTTCGTCTCAATTAAATTATAAATTTGTTCAATATAATCTTCCATACTTGGAGTAGGTGTAGGCAAATGAGTCCCTCTTTTCTATTTTTAGTTCATGCAACATTGTTTCTACAATTATCATACCTTAAATTCAAGCGTAATACAAGTTATGGTACTTAAGGATTTGTAAAATCGACTAATGTGAAAATATGTTGAACTAAAAAAAGATAACTTTTATTGGACTAACTCATGTTTAAAAGCGTAAATAACAGCTTGTGTCCTATCTTGTACTTCTAATTTGCCCAATATATTACTTACGTGAACTTTTACTGTCTTTAATGCAATAAACAATTCGTCAGCAATTTGCTGATTCGATTTTCCCTCAGCTATGAGTAATAAAATTTCCATTTCACGGCCTGTTAATTGCTCATGTAAAGGAGTATCGTTTTTACGCATTTTATTCATAATTTTACCAGTCACTTCTGGTTCTAAAATCGATTGACCTTCAAAGGTAGAACGGATCGCTTGAGCAATATCACCTGCTTTGGATGTTTTTAACATATAACTCATTGCCCCAGCTTCGAGCGCTGGATAGACCTTTTCATCATCAATAAAACTTGTGACAATAATAATTTTTGCTTCTGGCCACTCAGCAATAATTCTTTTTGTTGCCTCAATACCATCCATTTCCTTCATTACTAAATCCATTAAAATAATGTCAGGTCGTAATTCCAATGCTTTTTCCACTGCAATATGACCATCATCTGCTTCAGCAATTACTTCCATATCGGTTTGGGATGATAAATAAGCAGAAACACCGATTCGCACCATCTCATGGTCATCCGCAAATAGAATAGAAATCATTTTACTCTTCCTCTCCGTTAAGACTAGGAATTTTCACTTCTAGCCTTGCCCCTTTATTAGGTAAACTAATAATTTTAATGGAACCACCTAAGTCATTTGCTCTTTCTTCCATATTTTGCAGACCATATGAACTAGTCTGTACCTTTTCTACATCAAATCCTTTTCCATCATCAACGACTCGTAATAAAATGATGTTGTCTCGTTTGATTAACATAACATGAACAGAACTCGCTTCAGAATGTCGCAATGTGTTTGAGATTGCTTCTTGGACAATTCGAAAAAGTTGATCTTCAACCCCTTTATCAATGAAAAATTCCTCTAGTTTCCAATCTACTTGAAGTGGAATTCTATCTGTTAATTCTTTTAATAAGTCTTTAATACCATCTTGTAGTGATTTTCCTTTTAATGCTGCTGGTCGCAAGTGAAGTAATAAAGCACGCATTTCAAGTTGAGATTGATGAATCATTTTTTCAACCATTTGGATTTGATGTCGTAATGTTGTGTCTCCTATGTCTGCCTGTTCATTGATCGCTGACATCATCATGGATGCGGCAAATAATTGCTGACTTACTGAGTCATGTAGATCTCTAGCTAAACGATTTCTTTCTTGGATGACGACTTCTTGTAAACTTTTTTCTCTTTCATTCGCTCTTTCTGTCGCTAATCGTTGTGAATGTTCCACTTGTACTTTAAATTTTTCTTGTACTTTTTCTAGTAATTCTTCAACTTTTTGTAGTTCTTTATACGTATCATCACTAGTTAATGGTTGGTTATTATTTACTAACTCCAATTGTCGTTCTACATAGTGGATTCGTTGATTCCAATAAAAAGCTGTAATCATCCCGATAATGGAACTAAAAGTGATTGTAATAATAGCAAGTAGCAGTAAATAAGGTACATTATAGATTTTCTCATGAAATAGAACGGACCACTCTTCTAAAGGAAACACAAAAAAGGTAATCGATATAATGGTCACCATAAGAAAAACACCAAAAAATATAGAGGTTACTATATGTCTAATTGTTGTCATCATATTCGTTTCACCTCTATATTACCTGAGATTAAAGAGGTGATAATTTTTATTCGCGAGTGGGTTGTATCATAATATTGCGTTTTATAGGAAATGTTTTGATTCATTAAATTATAATGATTTTTATTAAATATATAGGCCCTTCCAAATACTGCACTATGATGAATCATTAATTCTGTTTCATATGGGACATAAATAATAATATTTCCTATAAAGTGACGAATAGAGATAACCGCCGTATCATCCGGCAAAACAGTATTACTTAAATCAATTACCCGATCACCAATCCCACCATGAATGTTAATATCTTGCCATTCATAGGCACTATTTTCTGTATGTTGATTTCCATACAATATTTGCCTAAAGAGTGGATTCATTTGAATCATCGGTTCATCAAAGGGCGGTTGTTTTTCTACATATGCGGAGGGCTCTACTTTTTCATTTTCATTCCTTGATTTTGCATAATCTACTAATAGCAAAATAAGAAAAATGACAATTAAAAATCGCACAGCTATCATATTGAGAATAGCAAAAACAAAGCTAATAAATCCTATCCAAAACATTACCTTTCCCCATAAAGTATGATAATTTTTCCAACCGATATACGCTAAAAAACCTGTAAATGCAGCTGTTCCGATCATACCACCATGAAAAAAAGCAATTTCAATAATAAAGAGAATCACACCGATGATCAAAATCCAGTTAATTGTGTCAGTGGATAATCTTTTTAACATGTTTGTGATTCTCCTTTATGCGTAAAATTTATCTCCGTGGCGTTACTTAAAACTCCCGCCTCTATAGGCGAGAGATAAGTCCCGCTAAAGCAAACACACTGACAAGCTAGGAGCGAAGTCAGAAGGGATGTTGCAGTTATACTAATAAATCAATCATCATTTAATTGCCAAGCTCCAAAATAAGGATGAATAAGGTTCAGGTGGAATAAGAAAGCAACTTCAGAGCTTGGGCAGCTTAGGACTCCGCTTTCGCTCGCCCACCGAATACATTGCCGCCTAGCACGTCCTGTGCGTCAAAACTCCATACTGAACCAAGTCTTTTTTATAAACAGACGCTAAAGTGAAAGCGCCTGTTTAAGTATATCATTTTTTAACGTTTGCTACATTAGATATAGTGAATTAATTAGCTTCTGATGGACGTTCTTTCATCTCTTTTTCTAGTTGTGCAATTTTTTGATCAAATGTACTTTGATAATATGCTTGGTTTACTTTACTCTCTAAGTTCTCAATAAACTTTTCAAGTTCGGCAAAGCGGGAAAATGGCTTATCGACATCTTCATCCATCACTTTGTTCATTTGATGATTTGCTCGAACTAGGTTTTCTCTACCCATTAATTCCATCCGTTTTAAATGCATATCTTTTAGCTTATGGTTCATTTCTTTATATTTTCTTTCTAACTGGTCAATTTGATTAACCGCATTTTGGCGGGCTTCTTTCATTCTTTCTGCTCTCATATGATATTCTTTATATTCTTGCATGGCGAATTCGTACAAATCAGATTCATTTGCTGCTTTGGCAATATTAGCCTGTTGTAATCGTTTGTTTGCCCGATCTTCTGCCTGATGTAATTCAGTCGTAAATTCATCTCTTAATTTATAATGTCTTTCCAACAGTTTTTTCACTTTATCCTTTTGTAATTCTGACTGACGTAAATAATGATTTAGCGAAGCAATCGGGTTTTTTTGTTCCTTTTCATCTAATAATTGATGCACATCTGCTGATATGGAATCCTTAATTCTTGTGAAAATATTTGCCATGGTAATCTCTCCTTTTAATATTTATTAAATTCTCCCCACTGTTGTTCAAAATTTACAAATGGGTCATCTGTTGTTTGCGGCTCTTTTGGCTCATTGTTCCAGTTTTTATAGATGACATACAATATGTATGCGGCGACTATTCCGATAACTGCATACATATTTGATATCCCGATGGATATAATTGCTAGACCAATCAACACCCACGCTATTTTAGCCATGGTTGAATCAGTTTTCATAAATTGCTTAAATACGAGATAAAGCAACCAGATACTAACTCCGAGTAATACGAGAGGACCTAAATTAGCTAACAACAGTAGAGCAGCAATTAATCCACCTAAAAACAGTAAAAACTTCTTCATTTTGTCTGCCTCCTTTCATTTCTTATCTTAAGTTTACAAAATGATCGAAGACTTCGTAATGAGCCTAAGCAATATTTCTAGTTAGGTCTTGGGTCTTATTTTTACATTTAATTGGTTTTTTTGACCTTCATCGACAAAAACATGGATATTAACCAAATGATATTCACAATTAATAGGAATAGATCAATGATAATAACAATAAATAAATTCTGAATCCCTTGTAGGAAAAGGATACCTAAAAAAAGAGCAATCAATGCATATGCAATAGTTATGATAATTCCTAACATACAAAAAATCGCCATAACATACTTTATTGGATCAATACCAGCAACATAAATACATAAAGGAATGAAATATAGTACAAAGATCATTCCGATCGAAGACCACATCCCAATCGATCCAAATTGATTTGCATGTTTTCCAAATTGAGCAAGTGGGGATAATGAGGTTGACATAATAAGTGCCACGAATAAAACAGCGGAAACACAAGTTAACATAATCAACCATTTGTTTTTCTTCATATGAAATCTCCCTTTCTTTTATTTAATGAGCTATATACTATTATAAAAAAGGAAAGATTACATTTCGCGAAGCTAAAGTTATATTGTAAATAAGACGAAAGTAGTAATTGACTTGTTTGGTGAACTGATTTTCCCAATACAAAAGGAAAGAAAGATGGAACTTATATGAAAAGCAATAGATTCAATGTCCTTGGGGAGTCTGTTTCAAAGCACATCCTTTTAACCTTTTTTATAAAGAGTTTTCGTTTCTTCTATCGTTTCGATAAATTTTTGCAGAGCTGGGGTCACATAATCAGATTTTCTATAAATAAAAATCGTCGTAATATGACTATATTTTTCGGGCAATTCATAACATCGAATTAAGTTTTGTGTGGCATATGTTTCTACCGCCGAATAAGGGACATAAGCAATGCCGAGCCCAGAGATGACGGAACCAAGAGTAGTCTCAAGTGTTCCTAGCTCCATTACCTTACTAGGTGTAATCGTTTCATCATAAAGCCATTCATTCAATTTAGCACGATATCCACAGCCATCACTAAATCTTAAAATAGGCAGTTCGATTATTTCCTCTAAGCTCTTCGTTTCATTACTAGCAATTAAGACGAGTTTTTCATGAAATACGTCAATTTCCATTAAATTAGGATCATTTGTTATTTTACCTTTCGTTACAAAGGCACCATCTAGCTTATAATTTAACACCTTTTCTTTTAATTCAACTGTTACACCAGTTGAAAGGGTTAAATCTACTTGCTTATATTTTTTAATATAAGCAGATAAAATAAGTGGCAATTTAATCACCGTCTCGACAGATGCAATATCAAGTTTTCCAGAAGGGCTATTATTATCAGCGGAAATCATTTTCATTTTATCGGTGAGAGAAATGATTTTTTGCACATATGGGAGAAGCGCATTTCCTTCATTTGTGAGCGTAATTCCCCGTTGATGACGATGAAATAATTGGACATTTAAATCTTGTTCTAATTTCTGGATACGTGATGTGACATTTGATTGTACGTAACTTAATTCTTTCGCCGCTTTATTAATACTTCCATAATTGGCTACCGTTTGAAAAATTACTAAATCTCTTATATTCATTTCCATTCCCCTTATCACTAATTAAGATAACTAGTATCTATAATAATCATTTTACATGATACCATTCTTATAGTTAAATGATATGTAGCACGTAAATACATAGAAATTGATTGGAGATAAGAAAGATGAAAAACAATATTTTAATTGGTGCGATCTTATGTTTAATAGCAAGTGCCTCGTGGGGTGCGATGTTTCCTGTTGCAAATCACGCTTTCCAATACATTGACCCATTTTATTTTACAATTATTCGCTATTTACCAGTAACCGTCATTTTAATTATTTTACTCTTGATGACAGAAGGGAAAAAAGCGTTTAAACCTGAAGGAAAAGGCTTTATTTTATGGTTTTTTGGGACGATGGGTTTTACGATTTACAATTTATTTATCTTTTGGGGGCAAAATTTGCTTGGGGATGCCGGGGTATTACTTGCATCGATTATGGAAGCATTAGCTCCAATTATTTCTGTGTTAATTGTTTGGCTTATTCATAAAAATAGACCATATTTATTTACGATCATTTGTATTATTGGTGCATTTATTGGCGTTTTTCTCGTTGTGACAAATGGAAGTATTCAAGCCCTTGTTGGTCCAGGGAGAGTAATTCCTTTACTTATTTTATTTTTAGCGGCTGCTGGTTGGGCCATTTACACAATCGGTGGAGGGGTATTTTCTAGTTGGTCAGTATTAAGGTACTCAACGCTTAGTTGTTTGTACGGAACATTAACGGCAACACTTGTCGTAGTCATGGTTAGTTTATTTGGTTTCATTGAAGTACCTACTTTACAAGAAGTATATATGGTGCGATACAATATGTTATTTATGATTTTTTTACCTGGTCTGTTTGCATTACTATTTTGGAATAAAGGGGTTACGATGTTAAAACCAATCAATGCCATTTTATTTATTAATTTCGCACCCGTTACAACGATTATTATTCGATTAATTCAAGGTTATAGCATATCCTTTTTTGAATTTACTGGAGTGTTTATTGTCTGTCTAATGATTATCTTAAATAATTTATATCAAAGAATGATGATGAATCGAGAAAGTAAATTACTCAGGGAAACAAGACAAACCGCTTAAATATATATGAAACTTTAGCTTAACGCGGAGCACCAACCTTACAAAACAGAAAGTGCACAGAAAAAACCCCATTACGTAGTTTATTTTTTACTCAACTTTCGCAGGTGAAATGGACAAAGAAGCCTTCGTAGAATAAGGTGGAATGAAGATACAGTGCTCGAGTTGACTTTGGATTACCTGTTTGCTCTAAGCAGTCTTTTTACATCTAAACTCCACCTGCTCTTTTCGTTAAGTTTGTTGCTAATTATTACGCACTTGAGATAAACTGCGCAGTAACTTAATTTGATATTTCGAGTAGAACCCAGTCACAGCACCGTTGATTTCCGCTACGGACAGTCGCTTTTCGCGGGCACGGCTTCAGCCTCCTCGGAAGAAAACCACTTCCTGTGGGGTCTTCAGGCTCGTGGGACTGCTTTTAGCCGACCAGGAGTCTACGTATATTTCCTCCGCAAAGGTAATGCATTATTCGTCTTTCGATATGGTCGTTTTAGTTATGTCCCAACCTCTTTGTTTCTATAGAAAAATTTTTCTAGTTTACTGGTATCGCATTTCCAACCGAAACCCTCTTCATTAATCGCTTTAATTTATTTTCTGTATCTGTTTCCCCTACTGGTGTATAGATACTGCACCGTAAATCCATATCACCTTGAACTTGAAGAGAAGTTAAATTAAACAACATTTTGCCTGCTTTAGCATGTCTGAATTCAATGATCATTTCTGGGGCCTTGCTTACTTGACTTTCTTGCCATAAATCCTGGAATTCTGAATGTGAATTACTCATTTCTTTAATAAATTGGTTGTACCATTTATCACCTAAATAGTGTCCATAATAGGTACGGAAAATAGCAAGAAAACCCTTCGCAAAATGTTCCCAATTGACGGCTAATGCTTTTAATTCTTTTCTAGTGAACACTAAACGAATCAAATTTCGTTGATCATTCGGTATTTGTTCAAAATCTAAAAAAACATGAGCAGCCGCTGGATTCCAGCCCACTATATGGCAATGTCGATCCGTAATGATAGTCGGACAATATGTTAATTCAGCGAGTATTCGCTTTAAAGAAGGACTCAGCACTGATTGATCCTTTTTGGGATTTGTCATTTCAAGTTTTGCCTCTAACGCTAAGTCATATAAGTAGCTTCTTTCATCCTTATTTAATTGTAAAGCTGTAGATATACAATCAAGTACGGTGGAAGAAACTTTTATATCCCTTCCTTGTTCTAGCCATGTATACCAAGTGGTGCTTACACCTGCTAATTGTGCAACCTCTTCTCTTCGTAATCCGGGTGTTCTTCTCCTGGTTCCAGCAGGCAAACCAATAGATTCTGGCTTAATTTGGGCACGCTTGGCTTTTAAGAATGTCGACAAAGCTTCAAGCCTAGTTTTATCATTCATTTTTGCATCTCCTCGACTTATCAATTTAACCTATTAGTAATTATACCAGGATAAACTATCACTTGTAATAGGATAAAAGAAATGTAAAATACAATTATCTTAATGATTTGGAGGAATGAAAAGTGGAAAGAGTTGTGATTACTGGTATGGGAGTAGTTTCTCCTATAGGAAACAACATCAAAACATTTTGGAACAATCTGATTGACGGAGAATCTGGTATATCAACTATCGATACATTTGATGTTACTAATTATAAAGCCCAAATTGCAGGTATCGTCAAAGATTTTGATGCAAATGGACTATTAGGAAAGAACGTAGCTAGACGTTTAGATCGTTTTTCCCAATTTGCTTTGGTTGCAGCTGAACAAGCTTGGGTAGATTCTAAGTTAGATCTCGATCATATCGATACAGAAAGGTTAGGCGTATATGTAGGCTCAGGTATAGGTGGAATTGAAACCTTGATGAAAAATATTGATGTGCTTAGACAAAAAGGACCAAGAAGAGTTAGCCCATCCCTAGTACCTACCATGATTTCTAATGCTGCTGCAGCTCAAATTAGTATCAAGTGGAACGCAATGGGACCTTCTCTGTCGCCCGTATCTGCTTGTGCAATTGGAAATACAGCTATTGGTGAAGCTTTTAGACTTATTCGCTCTGGAGATGTTGACGTTATGTTCTCAGGTGGAACAGAGGCAGCTGTCACAGACTTATCAGTAGCAAGCTTTGGTAATGCTACAGCATTATCAACTAGAAACGATAATCCCGCCAAAGCTAGTCGTCCATTTGATAAAAATCGAGATGGATTTGTCATGTCAGAAGGAGCCGGAATTCTAATCCTAGAATCTTTATCTCATGCTCTACGTAGAGAGGCAAAGATATATGCAGAAGTCATTGGATATGGTGCAAGTTCAGATGCACACCATATCGTAGCTACACATCCAGAAGGTAAAGGGGCCTATCTTGCAATGAGATCAGCTTTAAAGAATGCCGATCTATCTCCAGAGGAAATGGATGTGATTAGCGCCCATGCGACGAGTACAAAAGTGGGAGACATTTCCGAAACAAAGGCTATTAAACAATTGTTTGGTAAACAAGCTTATCAGATTCCAGTAACTGCTAATAAATCGATGATCGGTCATATGCTAGGGGCAGCAGGTGGAGTTGAAGCAATTGCTTTAGCAATGAGTTTAAAGGAAGGTATAATTCCTCCAACAATTAACTTAGAAAATCCTGATCCATTTTGTGATCTCGATTATGTACCATCTATTGCTCGCCAAGTGAAAATAAATACGGGTCTATCTAACTCATTCGGTTTCGGAGGTCATAATGCAGCAATTGTCTTAAGGAAATACGAGTGATTGAACCTCTCATGACTAAAGTCACGAGATTCTTGGGAACAGAGCATACTTGAGAGTGGTGGCATACACTACCCACAGTGGTTTCTCTTATACACCAAGCTATCTCCGCAGTTCCTGCGGTTCTTGATTATTTTCCTTTTTACGTTAGGGAT
>NZ_QJJQ01000011.1 GCF_003201975.1 Pseudogracilibacillus auburnensis | reverse complement strand
ATCCCTAACGTAAAAAAGAAATAATCAAGAACCGCAGGAACTGCGGAGATAGCTTGGTGTATAAGAGAAACCACTGTGGGTAGTGTATGCCACCGCTCTCAAGTATGCTCTGTTCCCAAGAATCTCGTGACTTTAGTCATGAGAGGTTCAAACGCTGATTTTGGGTCTGTTGCCAAATCGATGCACTTTTTTAATTTCTTTCTTGATCGATGTAATATCGTATACATATTAGCTTGAGTGTCACTAATCATATCTGCTGTTTCCTGAGCAGTAAATTGGAAAACATCCATAAAAAGGACGATAACAAATTGTTTGACTGTTAAATACTCTGCCAATATTTCTAGTGATTCACAAATCTGAAAAAAATCTTCATGATCATTTCCCGGATACTTGTTTTCTTCAAAAGACTCAGTCGTCACTTTTTGTTTTCGCAATTGATCGATCCATGTATTTCGGGCAACTTGATAGAAAAAGCGCTTAGTTAATGTTCGATCAGGTTGCCGCTTTAATGCCAAATATAGTTTCATTAGCGTTTCCTGAAATAAATCTTCTCCTTCCCATTTATTTGAGGTCAGAGTAAAACGGAAGCAATTATTTGTTCAAAAGTGGATGAATGAATAGTTGACCTATTGTAATCCATATTTACCTCCTTACGGCTTTTGGAAATGAATTGAATTGTTTTAAAAATCTGTTTATGATAATAGGCATACAATAAAAGATCGGATGATCTCAGATTATTTAAAATAGAAAAATCTTATGATGATTATTCATATTATTACAGTGTTTCTTTATTTTGTAAACATCTTTTGTATATTTAGGAAGGGGTGAATAATATTGCATCCAATATCGAAAGAAATCGGTGCGATTTTTATTCCTGTTAGTAATATTGAAAAAGCACGTGATTGGTATACTGAACTTTTAGGATTACATACAGAAGGAGAAATATTGTATGATCATTTGTTTGTCATACCTATGGGAACAACGAATATTGTATTAGATAGTAAGATAAGTCGGCTAGAAAATAGGATTAATACACCATTATTTCATTTTAATACAGATAATATTGAAAGCGCCTTCCATTATGTGAAACAAAAAGGAATTGAGTTAACAACAGAAATTGAGCATGGTCATTGGTTCTGTTTTAAAGATCCTGATGGGAATCACTTAATGATCTGTGCATGTTAAGTATCAAGATTCATATGAATGAAGGGGGGGAGGAGTATGAAAAAGGTTGAAACAAAGCCACTTAAAACTCATGATCATCGTAAAATTCACAAAAACATATATCAAATGAAACAAGGTAACACCATGATTCAAGAATTGCCAGCATTGAAATTTGTTTCTCAGCGAATGGTAACTTCCTATCATATGGAATGGGATGGGCATCCAGAACCAAAGGATGAGAAATGGATTGCATGGAAAGTTGCAAACCAATTAAAACAAATAACAAAAAAGGAATTGGCATACAAGTTTAAACGCATGCCGCCAGAGATTGTTTGGCATAAAAAAGATAAAAATGGCAAATGGATAGTTGACCAAATGTTATTAGTTGCTGATTGTGTTACAGACGCTATGTATGATCGAGCGATCGAAAAAGTAAAAAAGAATCTACGTGTAAATGAATTACCGAAAATCACATTCGTAAAAACAAAACCAACTCTATGTGCACAAATATTCCACCTTGGTCATTACAGGGATACAAAGGAGTCGTTGCGAAAATTAACTAGTGAATTAGAGGAAAAAGGGTACCATGCAATCGGTGCTCACCGTGAAATATACTTGAAACCTGCCATGGCTTGTTACCCACCGGAAAAATGTGAAACAATTATCAGAGTAAAGGTGGAGAAAGTGGAGTAACCCTTGAAAAAACAATGGGTTAGCAATTTTACTATCTTCCATTGGCATTTAGTCACCCATTTTCAATTATTGGTGATATTGAACTTATTCAACATGTGCCAGTGCAATCACAAGTGGAAGCAATAAATCAATGTGTACTGATTGGATTATCTTTTACGTATATAAAGCAGCATGAAATGGATAATCCAAAGCTATTACAGAAGCTTCTGGCACATGTAAGTTATAAGTTGCAAACTTGTACAACGGCATCACGTGTTAATTTGTTGGCATCTGTTGAAAATAGATTCGCAAGTTATTTACTATCAACGAAGCTTGAAGATAATAATCAATTTGCGGTGGAACTGATAACAGCAAATATAGAAGAAATAGCAAATCTCCTTGGTACGACTTACCGCCATTTAAATAGAGTTATTCATTCCTTTGTCCAAAAGAACATTATAGTAAAGGACAAAAGCGCCATTCAAATAATAAATGTGCTGGAATTAGAGAAAATTGCTCAAGGGATTCACTATGAATAAAAACGTTGTACAGAGAAAGAGCTGGGACAACAAAAGTGTTTTATCAATGAGAAATCGGGACAATGATGGCTGCATATAACCTGCTCCGGGAAATATTTTCGCGCATGCTAAGGCGGCTGGTGACCCGCCGACGTAGAGGACGTACACATCACAAATCTTTACGGGGGGACGTACGAAGTGCAAACTCTTTTCGATGGGACGAGCATTTAGCTTAGTCCCAAATGCTCCGATGGAACAAGTAAGCATAGTCCCAGGACGTGACCGTTTCTAGCCAATCTGGAATCTACGTATATTTCCTCCGCTAAGGTAATGTATTGTTCGTCTTTAAAAGTAATTATTTTAGTTATGCATCAACCTTATATTACCAAAAGTGGATCATCGTTTGAATATAAGCTTGTACAAGGATATAAAAAGCAATGGCATATTTCCAGTTAAATCTAAACCCATTTGTAAATAAATTTAGCCCGTTCGATGCACTAAGGACAATAACAGGCATAATAACAGGAGAGATTAGAATCGAAATGACACTACCAGACGTTACGGCAAGTACAATAAGTTCAGGTGGGTACGGTAAAGCCATACTTTGCAGAATTCCTGCAACTAAAACCATGACCGTTAATGGACCTAATCCGAGAAATCCCAGTAAAACGACAAGGAAAGGTAGTAAGTACAACGAATTAATCAGTGGAAAATGATCTTGTATATAGTTCAGTCCACCGACAACGGCATTTGCAAATTCTGTATGCTTCAACCCATAGATTAAGACACCGACAGTCACCATCACATTTAATTGATATGCTTGATTTGTCATATCGCGTTTTACATAATCCCTAAAGACAAAAAACAGCTTGCGTCCTTTTCCTTTTACAAAATAAAACAGACAAACCCAAGCAATAATAACGATCGGAATAAGGAGCATTAATGGAAGAGGAAAAATAGCATGGATGACAAAGATTGATCCAAATAAGGTGAGAAAAAGGAGGAAAAATTCAATCACTTTTTTCACTTGGACTTCTTTACTCGAAGCATAAGAAAGGACATTTGTAAGCTCAGTCTGTAAAACAGGCGTGATCTCTACACCATATTTTTTTTCTTGAAAATAAGAAAAAATAACTGCCATCCATGTGCCGACCATGGCGATACAAAAGCCTTGCATGATGGCTATCCAAAGAGACGCACCTAATGTTTCAACAGCAAAAACAAAACTTGGAATACTGACGACCCAAAGTGTAGATAAACCGAATCCGCGTAATAAGGCCGTTCCTTTAAAATTTTCCCAAGCTTCTGTTTGATGATTTTTTAAAATAATGTGAGCGAATTGATACATCATCGTAATGGAACCGAATAATAAAAAATAAGCAATAATTTGCGTAAATGCTAGCAAACCAAAATAAAATCTTCGACTCGTATTGATCCATCGATAAAATAAACTCATAATGTCTTCTATATAGGGTTCTTCCCTCAGAACCCAACTAATTAACGGCACAATAATAAGAAGACCAATCATATTCCGCATTTGAAGTGTACCATGTAATATGCCATCAAGAAGTGGACTATCTGCATACAGTAAAACGAGAACACCAAGGATAAAAATAAAACTAGGTAATTTACATTGATTGATAGAAAGGTAGAAAATGGACAAGAAAAACATACATAACCCTATAATCGCTAAGCTATTAATGAGTATATTTATTTCAAAAAATGATGTAAAAAAATGGAGTATCGCATATGTAACAATAGTTATCTGTAATCCTATCTTTGCAAAATTTCTCATGTTTGTTTGTCAATTCCAATCCAATATTGTATAAATCCATTCTACCACTAAGCATTGAGATAGACAGTTTTTCCGTTTACATAAAGAAAGGTTTTTTCGGTTACAATAATATGGAAAAAATAATGGAGGTATCTAGATGGAAAAAGAAGAAATGGACGGGAACGAAAAAATTGATTCTGAAAAGGAAGTTGAGCATCAAATCGAAAAAGAAAAGAAAATAAAATCAGAGAAACTACGATTCAAAAATGCGGATGAAATATATGAATAAAGCATATAAAGAGGGTGGGACATAACGAAACGTTCCGCTTCGAAGACGAACGATAACAGGACAGAAGGCAATGACCCGCAGCGGATAACAACTTAAGCAGTTATGGACAATTGGCAACACGATTTTAAACCAGCCAAATGAAAAAATCCGAACGAATGAAAATTTTTATTGAAGAAATTTGAATCATCGTTCGGATTTCCCTAAAACTAAAACACTTTTGTCCCAGTCTTATTATTTAAGCTTAAAAAGGCAAGGCCGTTGTTGATTTCACTTCTTCATAGGATAAGCTTGTTTGAATTCCACTAATACTACCGTGAGAACTTAATTTATTTCCGATAAAGTTTTTTAGATCTTTGCTATCTTTAAGCACCACTTTTAGTAAGAAGTCGTATTCACCTGTAATATGATGGCATTCAAGTACCTCTGTCATTGAAATGATTGCCCCTTCAAATGCTTCTAGTTGTTCTGTTTGATGAATACTCGTTTTAACATAGATAAAACATAATAAGTCAAAACCAAGTTTTTCGCGGTCTAAAATGGTTACATAATTATTTATATATCCTTCATTTTCAAGCCTTTTTATTCTCCCATGTGTTGCCGGAGGAGAAAGATTCACTTTCTTAGCAAGGTCCACATTACTTAGTCCTGCATCAGATTGCATGGTTCTTAATAAAAGCTTGTCTATTTCATCTAACTCTTTGTTTGTTAATGAATCTATCATAATATCATCCTTATGTATATAATATTCAGTATTATATCAATTAATTAGAACAAAATAAAGTTTTTTGGATTATTTATTAATATTATTACCGGGTAAAATGAAGAAGTTCTAATGAAATTCTCATTATTTTATAAAGATATTCTCAGCTTTCTATTAGAACAAACGTATATGATTAGTATTGTAACAAATAATAAAGGAGGAACGAAAGAATGAAGAATCGAATGAAAAAATACCTCATTCCAATTTTAGCAACGACAGTCGTCATTGGGGGCGGCTATAAAATAGTTAATGCAGCAAATCAAGAGAGTGCCCCTGCTATAACAGAAGAGGGGGAACAAGCTGAAATAACACAACAAGACATAATCAAGGAAGATGAGGCAACAAAAATAGCATTAGAACAAGTCCCTGGAACGGTTAAAAAAGTGGAATTGGATGACGAAAATGGTTCACTTGTTTACGAGTTTGAAATCATTTCTGGAGATGGTCAAGAATTTGATGTTAAAATTGATGCTCTAACAACTACAGTATTAAAAGTGGAAGCCGATGATATAGACGATGACGCCGACGATGAAAAAGAAGAAGCTGCATTGGCCAAACAAGTAAAAGTTACGAAAGAAGAAGCAACAAAAATAGCGTTAGAAGAAGTTCCTGGTACAGTTAAAGAAATGGAGTTAGATGATGAAGATCATTTATTTGTTTTTGAATTTGAAATCCTTTCTAAAGACGGCAAGGAATATGACGTGAAAATTGATGCTCAAACTGGTAAAGTAATGAAAGTAGAACTAGATGATGAGGACGAAGAGGACGAGGATTAAGAAAAACGAAGAAGGTGTCGCGGAAAGAGCTATTTCCATGACACCTTTTTTTATAAAATGATGACTAATGTGAAGGGGTCTCGATTATGTATTCGGAGCATTTAAAGGCACTATTAATTGGGTTGTTTTTGCTAATTGGTTTTATGTTTATCACATTTTTTATTGGTCGACAACCTATTAGTCAATTCGATCGATCAATTATTTCATTTATCCAAGGATTTGAATCACCAGTATTGACATCTATGATGAAATTCTTCACATTTATTGGATCGTTTTCTGCTGTCCTCGTTATTTCTTTAATCATCGTATTGGTTTTGTTTTTCATATTAAAAGGCCGCTCCGACCTTATTTTGTTTACGATCGTAATAGCTGGAACACCACTTTTAAATAAAGTGTTAAAAATGTACTTTCATCGTGAACGTCCAGATTTGCATCGATTAATTGAAATAGGTGGATACAGTTTCCCAAGTGGTCATGCGATGAATGCTTTCTCCCTTTACGGCGTGTTAACGTTTTTACTTTGGAATCATTTTCGTAATCGGAAAAGTAGAATGATGTTAATTTTATTTAGTACGATTTTTATTGTTATGATAGGTGTAAGCAGGGTTTATCTTGGCGTACATTACCCCACAGATATTATCGGGGGATACTTAGCCAGTGGCATTTGGCTTACGATTGCGATTTGGGTTTTTAAGAGGTTTAATAGATCAAGTGGATATACAAAATAACAAATACTCCAATGAAGTAACAGAAAACAATTCCAAGTCTTTATTAATTGTTAGACTTTTCAATTTTCTATTTTGATCATCGAGGTATTTTTGAGAAAAATGAAATTGACAGATAGTAACATTAAGTTATAGTTGAAAGGTGTATAGGAAGAAAGTAATTCCTTTATGGAATGGTCTTTCTACTCTTTGTAGCTGGATATTCTAATAAGGAAGAGGTCGTAAAAAAACCTTAGAACACGTTTTTTTACGTAATTTCTAAGGTTTTAAAAACGGTAAGTATGATTTTAAATGTATAAAAGAATTGTCTATTCAAATTATTTTGAAGATGCCTTTTTCAAGGGTTCAGAACGGTTATCCGTTTTTCGTATTTCATTCTCCCAGTAATCAGCATTTTTTATGCCAAGCTTTAATGGATTAAAAGTAAGTTTACTCCCAGTTAGCAATTGTTGTTCATAGTCTTTTAATGCTGCCATAACAGGTTTAAATAATAGAACAAGCGCGATCATATTCATCCACGTCATAATACCGAGGCTAAAGTCAACCATAATCCAAGCAGCTTCTGATGTTCTAAAGCAAGTAATGAATACTGCAGCAAGCATGACAAATTTCATGAAATTGATTGGCCATTTCGAATTCTTATTTTTCATTAAATAGGCAATATTCGTTTCTGCCATATAATAAAAAGCCATAATCGTTGTAAAAGCAAAGAAAAATAATGCAATTGCAAGAAACGGTGCACCGAAACCAGGCAGAACGTTATCTACGGATAATTGTGTAAAGCTTGAATCTTCCACCTCGCCCGCGTAGTTTACAACGTATTCTCCACTAGGATCTTGAACGTTATAAACACCGGAGATTAAAATAATGAATGCAGTTACAGAACAGACGATAATGGTATCAATATAGACAGAAAAGGATTGGACTAAACCCTGTTCAACGGGATGATCTACTTCTGCGGCAGCTGCTGCATGGGCACCTGTTCCCATACCAGCCTCATTAGAATAAATACCACGTCTAACTCCCCATGCAATCGCAGCACCAATTAGACCTCCAAATGTTGAATCTAAAGCGAATGCACTTTTAAAAATTAGCGCAAATACTTCTGGAACGACATGAATGTTCATGATCATAATAATAAGAGCAACGATAATATAGCCAGCAGCCATAAACGGTACAACCACTTGAGCTACATTAGCAATTCGCTTCGTTCCACCAACAATAATGATACCAAGAACAACGACAAGAAATATACCTGTCACTAATCGATTCGTACCAAATGCATTTTCAAATCCTAATGCGATTGTATTTGCTTGTAATCCAGCATCAAACACACCAACAGCAACGATGGTAGCGATTGCAAAAAGAACACCAAACCATCTAAGTCCTGTTCCTTTCTCGATATAAAAAGCGGGTCCTCCTCGAAATTGACCATCTTTTTTTACCTTATACATTTGTGCAAGTGTCGATTCAACAAAAACAGTAGCAGCTCCCAAAAATGCCATCAACCACATCCAAAAGACTGCTCCTGGTCCACCTAAAGCGATTGCTGTCGCTACACCCGCAATATTACCCGTACCTACCCGCCCCGATAAAGCAAGTGTAAACGCTTGAAAAGGTGAAATTCCAGCATCAGAACTCTTTCCACGAAACATCGTTCTTAACATATTTTTAAAATGCCGAACTTGTACAAAACGTGTAATGATGGTAAACAGTAAACTTCCTATTAAAATAAAGTATGTAAGTGGGTTCCCCCATAAAAGATCTGCAATTTTACCGATAAAATCCATTGTAAAACCTCCTTGTTATGATTGAAGTAAGTGATGAATGTAAATAAATTTGAACAAACAGATTTTTCAGATACTTTTAGATGTAAAAAATATGGCTATTCATCCAGTAGAAGGACAACTGGATGAATAGCATTGTCATTATTTCATTTTACCTTTATTTTTCTTCAATTATTTTAAAGGCTTGTTGTAAGTCTTCAATTAAATCAGATGCATCCTCAATTCCCGTTGAATAACGAATTAATCCCTCTGGCATCCCCATCGCTTTTCGCTCTTCAAGCGTACATTCTGCATGACTTGTCGTATGAATTGGCCCAACAGTTGTTTCAACAGCCCCTAAATTTGCGGCTAGATGAGCAAATTTTAAATGTGGTAAAAATTCATTGACTGTTTTCATACCACCTTTTATTGAAAAGCTTAACAATCCTCCAAATCCACTCATTTGTTTTTTGGCTAATTCATGCTCACTATCATCTTCTAGTCCAGGGTAGTAAACCTCTTCAACTAATGGGTGTGTTTTTAAAAATTTTGCTACTGCATAAGCATTTTCATTTTGCCTTGTTATTCGTAAATGAAGTGTTTTCATTCCACGTATAAGAGAATATGCAGCATTTGGATCAAGCGGAGCACCAGTAATCATCCGATATTCATAAACCTTATTAATGATGTCGGTTGATCCACAGAGAATGCCACCCATTGCATCAGCATGTCCACCTAAGTATTTTGTGGCACTATGAACAACTAAATCCGCTCCTAGTTTGATAGGATTTTGGTTAATTGGTGTTGCCACCGTATTATCGACCATAACGATTGCACCGACATCGTGAGCGGCCCTTGCTAAACGGGTGATATCATTAATCTTCATTGTTGGATTTGTTGGTGTTTCTAGGTATAGTAAATGACACCCTTTTTTCATTTCTGCTTCAATCTCATGATGATTATTTGTTTCACATAAAGATACTTCAATACCAAACTTAGGTAAAAAGTCGAGGAAAAGTTTATTCGTTCCGCCATAAGTATCTTTAATTGATACAACCCGATCTCCAGGTTTTAGAAGAGAGAACAAAGTGTCATTAATTGCTGCCATACCAGTTGAAAAACTGATTGCTGCTTCAGCGTGCTCTAACATGCGAACTTTTTCTTCAAAAGCTTCTACTGTAGGGTTTTTATAACGCCCATAAATATATCCATCTTTTTTACCTTCTATTACATCTGACCATTCTTCAACATCATCGTAACCAAAAACAACACTTTGAATGATTGGAACTTGTGTTGCACCTGCGACGACATATTTTTCTTCTCCACTCCATACCGATTTTGTTGCACTATTCATGAACTCCACTCCTTAAAAATGATATAGATTAATTCTATGAATGCCCTTTCATCACCACCTTTGGAGGAAACTGATGTTTCCAACTAGCAAAATGGTAATCAATATTTCCTACCTAAAAGTTAGCACCTTCAAAATAAAATTTATTTGGAAAAACGATTAGATGTTCTTCTATTTAAACGTTTCTTCTAAAAAATATTTAATAGAATCAATTTCATCATTTAATATTTTAGTTAAAAATCCGAACAAGCGGGTAGGTGTTAAGCCTGCGTCAGTCCCAAGCCCTCGTAGCCTACCTGTACCTTTCCTCCTGTAACATACAATGTTTATTGCACCGAGTAGTCGCAGATGCAAAGGTCTGCGATAGGGCAAGCATTTAGCACAGTCCTTGGACGTAACCGCTTTTAGCCGACTAGGAGTCGACGACCTAGAGTAGAAGGCTTAGGTGGTAGTTAAAGTAACCGAATATTAGGACTTTTTAATATATCATGTTCGGATTTATCCTTGGTATTAGCATGTATGAAATTGACTCCATCATTAATTTTAAATGGTGCTTATTATTAATGATTCTATCATAATAACAGTTTAAACGGTTTAATGTTTTGTTTTATCATTAAAAAACGAAACAATAGTAATTTATATAATTAAATAATTAATATTGTTCAAAAAGTATGATGAAAAATGAAGGGTTACTGAATGATTGAAAGGAGAATAATCTTGATAAATATAGATAAAATCACAGTTTTGATCTATTGATTGGTAGTAAATAGGATGCTATTAATTTTGCTTGACAAAAATAATTATTTGTGCTAAAATCTACTTTTATACTAATTTAATATATAATAAGATTCTCCTGACCAGGGGAATCTTATTTTTTTTGAAGGAGTGTCTAATATATGAAAGAGGGAGAGTTCAGTTTAACTGCCTTAATATCTGCATTTGGGAGAGCTTACCATAGTAAATTTGATACGCCTAAAATATTTGATGATTATATGGCAGAAAAATTCATTTCACAACAGGAATTTAAGGATATAAAAGAGAATATGGTTAAAGGCATACAATTTTTCAGCAAAAATATTGCAGAAAAATATAAAGGGAATACTGAGGAACTATTAAAATGGATCACACAAGTTCAACTTTCACCAACACCACTTGCGCGGGCTGCATATTGTGAGGAAGTACTACTGCATGAAGTCAAATTAGGTGCAAAGCAATATGTTATACTTGGGGCTGGTTTAGACACATTTAGTTATCGACATCCTGAATTTGAAAATAGCTTAGAAATATTTGAAATTGATAACCCAACAACACAACAATTTAAACAGAACAGATTGAAGGAAGTCGAGTTGGATATTCCGAATAATCTTCATTTTACTCCGATGGATTTTACGAAAACCTTTACGTATAACGATTTGATCAATGAAGGGTTTACAAAACAGAAAACATTTATTAGTCTGTTAGGTGTTTCGTATTATTTAACAAAAACGGAACTTTCAAGCTTGCTGGAACATTTATTCTCTGAAATACCAGAAGGAAGTTCGATTGTCTTTGATTATGCTGATGAAAAACTTTTTGAAGAAAAAGGGGTATCAGGGCGAGTGGAAAATATGGTTAAAATGGCTGCAGCAAGTGGAGAGCCAATGAAGTCATGTTATTCTTATTCTGAAATCGAAAAAACAGTAGAAAAGTCGGGCTTGTTCATATATGAACATTTAACCCCCGCTGACATAAATGATCGATATTTTAAAAATAGAGATGATTATTTATCAGCCTTTGAAACGATTCATTACATGCATGTAGTAAAAAACAAACGGTAGTTGAGCATAACATAAATTGACTATGGATGGGGCAAGACCATTCATCATTTTATGGTCTTGCCAAAAATTTTAATGAAATGATATGAAAACTTGGTGATTTATAGCTAGGAGGGGAAAAGATGTTTACCATCGTAGACTTTCAAGACTTTGTTGAACAACAATTACACCATAACCGAAATAAGAGTCTTTTTTATGAGGGGGCAAATGGGCGTGTATTATTAAGTCCTTCCAAAGAATCGAAATATATATTCAACTATGTAGCTAGGGACATTTCATATTTTTTACAATCGGCATACTCAAATGGTACGATTCGCCAACTAATTACATACATCTCAGATAAAACAATTAAATTATTTATAGAGGCTAACCAGTACTTGGATTTTTCTTTTCAAGATAAATTCCAGCTACAAAAAATCTATAGTAAGTTAATGGAGAGAGTGTTTACGCTTAGTAAGCAAATAGAAATGACTGATGCAGAAATAGACGAATTATTTTATGCACACTATAAAAGCTTACAATTATTTTTATTACATTCAAATGGAAGTGCTATATGTTACAAATATAAAGAAAAGCCCCATGTATTCGACGTCAAGTGTGCTGAATACAGCCCTGAATTTCAAATGGAACTATTAAATATCGAGTTATCAACGATAAAAGAACCTGTTTTAGATATTGGGTGTGGAAAACAAGCAAACCTTGTTCATTATTTAAAGAAAAATGGTGTGGAAGCATATGGCATGGATAGAGATGTCCAAACTACAAACGACGTCGGTAAAATGAATTGGCTTGAATCTTCATTTGTTCCTAATGCTTGGGGTACGATCATTTCCCATATGGCATTTTCAAATCATTTTAAGCATCATCATTTAAGAGCCGATGGTAATGTTGAAAAATATGCCAAGACATATATGAACATATTACACTCTTTAAAACGGGAAGGAAGGTTTATTTATGCACCAAGTCTTTCGTTTATGGAAGACGTATTAATTTCATCTACTGACGGCTATCATGTAGAAACAAACGAGTTATGTACTCAAGTAATGAGAGTATTTTAATTTATTTGTATGATCATTTTAAATCAATCAAAAGGGGGAAATCTTAAATGGAAAAACAGGAGAATGATATTCATGTATCAACGAAACACGCTTTTCATGCACTAGGTATCAAATGGGAGGGTACATTTGTAGAAGCAGCGAATGGTAGTATTCGTACGATACAACAAGATGTAAAACGACGTTTACATGAAATCCCTCACATCGTACATCCAGAAACATTACTAGGATTGTCTTATCATGCGGTTCCGGACGGTTCTGGTTTTACCCATTATTCTGCCGTAGAAGTTGAATCTGTGAATCAGCTTCCAGACGGCATGATGAGCATTTCACTTCCGACATTAACCTATATAACGTATAACCACCATAAGGGGCAAGTTATAAGGGAATCTTATAACAAAGTGTATGATTGGATAAAATGTCATAACTATGAGGAAAACAATGTGAATCAATTAACCCATTTCGAACAATATCCAATGAAGCAAGATCCTTTTGATACAGATCCGGAGTTTATGATAATGATTCCAGTAAAAAAGGTAAATCTTCTATGAAAGTAGTTCATCGTGCCGAAAGCGAACTGGCAACAGAATATAGGAAGATGTTTGACTAGGTCAAAAGTCAACTGTCCCTTCTTCTAATTAGCATCAGTGTATATTACTGTCTGTATTAGGAATATCCTTTACAATATCTTCTATCGTTACATTTTCTAACACTTTTTCCATTGCTAGTTGAGCAGCATTAAAAATAGGTTCAATTGTATGTTGAATGTTTTTACCTACAGGACATTGTGGATTTGGATTTCCATGTAAGCTAAACAATTCCTTATCTTTTACAACATTAACAGCTTTATAAACATCATAAAGGGTAATATTAGATAATTCTTTGCCAAGCTTAGCACCTGCAACTCCTGGTCGAACACTGACTAATCCCGCTTTTTTGAGCATCCCCATTATTTTTCTCACAACAACTGGGTTCGTATTCACACTGGAAGCTAAAAATTCCGAAGTATTTGTGCCATCCTTATTTAATCCAAGTAAAGTTAATAGATGAATCCCAACAGAAAATCTACTGCTTATGGACATACTATAATCACCTATCTTTCGATAACTGTAATCAAGTTGATTACAGTTATAGTATACATCAAATAAGTGAAAATGATAAACAATGTAATTGACTTCACATTAAGTTGTAACTATAATTATTACATGTAACTGTTTCAGTTACATGTAGCGTGTCATATATCTTTTAGGAGGGTCTTAAATTGAAAATAGGAATTATTGGTGCAAGCGGAAAAGCTGGGAGTCTTATTCTTAAAGAAGCGGTTGAAAGAGGACATGATATTACTGCAATTGTTAGAGATGCATCGAAAATAAAAAATAAACAAGTTGCTGTGGTAGAAAAGAATATATTTGATTTAAAAACAGAGGATCTAAAGAATTTTGCTGTGATTGTCAATGCGTTCAATGCTACTCCTGGAAATGAACATGAACATATTGAAGCGGGTAAAATCTTAATAGATGCATTAACAGGGGAGCCAAATACACGTTTAATCGTTGTTGGTGGGGCAGGAAGCTTATTTATAGATGAGGCAAAAACAGTTAGAGTGATGGACACTCCTGATTTTCCAAAATCCTATTTACCAGTAGCAACTAACATGGGTAAAAATCTAGAAGATCTACAAAAAGCGAGTGGAATTAATTGGACGTATATAAGCCCCGCTGGATTTTTTGACCCAGAAGGTAAACGGACAGGCTCTTACGAAAAAGGAGGAGAACAGCTCCTATTGAATTCAAAAGGTGAAAGTTATATTAGCTACGCTGATTATGCACTTGCCGTTTTAGACGAAATTGACAATCCACAACATGAAAATGAACGTTTTTCAGTCGTTGGAGAAGCTGAATAATTTATGCAATAAGTCATTAATTACTGCAAGAAGATTGAAAGTATCTATACAAACGCTTGACTCATAATGGGTCAAGCGTTTGTATTATTTTGGAGAATTAAAAACTCAAACTAGAATCATTCGATGGTTAAAAAAGTTCACAGCTGTAATGCAATATGATCAAGCCTAAAGAATGTTGAACAAGATGCCTAAAAATATATGTACTATTACTAGCATGCTTATCGAGAAACACTATTGCTTATAACTTATTAATATAACGATAGATAGATGTCTCAGATGTATCCAATAACTTTGCCAATTCAGGGATTGACCCCTTAATTAAAAAAGTCCCTTTTTCGTCCAATGTTCGTATTAATTCTATTTTTTCTTCGTGAGATAAACGTTCAGGAGGAATATCGTACTTCTTGATAGCGTCCATAATAGTTGTGTTCATTAAATCCTCAAATGACACATTAAAGCTTTCATAAAACTCTTCTCTCGAATCCTCGTTACTGGTAGAACCACTAATTAAATTATTTAATACATCACGTAATTCAATTAAAGGACTTACTGAATAATTTATTGTTAACATCCCAATCAATTCTAATTGATCATTTTTAATAAAATGGGTTGCAGATCGTAATTTTTTATGCTCACTTGAAAATGCTCTGTAATTAATGATGGAGTCTTTTTCTTTATACAATTTATTGTCTAAGAATTTCTTTTCAACAGAACTAAGTGGACTGCCAATTTTTATATGATTATGATGAGCATTTTTTACAAACACAACTTTTTCTTTCGTAGAATCACTTAAAATTACCTCACAATCTTCCCCTAGGTAATCAGATAAGAATGTGGCAATTGGGATAAATGATTGAATATCCATATAACCTCTCCTTTCTATTACTTAAGTATAAAGTTAGCACACTTCATAGTAAAGGCTGATACCAATTAGAAAATAACCTTTTAAAATTTGTAAAAAAACAATTGATTATTTTTTGACATTATGATAATATTTTTACACGGCGATAAAAAAACAACAAACCGAAGTAAAATTACCAAGGAGGTTTTCATAATGAAATTTATGACAGCGGAACCATTTAGAATAAAAATGGTCGAAAGAGTAAAAAAGACAACGAAAGAAGAAAGACAGAAATGGTTAAAAGAGGCAGGTTATAATGCTTTTAAAATTAAAGCTGAAAATGTTTATATAGATTGTTTAACAGATAGCGGGACTTCTGCGATGAGCAGTGAGCAATGGGCTGCACTAATGCTAGGGGATGAATCTTATGCAGGTTCAAAGAGCTTTTTTAAACTAGAATCATCTGTACAAGATATTTTTGGATTACCATATGTTCAACCGACACACCAGGGGCGTGCAGCTGACTATATCATGGCAAAGTTATACGCTAAAGAAGGTAAATATGCAATTGGTAATATGCATTTTGATACATTTAGAGGGAATGCGGAAGTGTTAGGTGCCCTAGCTGTAGATTATGTTGTCGATGAGGGAAAAGATACGACAAGTCCACCACAACCATTTAAGGGAAATATTGATATAAAATGCAATGTTTGATTGATGAAAAAGGTTCCGAAAATGTTTCTGTTGTTATTATTACGGTAACGTGCAATAACAATGGTGGACAACCAGTCTCCATGCAAAATATTAAAGAAGTAAGTGAATTAGCAAAAAAATATAATATACCAGTAGTTATTGATGCTGCTCGTTTAGCTGAAAATGCATACTTTATCCAACAGAGAGAAGAAGGATATAAAAATAAATCAATTAAAGAGATTACGAGAGAAATGTTTTCCTATTGCGAAACAGCTACAATGAGCTCCAAAAAAGATGGAATGGTAAATATTGGAGGGTTGTTTGTTACAAAAAATGAAGATATATTTAAAATGGCACAACAATTAGCCATCGTCCATGAAGGATTTATTACCTATGGCGGACTAACTGGACGTGATTTGGAAGCGCTCGCTGTTGGTCTTCAAGAAGGTTGCGATCCTCACTACTTGGAATATAGAATCAATCAAGTTAAATATCTAGGAGACCAGTTAGAAGAAAAAGGCGTGCCAATCGTGAGACCAACTGGAGGACACGGGGTGTATGTAGATGGGAGAAGATTTTTCCCACATATTCCACAACATGAATTTCCTTCTCAAAGACTTGTTACGGCTTTATATGAGGAAGCAGGAGTACGAGCGGTTGAGCTAGGGGCATGTGCATTTGGTTCAAAAGATCCAGAAACAGGTGATCCAATATGGCCTGAAGTGGAAACGATGAGAATAGGTATTTCCAGAAGAGTATATACAAATAGCCATATGGATGTTATAGCTAATGCATTGGGAGAAATCTATAAAAATCGTGATAATTACAAAGGCTTAAAACTAGTATATGAAGGACCAATCGTATCGCTTAGACACTTTACAGCTGGATTTGAATTATTGTAAAAACATGTGTTCAAAAAGTCGATAAAAGAAAATCTAAGAAGTTCCACTGGCTAAAAACGCCATGTCCTGGGATTCCGCTGAATGCTCATCCCATCGAAGTGCTTTGGGATTCCGCTGAATGCTCATCCCATCGAAGTACTTTGGGATTCCGCTGAATGCTCATCCCATCGAAGTGCTTTGGGACAAACGAAAGTGCAAATGCTCTTCGATGGGACGAGTAAGCGCAGTCCCAGGACGTGGGCGAATTGTTAACGGAAGATCCTCTAAAGCTTTTTATATACGCGAGTACGTAAAAAAGCAAGCTTAGAAAACTTGGCTTTCGCTACGCTTTTACAGCGAATGTCTTAGCTGCCAACGTAGAAATTCGATGTGTCATTTTTGTTGGACTTTTGAACAACCTCTAAAAGATAAAAATAAAGATGTGCATAAATGCTACTTATTTAAAATGGAAACATGATAGTAGTATTTATGTACTCTTCAAGATAATTTGTAAGCGATTAAATTGTAAAAATAGGCGAATGAATCAGCTTTAAAAATTCTGAATTTTTAAAAAGGACGTGGCGATGTGAAAAATGGAAGAGAAACGTTTTCTTCAAACTATGGTTTTATATTATCTTGTATTGGTGCTGCGGTAGGCCTAGGTGCAGTATGGAAATTCCCCTATACAGTAGGTCAATATGGTGGGGGAGCATTCCTGCTAATTTTCTTAATTGCCCTAATGGTCATTGCAACTCCAATCTTAATGATTGAATTTGCAATAGGGAGAAAAACGAAGTTAAATTATCAAGGGGCGCTTAAAAAGTTATTCCCGGGTAAAAAGTGGTACTTAATTGGTGTTATTGGATTAGTAGCATTAATTATCGTATTGTCCTTTTATATGGGGGTATCAGGTTGGACGTTAGCGTATTTGTTTAAATCCATCATGGGATCCTATGCTAGCTTACCAGCTGAAGAAATAGCGAACAATTTTGGGGAATTTTTAAACTCACCTGTTGAAATTTTATTTTGGCAATTAATGATGACAGTTTGCACAGGAGTAATAGTTGCTAAAGGTATTCAAAATGGAATAGAAAAAGTTAGTAAAGTCTTAATTCCCATGTTGTTGATTATGATCATCGTGCTAGGAGTGAAAGCGATAACATTACCTGGTGCACAAGCTGGATTGGAGTTTTATTTAAAGCCAGACTTTGGTGCCCTATCTGTAGAAGGGATTCTAGCAGCAATTGGACTGGCATTTTTCACATTAGGCGTAGGTACTGGTAATTTAGTGATCTTCGGCAGTTATCTAGACAGTTCCAGAACGATTGCTAGTAGCACATTTATCGTCGTCTTGAGTCAAGTTTTTGTCGCAATTTTAATGGGATTCATTATTTTCCCTGGTGTGTTTGCATATGGAGTTGAACCTTCATCCGGTCCGCCATTAGTTTTTATTACATTACCAATCATCTTTGCTCAAATGGATTTCGGAATGTTTTTTGCTATTCTGTTTTATTTACTTCTATTCTTTGCCTGTCTCACATCCACCATTGCAATATTAGAAGCAATTGTAGGATATTTTGTAGATGAGTGGAAATGGGCAAGGAAAAAGACTGTATTCATTACATTAACAGGTATATATCTAATCGGTGTTTTCCAAATGCTGTCATTTGGTCCTTTATCCGATGTAACTATATTTGGCAAAACAATATTTGACCTGTCAGATTATATCGTTACTAATATTTTATTACCTGGTGGTGGTTTGGCTTTATTGATTTTTACAGGGTGGATGTGGAAACCAAAATTACTATTTGATGAAATTAATATTGGAAAAGGTATAAAAATGGATTACCGTTCTTTTCACATTACGGTAAAATTTATTGCACCAATCGCGTTATTGATTGTTTATTTACAACTGTTGGGCATCATTAAGGTGTAATAAATAATTTCCAATCTGAATTCATAAAATGTAACGTCTCCTAATGAGTATAGAGTCAATATAGTATATATCCCTTTTCTAAGTGAGAAAATATAGGAAAGGGATGTTTTGTATGAGAGTGATTTAAAAGGGATGGCATTTTCTTAAACTGGAAAATCAGTGGTACGAGATCCTTAAAGATAAAAAATTATTATTGAAATTTATATGTGTGTATGGTAATATGTACATATATCGTAGTGGGAGTATACATATTGAAGAAAAATGAAACGATACAGCAGACTAAAGTGAATAACTTAGATGAAGAAACATTATTTGTCGTTTCACAAACGTTTAAAGCGCTTGGGGATCCAACAAGATTACGTATATTACATCTTCTTCATCAAAAAGAAAGCTCTGTAAATGAAATCGCAAATACTTTAGATTTACGACAATCAACTGTTTCACACCAACTAAGCTTCTTGAAAAATTTACGACTAGTGAAAAACCGTCGAGCTGGGACAACGATATTTTATTCACATGACGATGGACATGTTATACAAATTCTAGAGCAAATGATAGCACACGCAAGACATTAAAATTTTTTGGCTTATATATGAGTATATGATCATATATATGAGTTGTTTGTTAAAAATAGGAGGTTTTTCGAATGGGACATAATCACAGCCATGACCACACATGGTGCAAATAAAAAAGTATTAATGATTAGTTTCTTTTATTGTTACAAGTTATATGATTGTTGAAGTGGTAGGGGGATTGTTAACAAACAGTCTTGCTCTATTATCAGATGCTGAACATATGTTAAGTGATGCTGTTTCCTTAGGGATTGGGTTGCTCGCATTTACATTAGGTGAACGAGTTGCAAATTACAGCAAAACATATGGTTATAAACGAATTGAAATACTAGCAGCGGTTTTTACCCTTATTATTATCGCATTATACATTTTCTATGAAGCACTGAAGCGGTTCACGAATCCACCAGAAGTAGCATCAAATGGAATGTTAATTATTGCAGTTATCGGATTAGTAGTAAACATTTTTGTTGCTTTGCTCTTAATGCGTAGAGCTGATACAAAAGAAAATCTAAATTTAAGAGCTGCTTACTTACACGTAATCGGTGATATGTTAGGATCTATCGGCGCTATTATTGCCGCCTTACTTATCATGATTTTCAATTGGGGTTGGGCTGATCCATTGGCAAGTGTTATCGTTGCAATATTAGTATTAGTAAGTGGTTTTCGTATTTCCAAGGACGCCTTACATGTATTAATGGAAGGAACACCTAAAAACATGGAGATGAATGATATTCTTGCTGCAATTAGTGATATAAAAGGAATTATTAGTATTCATGATCTACATGTATGGAGTATTACGAGCGGAAAACATGCACTTTCCTGTCATGTAGTTGTTGATGGCAATATGATGGTAGAAGATAGTCAAGCATTGCTTCGTAAGTTAGAAGGTACTTTACACCATGTAGGAATTGATCATGTGACGATTCAAATAGAAGATCAAAACCATCCCCATCACAATGTAGTTATGTGCCAAATGGCTACTTAGTTGCCAATGCATTAGCATGAATGAAATGGAGCCATAAAAATAAGACTTGGAGGATAGATACAGTGGCAAAATATTACGATACAATCATTATTGGGGCAGGACAAGCAGGATTAGCAATGGGATACTATATAAAAAAGAATCATTCCACTTTTATCATACTTGAGAAAAACAAGCGAGTTGGAGATTCTTGGAGAAATAGATATGATTCATTAATGCTTTTTACTCCAAGATCTTATAGTGCATTACCAGGATTGAGGTTACAAGGGGAGCAGAGTGAATATCCTACAAAAGATGAAGTAGCCAACTATTTGGAAGACTATTCAAATAAATTTACTATACCAATCCAATTCAATACAAGTGTGAAAGGAATACAAAAAATAGATGAAACATTTCAAATTCTAACAACATCAGGAGGGATATATTTTTCTAAGAATGTGATTGTTGCAACTGGTCCATTTCAACAGCCTTTTTATCCTGATTTTGAGAAACATGTACCAAATAATATTTTTCAAATCCATTCTGCTCATTATAAAAACCCTAACCAATTATCTAAAGAAACGACAGTTGTTGTAGGTGGAGGAAATTCTGGCATGCAAATAGCGACAGAATTGTCATTAGATAGGGAAGTGTATTTATCTATCAGCAAAAAGCCAAAGTTTTTTCCTTATGAAATGTGGAACCGCAGCATTTTTTGGTGGTTTGATCTGTTGGGAATATCTAAAGCAACTGTTCACTCGAAAATAGGGAAGTTTATTAGGAAAAATGATCCTATTATCGGCAGGGAGAGCAAGCAGTTAATCGATTCAGGTAGAATAAAATTACTAACAAGAGCAACAATTTGGAAAGGGGAAAAAATGTTTTTTGAAGATGGTACATTTATTAAACCTAAAAATATTATTTGGGCGACAGGTTATTACTCGGACTATAAATGGATTGATATCCCGGAAGTCTTTACTATAAATGGTAATCCAATACATACGAGAGGGATTACTACAGAACAAGGTTTATATTTTTTGGGTTTGTCATGGCAATATAAAAGAAGTTCTGCTTTATTAAATGGTGTAGGGGGAGATGCAGCATTTATTGCTTCCAAATTATGATTTGCATTAAAAGGAACCATACAAAAGTCAATAATCTGTCAAAATGGCGATAACAACTATCTAATACTATTTTGAAGGAAAATATGATATTGATATAAGACGTAATCAATTTTTTTCCTTGATATACAGTATAGGGGTATGCTAATATAGCGTTGAATAAAAGGAGGTCATTATAATGGTACAAACTACATTACATGTTCAAGGGATGTCATGTGGACATTGTGTGAAGGCAGTTGAAGGAAGTGTTAGTGCATTAAACGGTGTGAAGTCTGTTCATGTGCATTTAGATGAACAGACTGTTGATATAAATTTCGATTCAAACCTAGTTAGTATAGAAGAAATAAAAAATGAGATCGAAGAGCAAGGATACGAGATAGAAAAGTAAGCATATTTGATAAAATCATACCTCTTGGTATGGTTTTTTATATTTAACCATCGTCTATTCTTAAAATGAATTATCCTCATTATGATAGGAAATAATATCCTTACAGAGGGCTTATTACTATGTGCAAAAAAGAAAATGAAACAACTCGGCATACTATATGGGAGTAAATATAATGGTGATATTAGTTTAACTGAAAAATAAAGACGTTAGAAGTAGTGTTCTGCTATAATGGTCAATTTGGTTGGAACTTGTGAGCGAACAAAAGAAGTAACGTATTTTAACATAAGATTTATATACATTTAGTTTGGGAAGATAAATGTGCATAAGCAATGATGACTATTTTTTAACACATTTACATACCCCTTCCATGTATGGGAGGGGAAAGAAATGACATTAAAAGAAAGTACATTACAAATTAGTGGGATGACCTGTACTACTTATGCCTCTCGAGTAGAAAAAAGTGATTGTCAAATGACGTGCGGCCGAACTTAGACTCCTGTTTAAAGGGGGAGAACATTTAGAACGAACACAATCTATTGATACCGTCGTACTAGATAAAACGGGAACAGTAAAAAAAGGAGAGCCGATGCTAACAGATATTGTTATAGCAGATGGTTTTCAAGAAAAAGATGTATTACAATTAGTAGGAGCTGCGGAAAATCAATCAGAACATCCATTAGCTCAAGCGATTGTCAATGGAGTAAAGGAAAAAGATATAGCCTTACTTGAAGCAGAAAGCTTTGAGTCTATACCAGGTTACGGTATCCGTATAGTTATTGTCGAAGTTTTGCCAGATTAAAAAAGTGCCGAAATCCAAAAACTCCAAGCACAAGGAAAAAAGGTGGCCATGGTTGGTGATGGAATCAATGATGCTCCAGCACTCGCAATGACAGATATAGGAATGGCAGTTGGAACAGGTACCGATATTGCGATTGAAGCGGCAGATATTACACTTATGCGTGATGATTTAAATAGTGTAATTGATGCAGTGCTCTTAAGTAAAAACGATGCGTAATATTAAAGAGAATCTATTTTTCGCATTTATTTATAATAATATTGGAATTCCGATCGCAGCTCTCGGTTTACTTGCTCCATGGGTTGCTGGTGCTGCAATGGCATTTAGCTCTGTATAAGTAGTGTTAACCCCTTACGCTTACAACGTGTCAATTTGCACAAAAGATTTTAGTTTTCCGAAGAACAGTGATTAAAAAAATGTAAATATGTTAGGATAAGGGATTGACTCTCTTTGATAAGGAAAGGAGTAGAGTAAATGGATAAATTTCTCCATGAAGAGCCAATAGTACCAAGAACAAATGAAGAAAAACAAGCAGTAATTAATCGATTGAAACGAATTGAAGGACAAGTGAGGGGAATTCAACGGATGGTAGAAGAAGATCGTTACTGTATTGAAATATTAGTTCAAATAAGTGCGATTAATGCTGCCCTAAAAAAAGTTGGATATTCTATTACGGAAAGGCATATGAAACATTGTGTTCACCGAGCGATTAATGATGGTGAAGGAGAAAATGTAATCGACGAACTACTAGAGATAATGAAGCACTTTTCAAAATAAATTAGGATAAAAGTTAATGGAAAGATCCTTAATCGTCGATAACATCATGAATAAAAATTATTTATGATGAATGACGAAGGATCTTTTTGGGGTGAAAAGAGACTTGTCTTACAGTTCACTGGCTAAAGACGCGACGTCCTGGGACTCCGCTAAATGCTCGTCCCACCGAAAAGCATTGTCGCAACGCCAGTACTAGCACGTCCTGTGCGTCGTAAGTGTAACTAATGCCGGGTGATAAGTGAAGTTTCCTAATTTAATATGCTGTACTAGGTGAGTTCATTTTTTTGAAATGCTAATAATGATCCAAAAGTTAATACAGTTGACAAAAGAATGCCATTGATTATATAATTATCTCGAATTCGAGGTAATTATATAAGTAACTTCCTTTGGATTTATTATTTAAAAATAGAACATATGTTAACAATTACTTTTTCAATCAATGAATTTAGAAAATGTATTTTTTAATCAAATAGAAGATACTTGGTCTCTCCAGTAGAGATTTGGTTTCTAGAAGGAGAATAAGAATGAAACATATTTTTGAAAAAGGAAAAGAATCCAGTAGACCTACTTTATTATTACTTCATGGAACGGGAGGAAATGAAAGAGACTTACTGCCGATTGCAGAGAGAATTGATGCGAATGCTTCAGTCCTAGGTGTTCGGGGGAATGTTTTAGAAAATGGAATGCCACGCTTTTTTAAGAGAATCACGGAAGGAATATTCGATGAAGAAGACCTTGTATTTCGTACGAATGAGTTAAATAAGTTCCTTGATGAAGCCGCCCAAAAATATGATTTTGATCGAAATAATATCATTGCTATTGGGTATTCAAATGGTGCCAACATTGCTGCTAGTTTATTATTTCATTTTGAACATGCACTAAAAGGGGCCATTCTTCACCATCCAATGGTCCCGAGAAGGGGAGTCAAGATTCCTGATTTGTCAGGGAAATCCGTGTTTATAGCGGCGGGAACAAATGATCCAATTTGTTCACCAGAAGAATCAAAAGAATTACAACTGTTATTGGAAAAAGCTAATGCAAAAGTGGAAATCCATTGGGAAAATAAAGGCCATCAATTGACTTGGGAGGAAGTAGAGGCCGCTAGTGGATGGTATGACGTTATAAACCAGTACTGAAAATTAAAGAACGACTATAATGAAAGAGGAATTTGATTCATCTGTATAAAGGGTATCTAAACGATACTCTTTTTTATGTCAAAATACCGATTAACATTGCCGTTACTAGTTAGACAGGCATTTCATAGAATAAATCAAAGGAGTGATGCAATAATGGAAACTTTATTTAAATCATTTGTTGCTATTGTTGGGGCGATCGTTACATTTTTACTAGGAGGTTGGTCGTCTTTGCTGCAGGTACTAGTATTATTTATTGCACTTGATTATATTTTAGGAGTTTTGGTAGCTGCAAGTTTCGGAAAACTAAACAGCAAAATTGGTTTTATAGGAATTACTAAAAAAGTGATGATTTTGGCGCTAGTAGCTATCGCATATTCGATCGACAAAATGATGGGCGATGGTACGTTTATACGTGATGCAGTCATCTTTTTTTATTTAGCAAATGAGTTGCTAAGCATTTTAGAAACTGCAGGGAAGACGAATTTACCGATTCCATCAATACTAAAAAAGGCAGTAGAAACACTCAGTAGTAAATCAAATAGTAACGAATAAATCGTTACTATTCATTTGGTTATTAGCATGTACAGGCATTTTTAATAAACATAAAGTAAACTAAGGAGTGATATAAATGATTAAAATATTTATTGACCCAGGCCACGGTGGTAGTGATCTAGGAGCAGTTGGCAATGGATTAAGGGAAAAGGATGTAACGTTAAATATCTCTAAGCGGATTAGAAAATATGTAAATGATCATTTTGAAGGCCATAGTATTCGAATGTCACGTTCAGATGATCAAACAGTGTCACTATCACAACGTACCACGTTAGCTAATAATTGGGGAGCAGATGTATTCGTAAGTGTTCATGTCAATGCAGGTGGTGGAACAGGATATGAAGACTTCATTCATCGTTCTTTATCGAATACTTCTAGTACTGCAAAGCTACGAGATATTATCCATGCGGAAATTGTTAAGCAAGTTGATTGGCGTAATAGAGGGAAGAAAAAAGCTAATTTTGCAGTATTAAGAACTAGCAAAATGTCCGCTATGTTAACGGAAAACGGCTTTATCGATACAAAAGCAGATGCAGATAAATTAAAGTCAAGTGCTTTTTTAAACAGAATTGCCAAAGGACATGGTGAAGGTATTGCAAAAGCATTTAATTTAAAGCGTAAATCTAGTGGTAGTAATGCTGACAGTTCAAACCCTAGTGGATCAACTAGTAATTCCGGTTCTAATGAAAATTCTACTATTAAATGGTTAGGCACGGATCAAAAGGGACGTAGGGTTGAGTCCATTTATCGTGGTTCTGACGGACTGAATTACTACGATAGTCCGCGTTGGAGTAATCCAAGTGGAATTTTTAATTACGGTCAAGGCTGGATAATCGATAATAAGTATGTAGTAGATGGGTACCCGATGTATCGAGTGCAAAACTCTAGAAAACAGTTATTTTGGATTACAGCCAGTAGTAAATATGTAAGAGTGATATAAAGTCAAAACCTTTCGAAAGTGAGTGGATTCGTTAATAGGTTGGAATAGATACAATCATAATATTTATGGCAGTAAAAATAAGAAAAGAAACAAATGCTTAATGACAATCTTGGATTTACTTACTATCTGCTCACTTATTTTTTAGCCCCTACTACTTTAAAAACTAGTTGCCACCACGTTCCATTTTACCTCGGAAAAATAAAAAAGCCTTGAATTGCTGTTGTATCAACAATTCTAAGGCTTTTCATGCTTGTTTTTCGTTGTGAAAAATTAACGTGAGTAGAACTCAACGATTAGTGCTTCGTTAATTTCAGCTGGTAATTCAGCACGCTCAGGTAGGCGTGTATATACGCCTTCTAATTTATCTGCATCAAAAGTTAAGTAATCTGGAACAAAGTTGTTCACTTCGATTGCTTCTTTAATGATATCAAGATTACGAGCTTTTTCACGAACACTAATTACTTGGCTTGGTTTTACGCGGTATGATGGAATATCAACGCGACGACCATCAACAGTAATATGACCGTGATTTACAAGCTGACGTGCTTGACGGCGAGTACGAGCAAGACCAAGACGATAAACAAGGTTATCTAGACGTGATTCCAAAAGAACCATGAAGTTTTCCCCGTGAATCCCTTTCATCTTACCAGCTTCAGCAAATAACGTACGGAATTGACGCTCATTTAAACCGTACATAAAACGTAATTTTTGTTTTTCTTGTTGCTGTAAGCCATACTCCGAAATTTTACGGCGTTGGTTTGCACCGTGTTGACCTGGTGCGTAAGGACGTTTTGCAAGCTCCTTACCAGTTCCTGTTAACGAAATGCCAAGACGACGAGATTTTTTCCATAAAGATCCAGTAAATCGTGCCATGAGACATTTCCTCCTTTATTATATACTTGCATAAAATAAATGATTGTGTTCTACATGTTGTCCATTTTGTTTTCATGTACCATCGCTCCAGCAGCAGAGAGTTACACGATACACCTCCAAAAAGAGGAACAAAATGGGGGCAAGCATTAGTACACATAAGCTACCTAATTATTTTACACAAAGTACAGTATATAATTTTAGGAAGAAAAAGTCAACGAATTAGAAGCGGAAAACAAACGAATCACCGACGAGATGAAAAATCATCTCTACATTGATAATAATCCCAATATTTGTACCTTTTCATATGGAAATTTATCTAACGTCTTTACAATTAGCACTTTTTTAAAAAAATGTTCCAAAGACTAATGGAGCAAATTTATGGCATTTTCACGGAAAACGGTAACGAGAAACTCCATCAGCTTTTATATTTTCACCGGGTACAGTTACGAGGGGACTTCAGAATAGTATTGTCACCATTGAATGCTTGATCATATCGTTAAATGCTTCATGTTTTACGATGTTTTTATATCCCAGCGAAAAGTAAGGTTTTGTCATTTCAAAAAAGCGAGTCCTACACGAAAGGAAAGCGAATCCCGAGACGGAAAAGTAAACGGAGTGCAATTACTTTATAGTTATTTTTCTGAATTCTGCATGTATTGAAGTGGCGTAACTCCTTTCACTTTTTTAAAGGATTGAATAAAATGACTGTGACTTGTAAAACCGTATTTTTCACGAATTGTTTTTAAAGATTCATTTGTATAAGTTAACTCGTATGTTATTTCTTCAATTTTACGTTTGGTAATATATTTGGAAATCGTTTCTCCTATTTGAATTTTAAATAGATTAGATAAATGGGTAGACGAGATGCCTAATTGCTCTGCAAGCCAGGTAACTGTCAGACGATCCCCGATTAAATAATGATTAATAAGTTGTAATGCTTTTTCTACATGGATATTTCCTTCAACTAAAAAATGATCGGAAAGTAACCATTTTAGTTGATCGATGTACCAAGGTATGTGGAGTATATATTCAGAAATTGTTTCCCATCTTTCAACGGTAGAAATTGTTTTATATGAATGTGCAAGTATGTTTGGATGTAATAAATTTTTCCGTGAATATACAAGAATAATGTCAGTAATAATGCTGATAAAAAATATTCGATTGATAAATACATGTTTGTTTTCTTGAAGCTCTAGAAGCTCAAAACAGAAATCAGTCAATATCTCTTCACATTTTTCATATTCTTTTCTTGTTAACCTCGAAAATAAATTCCTTTCATAATCGACAATACTTTTCTCTAAGTCAAAATGAATAATCGTTTCTGTACTAATTATTTTCTGCTCAGATACCTTCCTATTTTTGTTCATTTGAGCATTCCCCCTCAAATTATAGCCTTTCTACTATTTAAATGGTGAAAGAAAAGTTGAAAAACGTTACAAAAGGATTTTGGTGTATTTTCCCATTTATAAGTATCATTCTACCTGTTTAAATTAAACAAAATCTAAACAGAGCATATAACATTCTAGTGAATAAGTTGGATTCATTTACGTTCATCAGCTTAAAGTACTAAAAATGTAGAAGGGAAAAGACAGAGTTAACAAAATTGTTTAAATTATATTGTTTATCTTAAATAAAGTGTTCAAAAACGAAATAGGTCATATTTCAATTTCTTCTAAACTTAAAGCCATAAGTAATCCTTTTGAAGGATTTCTTTGATTAAGTGAAAGGAGGAAAGTAATTGAAGAAGGTGAGAGCATTTTCGGTTTTTGCTATAACACTTTTAATATTACAAATAGTTAGTCCGAATGTAGGTCTAATTGCTGAAACAAAATCAGCTAAAAGTGACAATAGTGGCAAAATCGAGGTAAAACAACTTGAACAAGTTGATGATTCCATTAAATGGAAGGTCACGGTAAACGCTTCAGGTGAAGAGACAGATGGTACTCATACGAAAGTGACATTTAGTTTTGGGCATACTCATGGATCAATCAATGATTTAAGTCATGTCGATGTCGAAAAAACTTCAGAAGGATACTTGATTGAAACTCCAGAGGGAAATGATACGTATGAAATTGAACTAATGACGAAAATAAATAGTAGTGATCAGACGACTTTTTCACTAGTTGCTGAATCAAATTACGGAGACCGGGCATTTAAGGCATCAGATCAAGTAGAAGTACAAACCGAAACACCACAAAAAGAAACAGCAGATGAAAAAACATCCGAGCCAGTAACTGAGACGGGAACGGATGAGCAACAAGAAAAATCAAAAGAAGAAGAAAAGGAAAAAAAGGCAAAAGAGACGGAAGAAAAAGAGGAAAAACAAACAGTTAACGAAGAACAAGATGAAACAGAACGAGAAGCTGAAGAGGAAGAAATTATTCCACTCGAACAATTTAGTGGTGGCGCCATTCCAAAAGCGAAAGCATTTTCAGCGAATAAACTACAAATGATGATGCAAGTAGATGAAGGGACAGCGACTCATAAAATTGAAAAAGGCACATCAGATAATATTTGTATTCGAGAAGTAGAAGGGACAGTCAATTTTAACTTACCTGTTCCGGAAGAAAAGAAACCGGTTGATATTGTCGTCGTTCAAGATGCGAGTGGATCGTATTCCAATAATGCGGGTCAGGTACGGCAAAGCTTAAAAGATATTGTCAATATGCTTGACCTAACCCAAGACCGGATGATGGTAACGAGTTATCGAGGGTATGAAGGTTGGAGAAGTTATCGTAACCTTTCAGATTATAACAATGAGAGAGTCTACGATACAAGAAGTGGAACAAATCTTATTTTGCAAAATCATACAGGCTTATCAAATAACGCAAACCACTTAAAGAATGGTATTGACCAAATAAGGTTTGATGATGCAACTCCAACTGCAAGTGGACTGCAATTTGCTAAAAATCAATATGAAGCTGCTACAGCTGGTGAAGATCTAAGTGATAGAAAAACAATATTCATTCTCATTACTGACGGTGTTGCCAATATTCAATTAGATGGCTATATTCATCTAAATCGTCAAATAGGTACAGCATGGAGCGAGGCAAACCAATTTTATCAACCAACTTTTGCCCAAGTAGTCGGTGAAGCAAATTCAATTAAAGGGCTTGGATATGAAATGGTTTCCGCCTATTGGGAAAATACGGCTGTGTTAAGAAATGCTTACGGAACGAACTATTACAATAACACAATCGGTCCTGCTGCTAGGCAAATGTTAAGGGATGTTGCTTCTTCTCCAGAAAATTATAGTGCCAATGAAAACTTGGCAGATTTAATCAATGAAATGTTAGAAAATCTGCAAAGTGTCGTAAATGAATATAACGGATTTAAGACTGAATTTGACATTGCACCAGGATTTGAACTTGTAGAAGACAGTATTTACTTGAATGGAAGTCAGGCTACCTATTCCGTTTCAGGTAACACAGTTACGGTTACTGCAGACAAAATAAAATCTGGCGCAAGTATATTGACATATCAACTAAAAGAAACAGCTAGTCACAAAGACACGACAACACCGATGACAAACGGCATGATCTACTATGACAAGGAGAACAATTCATTCAATGAATCTATTGCCATCCCAAATGCAACCTTAGCTGGAAATGAACATAGTGATCAATGTGAACAGAAGATAAATAAGTATGTTGCACTAGGCGGGTCAAATGATTTCACCAATAGTATTGAATTAGAAAAAATCCATGATTCTTTTACGTATAAGCTTGAATATCAGTTTGGTGAAAATATATCTCAGTATGACACCGTGCAACTGAAAGATGAATTGGAATCTGTTTTAGAACTTGTTGGAAACGTAGAGGATATTACTGTTCATTCAGATAATATTGACAACCTATCCGTTCAAATTAGTCTTTTAAATAATCAAAGTGGATTTACCGTTGACCTGCCTAAACAAAATGGATCGTATAATTACTTAGCTGGGAAAAAGATTGTTGTTACTTTCCAAGCAAAGATAAAGGACATTGTAACTCCAGATGATTTGAAGAAATATGTTGATCAACGTATTCCAAACGTAGCGACATTATTAGTAGATGGGGAACATGAAGACTCAGAGGAAGTATATGTGAAGCCACCAGGATCAGGGACGTTAAAAATTATCAAAATAGATGCCGATGATCAAACAAAATTAGCTGGTGCTGAATTTAGACTTGTTGATCTAGAGGAAAATATCATAGCTGAAGGTATAACAGATGATAATGGCGAATGGTTCGTGGAAGAAATACCAATTGGGAAATATAAGTTAATTGAAACAAAAGCACCAATATATATCGATGAAAATGGTAATGAGGTTGCTTATCGTTTATTAACATCACCAATAGATGTAGAAATAGAACATGGTGGTCAAGTCGTTGAATTGCCTGTTGAAAATACAAAACAAGGGTGGACTATTCCAAAAACAGGTGGATTTGGAACGTTAGGATTTTACGGAATTGGGCTTATTCTTATGGTTGCTGCGGTCTGGTATTTCATTAGAAGACGTCAAACATAAGTCCTTGTAACGAAGTAAATATGAATAATAGAAAAAATACCTATAAGAAATAGGAAAAAAACTTAGTTAACAGAATTGCCCTAATTATATAAAAAAACGTAAATAAAGTATTGTAAATCGTAACAGGGCATGGATGGATTTCCTCTAAACTTAATCCATAAGTAGACCATTTGTAGGTTTTCTTTGAATTATGTGAAAGGAGGAAAGTAATTTGAACAAAGTAAAAAGACTTTCGTTAATCGCTATTACACTATTAATCTTTCAAATTTTTAGTCCTAATTTAGGTCTATTGGCAGAGGCTAAAAGTGACAATAGTGGCAAAATTGAAGTAAAGCAAGTCAAACAGAATGCTGATTCCACTAAATGGAAAGTTATAATTAATGCTTCCGGTGAAGAAAATGATGGTTCTACGACAAAGGTAACAATTGGTTCAGGTCAAACACATCATTCAATAAATAATGTAGGAGATGCAGATGTAGAAACATCGGCAAACGGTTATGTGATACATACACCAGCTGGAGCTAAAACATTTGACGTAGAAATAATTACATCTATTACAAATCAGGATCAATCTTCATATGGTTTAGAAGCATTAACAACTTATGACGATGGAAGTTTCAAGGCATCCGATCAAGTAGCTGCATTAGAGAAAAAATCAGAAGATACTGAGAAGGTCGTTGAAGTCGAAGAAGAAGTTGTAAAAGCTGAACCGGAAGAACAAGTGAAGCTGACAGAGTCTGAAGAGAGTGTAAAGCAGGAGAAGATAGCCAAACAAACAAAAGAAGAACAACAAAAGGATGAGGTAAATTTATTATCCATAATTCCTTTTGCAATTGGGACTCCAGGAGTTTATACAACGGATCCTAACTCCATTGTCGTACCAACAGCGATTGTTGGTGAATCAACAAACGCCCATACGTTAGCGGATTATTTATGGGCAAATGGTGATACAGTTTACGTAGCAATAAAGTCTACACATGAATTGCAATATATGACTTTAAATGGGATACAAAATTATGATTCAGATGTTTATAATGCGCAGGTACCAATCTCGATTGACGGAGATAGTCACCTGCCAACTGGGTTATCTGGAAATACGAAAGATTCACACTGGACAGTATTTAAATTTAACTTAGCGGATCTTCAGTTGCCAGAAGGGAATAGCCCGTTTTTTGTTAAAGGAATCGGTGGTGGACATGACGTTGGTGGAGATTTAAAGTTTACGATACCTAAAGAAGATAAGGAAGTTAAGAAGATTTGGGTGGGTGGATCAAATCATCCAGCAGTAGACCTTCAATTAATAGCTGAGAACGTCGATGGGGGAACGCAAGTACTTCGAACAGGAACAGTGAATGGAACAGAGTCACCTGCGTGGACGTATACGTTTACTGATGTACCAATGTATGATCCATATGGTCGTCCTTATACATTCAGTGCAGATGAAGCTGAAGTCCCTGTGAACTATGATAAAACATTGGATGGTTTAACTGTAACGAATACGTATAATCCAGAACAAATGAATATGAATGTAAATAAAGAGTGGATTGGTCCTGCAACGGAGTACGTCACGATTAAACTATTTGCGAATGGGGTCGATACAGGCAAGACGCTCATATTAAATGAAGCGAATGATTGGTTAGGTTCATTTACTGAATTGAATAAGTTTGATGATACTACTGGAGATCCGATTATTTACACAGTAGAAGAACTTGATATTCCTGGCTACACAAATGAATTATCAGGTTCAGTAGAAGATGGATTTACTTTTACAAACACGAACGATGAAACACTTGAAATTGATGTCGAGAAAAAATGGATTGGACCAGGAAAAGATTCTGTGACCGTTAAGTTGTTTGCGAATGGAGAAGATACAGAAGATACGCTTGTATTAAATGGAGATAACAACTGGTCAGGTACGTTTGATAACTTAAGAAAATACGATGAGGAAACTGGTGAAGAAATTGTCTATACGGTAGAAGAAGTTGTCATTCCAGGATACTCCTCCAATACAACAGGATCAGCCGAAGATGGTTTTATCATTACGAACACAAATGATGAAACTATCGATGTTGATGTCGAGAAAAGATGGGTTGGACCAGCAACAGAATCTGTAACCATTAAGTTGCTTGCGAGCGGAGAAGATACAGGACAAACGCTCATCTTAGGTGAGGATAACAATTGGTCAGATACTTTTAAAAATTTAAGGAAATATGATGCGGAAACAGGAAAAGAAATAATTTATTCCGTGGAAGAAGTTGAAGTTCCTTATGGATATGACGTCGATTATAGTACAGAAGATGAAAAACATATCATTACAAATACGGCCCGATACGGCTCATTAACCGTTGAAAAAGTGGATGAAAATGAAAAGCCACTTGCTGGTGCAACGTTTGAACTAAGAGACTCAGAGGGGAATGTCGTTGGCATATTTACGACAGGTAATGATGGAACGATTAAATTTGAAAACCTAGAATGGGGCGATTATAAATTAAAAGAAACGAAAGCTCCTGAAGGGTATAACAAACTAGTTAAAGAAATTGCTATAACGATAAATGGAGAGAATTTACATGTAACAAAACAAGTGGTAAATACACCAATTGGATGGAACATTCCGAAAACTGGTGGCATTGGAACACTAGGCTTTTATGGAGTTGGCTTTATCTTAATAGCTGGAGCAGGATGGTTTGTATTTAGAAGGCGTCAAGTATAAAACATAGAACGTTAAGATCATTAGGAGGGAATTACAGAATGAAAAAGAGATTTTCAATTTATCATTTTTTAGTAGCTATCATGATGTTTAGTCTACTATTACCAGGGGTGGCAAATGCGGAAGCTAGCACAACAGGCTCATTAACGATTCATAAGTATGAACAAGAACCAGGTGCATCACAAGGTGAAGGTGACGGGTCAGCTGGTCAAATACCAGAAGGAGAGCCGTTAGCTGGTGTTACGTATAAAGTGAAACAAACACATTCATATGATGGTGAGAACTGGACAGAAGTAACAGGTGGTCAGGAGTATGAGTTAACAACAGATGAGAATGGCCAAGTGACACAAGAATTACCATTAGGGCGCTATTCAGTTGGGGAAATTGACGGACCAGATCACGTTAATTTAAATCCAGATACATTCTATGTTGATATCCCAATGACCAGTAAAGATGGTTCGACATTAACTTACGACGTACACATTTATCCAAAGAACGAAACAATCCGTGGTGCTGTTGAATTAACGAAAACAGACGGTGATTCAGGAGCAGTATTAGCGGGTGTTCAATTTGAACTATACAATACTGATGGAACAAAAGTAGAAGATACAATATTTGTAACAGACGCAAATGGAAAAATTAAAGTAGATGGTCTAGCATTTGGCAATTACTACTTTAAAGAAATTGCAACAATTGATGGGTATGTATTAGGTAGCCAAAAGGTAGATTTTTCAATTACTGAAAGTGGTACAACAGTAAAGGTCAATGTTAAAAATTACAAAGAACCAGAAGTTGATAAGGATGTAGACTTTGATGCGGTAAACCGTGGAGAAATCGTAACGTATACGATAACAGTAGATTTACCAGGTGACATCAAAGATTATAAGAACTTTGTTGTAACAGATACATTACATGAAAACCTAGAATTCGTTGAAGTTGTATCTCAGGCAGATGGTTTTACTTTCAATCAAAACGGTCAAACATTGACATGGACCGCTACTCCATCAGAGCTTAGTGGACCAAGCACAGTAGCATTTAGTTTCAAAGCTAAAGTATCTGAGGATGCAGAGGCAAATAAAGTTATCGATAACAAGGCATATATTGACTATGAAAACAATCATGGTTCTTCCGGACATAAAGAAACAGATCCAGTTCCAGTCACACCAACAGCAGGATCACTAAAAGTGATTAAGCAAGACAAATCAACAAAACAGCGATTAGAAGGTGCAGAATTTGCCCTTCGTGATTCTAACGGTGATTTAGTAGAAACAGGAACAACAGGTGCAAATGGTGAACTTGTTTTTACAAGTGAACTTGATTACGGTAACTATACGTTACATGAAACAAAAGCACCAAACGGCTATCGTAAATTAACAAAACCAATCGAAGTTACAATTGACGGCGAAAATAGCAACGTTACAATAACTGTCGACAACTCTAAATCTGGATGGGAGTTACCGAAGACCGGTGGAATTGGAACAATTCTCTTTACTTTAATCGGATTAACGTTTATGGGATCAGCTTTATATCTGTATATCCGTCGTAGAAGGAGAGAATTTGCTTAAGTCTGATAAATAAATCGGGAAAGAGGCTGGGACATAACTAAAACGACCAAATCTAAAAACGAATAATGCATTACCTAAGTGGAGGAAATATACGTAGACTCCTGCGGGAGGAAAGGCATCGGTGAGACCCCATAGTGCGCCAGCACGAGGAGGCTCACCAGCCGCCCGCGGTAAAGGAGACACTGTGAAAACAAGCGATAGCGCAGGTTGAACAGATGTCGCTCTTATGCCCTGTGGTGAAAGCGAAGTATATTTCCAGAGTGGGTGATATGCAGCTACCATTGTTCGGGTTTTTCTTTGGTGAAAACGGCCTCTTTCTTTAAGAAAGAATCCGTAATAAATGAAGAATTATTCGATTTTGGACGTTTATTTAACTATTTGCTCGCCAAGTTGCGAGTTTTCTTTATAGGAATTTTAGGTAAAAATCTTAGAAATCGTCCTAAATACGCTAACTTTTACCTGAAATAGACCGCCAAGCAACAAATTTTTATCGCTAATTTAAAGGATGACGGCTATGGTACGTAAAATAATTATTCCGATCATTTTTATCACTGGTTTTCTCATTTTTTTTTATCCCATCGTCAGCAATTGGCTTAGTACAAAAGACCACTATACGGTGATGAGTAAACATAATGAAGTACTAGAACAAATGACGGAGGATGAGAAAGAAAAAGAGCGAGAAAAAGCGAAAGAATATAATGATTCATTAAATGAAACAGCTATCCCGATTGCAGATCCATTCGCTGAAGATGCAACAGAGACAACAGTTACTGGTTATTTCAATGTGTTAGACATTGGGGAAACGATGGGTAGTTTAGAAATACCGAGTATCAATGTAAAATTACCTATTTATCACGGGGTTAGTGAAGATGTCCTACAACAAGGAATTGGTCATATGTCAAATTCTTCTTTTCCAATTGGAGGGAGTGGGACACATACCGCATTGACAGGTCATCGCGGGTTACCTAGTTCAAAATTATTCCGTGATTTAGATAAAGTAGAGGTAGATGATGTTTTTCTGATTCATACGTTAGATGAAACACTAGCATATAAGGTTGATGATATCCAAATAGTATTACCAACCGAAACGAACTGGCTAGATATGAAGAAAGATAAAGACTTTGTCACATTGATTACTTGTGAGCCATATATGATTAATACACACCGCCTTTTAGTTAGAGGAGAAAGGGTACCATATTTTGAAGATATTCCTCATACCGCTACAACAGACATAAGCCAAAAGGTAGATATAGTAAAACTTTCCTTATTTTTTGTAGGTATTTTGACCATAATAATACTACTAATAATATATTTGCGTAAAAAAAAGCAAATGGAAGTGTGATGATGATGAGAAAAAATAAATGGATATTGTTATTATTTATTCTCGGACTCCTAATTATTGTTTATCCACATATAGCCCAATTTATTAATAATCAGCTTCAAAAGTCACAAGTAAATCAATTCAAAAATGAGGCACAATTACTTACCCCGCAATTTATTTTTGAAAAGTTAGAAGCTGCAAGAAGATGTAATGAGGCTATTTTTAAAAATGAAGAAGGACTTCATGACCCTTTTACAGATGGTTATAATCGTGATGACTATGAAGGGTGTAAGGATGCTCCAATGGATGGAAATCATTTCGCTTCGATTGAAATACCGAAACTTAGCCTAGAAATACCAATCTATCTTGGAGCTAGTGAAAATGAGCTATCTAAAGGAATTGGGCAAGTGGAAGGATCCTCTTTACCGGTAGGGGGACTAAGTACACATACCGTTTTGGCCGGGCACCGGGGAATGGGGACGAAAGCAATGTTTCGTCAATTAGATCTAATCCAACCTGGGGACACGTTTTATATATATACGTTAGAAGAAAAGCTTCAATATGAAGTATTTGACGTAGAAGTGATTTTACCTCACGAAACAGAAAACTTAGGAATTAATGAAGGAAAAGACTTAGCATCATTAATAACTTGTCATCCATATCGGGCGAATAGCCATCGTCTCGTCGTACATGGAGAACGGGTAAAATAAATTTCATAAAAGAAGTTGTTCAAAAAGTTCAACAAAAATGACACATCGAATTTCTGCGTTGGCTTGCTTTTCCGGTACTCACGTATGTAAAAGCATACGCGAGTTCCTCGGGAGCTACGCCGCCTTGAACTTCTCGATCCTTTTTATCGGCCTTTTGAACACGCACTAAAAGTGAATAGGAGGTTTTAAAAATGAGCGAAACTAAAATAAATATCGTATTAATTGATCATCAACAACTATTTCGTGAAGGTGTAAAACGTGTACTGGATTCAGAATCATCGTTTCATATTATCGTTAGCAGTGATGATTATTCCGTCGTTAAAACTATATTGCCATTACAGGACATCGATGTGTTGCTAATTGATGTTAACACATTTATGCAACATCGCTATGAAATAAAAGAAGAGGTGTTTCATAACGATTCCAACATTAAAGTAATCATCCTCTCGGCAGAAGGCGAAGAGAACTATGTAACAGAAGCAATTAAAATTGGAGTACATGGTTATTTGTTAAAAGAAATGGATATATTTTCTTTTATAGAAGCAATTAAAATTGTAAAAAATGGTGTATCCTATATTCATCCAACCATTACCCATGATTTAGTGGAAGAGTACCGTAAATTAACGAGTAATGATCTTGAAGAAGAGGAAGAAAATTTTCAAATGCCATTACATTTATACACAAAAAGAGAATGTCAAGTGCTTCAATTATTGACGAACGGGCAAAGCAATCGTCAAATAGCGGAAACGTTAAATATTAGTGAAAAAACAGTAAAAAATCACGTAAGTAGTTTATTCAAAAAAATGAATGTAAATGATCGAACCCAAGCAGTTGTTATGGCCATTAGAAAGCATTGGGTGGAACTTTAACCTTTATTAGCTTGTAGGATCTTACTACAGGCTTTTTTTGAATTCAAAACTCTATTTATAGGTCTAAACACCTACATAAAAAGTCGTGATAGACGACTCACCAAAACCTTATAGAATCAATGTTTATTTGAAGTATAATAACAAAAAAATAACGAACAAGAAAATAATGGAATACTTTTGGAATATAACTAGTAAAAAAGAATCATTAATAGTATAATGGAATCATATAGACATAGTAGGTGGGGATATGATGAATACGAATCGAATATCAGAAAATTTAAAGGCTAATCTCTTTGAACTAACCTACACGATTGATGAATATACACGAAAAGACATGATGAACATGTTATGTGAGAGGCTAAAGAAAATCTTGGATGCTTCAAATATCGTGTTTTATATGTATAATAAAAAGCAATTAAATGAGCAAATAACTTATTTTTCCTCACAATATCCAGTTAGTGTTAAGACTCTATCTCCCAGTCGTTTCATTGCTTATTTTAAGGAGAAAACGAATATTACCGTAGTAAATGAAGAAAACCCTATTACACAAAAATCTTTAGATCAAATGACTTTTTTATTAAAAGTTTATTGTAAAGAGAATTTTAGTGGGTTTATGTTCATTACGTTTTCCGAAGATCAAATTGTAAGTTTAACGACACTTGAAAAAGTACGGATCATTATTGAGCAATTTTTAAGTATTTTATACCATAAGCGACACCAAATGTTTCTACGGGAGCGTAATCAGTTACTGTTCCAATTATCTACCAAATTACATTCTGTTCATCAAACAATAGAAGTGTTAGAACGTTTTTATGAAACGATTCAATTAATTTACCCTACCTTTCGATATTATTTATTAATGTCACAAGAGTATGAAAATGAAACATTACCGATTAAAATGATTGAGTATACAGGAGGTGCAACACTATCTCCGGGTACGTTAGCGTTTATTAATAACGAATTACAAATTGAATATAATGAAGTGAAAAAAGAAACCAATATTTATTCACCGTTAAGTGGTAAACAAGGTGTATATGGTGTTTTACAAATAAACATTCAACAAATTGTTACGATGATTGACGAAGAAGTGAATTTTATTACTCAGTTTACGAATATGGTTGGGCGTGCAATTGAAAGGACAACGCTTTATCAGTCTTCCACTCAGCTTGTATCAGACTTGCAAATTATTAATGTGGCTTCACATGATTTAAATTTAAACTTAGACCAAAATGAAATTACTGACACAGTGAAAAAACATATTTTTGAATCATGTCACCCAGAACAAGTTGGTGTGATCTTTTTTTCACAAGAACGGGAAGAAGGTCTAGAGTCCTTTGATATACTGGATGGGAGCACTGAATATTTTACTACACAAAACGGTATTCAATTTATTTGTCATGTATATGAAAAGATGAAGCAAGATCCAAAACCAATATTGTCCGGTAACTTTCAAGCAGAAGGTATTGATACTCTGTATAATTCAATCATGATCATCCCAATGTGGTCTTCTGAATCGATTTTTGGTGTTATTATTGTAGCCCACCATATCCCTTACTATTTCTCATTTGATAAATTTAAATTTATCCAATCATTTGTCCAACATGCATCACTAGCTTTCCATAATTCTGTTTTAAAAGAACAATTAAAGCAGACTGCAATAACAGATTATTTAACAAAACTATATTCAAGAAATCATCTAGATAAAAAAATAGGGGAACAGATGAGTCGAAGTGGACGAGGGGCATTTATCTTATTTGATGTCGATGACTTTAAATTAGTGAATGATACGTTTGGGCATTATATTGGTGACAAAGTGCTCATCCAAGTGGCTGAAATTATTAAATTGGAAATGAAACAAGGGGAGATTGCTGCTCGATGGGGTGGAGAGGAATTTGCCGTATATTTACCACATTGCAGCTTAGCAGAGGCAACAGAAAGGGCAAACCGAATAAGAGAAAAAGTGATCAAAACTACTCAACCACAAGTTACTCTTTCATCAGGAGTTTCTACATGGACTTCAGCAAAAAAAGATACGGTCGAACAATTATTTATCCGAACCGATGAGGCGTTATATGAAGCAAAGACATCTGGAAAAAATAAAGTAGTTCAACATAAATAATGAATGGCGATCTTCTATTGGAAGGTTGCCATTTATTATTTTGTGTTAAATTGCAGGAATTTTCATACTTTTGTCGTATTAAATAAAGAAAGGGAGGATTGACATGCATGAAAATAAATCAAACAAAGCAAAAAGTAGTCGAAGCAGCATCATCACTCTTTTTTCAAAAAGGATTTCATGGTACATCGGTACGGGATATCGCTGAATATGCTTCGGTGAATGTTTCCTTAATTAGTTATTATTTCAATAGCAAACAAGGCTTATTAGAATATGCAGTAACGAATTATTATGAAATGTATTTAACTATTGTAAATGAAGAAATAACGAACAATGAACATATACATCCTATTGAAAAATTAAAAAAAGTGATTTATGCCATCATTCAATATAAAACAGACTATTTTCAATTAACCTCTTTCATTAATCGTGAACTATCTTTAGATTCTACCTTTGTACGTGAAATGACGGTAACTTATTTAGCGAAGGAAAATCACGTTTTGAGTGAACTGTTTTTCCCTATTTTAAGTAAAGAAAATAAAAAGCAACGATTTTATTTATATATGCAATTAAAAGGGATGTTAATGTCACCTTATATGTTAAAGAACGAATGGAATAATCAAATGGTTGACCAACAATCTTTTCGCCATTTTATTAAAAACTATGTAAAAACCATTGATCAATGGATCGATTTTATTGCAGATAAAGATAAGTAAGTTTCCTTATTTTGCTCATGAAATTGAATGACTTCACGTTTTATCGGGACGAAAATTCGACATTTATGTAGAATATGCATATTTTTTTGTTTTTTTTAGCAAAAACGACCGTAATCATGGTATTATTAATAGTGAAATAATACTATAATGATTTAATTATATATATCCTTCTATAAAAATGATTAGGAGGTAAAAGATGGAATATGTTATTGGTGCAATTTTAGCAGTAATTGTGTTAATTATAGTAGGACTCCTTTTAAGAAAAAGATTATATGATTCGGTCGATTATTATGAAAGCTGGAAACTCGATATTATGAATCGTAATGTTGCTTCAGAATTAGCGAAAGTGAAGGAGCTTAATTTAGAAGGAGAAACAAAAGAAAAATTTGAACAATGGAAAAATAAATGGGAAACCATTTTAACCGTTGAGCTTGGAAAAGTAGAAGAATTACTTTATGATACGGAAAATGCAGCAGACCGCTATAGTTTTCCAGCTGCAAAAAAATGCATGAAACAAATGGAAGAGATCTTACAGGCAGTTGAAAAGAAGATCGAAACTATTTTAGCGGAATTAAATGAACTACTTGAAATAGAGCAATCGAATCGAGAAGAAGTTGAACAGCTTGAACCGAAGCTGAACGAATTGCGTAAAATACTTTCGCAAAATCGTTATCAATATGACCGAGCAGATGTAAGATTTGAAGTTGAATTCGATGAAATACAGAAGGAATTAACGCTATATAAGGAGCTAGTGGCAGAAGGAAACTATATACAGTCAACAGAAGTAGTCGATCAAGTAAAAAAACGTTTAGAAGCATTACAACAAGAACTAGAAGAATTTCCAGCTCTGTATAAATTATGTCGACAAGGACTTCCTACACAATTAGATGAATTGTATAAAGGCTTAAACGAAATGAAAGCGGAGGGCTATTGGATTGATCATTTAGACTTAGAAAAAGAAATAAAAGAGTTCCAAGCCCAATTAATCGATCTTGTTCATGCATTAGAGAAGGAAAGTACGAATAAGGTAAAAGAAATGGTTCCCGAAATCGAGGAACGGGTAAAAGAAATGTACCTATTGTTAGAAAAAGAAGCGTTAGCTAAAAACTTTGTCGAATCCAAAATGCCTAGTTATGAACGTGCATTGGAAAACTTTGAAGTTCAATTTTTACATACAAAGTCAGAAGTAGCACAACTGAAGCAAGCATATTACTTTGAAGATTCTGATTTAGAAAAATATATGTCTTTAGAAAAAATGGTTACTCAACTACAAGAGCAATTAAAAACATTTGCACAAAAAGTTGAAAAAAATAATTCTGCACATTCAAAATTAAGAACAGAGTTAGAACAAGGTTTTCAGCAACTTGAAAACATTGTCGAAGAGCATCAAGATTTCAAAAGTCGGATTCAAAACTTACGTAAAGATGAAGTAGAAGCGAGGGCACAATTGCAGTCGATGAGTGATGATATCTTTAAAACAAATCGCAAGCTAAGAAATAGCAATTTACCTGGCGTTCCCAACTTTATTTGGTCGATGATCGAGGAAGCCACGGAGAAAAACGAACTCGTTTTACAAGCGCTTGATAACCAACCACTAGATATATTAGAAGTACAAAAATCGCTAGCAGAAGCAAAAAGCTCTGTGATGAGTGCTATTGAAAATACGAATATGATGTTAGAGCAAGCGTATTTGACGGAACAAGTTATCCAGTATGCAAATCGTTATCGTAGTTCCAATCCATCACTTGCGGCAAAGCTTTTAGAAGCAGAACAATTATTTCGTAAGGCTGAATATGAATTAGCATTAGAAAATGCAGCAAATGCAATAGAAGAAATTGAACCTGGTGCACTTAAAAAAATAGAAAAACATCAAGAAATGACTGTTTCTTAAATAATAAGACTGTCTTATAGGGTAACATCTATATAGTCAGTCTTGTTTTTTGATAAGATGAATAATGAGTAGGAAGGATTTTTAGATGATTTATTTAGATAACAGTGCAACGACGATCCCTGATGAATCAGTTGTACAAAGCTTTAAACAAGTATCAGAAAAATACTTTGCCAACCCGTCCTCCATTCACGAATTAGGAGCAGACGTTGAAAGGTTGCAAACGAAAGCACGTGAACAAGCAGCTACTTTATTGCAAATAGATCCGAGTGAGATTATTTTTACCTCTGGAGGAACAGAGGGAAATAATTTGGCAATAAAAGGGGTCGCGTTAAAATATCAAGGGCGCGGGAATCATATAATTACGACTGAAATTGAGCATGCTTCCGTGTATGAAACATGTAAAAGTCTAGAAGAGCTCGGATTCACTGTAACTTATCTTCCCGTAAATAGCGATGGTGTAGTGGATGTACAAATGGTAAGATCCGCTATTACGAATAAAACAATTCTCATTTCGATCATGCATGTGAACAATGAAACAGGTTCCATTCAACCGATTGAAGAAATCGGAGAAATTGCTAAAAAGCATCCAAAACTATTTTTCCATGTAGATGCTGTGCAAGCACTTGGGAAAGTTCCACTTCAATTACATCATAGCGGCATTGATTTATGTACGTTTTCAGGCCATAAAATCCATGGATTAAAAGGGACAGGAATGCTATACATTAAAAAAGGTACTGTTCTTTATCCACTTTTTCACGGTGGAAATCAAGAACAGGGATTACGATCGGGAACTGAAAATGTGGCAGGAAATGTTTCCTTTGTTCGTGCTTTACGGTTAATGATGGAGCGGAAACAAAAGGGATATGGCCACTTACAAAAAATCCATCAGAATCTTTTTAACCATTTAGGGAAAATCGATGGAGTGTATATAAATTCTTCTGAACATGGCGCCCCACATATTATGAATGTTTCCGTTCCAGGTTTAAAACCAGAAGTCGTTATTCACGCTCTTTTTGAAAAAGGAATTGTCATCTCAACCCAATCAGCCTGCTCGTCGAAACAATCGGATAAAAGCCGTGTTCTAGATGCAAGTGGGCGATCGAGCGTTGTTTCGTCATCCGGTTTAAGAATTAGTTTGTCATATGATACGAGTGAAAAGGAAATAGAAATATTTATCCGAACGTTTACAGAAACAATTAAACATTTAAAAGATATATTGGAGTAGATAAGTCATGCATTATGATCATATTTTAATACGATACGGAGAACTAGCTTTAAAAGGAAAAAATAAAAATCAATTCATTACACAGCTACAAAGAAATATTCAACAGGCATTAAAACATTATCCAGATATTCGTGTAAAACGGTCACAAGGAAGAATGTTTATTGAACTAAATGGACAGGGTCCTGAACCAATTATGAAACAATGTAAAAAAGTGTTTGGAATCTACAGTTTAAGTTTAGCGTTAAAAGTTGAAAATGAAGAATCGTCTATAAAAGAAGGGGCATTGTTTGCTTTGACGGGGAGTCCAAATGCAAAAACGTTTAAAGTTTCCGTACGTCGAGTGAATAAAGGATTTCCTATTCGTTCCCAAGAAATGAATCGAATCTTAGGTGCCCATTTATTAAAAAACACATCGATATATACAGTTAATGTACATGAACCTGATGTAGAAATAAAAGTAGAAATTAGGGAAAAAGCGACTTATATTATGTCAACGGTCGTTCGTGGAGCTGGAGGTTTACCAGTAGGAACTGGTGGAAAGTCATTGTTATTATTATCAGGTGGTATTGATAGCCCTGTTGCGGGATATTTAATGATGAAGCGGGGTGTTCAACTTGAAATGGTTCATTTTCATTCACCACCTTTTACAAGTGAACGCGCCAAGCAAAAAGTGTTAGATTTAACAAAAACGTTAACAGAATTTGGGGGATCGATCAATGTTCATCTGATTCCTTTTACAACGTTACAACAAGAAATATTTAAATCAATGCCAGAACGATATGCGATGACGATAATGAGACGTGTAATGCTCACCATTAGCGAAAAAATTTGCCATGAAAAAAATATATTATCACTTACAACGGGGGAAAGTCTTGGACAAGTAGCAAGTCAGACATTGGCAAGTATGAACGCTATCAATGAAGTAACTAATTTACCAGTATTACGTCCATTAGTTGCTCTAGATAAGGAAGAAATTATTACCCATTCAAAACGAATTGGTACGTATGATATTTCTATCCGACCTTATGAAGATTGCTGTACGATATTTGTACCAAAATCACCTGCAACTAATCCGAAAAGAGAAATCATTCATGAACTGGAAAAAAAGGTAGACTTTACGCCATTCATGAATGAAGCAATAGCTAAAAAAGAAACGATTAAAATAGTTCATAATGTTCAAAGCGATCATTTTGACGAATTATTATAACTCAACTTTAACAGGGTGAAATGGACAAAAAAGCTTCATAGAATGAAGTGGGGCGTAGATATAGTGTTGAAGTTGACTTTTGGACTTAACTGTTCGGTCTAAGGAGTCTGTTTACATCTAGACTCCACCTTCTCTTATCGTAAAGTTTGTTGCTTTTATCACGTAGTTGAACGAAACTGCGCAGTAAGTTAATTTGCTATTCTGGCTAGAACGACAGTAACAGCACCGTTGATTTCCGCCACGGACAGTCGCTTTCCGCGGGCACGGCTTCAGCCTCCTCGCGGAAAAACCGCCGCTGCGGGGTCTTCAGACACGTGCTTTCCCGCAGGAGTCGACTGTCCTAAGCTCCAATCAACTATACCTAAGGTGAACGATATGATTACACTCATAAACAAATAAACGTAATGAGTGACAATACCCACCTAAGCGGAGTGTATTTCCGTAGCGACGGTACGTTCACCACCAAATGTTACTGTGCACTTTATCTGTTATATGAAATAAACAACAAATCTACTCATTTAGAAAATATTGTGAATAAATTTATTGTCTCATGGTTGTCAAGGATGTAATTAGAAGTATCCCAAGCGTAACCAAGCGAACTGTTTGAACTCATTATCTTGGTGTGAAAGTTGAGTTATTAGTATACTCAAAATAGTATTTGTCTTAATTGTTATTAAATACTTGAACTAACAACAACTACCAATTTTTTGTATGTATGATTGCTCCTCTTGGTGCGCAAGATAAATGTACCAAGGAGGTGAACCATCATGCCAAATAGTAATAATTCAAACCAATTGGTAGTTCCTGGTGCACAGCATGCAATTGATCAAATGAAAACAGAGATTGCTCAAGAATTTGGCGTACAACTTGGTCCAGATACAACTTCTAGAGCTAACGGATCTGTTGGAGGAGAAATTACAAAACGTCTTGTCCACATGGCACAGCAACAATTAGGTGGAGGACAACAATAAAATATTGAAAAATAAAAGAGTTATTCCTACATAATAGGAATAACTCTTTTAAAATAGAAAAAGTCAATTCTGTATATAAAGAGAATGTAAATCTCTATCCCTCTTAAATATTTAAATGTTTACATTCATGTACTTTACATCCCAAAAGCCATTAGGACAATTTTCCTTACCTAAACTATCCGGTTCCAAAAACGTTGTTCAGTAATTGCATTTAAAAAGTCCATTGCAAAATTTGGATTATAAGAGGCAAAAATAACTCCAGGTATATTATTTTTATTCGGAACATCAAAATACATTTCCCCAGTAGTGGCAATTCCTATTGGCTTATAATGATTATATGTTCCGCCAATATAATACATAATGTTTTTATTAAATTTCACCTGATCAATCGCACTTCCCCCTACAACATATATTGCATCATGGAGTACTGGGTCCGTTGTCATAAATGTTTCATCTATTTTAATCTTGCTCCCGATCCTACCTGTCACAGTGCCAATCTGCTCTCCGATATAATGAATAAACACACCATTTTCTTCAAGTAAATTAATAACATTTTTTACTTCTGCATCATTAAAACCATTTCCAATTAATACACCGACATTTAGCGTATTAGGATACCTGCTTGTATTTTCTTGGCTAAGTGCGGGGGAAGATGCGGTAACATTTGATTGTGCACCATTTGGGCGATTTACACCAGTATTATTAGCGATTATTGTAGCCATTTGTTTATCAACATGGACGAACATATCAACGACTTGTTGTCTAACAGATCGACTTTTAACGTTTCCAACTTCAAAACTAAATGCGTCTATAATATGTTTTTTTTCTGGTGGTGACATACTATTCCAAAAAAGTCTTGCCTGCGAAAAGAAGTCATTAAACGATTCACTACGGGCTTGAATAACGCGACCTTCTACTTTTTCTTCATAATGTACAAAGCCGCCCTCTTCCAGACTAGAAGTAGAAGGAGTATTATTTGCTAACGAATTTTTATGATAGCTAACTTTTCCGATATCAATTCGTTGCCTGCTAAAGCCATTGCGTTGGTTATTATGAAATGGACAAAGTGGTCGATTGATTGGTATTTCAGCAAAGTTTGGTCCTCCCAATCTGATAAGTTGTGTATCAAGATAGGAGAATAATCTACCTTGAAGTAGTGGATCATTTGTAAAGTCAATACCTGGAATGATATTACCTGGGTGAAACGCAACTTGCTCGGTTTCGGCAAAAACATTATCAACATTTTTATTTAGCGTCATTTTCCCAATTATTTGAACTGGAACTATTTCTTCTGGCCAAATTTTCGTCGCATCTAGAATATCAAAGTCAAACATAAATTCATCTGATTCGTCAATCATTTGTACTCCTAGTTCATATTCTGGATAAGCACCACGTTCAATTGCTTCCCATAAATCGCGTCGTTGGAAATCTGGATCTTTCCCACCAATTATTTGTGCCTCATCCCACACAAGAGAATGTACGCCTAAAATTGGTTTCCAATGAAATTTAACAAACGTACTTTTCCTTTCTTTGTTGACAAAACGAAACGTGTGTACACCAAATCCTTCCATCATGCGCCAACTTCTCGGTATTGCTCGATCTGACATTAGCCACATAATCATATGAGCTGTTTCCTGATTATTTGCTACAAAATCCCAAAATGTATCATGAGCGGAAGATGCTTGTGGTATTTCATTATGTGGCTCAGGTTTAACGGCATGAATTAAATCAGGGAATTTGATCGCATCTTGAATAAAAAAGACAGGAATATTATTGCCGACAAGATCATAATTCCCAGATTCCGTATAAAATTTCGTTGCGAATCCCCGGACATCACGAGCTGTATCCTTTGATCCGGCACTACCGACAACATTTGAAAAACGAACAAAAACAGGTGTGGTTGTTCCAGATTCTTGTAAAAAACTTGCTGTCGTATATTCTTTCATTGACTTATATAATTCAAAAACCCCATGTGCTGCATAACCACGTGCATGGACGACTCTTTCAGGTATTCGTTCATGGTCGAAGTGGGTGATTTTTTCGCGAAAATGAAAATCTTCCATTAAGGTAGGACCACGGATACCTGCTTTTAGCGAATCCTCGTCATTTGAAATTCTAACCGACTGATTCGTTGTAAGCTTTTTCCCATAATTATCTATTCTGAATTGCTCTAACTGTTCATCTTTACTATTCGTAGGTTTTTTATCGCTTGACCCTCGTTCCATATATAATAATCACCATCCTAATCTATTCATTCTTATACATATGCATGTTACCTAAAAATGGGTACACGTACAGATCGGTTCATGAATGATTAACATAGATTTATTTTTGTACCATTTCATTTTATATGCTATTCTTAAAAGTATGTTAACCTAAAAATAATATGGTTAACTAAAGGGGGAGAAAAGTGAAAGGGAAAGGGCGTAGTAACGTTTTTAATTTAATTATTGGTGCAATGTTTGTGGCTTTAACTGCAATTGGCGCTAACATAACATCAATTATTCCTTTTGTCATTGGCGGCGTTCCAATTACATTGCAAACTTTTTTTGCTATTTTATCAGGTCTTGTTTTAGGAAGTAGGCTTGGTGCATTTTCGATGTTTGTCTATATGGTGTTAGGGTTAGCTGGTGTTCCAGTCTTTGCACAATTTAAAGGAGGAGCAGCAATGGTTTTATCACCAACATTCGGGTTTATTATTTCTTTTATTTTTGTTGCCTATGTTGCTGGTAAAATTGCTGAAACAAAACGGACATTTCCTATTTATATCGTTGCTGCACTTATAGCGATGGCAATCAATTATGTATTTGGAACGAATTGGATGTATGCAGCTTATTTATTTTGGTTTGAAGCACCAACAGAATTTTCATACAAAATTGCTTGGTTATGGATGTCAGTACCTTTACCAAAAGATATTGTCTTATCTATATTAGCAGGGGCTTTTGCTTATCGCCTAAATAAATATGGATTATCTGTCAGATATCCAATCGAGGAAAAGGTAGTTTAATTTTTTAATTGGGAGAGGATTAGATGAATTGGTCACAATTAGCAACAAAAGTTATGGAAGGCTATGAATTAAGGAAAGAAGAGGCTTTATCCATATTAGCATCAGATGATAATGACATTCTTCGTTTAATGGATGCTGCTTTTACTATTCGTAAACATTACTATGGTAAAAAGGTAAAATTAAATATGATTATTAGTACAAAAACGGGTTATTGTCCGGAAAATTGCGGATATTGTTCGCAATCAATTGATTCAACAGCACCGATTCAAAAGTATACGATGATGACAAAGGAAGAAATTATATCGGGTGCAAAGCGAGCAAATGAACTAAACTCTGGTACTTATTGTATTGTAGCAAGTGGCCGTGGACCAACGAATAGGGAACTTGATGTTGTTACAAGCGCAGTAAAAGAAATAAAAGCGGAATATGAAGATATGCGTATATGTGCTTGTTTAGGTATTTTACGTGAAGGACAAGCCGAAAAATTAAAAGAGGCAGGTGTTGACCGATATAATCACAATTTAAATACATCAAAAAAACATCATCCTACTATTACGACAAGTCATACATACGATGATCGAGTTTCAACCGTTGGAAAGATAAAAGAGGCAGGAATTTCACCATGTTCAGGAGTTATCGTTGGCATGAAAGAAACGATGGATGATGTGTATGATATGGCTAAAGCATTAAAAGAGTTAGACGCGGATTCAATCCCGGTCAATTTTTTACATGCTATCGATGGGACAAAACTTGAAGGAACAAATGAATTAAATCCTTTATATTGTTTAAAAGTATTAGCGTTGTTTCGCTTTATGAACCCAACGAAAGAAATTCGTATCTCTGGCGGACGTGAAGTAAATTTACGTAGTTTACAACCATTCGGTTTGTTTGCTGCCAACTCAATTTTTATCGGGGATTATTTAACAACTGGTGGCCAAGAAGGAAATAGTGATATGCAAATGTTAAAGGATCTGGGCTTTGAGATTGATTACGATAATGTGGAAGATCGAAAGCAAGTATTAATCGATTAAAATATATATTACTTAAATCACACCTAAATAGTGGACAATAGGAACAACCTTATTCATAATGAAAGTAAATAATAATGGAAAGGTTGATCTCTGATGGCAAATGTTACATTTAAAGATAATCCCGTCACATTATTAGGTACCGAAGTAAAAGTCGATGAAGATGCGCCAAACTTTACGGTCCTTTCTAATGATTTACAAGAGAAAACGTTGAAAGATTATCAAGGGAAAATAAAATTAATTAGTGTCGTTCCCTCGCTTGACACAGGTGTTTGTGCAGAGCAGACAAAACGCTTTAATGAAGAAGCGGACAAGCTTGAGAATGTTCACGTACTAACGATTAGCATGGATTTGCCATTTGCTCAAACACGCTGGTGTAGTGCAGAAGGTGTTAAAAATATCGATATTTTATCTGATCATCGTGATGCTGATTTTGGTGAAAAATATGGCGTACTTATTAAGGAACTTAGACTGTTAGCGAGATCTATTTTTGTTATTGATTCCAATGATAAAATTACGTACACAGAATATGTTTCTGAAGTGACAAATCACCCAGATTATGAAGCAGCATTGGAGGCTGCCAAAAAAGCTGAGTAATTATATATGGGATGATGTGAACATAAAAACGGGCACATAACAATTAGTTATGTTATGGGTCCGTTCTTTTTTTAGCGAATAAGAAAGTATAAATCTTTTCTTACTGCTCACGGATAAGAACGCAATGTTCTGGGACTGCGCTTACGCTCACGCTACGAAAACCATTGTCGCAACGCCAGTGCTAGCACGTAATGGGGCTGCGATAAATCCCATCCATCAAGGAACTTTGCGACCGAGGTTACTCTTCGCAATAAACATCATGCGTCGTACATGTAATTAAGGCATTCGCTAGAGAGGCTTGATAAAATGTGAATCACTTATTTAATAAGCTCAGGCATCACCTAGTCATAGTTTAACGGCTATTCTAAGGAAGGTCGACTAAAAACAGGCTTTGCGCCTAACATCGGCATCCCCCAATGGAGGGGCATGTTTTCTTTCGTTATAAACTAGCTATCCGCTGGTTTACTTACATAAGTGCAGCATCACCTAGTCACAGCCTTGACGGCTTGCCAATCGGTGTGTTTTCTTTAGCAAATGCTAAGTTTTCTCAGAAGATATAAGTAAAATGAATCTAAATCGATAATAATAGCTACTGTATTCGTGCATTCAAACGAGCAAAATTACAAGTAAAACAGTTAAATAGACAATTCAAACATTTTTACTGTTATACATTACATTTTTTCTAATTTTTGATACAATATTAAAAAGTGTTATATAAAAGACGTAAAATGCCTTACTCGATAGGAGGGCAAAGGAAATGAATGACTCAAAAGTTATAGAATTATATAATTGGATAGATGAAGTAACTACTGTTATAGAACAAAAGTTACATGACACTTATTTAGATAGTTTAGCGATAAGTTTGGAAGCGTTATTTTACGGAGATGTTCACGAAGAAATGAATGATGTGTTAAAAGGAAATATTCGTAAATCGTTAAAAAAAGTAAACGTAGACACTTTTAAAACGGCAACAATTCGAAAGGCGATACAGCTAGCTGTTCTAAAGGGGATGAAAAAAACGACACAGCACCAGCATATGATGACTCCTGAGGCAATCTCACTTTTCATCGGCTATTTAGCAGATAAGCTAACGAAAAACCGACAAGAAGTACGACTTTTTGATCCGGTAAGTGGTACAGCAAATTTATTACTTATTGTAATGAGTCATTTAACACAGCCAGTAAGAGCATATGCTAGTGAAATTGACCCAACATTATTAAAAATATCGTTGTTAAATGCGAATTTACAAAAAAAGCGAGTGGAATATTTTCATCAAGATAGTTTAAAACCACTGTTATTGGATCCAGTTGATTTAGTTGTAGCAGATTTACCAGTTGGTTATTATCCAGATGATGTTCATGCAAGTACCTTTGAATTAAAAGCACCTAAAGGACATTCGTATTCACATCATTTATTAATCGAACAAAGTTTAACTTATACAAAAGAAGGCGGCTTTTTAATCTTTATTATTCCAGAATCTTTGTTTGAAAGTGAACAAGCGGAACAATTACATGCGTTTCTACAGAAGAATGCACATATTATAGGCTTGTTACAACTGCCAGATACAGCATTTTCATCTAAGGACAATAAAAAAAGTATTTTCATCTTGCAGAAAAAAGGGCCGACCACAAAAGATATAAAGCAACCATTACTTGCGGTACTACCGTCTTTTAATGACACAAAGGCAACGGAAAATATATTAGTAAAAATAAATCAATGGTTTGCAAATTCAAACGATCTGTTCTAGAAGTAATGGGAGTGAAAAATTCGTCAATGCTTCCGTATTGGCGAATTTACTCCAACCATGATAAAAGCAATTATTTTCTTAAAAAATAGTATCTATAATAAATGATAACGATTTCAGATTATTCGAAATAAAAATATTACTTATCATTATATATTCATATATATTTTGGTTAACTTTTTAAACTATAAGGGGGAAAATGAAAATGAGTAAAATACTGGCAATTAATGCAGGTAGTTCATCGTTGAAGTTTCAATTGTTTAAAATGCCGGAGGAGGAAGTATTAGCCAAGGGTTTAATTGAACGTATTGGAGCGTCAGGATCTACCTTTTCCTTAGAAACAGGAAGTAAGCAGAAAAATATTACGAAAGAGATGGCTGATCATGAAGAAGCAGTAAAACTATTGCTAAGTGAATTAATTGCATCTAAAGTGATTCGTTCATACGACGAAATTGACGCGATTGGACACCGAGTTGTACACGGTGGAGAATATTTTAGCAAATCCATTAAAATTACTAATGATGTTATCGAAAAAATTGAAGCGGTTTCAGAGCTTGCGCCGTTACACAATCCACCGAACTTAACAGGGATACATGCTTTTAAAGAATTTTTACCTAATGTTCCGATGGTAGCTGTTTTTGATACTGCATTTCATCAGACAATGCCAGAAAAATCCTATATTTATAGTTTACCTTACGAATATTATGAAAAACATGGCATTCGTAAATATGGCTTCCATGGTACTTCACATAAGTATGTGTCAGAGCGCGCAGCTGAAGTGCTTGATCGACCATTAGACCAGTTAAGACTTATTACTTGTCATCTTGGAAATGGTGCAAGTATCACGGCAGTCGAAAATGGAAAATCAATTGATACTTCGATGGGGTTCACACCGCTTGCAGGGCTAACAATGGGAACGAGATCAGGTGATATCGATCCAGCCATTATCCCATATATAAAAGAAAAAACAGGTATGAATGCATCAGAAGTAATCAATGTGTTAAATAAAAAGAGTGGTTTACTTGCCATATCAGGAATATCGAATGATTTAAGGGATATTCAAGCGGAAGCGGCAACAAATAAACGCGCTGAGCTAGCTCTTGAAATTTTTGCTGCACGAATTCATCAATATATTGGCTCGTATGCAGCAAGAATGGCGGGCGTGGATGCCATTGTTTTTACAGCAGGTGTTGGAGAAAATAGTTCCATTGTTCGTGGTAAAATATTAACAGGCCTAGAATTTATGGGCGTTTACTGGGATCCTATGCTAAACAATAATTGTGGTCGGGAAGGATTTATTAATTATCCTCATTCACCAGTAAAAGTGTTAGTAGTGCCGACAAATGAAGAAGTGATGATTGCGCGGGATACAGTAAAATATGCAGGGAATGTCGAAAAAAAAGTATTTGCATGATAAAAAATAGAGCGTAATTGGTTAATTTATTTTAGGGGGCTTTATCATAAAAAGTAAGCAACGAGGAGGGGAAGTTCTTCGTTGCTTTTTTATCATCTAAAAAACAAGGTAATGTCATGTTCCTTTTTGTTCTTTATTATATTCAGCGACAGATTCTGATACCTTGATTTGTGATTGGAAATAATCTTTATTTCCATCTTCATCGTTCTGTGCTAAGTTTTGTTCTGTGATTTGTTGTTGATTTAATCTTGGATCACGTTGCATAATAAAGCTATTTGCATGAACTTGACGATCATTGTTCAATTTTCCACCCTTATCGTGGTGAGATTTATTATCTCTTTTTGCCAACATAATCGACTCCTTTTTAATACTTAAGATAAGTTAGTTTTTCACATTTTATCGTTACTATTCTTATTTTACTAGGCATATTGCATTAGCTATGTTAAAATACATGTCGGTAGTACTTTGGAACTATTTATCGTTTGATAAAGATAAAAAGAGGGGATTTAATGAACAATGGAAAAAGTATGGGTCAGGATATCATTGTCGAAGAAAACCCATTTTCTAGATGGCTGTTTACAAATACAACATCTGCATGGATTTGGCTAATACTACGTTTATATCTTGGTTATTCATGGCTAGTCGCTGGAATTAATAAAGTTTCATCGGATGTTTGGACGGGAGAAAATGCAGGTGCAGCAATTCAAGGATTCATGGGTGGTGCACTTGAAAAAGTAGAAGAAGGGGATGTGGCTGGATGGTATGCATGGTTTTTGGAAAATATCGTTATTCCAAATGCAGTCCCTTTTTCCTATATAGTTGCGTGGGGTGAAGTCCTAGTAGGTCTTGGACTAATTATCGGGTTACTAACAGGCATTGCTGCTTTTTTTGGGGCTTTAATGAATATGTCATTTTTACTTGCGGGAACAGTAAGTTCAAATCCAATCATGTTTATGATTGCGATTGTTTTAATAATGGCTTGGAAGGTTGCGGGATGGTATGGATTAGATCGTTGGTTATTACCAAGATTAGGTACACCGTGGTCCATTAAAACTAAAAGGTCTTCGTAATACAATATAGGTGCGTGTTCAAAAAGACCGATAAAAGAAGACCTGAGAAGTTCCACTGGCTAAAAACGCCACGTCCTGGGACTCCGCTAAATGCTCATCCCATTGAAAAGCATTGGGACTGCGCTAAATTGCTCGTCCCATCAAAAAGCCCTGTGGCAACGCCAGTACTAGAACGTCCTGTTCGTCGAAGGCGGCGTATCTTTTCCGGTACTCACGTATGCTTTTCCATACGTGAGTACCGGAAAAGCAAGCCAACGCAGAGATTCGATGTGTCATTTTTATTGGACTTTTTGAACCTCTATACGAACGGAAAGTTTGATTTCAATCATTTTTTTCGTTATTGTTAATGTAAAAGTAAAGGGATGATCGTCTAGTGCATTATGTAACAGAGAGAAATGTACGATGTCTCATTGCAACAATTAGTGATACGAGAACAATAGAAACAGATAAAAGCGGTAAATTAATTAAAGCGTTATTGAATGATAAAGGGCATGAATGTGTGAACCATGTTATTGTTCCTGATGAGCAATCTGAAATTGAAAGCCTTATCGATCAAGGAATAAAGGATGAAGAAGTCGAGGCTATTTTATTAACAGGTGGAACGGGAATATCAGTTCGAGATGTAACAATTGAAGTAGTCGAAAGGAAAGTGGAAAAACAAATTCCTGGCTTTGGAGAGATTTTTCGAATGTTGAGTTATACGGAAGACATCGGAGCGACGGCAATTATGTCCCGGGCAATTGCAGGAGTCATCAATCGAAAAGTAATTTTTGCGATGCCTGGTTCATCAGGTGCCGTAAAGCTTGCAATGGATAAATTAATTATTCCAGAATTATCTCATATATTGCATGAATTACATAAAGATAAGTAAAGTACCGCCCAGAATTTGGGCGGCATTTTAATTTAACGGACGATAAGCACGTCACACTTGGAATATCTTGCAACACTCTCGGAAACACTACCAATAAGAAAGCGTTCTACTGCGTTCAATCCTGTTGCACCTACAATAATTAAATCTGCTTCATATTCTGGAGCGATTTCTTTTGCAATCGCAACTTTAGGTGAACCGTACTTGATAACGAGCTCAACCTTTTCTACTCCAGCTTCTTTAGCGTTTTCAACATACTCATTTAATAGGTCTCTAGCATATTTTTCAGCGCGCTCTGATAAAGATTTATCATATGCTTCAGCTGTTGCAAAAGTTCTTGAATCAACAATATGCGCTAACACAAGTGTAGCATTATTTTCTTTCGCAATTTCTACAGATTTTTTAAATGCTTTTTCGGAAGCTTTAGATCCATCAACTGCACTTACGATTTTTTCATATTTCCCGTTCATTTCTATTCCTCCTTGTAGAATTGAATATGTAGCTATACTTTAATTATAACCTATTTATAGGTAAATTGGAAAAAGAAACAGGGTAATTATGCAAATATTAAAAAAAGAAGCGAGTTTAAGGCAAATTAGGTAAAATTGATTTAAGATAAGTCAATTTCATAATAGACTACTTCTAGAATAAAACCGAACAACAAACAAAAGTATAATGGTATTGTTCGTTTTTACATCCTATAAAATTTTGACTGGAACGGCAGGTGGTCGACTCCTGCGGGAGAAGAGGCCTAGATAAGACCCCGCAATATCGAAAGATTACAGACTAAAACCGCCCTTTGCGGGCAACGTCTGCATACCCCTTGCCGGGGCAGGAGACTTATCAGCCGCCCGCGGAAAGCGACCACTTGGAGTGAAAGCCTTTTGCTCAAGCAACATAGTTCGGTTTTTGAAACGCTATATTGAATGATGAAATTGATTCAAGATAAGTGAAATAACAAGAAATACAAATAATATAATGCAATTTATTAATAATTTTGATAAAATAAAAATGGTTTTAGTTTTATGATTACATGAATAATAGGTTTTTGTATTTGCAATAAGTTAGTGGGAAACCATTTTGTAAAATATTGATGAAGAGGTGCCAACCATAATGAAGATAGGAATTCCTACAGAAATTTTAAATAATGAAAATAGGGTTGCATTAACACCAGCTGGCGTACATACATTAACAGGTGCCGGTCATGAAGTTTATGTTCAGACTGGAGCAGGAGAAGGATCAAGTTTTTCAGATGAAGAATATACAGAAGCAGGGGCAATGATCGTTGCAACTGCAAAAGAAGCATGGTCCCAAGAGTTAATTATGAAAGTGAAAGAACCATTAGAGGAAGAATATGATTATTTTTATGAAGGTCAGATACTTTTTACATATTTACATTTAGCTTCCCATCCTGAACTTACAAAAGTTTTGGTTGATAATAAGGTAATCGGGATTGCTTATGAAACAGTTCAATTACCGGATCGCTCACTACCTTTACTTACTCCAATGAGTGAAGTTGCTGGATATATGGCAACACAAATTGGTGCTCAGTTTTTAGAGAAAACAAAAGGTGGAAAAGGGATTTTACTTTCTGGGATTTCTGGCGTAAAACGTGGTAAAGTAACAATTATTGGTGGTGGAGTAGTAGGGACAAATGCGGCAAAATTAGCTGTTGGTCTAGGTGCAAATGTAACTATTTTTGATTTAAATCCAGTTCGTTTAAAAGAGCTAACAGAGTATTTCGGTAACTCCGTCAACGTCTTAATGTCGAATCCATTCGATATTGCCAAAGCGATTGCAGAATCAGACTTAGCGATCGGTTCGGTATTAATTCCGGGTGCAAAAGCTCCCGTTTTAGTTACGGAAGAAATGGTACAATCAATGTCAGAAAGCTCAGTTATTGTCGATGTAGCAATTGACCAAGGCGGAAATTTTGCTACAAGTGATCGTGTAACAACCCATGATGATCCAATATTTATTAAACATGGTGTACTTCACTATACTGTTGCAAACATGCCAGGAGCAGTGCCTCGTACTTCAACAATTGGATTAACAAATGCAACTGTTCCGTATGCATTACAAATCGCTAATAAAGGTTATGAAAAAGCAGTACGTGATAATGATGCTCTCTTAAAAGGAATTAATACAATTGCAGGCAAAGTAACGAATCAAGGTGTTGCAAGTGCACTCGGGTATGACTTTGTTGAAGCATCATCTTTAATTAAATAATGGATGAGTAAAAAGGTACATTTCCGTGTGAATAATGTACCTTTTTTAATTTTGTTTTCATGACTGCTTGGCAGTGCATAATCGTTTTTCGCGGCATATAACCTGTGCGAGCGGCACAAAGTTCTTGATTTCGCCACATAACTTGCTTCCGTGGCACATAATTCTTGAGATCAGCACATAATTTGCTTCCACGACAAATACTCCTTGTGAGCGACACATAATCCATGAAATCCATACCTAATCGGTATCTAGCACATACCATCCATTCTGTAGTTCATACTTCAAACAAATTTCCAGATATTTTCCGAAAAAATCTATCTATGATAAAATAGAAGATAAAATCATTATGCGAGGAGAGATATGTATGAAAATTTCGTACCATGGACATTCAGCAGTTCGTGTAGAGACAGATTCGCACAAAATATTAATTGACCCTTTTATTACTGGTAATTCGTTAAGTGATTTAGATCCAGATACAGTGGAAGCGGATGTTATATTATTGACACATGGTCATGGAGATCATATAGGTGATACGATGGCAATTGCTAAAAGAACTGGCGCTTTTATCGTTGCATTAAATGAATTAGCGGTATATTTAGGACAAAAAGGCTTTAATGCGCATGGCATGAATATTGGTGGCGCATATGATTTTGATTTTGGACGGGTAAAATTTACACAAGCATTTCACAGTTCTTCATATGAAGAAGAGGACGGAACATTTATTTATACTGGAATGCCCGGGGGAATTTTACTGACGATCAATGATAAAACTATTTACCATGTTGGAGACACCGCGTTGTTTTCAGATTTAAAGCTTATTGGAGAAATGAACGATATTGACCTTGCATTTGTGCCGATTGGTGATAATTTTACAATGGGACCTAAAGATGCACTAGTTGCGACTGATTGGATAAAGGCAGACATAGTTGTTCCAGTGCATTATAATACATTTCCAGTGATTGAACAAGATGGGGAAGCATTTGCAAAAAAAGTGAAAACTGGAAAAGGAATTGCTCTACAGGTTGGCGAATCATTAGAACTATAAATAGAAACACTTAGTAAATTAGATAGTAACGTAAATCTTAAAAATTAAAAGAATTATTAACAAGCGCAAGCATGCTTAATAGACATGCTTGCGTTTATTTCATTTGTCTAGAGTATTTTACATTCCTTCAGCACCATTACCCTCGTAATTTATTTTACCTTCATAACAGTTAGTAACCAGTCCTTCATTGCTACATAAAAGATGTACCAACCATTGTTTTCGTAGGTATGAATTCAACAAAAAAGCGTAAAAAAGTGACCGCGTCACTTCATCGCTCCCTTCCCGTCGTAATTCATGTAGCAACGTCACATGGCGCTCTCCCACGTGCCCTACCCTCAAGTATTCTGAAAAAACATCTTGCGGTGTTCCCACTCGTTTTCATCCACTCGATGCCAAAAGTCAATTCCATTCCTTTATTACTATCATTTTGAAATAGAACTATTATAATAGGTAATAAGTATCATGAAGTGAAAGGGGGGGATCAAAAATGGATCTATTTTGGACTTGTTTATCTTTTTTAGCTGGGGCAATTTTTGGCTCTTTTTTTAATGTTGTTGGACTGCGTGTACCAAAAAAAATTCCTTTTAGTAACGATCGTTCTTATTGTCCGAACTGCGAAAAACAACTGCACTGGTATGAACTCATTCCAATTATTTCATTCATTATCCAATTCGGTACATGCCGAAATTGTCAAACACGAATATCATTCATTTATCCATTTATTGAACTCGTGACTGGTATTTTATTTGTGTATGCTTACATGAAAATTGGGCTTCACCTTGAACTTATAACAGCTTTACTACTTATAAGTATGCTGATGATTATTGTTGTAACAGATCTATCATACATGGTTATTCCAAATAAAATACTGTTATTTTTCCTCCCATTTTTTATATTGTTGAGAACCTTATCCCCGTTAGAACCATGGTATAATGCAGTTTTTGGAGCTGCCATAGGCTTTCTCCTGATTGCTCTTATTATTTTCTTTAGTAAGGGGGGAATGGGTGCTGGAGATATGAAACTGTTTGGAGTATTAGGTGTTGTACTCGGAATTGGGAATGTATTGCTTACTTTTTTTATTGCCGCTTGCCTTGGAGCAATTATTGGTAGTATTTTAATGATTGTTAAAAGAGTGAACAGGAAGCAAGCGATTCCTTTTGGCCCTTATATTGTTGTTGGAGCGCTCATTAGTTATTTTTACGGCAACAACATCATTCAAGCATATTTGTCTTTATTATGAACAGTGACATTTTTTAAATAGGTATATTGACACAGTTAAAGCCATTGTGATACTATGGTGATGATTCGAAATGACTAGTGAAAAAACCTATCACTTCGTTAATATTAACTAAATACGTATAAAAAGGAAGCTATGAAATACGATAATGAATTGGGCACTATGATCGTATGGAGCTAGTAGTGCAACCGGCCTTTACAATAAACGTTACAGACGTTTTGTAAAGGTCTTTTTTTATCAATTACATCAACGACACCTTGAGGAAGGAGTTGAATAAATGGTTAAAACAAAACGTTTCCTAATCAACCTATGTATGTTCATTATTTTTATGTTCGTTATTCCAAATAATGTGGCAGCAGCTAGTGAAATGCCACATGGTTCAAAGATTGCAACTATTTCCGTTGAACATAAAACGGAAGAGGAAATAAAGGAATTATTGGAGCAAGAAATCAACCGATGGCAAGAAGGAGAAGACATTATTTTAACGAGTGACTTCCAGCAAATTACGATCCCGAGAACTGCCGTTATTTTTGATGTCGACGTATCGATCAACATGTTAAAGGATCGAACAAAACGAACGTTTACTTCATTATTCATGAAGCAAAAAAATGTTCATGTACCACTTTCGGTAAAAATAGATGATAAAAGTGAATCCATTCAATCAGTAAAAGAGCTTGATTATATTCAATCGGAAGAGATGTTTCAACAGATAAAAGAGATTGCTAGTGAGTTAGAAGAAGGGGAAGCGAAAATCACATATATAGAAGGAAAAGAAATACCGTTAGAGACGATCGCTGAGGTAGAGATGAATATTCCTACTATATCGAATGCTGTTTTAACCTATGCAATCGATGAAATCAATGAATACATGATTGCTTCAGAAGACCATTTTTCTTTTGTACAAGCAGTCGTTTTGCCAGAGCACTTAACAAATTCAAGTGCGGAATTAAGTTTCCTAGCAACGGCATTGTATACCCTTTTTTTACAGACGAACTTCGACATTGTTGAACGTCATGCAGGATTAACGGTTCCTTCCTATACTGAGCCAGGACTTGATGTAGCGATCGATACGAAAGGGAATAAAGATTTATTGGTGATGAATCCAAATAAAGTATCGTTTAAAATCGAAGCAGAAAAACGAGGGGATAAACTTCACGTAGCAATTAGATCATCTCCATCAGATATAACGTATACATACGATCTTGAAAATGTACGAGAAATAAAACAACGTACTTTATACCGATATAGTAAAAAACTAAAAGCAGGGGAACAGGAGACAATTCAACCTGGAAGAAAAGGATTAAAAGCAGATGTGTATCGTTCCACCTATGAACAAAATGTATTTATTCATTCGGAATTTATTAGTCAAGATGTTTATTTACCTGAACCCAAAGTTGTCCTAGTTTCAACGACTGAAGATGTGCCAGATGATGCTTTAGTGGAGAATCTAGAAGATGAAATCGAAGAAGAGATAAATAACTTGGAAAAAGAGATTGATGATTTGGAAGAAGGCTTAAAGGATGAAAGATCAGTTTTAGATATTTTTTCAATCGATTCTAGTACACCAACATTTTCAGAACAATTACAAAAAATAAGACAAACACAGGCAACATTAGAAGAAAGACTATCAAAGATGGAAAAAGAACTAGAAACCTACATAGGAATGACAGATGAAGAAGTAACGAAACGACAAAAAGAAGCAGAAGAACGGTTCGAAAAAATGAATGAACAGCTCGAACATTTACTCGAACATTTATATAGTGAAGGCACATCCGAACAAGAAGAGGGGGGACGAGTAAATGAGTAGAAAACGTTTAGGAGACTTACTCGTTGAATCTGGACTTATCTCCGAAACACAATTATCAACTGCTTTAGCTGAAAAATTACCTGATGAAAAATTAGGAGACACGCTACTCAGAGAAGGCTACATAACAGAACAACAATTAATCGAAGTGCTTGAATTTCAACTTGGGATACCCCATATAAATATTTTTCAATATCCGATTGAACAAGAAATTGTCCAGCTTGTCCCACAAGAAATTGCTAAACGGTACCAAGTCATGCCAATTCGTTCGGAAGAAAATCAATTATTTGTTGCGATGGCTGACCCGATGGACTATTTTGCGATCGAAGAACTACGGATGGCTACTGGATATCAAATTGTACCTGCTATAGCAACAAAAGATGCACTACAACGGACGATTACAAAATATTATGATTTACAACAATCACTCGATGAAGTGATGGGTGATTTTTCACATGAAGAAACGGTTGAGGAAACGGGAATAACGGACGAAGATTCACCGATTGTCAGACTTGTTAACCAAATTATTTCCAATGCCGTAGCACAGCGAGCCAGTGATATTCATTTTGATCCACAAGAAGTAGAACTGAAAATTCGCTATCGGGTCGATGGTGTACTTATGACAGAGAGAACTTTACCAAAACATATGCAAAATGTGATAATTGCAAGGCTAAAAATCATGGCAAATTTAAATATCACCGAAAGTAGAGTCCCGCAAGATGGTCGGATAAAACTGAGCGTAAATTTTAAACCAATTGATATAAGAATCTCGACACTACCTTCCATTTACGGGGAAAAAATTGTGATGCGAATTCTCGATTTAAGTAATGCATTAGATAGATTAGACAAAATCGGCTTTTCTACCCGAAATGAACAGACGTTTAAAAGTATGATTTCTGTCCCAAATGGAATTGTCCTTATTACAGGGCCAACTGGATCAGGTAAATCGTCCACATTATATGCGGCTTTACATCATTTGAATGAAGAAGCAGTAAACATCATTACGATTGAAGATCCAGTAGAATATCAGCTCACTGGCATTAATCAAGTCCAAGTGAATGAAGCAGTTGGAATGACTTTTGCAACAGGATTGCGATCGATTTTACGACAGGATCCGGATATCGTAATGATCGGGGAAATTCGTGATATTGAAACAGCACAAATTTCGATTAGGGCTTCCCTTACAGGACATCTCGTTCTTAGCACATTACATACGAATAGTGCTGTCGCTGCGTTAACACGTCTAATTGATATGGGGGTTGAACCGTTTTTGATTTCATCTTCTTTAACTGGCGTTGTTGCTCAGCGACTCGTTAGACGAATTTGTCGGGACTGTGTAGAAACAGTAGAACCAACTGACCGGGAACGAGAAATATTTGCACAAAGTAATATCCAAATGGAACATATACAACGTGGACGAGGTTGTGGAAATTGTAATAATACAGGTTATCGAGGGAGAATTGCTATCCATGAAGTTTTGCCAATTACGGATGACATTCGAGGACTGATCATGTCGGCGGCAAACTCAACGAAAATTCAACAAGAAGTAAAAAAAGCAGGAATGTCATTTTTACTGGATGATGGCCTAGACAAAGTAAAACAAGGATTGACAACGACAGAGGAAGTTTTACGGGTTGCAACGATAGATTGAGGTGAGATAGAAGTGAATATTGATATTGACGAACTATTAACAAAAGCATATAAGGATAAAGCTTCTGATCTACATATTTCTGTTCATTCCCCACCTACTTTTCGAGTGCATGGAGAACTTATGCCATACGGAGATATCCTATTATCCGCTGATACAGAAAAGATGGCAAAAAAAGTTCTTGGAAAAAGGTGGGGAACATTTCAAGAAACAGGTGAAATTGATTTCGCCTACTATATTGAAAATGTCGCAAGGTTCCGGATCAATGCATTTAAACAGAAAGGAAATATTAGTATTGCAGCTCGTGTTATACCTACTGACATTCCAACCATTGAACATTTACAAATGCCTGATATTTTAAATAGTTTAGCATTAAAGCATCAAGGACTTATTTTAGTGACGGGTCCTACTGGTTCAGGAAAGTCGACGACACTTGCCGCGATGATTCATTATGTAAATCGACAGACGAAAAAACATATTATTACACTTGAAGATCCAATTGAATATATACATCATCATGAGCAGTCGATCGTTCAGCAACGAGAAGTAGGGTTTGATACATTAACCTTTTCGAATGGATTACGGGGGGCACTCCGTCAAGATCCTGACATAATTTTAGTCGGGGAAATGCGTGATTTAGAAACGATCTCAACAGCAATCACTGCTGCTGAAACGGGACATCTCGTTTTAGCCACATTACATACAAATAGTGCTGCACAAACAATTAATCGGATCATTGATGTTTTTCCCCCTCACCAACAGGGGCAAATTCGGATTCAATTAGCATCTGTCTTAGAAGCCATCATTTCCCAAAGATTATTCACTAGAAAAGATGTTCCAGGTCGCATTGCAGCAACAGAAATTTTACTCGGCTATCCATCTGTGGCGAATTTAATCCGCAATGAAAAAATTGATCAAATTAATAATGTAATCCAGACGAGTAAATCCTTTGGTATGCATACGCTTGAAATGTCAATCAATGAACTTATCAACGGTGGGAAGATTGCGATTGAACAAGCAGCTCCATATTTAATGAATGCAGGTGAAATTTAATGTTGATGTATAAGTATGTCGGGCGGACGAAGAAAGGCTTATTAAAGAAGGGAACGATCGAAGGGTCTTCTCGTAGTGACGTTATTGCTCAACTTCGAGGAAAAGAAATTAGTCCACGAGAAATTACGGAAACGAAAGCGACTATTTTTAATAAAGATATCTCGATCGGTAGGAATTCTGTTAAAAATGAGCATTTTGTTATTTATTGTCGTCAGTTCGCCACACTTATCCGAGCAGGAGTTACGATCGTTGAAGCAACTAATATTTTAAGAGATCAAACGGAAAGCAAAGGATTAAAGAAAGTACTCGGAGAAGTGGAACGAGATATTAAAGGGGGGATCGCTTTTTCCGACGCCGTTGAAAAACATCCAAAAGCGTTTCCAACCTTGTTTGCTAATATGATCCGGGCAGGTGAAATGACTGGTAATCTAGATGAAACGTTAGACAGGATGGCAACTTATTTTGAAAAGCAACATTCATTAAAAAAGAAGATCCAGTCGACTTTAGCATATCCAATTGTTCTTTCTGTTTTAATATTTATCGTTGTCATTTTTTTAATGGTATTTGTTATCCCGCAATTTACTATTATTTATGAGCAATTTGGAGGGGGACTACCTAGTATTACCCTATTTGTTTTGAAGATAAGTGAAATGATCCAACATTTATGGTGGCTTTTGATCTTCATTTTAGCCGTTGTAATTGCCTTAACTATGTTTTTATTCCGAAAAAACCACCAGTTTCATTATATCGTTCATAGTGGTTTATTAAAAATGCCAATCTTCGGAAAGTTACTACAAAAGGCTGCAATTGCACGAATGACAAGGACATTATCGTCTTTATTTTCAAGCGCTGTTCCTATTTTACAGGCATTAGCTATCGTTGCCAAAGTTGTGAACAATCCTGTCATTAGTAAAGTAATACTTGAGTCGAGAGGAAGTTTGGAATCTGGCGGTACGTTATCAGAACCATTATCCGCCCATTGGGTATTTCCACCTCTTGTTCATCAAATGACAGAAATTGGAGAGAAAACAGGGACACTTGATTATATGCTTGAAAAAATAGCTGATTTCTATGAGGAGGATGTAGATAGGACTGTCGATACATTGAAATCACTTATCGAGCCAGTCATGATTGTGATTCTTGCATTCGTAGTCGGGTTTATCGTAGCAGCAATTATGATTCCGATGTTTTCCGTTTTCACGGAAATACAGTAATAGTTTAGTAGATGAATAAATTTCATAATAGACTACTTCTAGAATAAAACCGAACAACAAACAAAGGTATAATGTTATCGTTCGTTTTTACATCCTATTAAATGTTGGCTGGAATGGCAGGTGGTCGACTCCTGCGGGAGGAGAGGCCTAGATAAGACCCCGCAAGGCGTAAGCCTGAGGAGGCTTATCAGCCGCCCGCGGAAAGCGACCACCTAGAGTGAAAGCCTTTTGCTCAAGCAATATAGTTCGGTTTTTGAATCGCTATATTGAATAATGAAATTGATTCAGATTAGGGGAGGTGGTTAAGGAAATATTGGAAGCACGTCATGTAGAAAGAGTCTGAATGTGAATGAATACATAAGGAGGAAAAAATGATGAAAAAATTAATGAAAAAGTTTAAAAATGAACGTGGGTTAACATTAGTTGAGTTACTTGCAGTGATCGTTATTTTAGCAATCATTGGAACAATTGCGTTTGTAATGATTGGGAAGGTGACAGAAAACGCGAAGAAAGATACACATGTAGCAAACGCTCAACAGCTGATTGCATCTGCGAAATTGTATGATTCTACAGTGAAACCATTATCAGAACAAGATAACAAAGTCGATGGACAAGATTTATATAAGGAAGAACTAATTGATATTTTAATCGATCCATGGATAAAGGAGCCATATGATGAACCACAAGGGACTGTAACAGTTAAGGATGGTGTATATTCTGTCACGTTGAATCCAAATTCTGATGGGGGAGATTGTAAAATTGAAGATAAAGATGAAAAGGACTTAATTAAAGATGGACGAAAAATTTGTGATGGTAGTGATGGCGAAGATAGTTAATTAATCACTCTCGGTGAAAATATCACCGAGAGGCACCTTTTTTCTAAAAGAGTCTAATAGAAATGAGTGAATACGATGTTTACATTCGGTAAATCAAAACGTGTCATAAATATAGTAATAGAAGATTATGTCATACGAATGGTTGAAAACAATGGGAAAGATTTAGCCTCCATGAAATACCTCGCTGAAAAAGTATTACCTCCAGATACAATTGTAAACGGAAAGGTTGTTGATGAAGTAACATTTTACGAATTCATGAAAGAACTCGTTCGGGAGTATAGCATGAAAAACCGTCAAGTTCGTTTTTATGTGCCACATGAACTAATCATTATGCGTGAAATAACTATTCCCGACCACGTACTAAAAAATGAATGGAAACAATATATTACGATGGAAATTGGTCAGTCGATTCATTTTCCTTTTACTAATCCTGTTTTTGATCTATACGAATTACCGGATAAAAATGAGCAAAAGGTAACCATTTTAGCAGCACCTGAAGAGGAAATCATCAAGTATATTGAAATTTTTGATGATATAAAATTAAAACCAATTGCTGTTGATGTTCAAGCATTGGGCGTATATCGTTATTTTTTATGGGAGCAAGAACGTTTTCAATCTGAAAAAGTATATTTATTTTTAGAATTAAATTTAACATCTGCAAATATTAGTATTTTTCATCAACATAAAGTCGAATTTTTACGTTTTCAACGACTAAATGTGTCACCAAATGATTGGCACCTAGATGATGTACAATCGGTTCGGTGGAAATTTACTGGGGATGAAACTTTTCTTAATGGTGAAATGGAAGACCAATTAAATGAAATCGATCGGTTGATGAATTTTTATCGATTTTCGATTCACCGTGGGGAAAAGGCAGTCACAGATATTATTTTATTGGGGGACATTCCTGAGCTAGATCATGTAAAAACGAAGTTAAAAGAACGATATGAATTACCTGTAACCCCGTTAACTGTGAAAAACTTACATGATCAAGAAGTAAGTAGAGAGTTTATCCCTGCATTGGGACTAGCTTTGAAGGGAGGAAAATAATGGTGCCCGAGCGATTACCAGATATAAATTTATTACCCCAATATGAACGTCAAACTTCTTATCTTTTTCCTATCTTTATTATTTTCATTAGTATCACTTTAATTGCTTATATTTTTATAGGAGTTTCATACGTTAAGACAAAAAGTAGTGTCAAAAAGGTAGATAAAATATATGCACAATTGAATGAAGAAGTGGAAACATTACAACTTGAAGTGAATCAAATAAATGATCGTGACGAAAGCTTAGGGCAGGCAGTTCTTTTTGCGGAAAACCACGTTATTCCAACATCTACTTTTATTGTTCATTTAAATGATATACTACCTGATAAAAGTTTTTTACGAGAATATACATATGAAAATCAAATTGCGGAAGTAATCGCTCATTTTGAAGTACTTGATTCTGTAGCATCTTATACAACTGCTTTAACAGTATCTGAATATATTCGTGATACAAAAGTGGATGAAATTGAAGCATTTATGTTAACGAATGAAGAGTCAACTGAAGATGAAGTCTTATTCGATACTATCCCACGCTATCAAACAGAGTTTACATTAACTATTAATAAACATACGTTACAAGAGGAGACCGACGGGGATGAATGAATATTTACAAATAAATAAACGCCCTTTATTTATACTAGCAGGATTATTATTCATCTTCGCTATCGTTTTATATTTTATTTTCTTACGTCCCCTTTTAGTAGATTTAACTACGAAAGAAGAAGCAGTTCAATCGATTGAAAAGGAGATCCAACAATTAAAGCAAACGATTAAAAACAAGGAGGATGAAATAATAGAAACGGAAGTTGAACAATTGATCTCGGAAAAAAAGATCCCACTTGAACGAGAATTGGACGAGTATATATTAGGGTTACAGCAACTAGAAGTAAGAACAAATAGTAAAATCGATAAAATTGAATTTATATATGATAGCAATATAAACGAAGAAGTGGAAGATATGGAAGATCAAATTACGGAACTAGAATCCAATTTACTGGAAGGAATTGAAGAACAAAAAGAGCGGATTACGATTGATCCTACAATATTAAAAGAAATGCCTGAAAATCTACAAATAATGACGGTGAAAGTTACGGCGGCATCCCCTGACTTCGAGGAATTAATTCACCTAATTAAGGCGATCGAAAAACAGGAACGTATCTCGATTGTAAGCAAATTAGAGTTTTTCAAGCCAGCAGAATTTGAGGCATATTTTCTAGATGAACTGGAAGAAATGATCTTGTTTGAAGTTGAATTGACGACATTTTATTATACGGAATAAAGGGGTACACACCCATGAGAGAAGTAAAGAAATCTTTATTCATAAATGAGCAAGGCTTAACATTAGTTGAGGTTCTAGCCTCTATTGTTATTTTATCGATTGTTTTGATTTCTTTTTTAATGGTTTTTATTCAAACGATAAAGACAAATCAAAAATCTGAAGAAATTATTGATGCGACATATCTTGCACAAAGGGAAATGGAAAGAATGTACGATTTAAGTAGAGAGTTAGAGGTAAGTAAGCGACCAGAGTGGTTTATAGAGGAAAATTATGATCATAGGCCATCGATGGATAATTGGGAAGTTTTCAGTAGGAGTGAAGAAGGAACAGCATATAAGATTGAGGTTAGCTGGACAGATAAAGGTGACCAAATGACAAGAATTATCATTAAAGTTTATGATTCGAATGAATCTACTGAACCAAAAGCACAAATGGAAAACTTATTAAAGTGGAGGACTGATGATGAAGTTTCTCCGTAATGAAGTTGGATTGTCCCTAGCAGAACTACTAGCAACCCTTGCCATTGCTTCTTTATTCGTTACTTTTATTATTAGCATTCATATTCTCATTCAAAATCAATATAGTAACCAATCAAAAGATACTAAATATTTAACAGATATTACAATTGCGGTAAAAGTAATTACAAAAGACATTCGTTCAGCAGATGTAATAGTAGTAGGAGATCATGAAAATTCTATTACGATTCAAAAGAACAATGGAGATGTAACGACATATGCTTTAGAAAATAATGTGTTAAAGAAAAATGAGGCTAATTATATATTTGAAATAATTACATTTGAAGTAGTGAAAGACGGTCATAAAATATATTTAGAGATTGAAAGTGAATCGGGAAAAAAAATTAAAACCGAAATTGTGATGCGGGAGGTGGAAAGGTAATGATGGACAATCAGAATCATAATGAAGCTGGTTATACATTGATTGGCGTATTAGCTATTTTTACTATCGTAACCATATTAGGGATAAGCCTTGTTATGTTATCAATTACTTCAATTAACACCTCAAAGGCAGAACGAGATAATCAATCTGTATTTTATATTGCTGAAGGGGGATTAAATTATAAAATGAACGAAATTGAACAAGCAGTAAAGCGTGTTTATAAACAAGCTGATGTAATAACAGAAGAAGATTTTTATACTAAAGTAGAAAGCATTTTATTGAATTCCAATGAAATATATAAAGAATTTCAAGTAGGAGATGAATCTACTCGTGCCGAAATTACGGTAGAATTAGTTGAAGAGAAAAATAATGAATATATGATTAAATCAACGGGATATTTGGAAAATGAATCTAGAACAGTTGTAAAAGAAGTTACAATAGATTGGGAAAATAAAGATGAATTGATTGAAGGAGATACTGAAATACAAAAATTACCACCATTTGCAGTATTTACGAGTGGAAATTTCACGATGTCCAATGGGCATATTGAAGGTGATATTGGTTCAATTAATGTGAAACAAGGAAGTGTTCATTTTCTAAGAGGAGGACCAACACATAATGGAGTAATATATGTTCCCAAGGGAAGGAAAAATATTGTAATTAATAACGTTCATAATATTAGACCAGAAATAAAGGCGATTGAAGAAAATTATTCAATTCCGCAACTCCCTACTTTCCCAGTAATACCAACCAATTTTACAAAACTACCGGATCAACTATTTGAACAAAGTAAACACAATAGTACCGATTTAATAAAGGATAATAATTTATTCATTACAAATTGGATGACGAATAATTATACATTAGTAATGAATGATGATTTGGAGTTTAATAGTATTGAAATAAATCAAAATAATAAGCTTTTTATTGATGTAGGGACAACTAGTAAAGAAATGAAAGTAAAACATTTGGATCTAACAAATGGACATATTGAACTAAAAGGGAAAGGGAATTTAACTATTTATGTTACAGATAGAATTACCATGGGCTCTGGTAGCATGATTAATAACAATGGTGATATAAGTAGAGTCAATATATTTTATAGTGGTACTGACCTAATAACGCTATCGGGTAATCAAAAAATATATGGATCCTTATTTGCTGAAACAGCTAATCTTCATCTAACTGCTAGTGGGGGAATCTTTGGCAATATTTTTACAGGTGGAGAGGAATTTGTTCTAAGCGGCGGATCCAAAGTGAAAGGCCAAGTAATCCTAGCACCAATGGCTAATGTAAAAATGATGGCAGGAGGTGAAATAGAAGGAATGATCATATGTAAAAACTTTTATAACGAAGGTGGTGCAAAGGTTACTTTTGGTGAACCTTTTATACTTAATGGTCCAATATCTCCAGCTGCTTTAAAAATAAATTCTGAACATAGTAATGAAGAATCAAACGGTGAAAATATAAAAGTTGAAACAGGGGCAAGTCCAACTATTATAAGTTCTCCAACCCGTGAAGTGTCAAATTAACTGATGGACTTGGTTCTCTTCTGAATTAAATCACATACATTATTAATAAACAATCTAATAGGAGGGCTTATTTTGCGCCATTACACTATTTTACGATTATTACTTGCTGGTTTTTTATTATATTTCGCTTGGCCATATATTCCTGAGGCGTCCGCACCAATCGAAAAACTTTTTTGGGGAGCATGGCTAGGGTTTTTACTACTCGTTATTGGTGGGAATTTTGCAACATTGTTACAAATTTCCAGTCCACCTGTCATGGAACAGAGTGAAGAAATGAAACAACGTGCACGAAATGTATGAAGGAAAATGGCACTAAATACGGTTATAGTCAAATTGTATGATTAATATTGAGCTTCTAGTGGAACAACTGTATAATATAATTTATATTACAGACTAGTACAGTTGAAAGCTAGGTGAAATAAATGGCAACAAAACATGAACAAATCATTCGCCATATCATGTCATTAGACGTTGGACATAAAATATCAGTAAGACAAATCGCTAAAGAACTAAGTGTTAGTGACGGAACCGCTTATCGTGCAATTAAAGAGGCTGAAAATCAAGGATTAGTTAGTACAATTGAACGAGTCGGAACGATAAGGATTGAACGGAAAGAAAAAGAACATTTTAAACGTTTAACATTTGCAGAAGTAATTAATGTTGTTGATGGACAAGTGTTAGGTGGTCGTGGGGGTCTGCATAAAACGTTAAATAAATTTGTCATTGGTGCAATGCAACTTGAAGCTATGATGCGTTATACAGATGCAGACTCTTTACTTATTGTTGGGAATAGAGTGAAGGCGCATGAACTAGCTATTAAGGCAGGAGCTGCTGTGTTAATTACGGGTGGCTTTGATACGAACGAGCATATTAAAAAATTAGCAGACGATAAAAATTTACCGATCATGTCGACAAGTTATGACACGTTTACGGTTGCTGAAATGATTAACCGAGCAATTTATGACCAAATGATTAAAAAAGAAATCGTTTTTGTCAGTGATATTTATACTCCGTATGATGAGGTGCATCATTTATACAATTCGGACACGGTGGAAGATTGGTATAAATTAAATGAACTTACATCCCATACTCGTTTTCCAGTTATTGATGATGCAAGCAAAGTAAGTGGAATGGTTACTTCAAAAGACGTCGTTGGTATTCCTGGGGAAACGTTAATAGAAAAAGTAATGACGAAAAATCCATTTGCGGTACAGGCTAAAACATCACTCGCTTATGTCGCACATTTAATGGTTTGGGAAGGAATCGAAGTAGTTCCAGTTGTAGACCCATCTCATGAGCTAGAAGGTCTCGTTTCCCGTCAAGATGTGCTAAAAGCGTTAAATGAAATGCAACGTCAGCCACAAGTAGGAGAAACGATACACGATGTTATTTCTCGTGGCCTTGAAGCGATCGATGGAGAACCGACTGTATTTGAAACCGATGTAACACCACAAATGACTAACCAATTAGGAACCCTTTCAAATGGGGTGCTAACAACGCTCGTTACGGAAGCGAGCGCAAGACTCTTACTCCATTTGAAAAAAGGAAATATGGTCGTAGAGAGTTTAAACATCTATTTTATTGAGCCAGTTCAAATGGATAGTCATTTAATTATTAAACCAGAATTACTTGATGCTGGGCGACTGTATGCAAAAATTAATATTGAAATTTTTAATGGGCGAAAACTTGTCTGTAAAGGAATGTTGATGGCCCAATTAATGGATCGCTAATGAGAGGGAATACAAAAGGCAAACTAGAGTGGGGACAGTGAAAAAAGACAATGAAAACTTGTTCTTTTTTACAGGCAAGTCTAAATTTCTTCATGAATGCAACGATTCGTTCTCGCCATAAAACTTGAAGGTAAGTCAAGTTTTCTAAGCATAGAACGTGTGCCGATGTAATGGTAGATAAATTGCTCTCTCCAAGATGGGCTTGCACCCAGAAAGGTAACATTGTATCGTATTCTTTTCTGGGGTGAAGCTCCTCTGCCCTTTTTAAACTTAAAACATCTTCAATCAATAATCAACTGAGCCTGCTATTTCACTTGAAAAAATGCAAGGCTCTATTTCTATATAGAAATAGAGAGGTCAAAAACGCAACCGATTAGATAGAGGCTCAAATTCAAGAGCAATTATCCATCTGGATGTAATTTTTTCCATTCATTACGATAATGCTTTGCCTCTTTAAATCCATCAATTATTTGGAGTGCTCCAAGAAGAAGAAAAACGATACTAATAAATAAAATAAATCTCGTTTGATAAGCGATATATTGATTTATACCGAAGAAAAATAAAAAGCTACCTAAAAAGATCCTTGATTTTGCATTTAAATATTTTTGAGATAGTTTATCTTTCGTTTTTAATATAGCTACTTTATAATATACATACATTACAATTGAAATCATAATGAACACTGCAAAAATAAACATATAAATCGTCTCCTGTTTCAATGGGCTTATCTTTCTGTAACCATTGTATCTGTTTCTATCACATTTATCTAGAAAAAATGATTCATTCGCTTACTATTTTATAGATTGGAGCAACGAAAATGGTAAAACAAACCATCATTCAAACAATTAAACAATATGAAACAATTATCATTCATCGCCATGTTCGACCAGATGCTGATGCCCTCGGGTCACAATGCGGATTAAAAAAGATGATTCAATTATCTTTTCCAGAAAAAAAAGTGTATGCGGTTGGTGAGGAAGATCCAGCACTACATTTTTTAGCACGGATGGATGAGGTCGATGACACTCTTTTCTCGGATGCACTTATCATTATTTGCGATACAGCAAATACAGGTCGAATTAGTGATGAGCGCTATAAGCTTGCGGATAAAATAATTAAAATTGATCATCATCCAAATAATGATCCTTATGGCGATATTATGTGGGTAGATACATCTGCAAGTTCGACTTCAGAAATGATCTATGAACTGTTTTTATATGGTAAAAATCAACCATTTAAAATGGATGAACAGATTGCCCGACTAATTTACGGTGGAATTGTAGGGGATACTGGGCGATTCTTGTTTCCAAGTACGAGTAATAAAACATTTCAATATGCAGCACAATTAATTGAATATCCTTTTGATCGGCCTAAATTATATAATGGGCTGTATAGCATTGGACAAAATATTGCCAGATTACGAGGATATATTTTGGAGAATTTCACTATGTCACCTTCAGGGGTTAGTACTGTGAAGTTAACAAAAGATATATTAAATAAGTATGAAGTGGAACCTATAGATACTGGTAAATTAGTTGGGGCATTGGGAGATATTGAACATATTAAAGCTTGGATTTTCTTTATTGAAGAGGATGATATAATCCGGGTTCGCATACGATCAAAAGGCCCGATTATAAATACATTAGCAGCGAAATATAATGGTGGAGGCCATCCGCTTGCAGCAGGAGCTTCCGTAAAAACATGGGCAGAAGCAGAACAGTTTGTACTTGATTTAGAAAATATATGTGCAAATGTATCATAAAATAGTATGTGCTGATATCAACTAATACGGGAGTGAGATCAGCACATCTTTTTTATGATTATTCTTTTTCATTTGGGATAAACCAGCATCCTCCATCTGTTTTTTCATATTTTACTTGTAACCTTTCTTTTTCTATACCGCGTTTTATTAAACGAATAAATTCGGGAGATTCAGCATAAACAGTGCGACCTTCTTTCAGTTGCTTAATTTTCTCGTCGCGCATTAGTCTTCTGTCAAGTACTGTCATTATTTTATTCCGTCCTTTCTCTCCAAGAGTTTTATTAGAGGCTGTTCAAAAAGTCTAGTAAAAATGACACGTCGCATTTCTTTGGTAGTGAAGAAGGATACATCCTTTCTTACTGCTCACTGGCTAAAGGCGCGGCGATTACTCGCCCCATCGAATAGCCTTGTCGCAACGCCAGTACTAGCACGTCCCGTGTGTCGTGGGCAACACGGAAGTCATCACATCCTGTGAAAGTCTGTTGCTCCATGCTACGCCGCCTCGAGCTGTGACGCACAATGTTTTCGGGTGGGACGGCATTTAGCACAAATGCACTTCGATGGGGCGAGCGTAAGCGTAGTCCCAATCCCAGGATACCAGCGGTCTTAGCTGACCTCGATCATTTTTATCCTCTTTGAACACGACTAATAATTCATATAATTACCCTTATTTTATAAAATATAACTGATTCTGGCTATCAATTTTACCGTTTATTCATGAAAAATTCACATTACGTTTATTTTATTTAGCTAATTTTACATGGAGAGAAAGCTTAACCTGCTCGGATATATATAGTTTTTTCACTTCGAATTGATAAGATAAATCATCGATTGTAAAAGTTTTATTTTCAATGACCGTAACTAATAAATCATCGTTTTCGGCAACACTTTTTACATCTTTCCCGATAATATCATTAATTTCTTGTTTGATAAGGTCTTCTAATTGGTGGGTAATAAGTCGATCAAATCGCATATCTTCCTTATTCATAAATTCAATGTCGATGGAATGAATTGAAATAGTTTTTTGTTCCTCCAATTCTTCTTTATCGTGTAATAATGCTTCATTTTGTCGCTCTAATTCAGTAATTTTAGATTGCAATTGAATTCGATCAGATAAAACATTTTCATACATTTTTCCATACATATATGCTAATACAAGATAAGCAATGACAGAACCGATAAGGATTCCGATGATTAAGATTTGCCAAGATCTTTTTTTATGGTATGGTGGAACATGCATTACATTATTTCCTCATTGGTAACCCAAGTAATGAATAAAATTGCTGTCTTTACGCCGATCATTGCAGCGATAATAAACATCGATTGTTTAAACAAGTCCATCGTTGATCCGTCGACAAATCCTCGCTGAAAATTTTCAATGGCATCAAACGTGCCTCCGATGGCAGCGACAATGGCCCAAATTTTTATGGATTGTGCGATCCGATTCATGGCACTTAAAGGAGCGTCACCAGTTAAAAACGATCCAATACTGCCAATTACTGTCCCACCAATAACTACGCCAAATGCAATAAAGAAACAGTGGATAAAAGATGCAAAAAAACGTTCTTCCATTATAAAATCCCTCCTATCCTATTTCATTCATATGATATAAGTGGACAACTTATGTAAAAAACAATGTACTATAATATACGTAAGTCGACCGAGTGGAAAGGTACCTTTTGTAACGTTATAATAAGAATAGGAGTTCTATTTAGTTGATCGTCCTTTTTTAACAGTGAAGAAAGTATAAATCCTTTCTTGACTCGAATAAGCTCAGGCTAAGGCATTCGCGGTAAAGGCTTGGCAAATAAGTTAATCACTTATTTACATAAGTGCAACATCACCTCTGTCATCGCTTGACAGCTTGCCAGTCGGTGTATTTTCTTTAGCGAATAGCCAAGTTTTCTACGATTTTTTAGCATGGAATAAAGGCAGGAGAAACAATGTCATTTACACATTTGCAAGTTCGAAGTGGGTATAGTTTATTTAATAGTACGATTACCATTCCTAAATTAATAAAGCGGGCAAAAGAATTACAACTTCATGCACTCGCTTTGACGGACGAAGAGGTATTATATGGAGTAATCCCTTTTTACCGAGCGTGCGTGCAAAATGGAATAAAACCACTTATTGGGATGGTTATTCATCTTCCGTTTATGGATCACACTATTCCATGTATATTGCTTGCTAAAAATAATGATGGATATAAAAACTTAATTCAACTCTCTTCCCATATTCAACTAGAAAATGAATGTACCCTATCCTTTTTAGAAACGTTGTCCGATGATCTTATTTGTATTATCCGCACAGAAACACCTTTTTTGAAACAGTTCATACTGCAGCATAAGTGGACGGAAATGAATGATCATCTTACTGTTTTTCGTCACATGTTTTCAGCAGATGACTTCTATGTAGGGATTGAAATTTATGATCAACAAGAGGGAAATGAACGGATCACTCAGATGAAGCAATTTCAAGCTAGCTATCCGATACAACTAGTTGCCCTTCACGATGTCCGATATTTGGACGTAAAAGATGATAGTAGTTACGATTGTTTACAGGCGATGAAACATAATAAAAAATGGGAGCTGTCTGCACGAAATCAAGCGAATCATCAGAGACATTTACGCTCACAAGAAGAAATGAAGCAGGCTTTTTCACAGTGGCAGGAACTGGTCGATAAAACGGAGGAAATTGTGGGAAAATGTCATGTCACATTCGATTTTAATCAGCAATTATTGCCCAAATTCCCTGTACCTAATAATGAATCAGCCTCCACCTATTTAAAAAAATTATGTATGGATCAAATTCCAGTAAAATATAATAATGTAACAGCTGAAGTAATAGCACGACTTGATGACGAGTTAACTATTATTGAGAAATTAGGGTTTAGTGATTATTTTTTAATTGTCAGTGATTTTGTGCAATTTGCTAAAGAGAATGATATTGTAGTAGGTCCTGGACGAGGGTCAGCTGCTGGCTCGATCGTTGCTTATTTATTAGGGATAACAAATGTAGATCCTTTAACATATGAGCTTATTTTTGAACGGTTTTTAAATCCAGAAAGAGTGACAATGCCTGATATTGATATTGATTTTTCAGACGTCCGCCGTGAGGAAGTCATTGATTATGTTCGTGAAAAATATGGACAAGACCATGTTGCGCAAATTATTACGTTTGGAACATTTGCAGCACGATCATTGCTGAGAGAATTAATGAAGACGATGGATATTAATCAACATGATCAAACATATATATTGAAAAACATTCCAGTGCACGCTCATCAGCCAATTGTTTCCTATATAAACGAATCAAAAGAATTTCAAACGTATATAAAACAATCAAAAAAGTTACGAATGTTATTTACCATCGCTATTAAATTAGAAGGGTTGCCGCGTCACATATCAACCCATGCGGCTGGAATTGTGATTGGACAAGAGCCGTTGTTACGTCATGTTCCATTAACGAAAGGATCTCATGATACGTATTTAACACAATATGCAATGAATGAATTAGAAGCGATTGGGCTCCTGAAAATTGATATATTAGGGTTAAAAAACCTTAGTATGATGGAGCGCATTGTAAGGTCGGTTAACAGATCGACAAAACAAACGATTGATGTAAATACGATCCCTGAAGACGATGCAAAAACATTTACGTTACTTCAAGCAGGAAAAACGAATGGGGTTTTTCAACTTGAGTCACAAGGGATGAAAAATGTGTTAATGAAATTAATGCCAACATCGCTAGAAGATATTATTGCAGTTAATGCATTATATCGACCAGGACCGATGGAAAATATCCCTACGTATATCGAACGAAAGCATGGGCATAAACAGTTTGCATATATTCATCCAGATCTAGAGCCGATTCTGCATAAAACGTACGGAGTGTTAATTTATCAAGAGCAAATCATGCAAATTGCCCACCAATTTGCTGGACTATCATTAGGAGAGGCAGATATTTTGCGAAGGGCAGTTAGTAAAAAGGAACGTCGCCTCATTGATGAATTAAAAGAAACGTTTCTTTCTGGCTGTATGAGAAATGGCTATGACAAAAAAATTGCCGAAGAAATTTTTTCTTGGATTATTAAATTTGCAAACTATGGATTTAACAAAAGCCATTCGGTAGCCTACAGTAAAATTGCTTATCAACTTAGTTATTTAAAAGCGAATTATCCAACTTATTTTTTTGCTCATCTTTTAAGTTCTGTGTCAAATGAAGCAAACAAGTTAAATATGTATGTAAGAGAAGCAAATGAATTAGGGATTCACATCCTTCCACCTTCTATTAATAGGAGTAATGCCTATTTCACTGTTGAAAATAATCATATTCGGGTTGGACTATTAGCGATTAAAGGAATTGGTTATGAAACGGTGAAAGAAATAATGAATGTCCGTAAAAACAGACCTTTTGCTGATTTATTTGATTTTTGTCTCCGTACATCATCGGTGAAACGAAATGCACTTGAAACACTTATTTTAGCAGGTGCATTTGATGAAACATATTCCAATCGGGCGAGTTTACTCGCTTCTATTGACCAAGCATTGGAAAGAGCTGAATTGTTTGGAGATGTGAATGGACAAGGCAATTTATTTGGCGATAAGGTACAAATGAAACCTTCTTATATGGAAATGGATGATTTTAGTCAAGTGCAAAAATTATCGGATGAAAAAGAGTTGCTTCATATGTATGTGACGAGTCATCCAATCAAACAGTATAGGTCAACATTAACCTTACAACATTTTCTATCACTACAACAGGCAAAATTATTAGCTAATAATAGCCAAGTAAAAACAGTCGTCATTGTTCAGTCGATTAAAAAAATTCATACAAAACGTGGAGATTCGATGGCGTTTGTAACAATTGCGGATGAAACAGAGGAGATGGAGACAGTTATTTTTCCTACATTATATCGTGAAATAAGTCAGTGGTTACAAGAAGAGAAAATCGTCGCTATCAAAGGGAAAATTAACATAAGACAAAATAAAAAGCAAATGGTCATTGACCAAATGGAGCCATTCATATTAGAGGAACTGAATAGAAAATCGGCTGGAAATATATATATAAAACTAAGTACAGAAAAAGACAGTAAAGAAGCATTAACCTATTTAAGGAAAACAGCCCAAAATTATCGGGGGAGCTTTTCGATTATTATTTATTCTGAAAAAGAAAAGAAAACGTATAAGCTAGGGGAAAAATATACAATTTTGAACGATGAAAATTGTATGAATCAACTAAAAAAATACTTTGGAGCCGAAAATGTTGTGTTAAAAGAATAATAATTATATGATAACATTTATATAAATTTTGAAATTAACTATCTATTTAGAAATCATTTGCTATAATAAATAATATTAAGTTGTATATGATGTCGTTAATTCGTGGTCAAAGTACGATATAGATAACTTAATGGTAGAATCGGAGGAGCGATGAAAATGTCAAATTTGCGTGACGCAGCATTACATATGCACAAAATAAATAAAGGTAAACTAGCAATTAAATCGAAAGTCCCTGTACAAAATGGCGAAGATTTAAGTTTAGCGTATTCCCCTGGGGTTGCCGAACCGTGTAAAGAAATTTACTCGAACAAGCACGCTGTTTATGATTATACAATGAAAGGGAATATGGTAGCGGTTGTAAGTGATGGGACAGCAGTTCTAGGGCTAGGTAATATTGGGCCTGAAGCCGCTTTACCAGTAATGGAAGGAAAGGCTGTATTATTTAAAGCTTTTGCGGGTGTTGATTCGTTCCCAATTTGTTTAGATACGAATGATGTCGATGAAATTGTTCAAACCGTCAAACTTCTTGAACCAACATTTGGAGGCGTTAACCTAGAAGATATCGCTGCACCAAATTGTTTCATTATTGAAGAAAGATTAAAAAAAGAAACGAGAATTCCTATTTTCCATGATGACCAACATGGAACAGCTATTGTCACAGTAGCAGGGTTAATGAATGCGCTAAAACTTGTTGGTAAGTCCTTTAAAGAGATTAAAGTTGTCGCAAATGGTGCGGGTGCTGCGGGCATCGCTATTATTAAACTACTTGATAATTTTGGTGTTGGCGAAATTGTTATGTGTGACTCTCAAGGCGCTATTTATGAAGGAAGACCCCGCCGAATGAACAAAGTAAAAGAAATTGTAGCTAAAAATACAAACCATAAAAAACTACAAGGTAGCTTAGAAGAAGTGATCGAGGGTGCAGATGTTTTTATCGGTGTATCTGTCGGCGGTGCATTAACACCTGAAATGGTTAAGAAGATGAATAAGGACCCTATTATTTTTGCAATGGCGAACCCTGACCCGGAAATTTTACCAGAAGATGCCAAAAAGGCAGGGGCGAAGATTATTGGAACTGGTCGATCTGATTTTCCAAATCAAGTGAATAATGTATTAGCCTTCCCGGGTATTTTCAGAGGTGCGTTGGATGTTAGGGCGACCCGAATAAATGAAAAAATGAAAATGGCTGCAGTCGAAGCAATTGCCTCTTTAATTAAAGAAGATGAACTAAATGAAGACTACGTTATTCCTGGACCATTCGATGCGCGTGTCGCACCTGCAGTCGCTAAAAGCGTTGCAAAGGCAGCAATGGAAACAGGAGTAGCTCGAATTGAAATAGATCCTGAAGAAGTGGCAGAACGTACGAGGCAATTAAGTCAATTAGATACAGAAACTGTGAAAACAAGGTAAAACTATACTGAATCTAATCCGACATGAATGAACCTAGCACAATAAATACTATTTTTTTAGTAAAAATAGTAGAAATGAGCCTTCGATTCCAGTATAGTAAGATTTGGGATTATAATGTGACTTTATTTATGGCAATCGTTTGTATTTATACTTCATATAATTATTTATCGACACATTGATATTCTCATTTTCAGTGAATCTATAAAGGAGGGGTATAGTTGCTGAAGAAAATTTTCACTAGGAATAAAAATAATACGACTATTCCAGACGAAAAAGCAAAACAGGACGTACCTGCAGGTTTAATGACAAAATGTGAAAATTGTCACCAGATTTTTTATCGTAAAGAAGTAGAGAAAAATTTAAACGTTTGTCCAAATTGTGATTTTCACCATCAACAAAATGCATGGCAAAGAATAAATGGTTTGTTTGATGAAGGTACTTTTGTTGAATGGGATAAACATATGAAATCAAAAAATCCACTCGAATTCCCTGAATATATGGAAAAAATGGAAAAAGACCGCAAAAAAACAGGATTAAATGAAGCAGTTGTTACTGGAAAAGGGTTCATTGGTGGACAGCCGACAGCATTTAGTGTAATGGATGCAGGTTTTCGAATGGGAAGTATGGGGTCAGTAGTTGGTGAAAAAATTGCTCGTGCAATTGAAAATGCTCGGGAGCAATCAATACCTTTTATTATTTTTACAGCTTCAGGTGGTGCAAGAATGCAAGAAGGTGTGCTTAGTTTAATGCAAATGGCTAAAACATCTGTTGCAATTGAACGTTTTTCCGAAGCGGGTGGATTAATGATCTCCGTTATGACCCACCCTACAACTGGTGGGGTTACTGCCAGCTTTGCATCTTTAGGAGATTACAATTTTGCTGAACCTGGTGCTTTAATTGGCTTCGCTGGTAGAAGAGTAATCGAGCAAACTACTCGAGAAAAACTTCCTAGTGATTTCCAAACAGCTGAATTTTTATTTAAGCATGGTCAACTTGATCGTATTGTCCATCGACATGAAATGAAAGAGTTATTAACGACTATTTTACAAATTCATGATCAAGGAAAGACGAATGAAACATCGTCTTCTGAAACGTCTTTCGTTTCTTTAAAAGGAGGACAATCAGTATGAATCAAGTACTTGAATTTGAAAAACCAATCGTGCATTTAAAAGATAAAATTGTTGAACTAAAAAACATTTCAAAAGATAGTGATATCGATTTAACGGAAGAAATTGATACACTTGAGAAAAAGCTTTCCATTTTAGAAGATGATATTTATTCTAATTTAAAGCCTTGGAATCGTGTTCAAGTAGCGAGACATCAGGCACGTCCAACAACATTAGATTATATTAACTATTTATTCACTGATTTTATCGAATTTCATGGGGATCGCTATTTTGGTGATGATGAAGCAATTGTTTCAGGGATTGCTCTTTATCATGACTGTCCTATAACGGTAATCGGCCATCAACGTGGGAAGAAAACGAAAGAAAACATTAGACGAAATTTCGGAATGCCTCATCCAGAAGGATATCGAAAAGCGATTCGTCATATGAAACAAGCGGAAAAGTTTCATCGTCCAATTGTAACGTTTATCGATACGAAAGGGGCAGAACCGGGGAAAGCTGCCGAAGAACGTGGTCAAAGTGAAGCAATTGCATACAATTTAAAAGAAATGGCAGGACTTAAAGTTCCGATCGTTTGCATCGTTATTGGTGAAGGTGGAAGTGGTGGAGCACTAGCACTTGGTGTTGGTAATCATGTCCATATGTTAGAGAACTCAACATATTCTGTTATTTCACCAGAAGGAGCTGCATCGATTTTATGGAAAGATGCTACACTTTCACAAAAAGCTGCTGAATCAATGCGGATTACATCATATGATTTGAAAGAGTTTGACATTATTGATGAAATTATTCCCGAACCTAAAGGTGGCGCACATCGTGATGTGGAACAACAAGCAAAAAATATTGACAAAGTTCTAAAGCAATCAATCGATTCTTTATCTTCTTTGTCTTCCGAACAATTACTAGAAAACAGATGGCAAAAATTTAAAAAAATCGGAGAAATTAGTGAAGCTGAATAGGATTTTACTCTTTGTAGAGGTTGACATTCGTCAACCTCTTCCTCATTTTATGCAATTAGTATGATACGATTAACACTATAACATAGCATTTATTTACAGTTACAACGAAGTAGCATATGTTAATTTACATGAAAATAATAAATAGAGTGAGTCATTGGCAATGAAAGTACGAATAATGATGATTAATTGAGGTGATCGTATGAAAAGAATAGGTGTACTAACGAGTGGGGGAGATGCCCCTGGAATGAATGCAGCTATTCGAGCTGTCGTTAGAAAGGCAATTTTTCATGAAATTGAAATGTACGGAATATATTATGGGTTTCAAGGATTAATTGATGGAACGATTAAAAAGATGGAAGTTGGCTCTGTAGGTGACATTATTCATCGAGGAGGAACATCTCTGTATTCTGCTAGAAGTGAAGAGTTTATAACAGAAGCCGGTCAACAACGAGCGATGGAACAATTGAAGAAACACGAAATTGATGGGTTAGTTGTCATTGGTGGGGATGGGAGTATTAAAGGAGCAAGAGCCTTATCTCAGCGAGGAGTACCGAGTATTGGGGTTCCCGCTACGATCGATAATGATATCGCCGGGATAGATCAAACAATCGGCTTTGACACAGCATTAAATACAGTGATTGAAGCAATAGATAAAATTAGAGATACAGCTACTTCACATGAAAGAACGTATGTCATTGAGGTGATGGGGAGAGATGCTGGAGATCTTGCGCTTTATGCAGGGCTAGCAGGTGGTGCAGAAAGCATTATTATTCCTGAAAAGAAACATGATTTTGCTGATGTCGTTATGCGATTAAAACGAGGGCATGAACGTGGGAAAAAGCATAGTATCATTATTCTTGCCGAAGGGGTAGGTGAAGGTTTTCAGTATGGGAGAAAAATTCAAGAAGAAACTACATTTGAGACTCGGGTTACTGTATTAGGCCATATTCAACGTGGTGGATCGCCAACTGCAGCAGATCGCGTGTTAGCAAGTAGGCTAGGGGCAAAGGCTGTCGATTTACTTATTGCTGGTGAGGATGGGAAAATAGTTGGTTTAAAAAATAACGAATTACTAGCCCAAGATATTTCAGATGTTTTATCTAGGAACCATGAGATCAATGAAGAAATGTATGGATTATCAAAGGAACTATCTATATAAGTACATGTTCAAATAGGATCGAGTTCGGCTAAGATCGTCGGCGTCCTAGGACTCCGCTAAACGCTCGTCCCACCGAAAACATTGTGCGTCACAGCTTGAGGCGGCGTAGCATGGAGCAACAGACTTTCACGGATGTAATGACTTCCGTGTTGCCCACGACGCACAGGACGTGCTAGTGTCGGGCGTTGGTCACAAACGCTTTTCGATGGGACGAGTAAGCGCAGTCCCAGGACGTGACCGCCGCTTTTAGCCGACCAGGACGTGGGCGAATTTAACGGAAGATCCCCTACGGCATTTTAATACGAGAGTAGCTAAACAAACTAGCCAATTAGAAAACTTGGTATTTGCCAGCCTCTTTACTACCAAAGGAATACGACGTGTAATTTTTACTGGACTTTTTGAACAACCCTTATAAGATCAAGTTTTAACATGCATTAAAAAGGTATAAGGTATGTTAGCATAAATAAATTTGTATGGAACACGTAAAATAAGTTTAAATTATCTAGGATATGAATAGGAGAATGTAAATGAGAAAAACTAAAATTGTTTGTACGATTGGACCTGCATCAGAATCGGTTGATATACTTGAACAATTAATCTCAAACGGTATGGATGTAGCGAGATTAAACTTTTCCCATGGTGATTATGAGGAACATAAACAACGAATTGAAAATATTAGAGAAGCAGCAAAGAAAATGAATAAAACAGTCTCCATCTTATTAGACACACAAGGGCCTGAAATTCGCACGAAAACGTTTAAAGGCGGAGAAGCGATGCTAAATCGTGGGGATGTCGTTTATATTTGTATGAAGGAAATCGAAGGAACTGCTGAACGTTTTTCCGTCACATATAAAGGATTAATTGATGATGTTGAAATTGGGACACGCATTTCTTTAGATGATGGATTAATTGAATTAGAAGTAGTGGCTATTGATCATGAGCAAGAAGAAATAAAAACAAGAGTAATTAATAGTGGAAAAATTAAAAATAAAAAAGGTGTTAATATTCCGAACGTACACGTTAATTTACCTTCATTAACGGAAAAAGACAAGGAAGATATTTTATTTGGAATTGAACAGAATGTAGATTTTATTGCCGCGTCATTTGTCCGTGAACATACGGATGTATTAACAATTAAAAAATTGTTAGAAGAAAACGACGCTTCTCACATTCAAATTATTGCTAAAATAGAGAATCGGGAAGGTGTCGACCATTTTGATAAAATATTAGAAGCAAGCTATGGCATTATGATCGCAAGAGGGGATCTTGGGGTGGAAATTCCTGCAGAAGAAGTTCCGCTCGTACAGAAAGAATTGATACATAAATGTAATCTTGACGGAAAACCGGTTATTACAGCGACACAGATGCTTGATTCGATGCAATGGGATCCGCGTCCAACTCGAGCAGAAGCTTCCGACGTTGCTAACGCTATTCTTGATGGTACAGATGCCATTATGTTATCGGGTGAAACCGCTGCTGGCGAATTTCCAGTTGAGTCAGTAAAAATGATGAACGTTATTGCCCATAAAACAGAAACAGCTCTTGATCATGAATTGTTACTTAAAAATCGGACAAGATCGGTTTCGATGACTATTACGGATGCAATTAGTCAATCTGTCACACATACAGCAGCCAATTTAGGTGTTAGTGCCATCATTACACCGACACAGTCAGGACATTCTGCACGCATGATTTCTAAATACCGACCAAAAGCTCCAATTATAGCTGTCACTTTTTCCCAAAATGTGTATCGCCGATTATCGTTAGTTTGGGGAGTTTACCCAGTTCTAAGTGATCAAGTATATACGACAGACGAATTATTGGATACAGCTGTAAACAAAGGGCTTGAAACAAATCTATTTTCTCGTGGCTCCAAAGTGATTATTACAGCAGGTGTTCCTGTTGGTGTGAGTGGAACAACCAATTTAATGAAAGTCCATGTGATTGGTAATGTTATTGCAACAGGGCAAGGAATTGGGAGACATTACGCATATGGAAAAGCAGTAGTGACGAATGATGCCAAAGAAGCTATCGAAAAAATGCAAGAAGGAAATATATTAGTAACCACTGCAACAGATAAAGACATGATGCCAGCAATTAAAAAGGCGAGTGGCATTGTTACAGAAGAAGGTGGGTTAACATCTCATGCAGCAGTCGTTGGACTTAATCTCGGAATTCCAGTCATTGTTGGTGTTCATAATTTATTTGAAACAGTAAAAGATGGGGAAAATATTACGATCGATGGTGGTACAGGAAATATTCATCAAGGCCATGCAAGTGTATTATAATCGTTGATGAAAGAGTTTCTCACCTCCTGTATTCCTACATGTAAAACAGAAAGGTTGATTTAATGTATTGGCTAATACTCATTTTTATTCTTGTACCAGCAACTGAGATCGCCATTTTTATCTGGACAGGTAGTAAAATTGGGGCCTTACCTGTCGCTTTATTAATTATTTTTACAGGAATGGTTGGAGTCGCATTAGTGAGAAAGCAAGGTTTAGAAACGTGGAGGCGTGCTCAATTTGCTATCCATAACAGGGAAGTTCCAAGAGAGCAAATTTTAGATGGAATCTGTATCATCGCTGGTGGGATATTTTTACTAACACCAGGATTTATCACCGATTTACTAGGCTTTTTACTTGTATTACCTATGACCCGAAAACCGTTTAAAACGTTTCTAGGCTTTTTAATCATGAAACGAATTGCTAACGGGAAAATTCCTTTTCGTAGATGGTAAGTAAGTTCAGGAGGCCGGGCTAGTTGGGGTATTTTAATACCCCAACTAGCCCGGGGCGTGCCCTCCGCCCCGGCTTGCCGAGGGCGACAGGCGATGAAGACTATCAAGTATAAAAACGAATAATGTATCACCTTAGCGAAGGAAATATACGTAGACTCCTGCGAGAGGAAAGGGAGGCTGCTGAAAAAGTCCCCAAAGTTTGTGTACATGTGTTCCATCCGACCCCACTTCGCTTTCCGCGGGCAACGCCTCAACTAATTTCAAACGTTTTATTCAAAACGTTTGAAATCGATTTTCGGCTGTTGCTTTTCCCGCAAATATTTACGATGGGACGAGCATTTAGCGCAATCCCAGGAGTCTTCGTGAATTCGGATTCCACACAAACATGGAATGTTGACTTTTTCTTTCATCCTATTGGGTGAGTGATACAAAAGTATGGAAAACATGCCTTTTGGTCATTAAGACAACCTGTCTTTTTGGGCGGGTTATACCCAGCTACCATTGTTCGAGTTTTTCTTTGGTGAAAACACTTTTGTCCCGGTTTCATCCATTTTTAACGAAATACCATACATAATGAACAATACCAGCGTGATAAATCGCACTAATAAGAATTAAAATAATCGGTGTCATAAATATTCCTACAATACCTAAACTTTGAATCCCGATAAATAAAATGATGATGGCAATAAGTGGATGAATGCCAATACTAGAGGCGAGAATTCGCGGCTCAATCAATTGGCGGATAATAATGATAATGATATAGAGTGTAGCTAGTTGAATGGTTAATACATAATCTGAAGTGATAAAGGTATAAACGATCCACGGGATAAAAATAAATCCGATTCCGACATAAGGAATAAAATCCACAAAAAAGATGGTCAACGTAATAGTAAAAATATGATCTATTTGAAAAATAAATAATCCGATAAATACAATTATACTAGAAATAAACGTAATAATAATTTGTGCTTTAATAAAACCAAAAACAGACCGTTTTAAATGGTTCATTATATTGCCGAGTTGCTTCGTTATTTTTATTGGCACTATTTTTTTATACCAACCTTTCACTTCTTCCAAATCTTTCGTCATGATGAAAGAAGCTATTAAAATAAAGAGTAGGATTGTTCCAATATAAGATAAAGAAGCAAGTATATTGGATGTTGTTAAAACGATGTTTTTCACAAAAATGGAGCTTGAGGAACCGAGTTCATCTATTAAAAGATGCAAATAATTATCTACCTTCCATTCCTCAAAACGAGGTAAAAAAGGAAAAGTAGATGTAATTTTTTCATAATAAGGAATGATGAATGTTTGTCCAATATTAGACAAAACTTGATGAATGCGATGAACATGTTCTGGTAATGTCTGTACAAGATTAGTAGATTCATGCAGCAATTGTTTCATGGAGAAAAAACAAATAGTAATAAAGAGAGTGAAAAAACTGCTCATCACAAAAAAAGTGGCGATTCCCCGATTCATCCTCCATTTCAGCTCAAATAACGTCACGAGTGGATGTAAGACAAAAGCAATAAGAACTGCAATGAAAAAAGGATAGATATAAAGGAATAAATATTTTAAAAAGAAATAAATACATAAAAGAATAAGCAGAACCAAAAATGCCCGTACAATTTGGAAATATAATGTATTATTCATCAAATAACCTCTTTACATTCATCACTTTTTATTAAAATTAAACCTCTTTTTTTACTATATGTTCAATAGTTAATTTATAGACTTTACGTGCTCATAATATCGTCTTAACGGTCTTATTTCCTCATTCAACAAATATTTTAATAAATCAAAATAAGGGCAAAACCGTTAAGATGTAATAGCTTTCAATTCACTTTAGGGCTAAAATCCTTTATAATATTTGTAAAGAAAAAATAATAAAGAGACACAATTCATTCAATTATTGAGGAATATTTTAAAAGGAGAGATTAGTTATGACAGCGACAAAAGGACTTGAAGGAATTATCGCAACGGAATCATCAATCTGTTCTATCATTGATGACAAGTTAGCATATGTAGGCTATACGATTGATGATTTAGCTGAAAACGCTACTTTTGAAGAAGTGGTTTATTTACTATGGAATCGTGAACTTCCTAATCAAGAGCAGTTAGATGAGATTCGCCAAGAACTAGCAAATGAAATGGAAGTACCTGATGCGGTAATTGATCATTTACGCTCATATGATGTATCGAAGGTTCATCCAATGGCAGCATTGCGTACGGCAATTTCATTATTAGGTGTATATGTTGAAGAAGCGGATGTCATGGAAAAAGAAGCGAACCGTCGAAAAGCGATTCGCCTACAAGCAAAAGTTTCTACGATTGTAACTGCTTTCTCAAGAATTCGCCAAGGGAAAGATCCTGTTAAGCCTAAAAAAGATCTAGGTTTCGCTGAAAACTTTATTTATATGTTAAACGGAAGAGAAGGCGAACCAATTGAAATAGAAGCAATTGATAAAGCGTTAGTACTTCATGCAGACCACGAATTAAATGCTTCCACGTTTACAGCACGTGTATGTGTCGCGACATTATCAGACGTTTATTCTGGAATTACAGCCGCAATTGGTGCATTAAAAGGGCCTTTACACGGCGGAGCAAACGAACAAGTAATGGCAATGTTACTTGAAATTGGTGAAGAAGAAAATGCTATTCCTTATATTAAAGAAAAGCTAGCAAATAAAGAGTTAATTATGGGGATGGGTCACCGCGTGTATCGTTCAGGAGATCCGCGTGCAAAGCATTTACAAAAGATGTCAGAAGAATTAACAAAACTAACAGGACAAGAGAAATGGTACAAAATGTCCGTTGAAATTGAAAAATATATTAAGGAAAATAAAGGTTTACCCGCAAATGTTGATTTTTATTCCGCTTCTGTATATCATAGTTTAGGGATAGATCATGATTTATTTACACCGATTTTTGCAGTTAGCCGAATGTCTGGATGGTTAGCACATATTTTAGAACAGTATGACAATAACCGTTTAATTCGACCACGTGCAAAATATACTGGACCAAATTTACGTGAATTTGTTCCAATGAATGAACGTAATTAATAGTAGGTCAGGAAACTGGCTGTCAGAAATAATAGCCGGAATTCCCGGCTATTATTTTGGTAAAGGAAAAGAAAAACTTTACTATCTACATAGTGGAGCTTGTGCTTCTGTTCTCGTCTGACGGCTTAGCAATCAACCAAATTTCGCAATGTAAGCTGGTGTCAACCACTGTCTTACTTGCATAAGAGCAACTACGCTTCTGTTAGCGCCCAACGGCTTGCATTAGCGGGTTTTCTTTAGTGTGATTCATTTAGAGAGAAAAAATACTTATTACAAACTTTTTAGTATTAAGATGTATCGGTTTTTACGTTCATTTATTATCCGGAAAGATAAATCGTAATTCGATCCTGCAAAAGTTTGTGCCAATACAATTAGGAGGTTTTATTATGACTGAAAAAATTGTTGTAGAAAATGGAACATTACGAGTACCTGATAACCCGGTAATTCCATTTATTGAAGGTGATGGAACTGGTCCTGATATATGGGCTGCTGCAAGTCGTGTATTAGATGCTGCAGTAGAAAAAGCATATGATGGGAAAAAGGAAATAGCTTGGAAAGAAGTATATGCTGGTGAAAAGGCATTTAATAAAACTGGTGAGTGGCTACCACAAGAAACGTTAGATTTAATTGATGAATATAAAATTGCAATCAAAGGACCTTTAACAACACCAATTGGTGGTGGATTCCGTTCTTTAAACGTAGCGCTTCGTCAAGAGTTAGACCTATTTAACTGCTTACGTCCAGTACGTTATTTTGAAGGTGTTCCTTCACCTGTTAAGCATCCTGAAGATGTTGATATGGTTATTTTCCGTGAAAATACTGAAGATATTTATGCTGGAATCGAGTGGGAAAAAGGAACTCCAGAAGTGAAAAAAGTCATTGACTTTTTACAAAAGGAAATGGGTGTTAAAAATATTCGCTTCCCAGAAACTTCTGGAATTGGGATTAAACCAGTATCAGAAGAAGGAACAAAACGTCTCGTTCGTGCAAGTATTCAATATGCAATTGAAGAAGGACGTAAAAGCGTTACATTAGTCCATAAAGGAAACATTATGAAATTTACAGAAGGTGCTTTTAAGAACTGGGGATACGAAGTTGCTGAAGACGAATTTGGTGACAAAGTGTTTACATGGGCAGAGTATGATCGTATCGTTGAAAAAGACGGTAAAGACGCTGCAAATAAAGCACAAGATGAAGCTGAAAAAGCTGGTAAAATCATTATTAAAGATGCGATTGCCGATATTTTCTTACAACAAATTTTAACTCGTCCAAATGAGTTCGACGTTGTTGTAACAATGAACTTAAATGGTGACTACATTTCTGATGCATTAGCTGCACAAGTTGGTGGAATAGGAATCGCACCAGGGGCAAATATTAATTACAATACTGGTCACGCTATTTTTGAAGCAACTCATGGTACAGCTCCAAAATATGCAGGACTTGATAAAGTAAACCCATCTTCTGTTATTTTATCTGGAGTGTTAATGTTAGAACATCTAGGGTGGAAAGAAGCTGCAGATTTAATTACTAGTTCGATGGACAAAACAATTTCATCTAAAGTAGTAACATATGACTTTGCACGCTTAATGGAAGGTGCAACAGAAGTTAAATGTTCTGAATTCGCTGATGAACTGATTAAGAACATGAACTAAAAAAAGAAATGGGGATTTTCAATGGGTATTAAACGGAGAAAAATTTCAGTCATAGGATCTGGTTTCACTGGTGCAACAACAGCTCTAATGGTTGCTCAAAAAGAACTAGGCGATGTCGTGTTGGTTGACATTCCAAATATGGAGAAGCCAACTAAAGGAAAAGCATTAGACATGCTTGAAGCAAGCCCTGTACAAGGTTTCGATGCAAATATCATTGGAACTTCTAATTACGAAGATATCAAAGATTCTGATTTAGTCATCGTTACTGCAGGTATTGCTCGTCGTCCTGGAATGAGCCGTGATGACTTAGTAAATACAAATGCAGGAATTATGAAATCAGTTGCACAAGAAATTCTAAAGCATGCACCTGATACATTCATTCTAGTTCTATCTAATCCTGTAGATGCCATGACATACACCATTTTTAAAGAAACTGGTTTTCCAAAAGAGCGTGTAATTGGTCAATCAGGTGTATTAGACACTGCAAGATTCCGTACATTCGTCGCCCAAGAACTTAATTTGTCTGTAAAAGATATTACAGGCTTCGTATTAGGTGGCCATGGAGACGATATGGTTCCATTAATCCGATATTCTTATGCTGGTGGAATTCCATTAGAAACTCTAATTTCAAAAGAGCGATTAGACGCAATCGTTGAGCGTACTCGAAAAGGCGGCGGAGAGATCGTTGAACTTCTCGGAAACGGTAGTGCCTACTATGCTCCAGCTGCTGCATTAACTGAAATGGCAGAGGCGATTTTAAAAGATCAACGTCGTGTACTACCTGCAATTGCTTGCTTAGAAGGAGAGTATGGATATTCTAATCTATATCTCGGGGTACCGGTAGTGTTAGGCGGTAAAGGGATTGAACAGATCATTGAATTAGAGTTAACAGAAGACGAAAAAACGGCCTTAAATAAATCAGTCGAATCTGTTAAAAGTGTAATGGAAGTATTATCTTAAATTGAAAATACAAAAAAAATCTCTTTTCCGTTTTGATGACGGGAAAGAGATTTTTTTGATAGAAGTTAATCAAACACGAAAAATGGAGTATTTGTGTCGCGATCAGCATACTTCGGCCATATCCCATGAAACTGCCATATACTTTGTTAAAAGGGTACATCGTTGCGAGGGGGATCGCCATATTCGCGTGGATAATCGCCACATAATCGTCAAGATGCGCCATATAATCATGAATAATCGCCATATAACCGCCAAGATGCGCCATATAACTGTGAAGAATTGAATGTAGTATAAAAAGTGGACACGGGTCTTGGCGTAATGTTTAAATAAAAATAACAACAACAAGGACGTGTTTATAATGGGAAAAAAACGATCCTATCCTGGGGAGTTTCGTGAGTATGTTTCCAAGTTAATTGTTCAAGATGGGCGAAGAATTGTAGATGTAAGTAAAGAACTTAAGATTCCTTATGATACGCTTCAAAAATGGGTAGCAAGCTATCGTAAACAACTACAAGAATCCGAAAAAGCTACACAGAATAAGTTATTAACTGCCTCCGAGTATAAAGAGCTATATGAAGCAGAATTACAAGCGAAACTTGATCTCCAAGAGGAGAATGAAATATTAAAAAAGGCGATGCACATCTTCACTCAAGCGAAGGGGTAAAATTTTCATTTATTCATGCGCATAAGGATGAATACACCATTAAGAAGATGTGCGAAGTGATTGGTGTGTCTAGGTCTGGTTATTATGCTTATGTAAAACGGCTAGATCGAAAAGAAACGGAAAGAGAGAAACAGAATCGTATCATAGACGAAAGGATTACATTTCATTTTTACGACAATTTAGAGTCATACGGAAGTCCACGTATTCATAGGAAACTTAGGGAAGTAGATAGGTTGGTAGTATCAGAAAAAAAGGTGGCAAACCGCATGAAAGAGATGGGATTGTACGCAATTCCTCCGAAAAAACATATCCATACAACAGATTCTAATCATGAAAAACTTGTGTATGAAAATAAGTTAAATCGAGACTTTAACCCAGAAGTACCCAACCGAGTATGGGCAACAGATATTACCTATATTCATACGGGTGAAGGCTTCTTATATTTAAATCCTATTCTTGATCTTTGTTCAAAAAGGGTTATTAGTTATGCGATTGATGATTCAATGGACTATCGATTACCATTACGAGCTTTAAAAAGAGCCCTTGCCGTACGTAATCCTAAGGAAGGATGGATCCATCATTCAGATAGAGGATCACAATATTGTTCGAACAAATATATTGAAACACTCAAGGAGGCTGGTGCCACTATTAGCATGAGTAGAAAAGCAAATCCTTATGATAATGCATGTATTGAATCATTCTTTGCTTCATTGAAAAAGGAGTATCTACATAAATGGGTATTTCACACAAAGTCTCAAGCTATTGCAGCTGTACAGTTTTATATTGAGTTTTATAACAGGAAAAGAATGCACTCGACTCTTGGATACGCCACACCAATAGAGTATGAATTGGCGTATAAAATGGCGCATAAAGAAAACGCCATACAAGACCAAGTTACATCTGCGTAAGGAATTGGTCGGTTTTTGACCTATTCCTTATGCGGAGGGCTCCAAGCGAAGTGAATACGGAGCGCGGAAGAAAACAATACGCCAACCCATGGAGTATTATTGTCTATTTTTTTGACAGAAGACCAGAATCGCCATATAATCGCAAAGATGCGCCATATAATCATGAAGAATCGCCATATAATCGCCAAGATGAGCCATATAACCATGGATAATCACCATATAATTGTCAAGATGAGCCATATAATCATGAATAATCGCTAAATAATCGCCCAAGATCATACCATGTTAACCATAGGACCCCACTATGATAGTAGCGTATAATTAATTCGTTCATAAGTGAACATCATTTAAAATATATAATGAAGCAACAAAAATTTGCCTCCAGCCAAAACTTAGAAAAACCTCGAAACGTTAAGGGTAAGGGATCGCAAATATTTTCGGTTCTATAACAAAACAGCGATCAATTCCCCAGTCCTCCATAAAACTATCCAATCTTCTCCACCGTATAGTATATTCTCCATTTATACATGATGATTGTAAATTTTTCATTAATTCTTTTTAAATTTTTTCACTTTTGTCATAGTTCATTGTAGAATAGAAAGGAAGATACCGATATCTTAGAAAAGAGGGTATATATTGGAGCGATCAATATTAATTGTAGAAGACGAACCATCTATTGTAACATTAATAAAATATAATCTTGAAAAGGCAGGCTTTATGACAGAGGTTGCTTATAATGGGGAAGAAGCAATCGAAAAGACGCAGAAGAACAAGTTTGACTTAATTGTATTAGATTTAATGTTACCAAAGATGGATGGGATGGAGGTATGCAAAACAATACGGCAAAATAATGACTATATCCCAATCCTAATGTTAACAGCAAAAGATGACGAATATGATAAAATATATGGACTTGAGATGGGGGCTGATGATTACTTAACGAAACCATTTAGTCCAAAAGAATTAATCGCTAGAATTAATGCTATTTTAAGGCGTACAGATAGAAGCACAGATTATGAAACACCTGAGTTAAAAGTTGGGGATCTTGAAGTGCATCCTGAAAGGTTTGAAGCGTATTTCAAAGGAGAATTGCTTGAATTAACGAGAAAAGAATTTGAGTTACTCGTTTATTTAGCTAAACATAAGGGACAAATTTTATCAAGAGAACAATTGTTAAATTCGGTATGGGAATATGACTTTGTTGGAGATACGCGAATTGTTGATGTACAAGTTAGTCACTTACGGGATAAAATAGAATCGGATACTAAAAATCCAGTCTATATTAAGACTGTACGAGGCTTCGGATACAAAATGGAGGAGCCTACATGAAAAAACTGCTATCTAAAAAATTAATAGGTTATTCATTCTTAATTTTATTCGTACTAGCCTTATCTGGTGCGATTTTATTCCAATTTGTTTCTAACTTTTATGTGCTTTTAGCCGTGCTAGTAATCGAGTATATCACCTTAGTATTAGCGTTATTTTACTTTTTTGATAAATATGTGAAGCCGATTGATAAAGCGTCCGAAACGATGGATAAATTATTACAAGGGAATTACCACGCAAGAATTCACCACCGAATGAACGGATCAATCGGACAATTGAGTACAAAAATAAATTCACTTGCAAGAAATTTAAGTGAATTAACGATTCAAGAACAAATTCAAGCAGAACAGTTGTCTACTGTCATAGAAAATTCAGAAAGTGGACTAGTTTTAATAGACGAAAAAGGGTATATTCATGTCGTAAATCGAAAATTCATTTCAATGTTTGGGAGAACCCCACAAGATTACATTGGTTATTTATACTATGATGTATTAGGAAATGAACAAATTCATCATACCGTTCAAGAGACATTTTTGTATGAAAAACATGTAAAACATCTTTTTTCGATAAAAGAAGGTGGGGAAAGAGTTTACTTAGAAATTGTCGGAGCCCCTATTTTTAATGAACGAAATATGTTAAAAGGAGCTGTACTAGTAATTTATGACATAACGGAATTTAAAAATGTAGAAGTAATGCGTAAAGACTTTGTTGCAAACGTTTCACATGAATTAAAAACTCCTATCACATCCATTAGAGGGTTTGCAGAAACATTATTGGATGGCGCAGCCGAAGATCCAGAAGCACGTAGTCAGTTTTTAAATATTATTTTCGACGAAAGTAAACGAATCCAATTACTTATTGACGATTTACTCATTTTATCTAAATTGGAAAAAGACGAGTCGACGATAAACGTATCTACCGTTCACGTCGGGCTAATGTTAGATGAAATTTTACCGCTCGTTCAACAACATGCAGATCAAAAACAAATAGAAGTTCAAGTTGATGCTGAGGAAGAATTAAAATTTGAAGCTGATGAGGATAAAATGAAACAAATTCTTTTAAACTTATTAACGAATGCTATTAGTTATACACCTGAAAAAGGATTAGTATCGGTAAAGATTAAAGAATTTGAAGATAAAGTATGCTTTATAGTGAAAGATACTGGGATTGGCATTGGAAAAGAAGCATTACCACGTATTTTTGAACGGTTCTATCGAGTAGATAAAGATAGAAGTCGCGATACAGGTGGTACTGGACTAGGACTTGCCATTGTAAAGCATATTGTGGAAGTCCATAAAGGTGAAATTGAGGTGGAAAGTGAATTAGGGAAAGGAACCACCTTCGCAGTCTATATTCCAAAAGATCAAAATTAATACCCCCTCGATATGGGGGTTTTTCCGCATTGACACACGAAATTCCCGTGCTTTTTCAAAATTTTCCGCAGTTCCCAAAACTCCTACACCCACTATCTAAATACTCCCACTCACAATATACCTAAAACCAATCTAATTAATTCCCCCTAACACAGCTACTTGGGAAACGTGTAGCATGCTTGCCCGTTGTAATAAAAACATTGCACTAACACGTCTTGGTGCGTTGTAAATGAAACATCACCTCTAACTTTGCCTTTTGTCTCGTGAATCGTGTTTACTTTCGTCATAAAACCAGCTACCCGCTGTTTTGCTTACATAAGTGCAACATCATCTCTGCCGTCGCCAAACGGCTCGTCAATCGGTGTGTTTACTTTATCATTGTTGTGGTTTAATCTATAATAAAGTGTACGAGGTTGTATTTTAGGAGGCAATTTTATGTCAAAAAAATTAGTACTAATTGATGGAAATAGTTTATTGTTCCGAGCTTTTTATGCACTCCCTTTACTGCATAATGATAAAGGAGTCTATACAAATGCTGTTTATGGATTTACAAATATTTTGTTAAACATTTTAGAAGAAGAAAAACCAACACATATGCTCGTAGCCTTTGATGCGGGTAAAACTACTTTCAGACATTCCACATTTAAAGAGTATAAAGGCGGTAGACAAAAGACACCACCTGAACTATCTGAACAATTTCCTCTCACGAGAGAACTACTTAAAGCCTTTCATATTCCACACTATGAATTAGATATGTATGAAGCAGATGACATTATTGGCACGCTTGCTAATATGAGCAATAAAGAAAAGTGGGATGTAAAAGTTATTTCTGGAGATCAAGATTTACTTCAGCTCGTTTCGGAAAATGTAACAGTAGATGTAACGAAAAAAGGCGTTAGTGAAGTAGAATCGTATACACCTGAAAGTTTACTCGAAAAAATGGAATTAACTCCAGAACAAATTATCGATTTAAAAGCATTGATGGGAGATAGTTCAGATAATATTCCTGGAGTTCCCGGAGTTGGGGTTAAAACAGCAACAAAACTACTGAAACAATATAGGACACTTGAAAATTTATACGATCATATTGATGAAATAACAGCGAAAAAATTAAAAGAAAAATTAGAAACATATAAAGAAGATGCATGGATGAGCAGGGATTTAGCGACGATTAATATAGAATCACCAATAACGATTTCACTAGAAGATCTAAATTTTGAAGGGTATGAATATCAAGATATTTATTCATTGTTTTCAGAACTTGGATTTAGAACATTGCTAGATCGATTACATGGTGAAGCTGAGGAAGCACCGCAAATGGAACTGGAGCCGTTTCATTATGACATCATTGACGAGCTTTCAACAGACCTTTTTACAGGTGAAGAAGCTCTTCATTTAGAGATGGTGACGGAAAACTATCATGAAGCAAAGATAGAAGCAGTTAGTATTGTTGGTGAAAAAGGTTGTTTTGTCATAGAAACAGAAAAAGCATTCCAATCAGATGTATTTATCCAATGGCTTGAAGATGAGACAAAGAAAAAATTTGTCTTTGATGCAAAAGCAATGAAAGTTGCTTTATTAAATCGTGGAGTCCATCTAAAAGGAATTTCATTTGACTTGCAACTCGCTGCATACTTACTTAATCCGGCAGATAATAATGAAGAAATTACAGCTATTGGCCGTCGTCTGGGAGAAAAAGATGTTTATTTAGACGAGGAAGTATACGGGAAAGGGGCAAAACTTGCTGTCCCAGCATTTTCCGTTTTAAGTGAACATATCGCCCGAAAAACGAATATTATTTACACTTTAAAGGATCGGTTTATAGATGAATTAAAGAAAAATGAACAAATGGAACTGTTTAAAGAACTAGAATTACCATTAGCTTTAATCCTTGCTGACATCGAACATGTCGGTGTTCAAGTCGATGTCGAACGTTTAAAGGAGATGGGTGTAGAATTAACGGAACGTTTAGATACGATAGAAGCGGAAATACATGAACTTGCTGGGGAAAAATTTAATACAAACTCACCGAAACAACTATCGGTAATTTTATTTGAAAAACTAAAATTACCAGTGATCAAAAAGACAAAAACAGGTTATTCTACGGCAGCCGATGTACTAGAAAGATTACAACCAGAACATGAAATCATTCCGAAACTATTATTGTACCGTCAATTAAAAAAGCTACAATCAACATATGTCGAAGGATTGCTTAAAGTCGTCCATAAAGATACACATAAGATTCATACTCGCTTTAACCAAGCATTAACACAAACAGGAAGACTTAGTTCAACAGAACCGAACTTACAAAATATACCGATTAGATTGGAAGAAGGCCGAAAAATTAGACAAGCTTTCACTTCTTCCCAAAAAGATTGGCTAATGTTTGCAGCGGATTATTCGCAAATTGAATTACGCGTTCTTGCTCATATTTCGGGCGATAAAAAATTAATGGAGGCATTTCAAGAAAATAAAGACATCCATACCCAAACAGCGATGGACGTTTTTCATGTAGAAGAATCGGAAGTTAACAGTAATATGCGACGCCAAGCAAAAGCGGTTAATTTTGGAATTGTATATGGGATAAGTGATTATGGTTTGTCCCAAAGTTTACAAATTACACGTAAAGAAGCAAAACAATTTATTGATAAATATTTTGCCATTTACCCTGATGTTAAACAGTATATGGAAGATATCGTACAAGAGGCAAAACATAATGGATACGTTTCTACGATTATGAAACGAAGACGATATTTACCTGAAATTACGAGCAGTAATTTTAATCAAAGAAGTTTTGCCGAAAGAACAGCTATGAATACACCAATACAAGGAAGTGCAGCAGATATAATAAAGAAAGCGATGATTGATTTAGATCAACGGTTGAAAGAAGAAAAATTACAAGCACGTATGCTAATGCAAGTACATGATGAGCTTATTTTGGAAGCGCCAAAAGAAGAAATGGACGTATTAGCAAAAATAGTACCAGAAGTGATGGAAAAGACAGTCCAACTGAACGTACCATTAATGGTAGATTATTCATACGGGAAAAGCTGGTTTGATGCGAATTAGAAAGAAGGTTAAACTGAAATGCCAGAGTTACCAGAAGTAGAAACAATTCGAAAAACATTAGAAAACTTGGTTATCAATAAAACAATTGAAAATATAACTGTCCATTGGCCGAAAATAATTAAGCAGCCAGATGATGTGGAACATTTCAAAACTATTTTGAAGAATGAAACGATCCGAAAAGTCGACCGACGGGGTAAATTTTTATTATTTTATTTAACTGATCATGTGCTTGTTTCCCATTTACGCATGGAAGGAAAATACCGGGTCGTACCAATGAGTGAACCTGTGGCAAAACATACACACGTCATTTTCCATTTTACCGATGGATCAGAGCTTCGTTATCATGATGTTCGTAAATTTGGTACGATGCATGTTTTTCCAACTGGATCAGAATTAAATACAAAACCATTGAATCAATTAGGACCCGATCCATTTCAAAAGGAATATACAAAAGACTATGTTTTGGATAAAGTAATGAAAACAACACGAAATATTAAAGCGACATTGCTTGATCAGTCGATTATTGCAGGACTTGGAAACATTTATGTGGATGAAGTATTGTTTTTATCGAACGTTCATCCAGAAAAGCGTGCAAATAAGTTAACCGAAAATGAAGTAAAAACAATATGGAAAAATGCGCATCTTGTATTAGAAAAAGCAGTAAAACAAGGTGGAACGACGATTCGGTCTTATGTGGATGGAGCAGGCGAAATGGGGATGTTCCAGCAAGAATTATTTGTTTACGGTCAACAAAATAAACAATGTAAAGTATGTGGTGTTGAAATTATTAAATTGAAAGTTGCTGGTCGTGGAACCCATATATGCCCCAAATGCCAATCTTTGTAGATTCGGCACCGTAAGAGAGGATTTCAAGACAGTTAAAAACTTTATTAGATGCACTGACTAAACCGAATACACGCTGACTAAATACACTACAAACTTGGACTACGCTTTCACTCGTCCACTGTAAAGATTGCACGAGCACGTTTAGGTGCGTCGGAAACCTTTATAGCCGTTGAAGACTCGAACTCCGAGGTCAATGATAAACGTCATGTCCATGTGTCTGCTCAGTCGCATTGAAGAGCTTTTGTGCCAACATTGGTACGTTCTAGACTTCTGATACCTCAGTTTAGTGCAATAAACATTTTGCGTCGGAGGTTTACCCGCCGACTGCTATCGGGAAGCGAAAGTGTATTCGGGGCTGTTTTAAATAGCAGGTGAGCTTAACAAAAAAGGAGATTGACATATGGCGCTAATTATTGGACTCACTGGAAGTATTGGTACTGGAAAAAGTACAATTGCCAAGAAGTTTCGTGAATGGAGTATTCCAGTTGTCGATGCAGATGTAATTGCCCGTGAAGTTGTAGAGCCGGAAGAAGAGGCATATAAAAAGATTGTTGCTGCATTTGGTGAACAAATTTTGCAAGATGATAGGGATAGGACACTTGATAGAAAGGCATTAGGTGAAATTGTTTTTAATGACGAGCATAAACGAAAAAAATTAAATGAAATTATCCATCCCGCAATTAGAAAAGAAATGATCAGACAAAGAGACCGCTATATAGAACAGGGAGAAAAAAGTGTCGTTTTAGATATTCCTCTTTTATATGAAAGTGGACTTACACATTTTGTTGACAAAGTTATCGTTGTTGCAGTTGATCCTGGTGTACAACTTAAACGGATTATGGAGCGAGATGATAGTACAAAAGAAGAAGCGAAGCGGAGAATAGATGCCCAAATTCCGGTCGCTGAAAAAGCAAAAAAGGCAGATGCTGTCATTGACAATAATGGAACAGAAGAGCAATCATATCAACAATTGAAGGACATTTTATTAACCTGGGGAGTTAAAGGGTCATGAGTGAAATTTTTATGTAAGTAGTGATTTTGCTGATGTTATTTCTGAAACCTCACGTTGGATGGAACTTTGCATATGTTTAAGTAAAGAATACTCAAATGGCAAGAATTTCGGTCATATCGTTTACATGACATGGTTGTTCTTGTTCAGCACAAAATATTAGAAAATTCTAAAAAGATGTGAAAGGACTTAGATACATGAAAAAAACATTATTTTTAACAGGTTATCCAGGTTTTTTAGCATCATATTTAATCAGACAGTTAATTCAAGATCATCGTCATTCCATTTCACATATTTATTTACTCGTTTTAGCAAATGAAAAAGGGAAGGCACAAACGGAAATAAACTATTATGTGAAAAAAGCAGCTCTTCCAAAAGACTTTTTCACATTAATTGTCGGTGATATAACGAAGGAAAGCTTAGCGATTGATGAACTTAATCAAAAAAAGTTGCAAAATAACGTGACACATGTTTTTCATCTAGCTGCTATTTATGATCTCGCAGTGCCTAAAAAAATCGCCCAACTAGTAAACGTTCATGGTACAAAATGTGTAAACGACTGGGTACAATCACTCCCTCATTTAGAGCGATACATTTACTTTAGTACGGCATATGTTTCCGGGAAACGTGAGGGCCGCATATATGAGCATGAACTTGAAAAAGGGCAAACATTCCGTAACCATTATGAACAAACAAAGTTTGAAGCAGAAGTACTAGTGGAAAAACGTAAACCATATGTGCCAACTACAATTATTCGACCAGGGATTGTAAAGGGCCATTCTAAAACAGGTGAAACGATTAAGTTTGATGGGCTTTATTTTATGTTACATTTTTACGATAAATTAAAACATTTGCCAATGTTACCGTATATGAAAGCAAAGAAACCACCCGAAGGTAATTTTGTTTCTAGTGATTATGTTTTAAAAGCGACAAGTTTTTTAGCAATGAATCCAATTGGTGAAGGAAAAACGTATCATTTAACAGACCCTAATCCATACAATACAGACGAATTACAAAAAATGATTGCTGAACTTTATATTGGAAGAACCCCGAAAGGAACGATTCCCGTATCCTTTGTGAAATTATGGTTATCCTTTTCACCAATTAGAAAATGGCTAAAAGTAGAAGAAGAAGCAATGGATTATTTTACGATTCACTCATCCTATGATTCCTCTCAAGCGCAAGCGGATTTGAAAGAAGCAAATATTGACTGCCCTGATCTCCAAGAGACTTTACACCCGATGATTGATTTTTATCGAAAATATAAAGATGATAGGAGTAAACATATTGACATACAATGAGTGAACTTGAAAAAAGGTTTGCTCCTTTTTTATTCCATCTCAATAAATGGAAGATGGAATAGTAAATATGGAAAAAGGATAAAATAAATTACGAAATTATACACATTTGATAGCACATTTTCCGTTAAATGTGTTATACTAATTATGAAATATATTGAATCAGTGTAGCACATATTGGGAGGACTATACATGAGCAAAACTCGAATTGCCATTAATGGATTTGGAAGAATTGGACGAATGGTATTTCGTCAAGCTATTTTAGATGAAAATATTGATGTCGTAGCAATTAATGCAAGTTATCCTGAGGAAACATTAGCACATTTGATTAAGTATGATAGTGTCCATGGCATTTTTGAATGTGATATTAACATTTTAGAAGACGGCTTTGAAATAAATGGACAAAAAATTTTACATGTAAACTCTCGTGAGCCGGAAAGATTACCATGGTTAGAAAATGATATTGATATCGTAATTGAAGCAACTGGAAAATTTAATTCAAAAGAAGGAGCAAGTCGTCACTTACAAGCTGGAGCAAAAAAAGTGATTATAACAGCTCCTGGAACGAACGTTGATAATACAATTGTTCTTGGAGTAAATGAAGACACGTATGATCCAGAAACAGATCATGTCGTTTCAAATGCATCTTGTACGACAAACTGTTTAGCCCCGGTAGTAAAAGTATTAGATGAAAACTATTCGATTATTAATGGATTAATGACGACTGTTCATGCATATACGTCAGATCAACAAAGCTTGGACAACCCGCATAAAGATTTACGTCGAGCACGTGCATGTGGTCAATCAATCATTCCAACTTCAACCGGTGCAGCAAAAGCATTAGGTGAAGTATTACCACATTTAAACGGAAAACTACACGGGATGGCATTACGTGTACCGACGCCAAATGTTTCATTAGTTGACTTAGTTGTTGATGTGGAAAAAGAAGTAACGGTTGAAGAAGTAAACAATGTTTTTAAGGAAGCGGCAAATGGGAAGATGAGCGGTATTGTTCAATATAGTGATGAACCACTTGTATCGATCGATTATGCTACAACAGATTATTCGGCAATTATTGATGGGCTTTCTACTATTGTAATGGAAGATAAGAAAATTAAAATTTTAGCTTGGTATGATAATGAGTGGGGTTATTCCGCAAGGGTTGTTGATTTGGCGAAATTTGTCGGAAAATCAATTGAACAAATAGAATTGAAAAATAAGGTTAAAATTTCATAAATTGTCGTCCAAAAAAGTTGTCTTTCATAGGACAACTTTTTCTTGTTTGAATACAGTTTTATGATGAGTTTTTCACGTATATATGTCCTTTATCCTAAAAGGTAAAAGGTTCCTCCAAAGGCTAAATCCCTTTTTTCTTTGTAAGATCAAGTTCATTGTCATATTATCTTCTACAACAATGACTAATTTTTCATAGATAAACGTTGGACAAAATACCCATCCTTTTCAATCATTATGGAAATCGTCTAAAACATGATAAACTATAAGAATATAGAATGGACGTTAATTGGTTTCGAAAGATGAATGGGGTTGAAAGTAAATGAACTGTCCAAAATGTTACCATAAAAATTCACGTGTTCTCGATTCAAGACCTTTTGAAGACGGAGATGCTATTCGAAGACGACGAGAATGTGAACGATGTGGATTTCGTTTTAGAACGTTTGAGCGAAAAGAAGAGACGCCGTTAATTATTGTGAAAAAAGATGGGACAAGACAAGAATTTAATCGTGATAAGCTAATTAGAGGACTTATGAGAGCTTGCGAAAAGCGGCCAGTTACAATTGAAGAAATTGAACAAATTGCTCTTGATGTAGAGCAAGAAATACGTAATTCAGATAAACCCGAGATTAATAGTCAACATATCGGGGAAATGGTATTAGAAAGATTATCTGAAATTGATGAAGTAGCGTATGTACGGTTTGCTTCTGTTTACCGTCAATTTGAAAATATTAATGTCTTTTTAGACGAATTAAAAGAGATTTTAGCAGATAAGAAAGCATAAATCCTTTCTTACCGCTCACTTGTTAAAAGCGCGACGTCCTGGGACTTGCATACTCGTTGCAATTATCATTGTACATCGTAAGTGCAGCTTTTGTTCTCGCAGTAAAGAATTAGTCAATAAGTTCATCCACCTTATTTACATACGTGCAACATCACCTCTGCCGGCGTCTATCGGCTCGTCAATCGGTGTGTTTTCTTTAACGTATGTCAAGTTTTCTAACAATCAAAAAGCCAAAGTAAAAAGTCATAAATAGAAAGGGTGAGAGGAATGCAACATTTTGGAAAAATCTTACCTGTTGACGGATATGAAGTAAGACTTGAAAAAAGTCTACCATCTGATTACTTACAATCATTAATGCATTTATATCAACCGTTACTAGGAATAGAGGCTGTTAGTTTATATCAACTACTCATCCACGAAATTGATTTTTATTCTGAGGTTCAAATACAAACACATCATACATTAATGAATTATTTAAATTTACCGCTAGATCGAATCTATGGAGCAAGATGTAAGCTGGAAGGAATCGGATTGTTAAAAACATTTCAAGAGGAAACAGAAGAAAGAGTCTGTTATACATATCTTTTACAAATTCCATTTAGTCCTGAGCAGTTCTTTCAGGATACGATGCTATCAGAATTATTGTATCGACATATTGGCAAGTCGAAGTTTACGTCATTAAGGAAATTTTACACAAAAAGAGAAAAGCAACTATCAGGTCAAAATATTACTGTCTCTTTTAATGATGTATTTCAGACGTTTCAACCAACAAACAACCATCGTCCGCCAGCTCCGTTTCCAAAAGAAAAAACAATCGGAGTTCCAGTAGAACAGATCGACTTTTTACCACTTAAACAAGCATTGAAGCGGAAAATGATTCCAGTAGATAAAGTATTAACTGAAAAAAACAAAATGATCATCACACAGTTAGTACATTTATACGAACTGGAAGCGTATGAAATAGAAAATGCTCTTACTTGGGCATTAACGGATGAAAATAAGTTAGATGTAGAGCAGTTTAAAGCAGCCTGCCACGATTTATTTCAAACGAAACACAATGTCGCTGAAGTAAAATTGTCCGTGAAGCAAGCTGTGCAAAAGCCTGAACAACAAAGAACGTTAACGAGAGAAGAAAATCTTATCGAGATATTTGAAACAATTTCTCCTAAACAATTACTAGAAGATTTATCTGCGGGACATAATGCATCAGAGCAAGATATGAAAATGATTAGTGAGCTTATGATTCGTCAAGGTTTACCAGCTCCTGTCATGAATGTACTGATCCATTACGTTTTGTTACAGTCGGATATGAAACTATCAAAAGCATATCTTGAAAAGATTGCTAGTCATTGGTCGCGAGCACAGTTGAAATCTGCAAAAGAAGCGGTTGAATTTGCTAAAAAACAGACAGAACAAGCGACAAAGCCAAAGCCACGTAAAAGCTATTCTCAGAAGAAAAGATCGAACGAAATTATTCCTGACTGGTTCAAAGAAAGAGAAGAGCAGAACAAGGAAGGAAGTAATGAAGAGGTTGTATTAACGAAAGAGCAAGAACAAGAAGAAGCGGAAATGATAGCCTTATTACAAAAGTATGCGCAAAAAAATAATTAATGTTTCAAAGGAATGATCGAAATGAAGCCGATTCAGTCTTCGTTACAAAGATGGATCAATGATAACGATGCTTTTAAACAAAGGCTAGAGGGGATGAAAAAGGAAATATTGAATCATCCTGAAATTAGGCTTTTTTTAGAAAAGCATCCACAAATATCAGATCAAGAAATCACAAAACGACTGAACAAGCTGTATGAGTACATTACACAGTCTATTCAGTGTGAACGTTGTACAAGCTATAATGCTTGTAAAAATATGTTGCAAGGGTATTCACCAATTTTGCAATATGTAAATAATGAGATCCATCTGTCATATGAAAAATGTACAAACCATTTGCGTTTTGAGAAGATGGAACAAAAACAAAAGCTCATCCAAAGTGTTTATATGCCAAAAGAAATTTTGCAAGCTCGTATGAGTAATATTTATCCTGATTATCATCGGACATTGGCATTAAAAGAAGCGGATGATTTTTTGGAGGCGGCTAAAAACAGTTTACCTGAAAAAGGATTATTTTTTACCGGCCCTTTTGGAGTCGGTAAAACATACTTACTTGGCGCTATCGCAAATGAACTACAGGAAGACAATATTTCTTCTATGCTTATTTATATGCCAGAATTTGTTCGGGAAATTCGGGAAGCGATTCAAGATAATACGGTGCAAAAAAAGATTAATATATTTAAGCAAGCTGATGTGCTGATGTTGGATGATATTGGTGCGGAAACTTTATCGGCATGGTTTCGAGATGAGGTGCTTGGATCGATTTTACAATATCGCATGATGGAGAAGCTGCCTGTATTTTTCACTTCTAACTATACGATGAAACAACTCGAAAATATTTTAGCTACTTCGACAAAAGGAGAAGTGGAAAAAGTAAAAGCTGGCCGGATCATGGAACGAATTAAACAAGTTAGTAAAGAAGTAAAAGTAGCAGGAAAAAACCGTAGAAATGAATAATGGTAAGGTATGGGTATTCGCCGAATTCGAGTGAATATCCTTTTTTGATGGATAAGAAGGAATAAAACATTCTGGATGCATAATTGTAACATTTAAGTTCTTATTAACGGCTTGTCAATCGGTGTGTTTTTTTTCGTCAAGAAAACTAGCTCTCCGCTAGCTTACTTACATAAGTGCAACATCGCCTAGCCACCGCCTTACCGGCTCGTCAATCGGTGTGTTTTCTTTAACGATAAGTCAATTTTGTTAAGGATGAGCTTAGATAAAAGTTAACTTATTTTTTTCATAGATCTTTGTCCTTTTACCTATAGGTGTAGCCATTCTCATGATCCATTCATTTCAGTAATTTAGGTTCAATATATTTTACTAATCATTTTTTGCAAGCCTCGTCCATATAATGTATTACGGAGTACAGGATGAGGGTGGTATCATTTGAAAAATATTTATTTTAGGTTAGATGAGGAATTAATATATTTTTGTGAAATGCTGTTTCATATTAAAGATGAAATTTATATTCAATGGAAAAGAGACAAGGAGTGGGGCAATGAACTTTTATTAGAGGAACGTGAATTAACAGAACGTGAAATTATTTCCTCTTTAGTCGATGTTTTTATCTATTTTCGGCTGAATAGGATGATTAAAAAAATAGCTCACGATAACTATTATTACACTGATGCCGATGAGATTGAGCGAATCTGTCAATTAACAAACTGGGTCATTTCGGAAAAATATTATGAGACGTTTTTATTTGAGCATAACCGATCATTAAAAGAATATATCACTGAGTTATTAATGGCCAATATAGACCTTAGTCACCCTATACATTTCGATTCATTAGTTACTTTTAATTTAAAGCCCCTTATAAAAAGTTTGCAACGGGCGGTCGGATATGGCATTGACGAGATGAAACGGGAAGAAGATTATCAAAGCTTTATTCAATCGACTAGGGAATATATTACGAGAAGAAAAACAAAGTTAAACGAACTTTATATTGTACAAGGAGAATGTTTTTCTTTTTATAAAGCGAACGGAAAACAATATTCGTCTTTGGAATTAAGAACGTTAATGCATCAAGAACCTCTTTATTTATTAGGATTAGATGAAAACGAAATGAACTTATCCCCTGTTATTTCATTATTACCAAAAAGTATATATATTTATGGTGATCATCCATCCGAACCAAAAACATTAACATTAATTAATTTATTTCAAGAGAGAGTGCAATTTTTCCCGAAAGAACAATTTCCTTTTCATGTAAATGTAAAATAATTGCTATCATACATAATTGCTGTTATAATTTGTTTTATAAAATTTTTTAAAATATATGGTAATGATAAGGACATGATTATTTTTATAAGGACTCGCTATCCTTTGATGCAATAGAAAGAGAAAGAAGTCATTGGTTGAAAGCTTCTGCTATTGGCTGAAAATAATTACCACCTTTGAACCCTGCAATGGAAATAAGAGTATATTGTAGCGTAGCCCCGCGTTAAGGAGTAATGAAGTCGAATCATTTTTTACTGAACAATTGATTATTCAGTTTAGTATGTTGCGTTTTGCGTAATTTACTTTCGAAAATGAGGGTGGAACCACGTGTTAACACTCGTCCCTTTTTGTATAGGGGATGAGTGTTTTTAATTTGAACTGTTTTTGAAAAGATTGTTGCATTAATGAAGAAAGTACATGACGAAATGTGCATTGTGGCACGAGACCCGTAGACTGCTGATCGACTAGAAACACGTCCACGTCCTTTTACTAACGTCGACACTTTAACTTTAGTCCGTCATGGAGGAGGCGTCAGTGAGACCCTTATGTCACCTTCCTCAAGAGCGATAACAATCGTCACGTTCTTGGATTGTACTTTCGTTTTGTCCCATCAGAGAGGATTTGTGACTTCACGTCGAAGGCACTAGACGTCCTCTTGATGTGTAAAGTGTTTTCGCAACAACATTCTTGCAAAAAGAGTTTTAATTCATATATAAAGGAGTGTCTAGTATGATTACAATTGTTTTCCCAGATGGGAATGAGAAGGATTTTGAAGAAGGGATCACAGGAGAAGAAATTGCACAGTCTATTTCTCCAGGGTTAAGAAAACAATCATTGGCCATTAAATTAGATGGAGAGGTAATCGATTTAAAGCAACCTCTTCATCAAGGCGGAGCATTGGAAATAATTACGTATAAAGATGATGAAGGTATCGATATTATGCGCCATTCTACAGCCCATACGATGGCTCAAGCTATTAAACGTCTTTATAAAGATGTACAATTTGGTGTTGGTCCTGTCATTGAAGAAGGTTTTTATTATGATGTTGATATGGAAAAATCAATCACACCCGAAGATTTACCAAAAATTGAAAAAGAAATGCAACGAATCATTAATGAAAATTTAGATATTGTTCGAATGGAAGTATCCCGCGAAGAAGCGAAAGAAATGTTTGAGGAAATTGGAGACAATCTCAAGCTTGAATTACTTGAAGCTATCCCAGAAGGGGATACAATTTCTATTTATAAGCAGGGTGAGTTCTTTGATCTTTGTCGTGGAGTTCATGTTCCGTCAACGAGCAAAATTAAAGCATTTAAATTATTAAGTATATCAGGTGCTTATTGGCGTGGTGATAGTAAAAATAAACAGTTGCAACGAATTTACGGGACAGTTTTTGAAAAAGAATCAGAGCTTAAAAATCATTTACGCATTTTAGAAGAAAGAAAAGAGCGGGATCATCGTAAACTTGGAAAAGAATTAGAACTGTTTACTGTTTCACAAAAGGTAGGGCAAGGACTCCCGATTTGGCTTCCAAATGGTGCGACAATCCGGCGAATTATCGAGCGCTATATCGTTGATTTAGAAGAAAAGCTCGGATATGACCATGTATATACTCCAGTGCTTGGAAGTGCAGAACTATATAAAACGAGTGGCCATTATGACCATTACCAAGATGATATGTTCCCTTCCATGAAAATGGAAAATGAAGAATTATTTTTACGTCCAATGAACTGTCCACATCATATGATGGTGTATAAAAATAATTTATATAGTTATCGAAATTTACCTGTTCGAATTGCCGAACTTGGTATGATGCACCGTTATGAAATGTCAGGCGCACTTGCGGGACTTCAACGTGTTCGTGGAATGACATTGAATGATGCACATATATTTGCACGTCCAGATCAAATAAAAGATGAGTTTGTTCGTGTTGTAGAATTAATTAGAGAAGTGTACAAAGATTTCGGTATTGAAGATTATTATTTTAGACTTTCTTATCGTGACCCAGAAGATAAAGAAAAATATATTGATAATGATGAAATGTGGGAGATAGCTCAAACAGCCTTAAAAGAAACGATGGATGAGCTTGATTTACCATATGTAGAAGCGATTGGAGAAGCAGCTTTTTACGGGCCAAAACTGGATGTACAAGTAAAAACAGCGCTCGGCCATGATGAGACTCTATCAACCGTTCAACTTGATTATCAAGTCGCGGAACGTTTTGACTTATCCTATATCGGAGAAGACGGAAAACATCACCGTCCTGTCGTTATTCACCGTGGGGTCGTTTCGACGATGGAACGATTTGTCGCTTATTTAATTGAAGAATATAAAGGGGCGTTTCCAACATGGCTTGCACCTGTTCAAGTACAAGTTATCCCTGTTTCACCGAATGTTCATATCGACTATGCAAATGAAGTGGCAGATAAATTAAAACGGGAAGGAATCCGTGTGGAAGTGGATGTTCGTGATGAGAAAATCGGCTATAAAATTCGCGAGGCACAAACGAAAAAAATCCCATTTGCTTTAGTGATCGGGGATAAAGAAATTGAATCGCAAGGTGTCAATGTCCGCCGTTATGGACAGAAACAGACTGAATCGTTAGCGTTTGATGAATTTTTAACCGTTATTCAAAAAGAAATTGCGGGTAAAATAGGGCATAAATAAACGATCTATCACTTTTCTATAATAAAAATGCTAGAAAAAACATGGAAAATTTGACATATATTAAGGAGCATGTTATATTGTATAAGTTGAATTTAATAATTCATAAATGATCTAACGACAAGTAGGAGCACCCGCTTCTCACCTGACTAACGCAAAATTTGTAGTTGGCTGGTTTAGTTATCTTTCAAAAATTATCGAGAGACATGTGGGTGCATTCGTGTGCCCACATTTTTATTTTGGCAGATGGGAAGGTAAAAACTTTTTCTACTGCATAAGTGTAACTAAGGTTTTCGTCTAAAGGCTTGGTAAATAAGTTAATTAACTTATTCACATAAGTGCAACATCACCTTTGTCGTCGCCTATCGGCTCGTCAGTCGGTGTGTTTTCTTTAGCGATAAGCCGAGTTTACTAATAGAAAATGCTCATCATCTTGTCATTCGTGATCAAAAAAATTTCGGAGGTGGCTAGATATTAGCAAGGAAATGAATGTTAATGAAACGATTCGAGCAAGAGAAGTACGTCTTATTGATGCAAATGGTGATCAACTCGGGGTAAAATCTCGTGATGAGGCATTACAAATTGCGCAAACGAGAAATCTTGATTTAGTATTAGTAGCTCCTGGAGCGAAACCACCAGTTTGTCGTATTATGGACTACGGTAAGTATCGTTATGAGCAACAAAAGAAAGAAAAAGAAGCGCGTAAAAAGCAACGAGTGATCAATGTAAAAGAAGTGCGTTTTTCACCTGGTATTGGTGATCATGATTTTAATACAAAATTACGTAATGCTCGTAAGTTTATCGAAAATGGTGATAAAGTAAAAGCATCTGTCCGTTTTAGAGGGAGAGCAATTACACACAAAGAACTGGGACAAGAAGTGTTGGATAGACTTGCTGACGAAGTAAAAGATATTGCTTCAGTGGAGTCAAAGGCTAAAATGGAAGGCCGTCAAATGTTTATGATGCTTTCACCAATCACTGAAAAATAATGAAATGCAATGTTAGTTGTAATTGAGGAGGAAATGGAATGTCAAAAATGAAGACACATAAAGGATCGCAAAAACGTTTTAAAAGAACTGCATCTGGAAACTTAAAACGTTCACAAGCGTATACAAGCCATTTATTTGCAAATAAATCACAAAAACAGAAACGTAAACTACGTAAATCTTCTATGGTGTCAAAAGGCGATTTAAACCGTATCGACCAAATGTTACCTAGATAAGGTAATAGGAGACATCAATTACTGAAGTTTTAAGATGAATTGGCTTAAACTTTAGTGTGGATTTTTATTTATATAATCGGAAAAACATATAGGTTTGTAATTTTAGGAGGTAATGACAATGCCACGAGTAAAGGGTGGAACAGTTACACGTGCAAGACGTAAACGTGTATTAAAACTAGCAAAAGGATATTATGGTTCAAAACATAAATTATTTAAAACGGCGAAACAACAAATAATGAAATCAGGTCAATATGCATACCGTGACCGTAGACAAAGAAAACGTGAATTCCGCAAGTTATGGATCGCACGTATTAATGCTGCAGCTCGTCTAAACGATATTTCTTACAGCAAATTAATGCACGGTTTAAAAGTTGCAGGTATTGATATTAACCGTAAAATGTTATCAGATCTTGCAGTAAACGATGAAAAAGCATTCACAGAATTAGTGAACCAAGCAAAAGCTGCAATTAAATAAGTAAAAAAGCCAAATCTTGAGATTTGGCTTTTTCTATATGTTGTACAAAAATTGTGCCTTTTTCCTGCATTTTTTCGATCTTAGTAACGAATAAGTTTCTAATCTACCCTTAAAAGTGGAAATTCTGGAAAGTCGATCACGAAAAGTCTCCAATCGTACTCTCAAAATCGGAAATTCTGAAAAAAGGTTACGAATAACCCCTACCTGTACCTCTAACAGTACCCTTTATTTTTTTACAAATAATAGCTAAAACCTACTTAATCTCCTCGTTTAGCAAATAAATTAATAGAAATTAGGTAGAACATAATGTTACAATAATAAGAAGATAGGGGGAATTCCTTTGGATTGGGACACACTTTTTTCGATGCAAAAAGAGCTAGATGACTATATTGAAGATAAACATCAACTCCAAGAGACAGACACGTTTGAAGAAAGATTTCTTGCGTTGCTTGTTGAACTTGGTGAGCTTGCCAACGAAACGAGATGTTTTAAATATTGGAGTACAAAAGAGAAATCAGGTAAAACGACTATTTTAGAAGAATATGTTGATAATATTCATTTTCTTTTATCGATTGGGTTACATAAAGGGTACAAATTTTCTCAAATTGATTTCTCGATTACATATTTAAATGAAACGATGGGATTTAATCATGTATTTGAAAAATGTCTGGACTTTTATAAACACCAGACAGAAGAAAACTATCTTAATATGTTTCGTGAATATTTACATTTAGCAAAACTTTTAGGTTTTGCGGAAAAAGATATCATGGAAGCATATCATAAAAAGAATGAAGTAAACTATGAAAGACAAGAAAAAGGTTATTAAAAATCAGGAGGCAATACATATGTCAAATTTGGATCCGACGTTAACAATGCTGAAAGATTTAACAGATGCGAATGCCATTTCAGGGCATGAAAAAGAAGCACGCGATGTAATGGAAAGGTATATTAAACCATATGCTGATGAAGTTTATACAGATCATTTAGGTAGTCTTATCGCCAAAAAATCAGGAGATGAAAACGGACCGAAAATTATGGTCGCTGGACATCTCGATGAAGTTGGCTTTATGGTCACGAGAATTGATAAAGATGGCTTCCTTTATTTCCAAACAATAGGTGGCTGGTGGAACCAAGTAATGCTCGCTCAACGAGTCACCATTATGACGAAGGAAGGAAATCTTACTGGAGTAATCGGTTCTAAACCACCACATATTTTATCGGCTGAACAACGAAAAAAGCCAGTAGATATAAAGGATATGTTTATCGATATTGGTGCTTCTAGTAAAGAAGAAGCAGAAAAATTTGGTGTACGTCCAGGTGATTCTGTTGTTCCGTATTTCGAATTTACACAAATGAAAAATGAAAAAATGCTTCTTTCAAAAGCTTGGGATAACCGCATAGGCTGTGCGATTGCGATTGAAGTGTTAAAACAGTTACAAAACGAAGAGCATCCAAATATTGTCTATGGGGTTGGAACGATTCAAGAAGAGGTAGGACTTCGTGGTGCAAAAACTTCTGCCCATTTAATTAAACCGGATATCGCATTTGGAGTAGATGTTGGGATTGCTGGGGACACACCAGGAGTTTCGGATAAAGAAGCGGACAGTAAATTAGGAGAAGGACCGCAAATTATTTTATATGATGCATCCATGATATCCCATAAAGGTGCTCGTGATTTGGTCGTTGAAACAGCAGAAGAAAAGGAAATCCCTTTTCAATATTCATCAATGGCAGGTGGCGGTACGGATTCAGGAGCAATCCATCTAACAGCAGATGGGGTACCAGCATTATCGATCACGATTGCGACACGTTACATTCACTCACATGCTGCTATGTTACACCGTGATGATTTTGAACATGCGGTTACATTAATCGTTGAAGTGATTAAGAAACTTGATGCAAAAAAAGTAGAAAATGTTCGTTTAGCATAAGAAGGAAACATCGTTTGTTTAATATTAATTAAATAAGCGATGTTTTTGATAGAAAAATATACTTTTTAGGAGGGGCATATTGGAAAAAGTATTGAAAAACGATATTGCTTTTGTCAAAAATAAACACTATTCACCGACTTATAATGAAAAAGAACTTATCTATTTTAATAAAGAAGAAATAAAAAAAGTAAAGAACTTTCAACAAACACATGAGGCATATGAAAAGACTCCACTACATTCACTTGATCAACTCGCATCCTATTTCAATGTAGCGGATATGAAGATTAAAGATGAAGCTTATCGATTTGGCTTAAATGCATTTAAAGTACTAGGTGGTATTTATGCGATCGGTAAGTACATAGCTGAGCAATTAGAAGAAAATATTGATCAGCTGTCCTTTTCCCAATTAAAGGAAGTAAGTGATAAAATTGGTCAACTAACTTTTATATCAGCAACAGACGGGAATCACGGAAAAGGGGTTGCATGGGCTGCTCGTGAACTAGGGCAAAACTCAGTTATTTATTTACCGAAAGGTTCCTCACAAGCACGTTTAGATGCAATTCGGAATGAAGGTGCCGATGCTGCTATTACTGATAAAAATTATGATGATACAGTAAAAATGTGCGCTGAGTTAGCAGATAAAAACGGTTGGGTAATGGTGCAAGATACTGCGTGGGAGGGTTACGATAAAATCCCGCTTTGGATTATGCAAGGATATGCGACAATTGCCGCCGAAGCGATCGAAGAGCTTGAGGGAAATAGTGAACAGCCCCCAACACATATATTCGTACAAGCTGGTGTCGGTTCGTTTGCTGCTGGAATAGCTGGATATTTTACGCAATATTACAGGGATAATCCCCCAAAAATCATAATTGTTGAACCACATTTGGCAAATTGTTATTATCGTTCTTTTTCGAATAAGGTTGGAGAAATGGAGATCGTTACTGGCCATATGGATTCGATTATGGCGGGTCTTTGCTGTGGAGCACCAAACACTAGAGCATTTCGTATTTTATCACAATATGCGAACGCCTCTTTTTCACTTGATGATAAAGTAGCGGCTCTTGGAATGAGGATACTAGGGAATCCACTCGGACAAGATCCGAAAATTACTTCGGGTGAATCAGGTGCAGCAGTTGCAGTCGGATTACTTCATACTCTAAACGAGAAAAATGAAGTTCGAGAAGAAATCGGATTACACGAAAACTCCCGAGTTCTATGTATTAATACAGAAGGAGATACCGACTTTGATCATTATTTAGATGTCGTATGGAAAGGAATATATCCGACTCAATAATACAGTATCTTTATCCAAATTTTATCAATACACACGTTTATATGATTAAAAAAGCGTGTGTATTTTTAGTTTGTAGCGTTTTCTAACTATGGTAAAATAGCCATGAACTTTAAAATAATGATGATTCCAAAAATTTAACTCAAAATAACGGGAGGATTTAGATTGAATAGGATGATTAAAAATCTGACATACAAACATATTATTTTATTCATTATTTTCGCATTTTGTTTTATCACCTCCGTTATTTTTGTTTATCATAACTATGCATTTTATGAACGCCCAATAGCCAAAATTACCCAAACGAGTATGGAAGAAGTAACTGACATAACCGATTCATATGATAATGAAGATCAGCTATTCACTCAACGTATCGTTGCTGAAATAAAAAACGGCGATAAAAAAGGGCAGCTGATCCACTTAACGAACGAATATTCAGCATCTGGAGCCTATGATTACCCATATCAAGTAGGAAATGAAGTATTTATCGTGTTTGATAAAAATAGCAAAGAAAATACGAATTTAACCGGAAGCATAACAGACTTAAAACGTGATAAATACCTTGTAATAATCGGGTGGATTTTCATCTTTACTTTACTTATTGTCGGAAAAAAACAAGGACTCTTTGCAAGTATCAGTTTAGCAGTCAACATCATTTTATTGTCCTATACATTGGACATATATGTGAACACGAATATCAATTTACTATGGTTATGTGGGATTACGGTCATTTTATTCACCGTTCTTTCATTACTACTTGTGAATGGCTTTAATGGAAAAACATATGCGGCTATCGTTGCCACACTTTTAGGAACATTTATTGCACTACTTATAACTTATCTTGCTATGTGGGTCACAGATGAAAACGGTCTTCACTATGAGGAAATGCAATTTTTGACTAGACCTTATCAACTAGTGTTCTTGGCAGGGCTATTTATCGGATCGTTAGGAGCTGTTATGGATGTAGCCATATCCATATCTTCTGCGATGTTCGAGTTATACCAAAAAAATAAAAATATCTCAGTCAAAGCTTTAAAAAAATCAGGTTTCGACATTGGCAAAGATATTATGGGAACGATGACAAATATTCTGTTTTTTGCCTATATAAGTGGTTCTATTCCAATGCTTATTTTGTACTTAAAAAATTATTCACCGCTAGGATTTACCCTATCTATCAATCTTTCACTAGAACTAGCTCGGGCACTTGCTGGTGGTATCGGAATTGTTATTACCATTCCAATAGGCCTATATACTTCTATTTTTTTCGTTAATCGAATGAGGGAAAAATGATGAATGTTCTATTTTTACTAGCTGTCTTATTATTTTTATTAATGGTCCTAATAGGGGGAAAAAAAGGGGCACGTTCTTTTATCTCTTTGTTCTTGAACTTTGGAGTAGTTCTATTTACTGTATTTATTATGACAGATCCAAATGGTAATCCAATTATAATAACAATTTTTGCTTGTACAGCAATAAGTAGCATCAATCTTTTTTATATTAATAAAGTGAACAGTAAAACAGTCACAGCTTTTATTTCTACTGTAGTTACGATTACGATTTTAATTTTTTTTATTTATATCGTGACCAAGAAAACGATGATACAAGGTTTTGGTGAGGAAGAAATAGATGAATTAAACGTATTCTCTCTTTATCTTGGAGTTGATTTTGTTAAAATTGGGGCAGCTGTCATTATTATGAGTACGATTGGAGCTATCACCGATGTTGCTATTTCGATCACATCTCCTATGCGAGAAATTTTCCGCCATCATCCGTCCATAAGTAGAAAGGAATTATTCACATCTGGATTAACGATTGGCAAAGATATTTTAGGTTCCAATACAAATACACTTTTTTTCGCCTTCATTGGTGGATACTTGGCGTTACTCATATGGTTTAAGGATCTGTCTTACACTTTTGGACAAATTGTCAATTCAAAAATTTTCAGTGCGGAGATGATTACGATCTTTAGTGCAGGAATTGGGATTGCGCTCATTATTCCGATCTCCTCCTGGATTAATGCTTATTATTTGGTGAAAAGAAGAGAAAAGTCAGAAGGAAACTAGAAACAGACTCTTTTTTCTTTAAGGTCATAATAAATCAATAGTGTTGAACAATTATAATGATCATTTCGTAGTCCAAATTAAATTCTTGTCCCAAAAAGAGTAAGGTCCAAACCAAAGTGGAATTGCTTTCTAATTAAAGAGTAAGAACCTCTTTGGTAATGGTGTGGAAAAATAATGATCTTTTTATCATTGCTTTAATGGATAGTTCCTTATTTAAAAGTGGTAGTCATTTTGGAGCAAATAATAAAGTTTACAATTATTTACTGTTTAAAGGATACAGGCATATCATAAAGGAGGGAGATTATGATTATTGGTTTGAATCATGTTCAGATCACGATTCCGAATGGTGCGGAAGAGGAAGGGAAACAATTTTATTGTGGAGTATTAGGATTACCTGAAATTGAAAAACCTGAAATACTCAAAGATCGAGGAGGATTTTGGTTAAAAGTTGGCGATAAAGATGTACACGTTGGAACAGAAGATGGATTTGATCGAACAAAAACGAAATCACATATCGCTTACCAAGTGAGAGACATAACTTATTGGAGAAAGATCATTGAAAATAATCATATTAAAATAGTAGATTCAGTACCAATACCTCATTTCGAACGTTTTGAGTTTAGAGACCCATTTGGAAATAGGGTGGAGATGATACAAAAAGTTTAATTTCATAGGCATGTTTTCATATTTGGTTTTGTCCTCTATGCCTATTAACTATCGGTTTCATTGGAAGGGTTCTTTTTCTTGTTGTGATATTTTAAACCATCTGGTGAATGAAAAGGAATATTCGTTTTTCAGAAACATTATTAGTAGGATTGAGTTTCATTTTATTATTTATCGTGTTCCTTTAACGTTCATTAAATGATGTTCAAGTTTATAGCTAATAAGCGAAATGATAACGTTATTTATCGACTAATAAATTAAAAATACTTTGCTTTAAGAATGAGGATATTTTTTCGAAAGTGAAAAAAGGATTAATGTTTTTAACACTAATCCTTTTTAGTCTAATTATTAATTTAACCTACATAATAATCCATTACTTTGCGCACATAATTTTGTGTTTCTTTAAAAGGAGGAATTCCACCGTATTTTTTTACGTTACCGGGACCAGCATTATAGGAAGCAAGTGCTAATTCCACATTTCCATTATGACGGGCGAGCATTTTACTAAAGTAGTGTGTCCCACCATCAATGTTTTGCGCATTATCCCAGCGATCTGTTACACCAACTTCGCGAGCGGTAACAGGCATCAATTGCATCAAACCAACTGCTCCTGCATGGCTTTTCGTATTTGGATTATAATTCGATTCCATTTTAATAATCGCATGAATTAAGTTTTCATCGACGTTATATTTTTGGGCTGCTTGGCTGATTAAATGGTTATATTCATTTGTTGGCGGCTGTTTCTTTAGTCCCGCCCCTTCAACCGCTTGATAAGGATTTACAGCAGGATGCACAGGATTTTGCATTGGATAAGGAGTAGAATTATATGCCGAAAAAGCTTGTTCCATTGGCGTGCCATAAGAACTAAATTGGTTATTCCACATACTTGACATGTCAGGGTTAAATAACTGAAACATATTAGGAAAAAAAGAGGACATGCTATTCATGGAATTGTCCATTTGACTATTTAATTGCATTGCCATTTCAATTTTTGCTAATAATAATTGATTGAAATCCATCGTCTGCTGCATCGGTGCTTGCGTTGTTTGCATCAATTGACTTGGTTGAATGTTTGATTGAATTGTATTCGGTAGATAATAATTCATATTATTCATTAGATCGCCCCATTTTAATTCTCTTTATATCATACTTTTTATTAGTAAAATAATCAAGAAGAAATAGGACTAATGTTGCAATTTTAAAAATAATGGTCGTTTATGATTGAACCAAACGATTCATAAAAGTCACGTGAGTGTTCCTCCGCGTTCCCTTCGTACGAGAAACTGCGTCGAAATGTCACGCTGTGTCCAGGCTCGTTCCCCTCATAGGAGAAAACGATGAAAAAGTGTCGGTGGCATTCATCCACGTCAGTTTTCTAAACAAAAAACTAAAGAACGATAAAAGAGGTAAGCTAGTTGCGGAAATTCCTTAATAATGAAGCAAATAAGGTTGATATTTATGTAGTAGACTGGCTTCCTCTTTCATGATATTTCTTTAAACTGTAGCTTGTTTTACTCCTTTTTCAAGTGCATCAAGCATTTCTAGTTTTTCATCTTCATCAGACTGTTTCCAAATGATTTCAAATAAAAACCCGAGTCCGGGAAGTAATTTTTCTTCCCCATCTTGAATTGCATCGACAATTGTTGCCTCTAGTTGATCTCTCGAATTTTCTTTAATATTGTGTAAAATTGCTTTTCTTATATCCAAATCCATGTCAAATTACTCTCCTTCGTCATTATTTTTATTTAGTTTGACCAGACATCATTGGAATATGTATGATAGAAATAAATAAGCTAGAGGAATGATGCAAGTGATTACATCGATTCAAAATAATCAAGTGAAAAATTGGCGTAAATTACATACAAAAAAATACCGAACAGAGATGAAATGTTTTTTAATTGAAGGGTTTCACTTAATAGAAGAAGCATATAAAAGTGGTTGGGAAATAGATACGATCATCGTCCGTGAAGGAGTCGATGTTCCAGATTGGAGTAATCAATATACAATTACATATGTTGATGAACGAGTTTTTAAAGAAGTTACACAAACAGAAAAACCACAAGGAATTGCCGCTGTTGTTAAAATGAAAAAATTAGAACAAAAGGCAGATGATTTTGTCCTTTTAGTTGATGCGATTCAAGACCCTGGAAATTTAGGAACGATTATTCGCACGGCCGATGCAGCAGGCTTTTCAAAAATTGTGCTCGGAGTCGGAACAGTTGATCATTACAATGATAAAGTAATTCGCGCGTCACAAGGTTCGATTTTTCATATTCCAATTGAGCAGGATGACATATTAGAAGCGATAAAAAAGTTAAAAAATAACGAGTATACAATATGGGCAAGCGCACTAGAAGATGCTATTGATTATCATGATATAGAAGGCGAAGAAAAAACGGCTCTCATTGTCGGAAATGAAGGAGCAGGAATAGAAGAAGCGGTTTTACAAGCTGCTGATCACATTGTAAAAATTCCTATTTACGGTCAAGCAGAATCATTAAATGTAAGTGTCGCAGCGGGCATATTAATGTATAAAATGAGAAAATAGTTGCATAATGATGAATGCTTGGATATACTATTTGTAGTTTCATATAAAAACGGCGTTGACAGAGAGCCAAGTAACGAGCAACAAAGGGCAAGAAAGGGAAGAAATGTCATAGATTGAAAGCATTTCTATTGTACCGAGCTGTTACGATTCACTCACTTGAGCTGACACTTAATCGTGTTCTGGAATGATTTCCATTATCAAATGAAAAGTTGGATGCATTATTGCATCAACAAGGGTGGTACCGCGAACAACAAGCCTCGTCCCTTTTTTGGGAGGGCTTTTTTTATTGTTTTAAATAATCATACGCATGACGTAAGTCGAAAACTGAACCATCCAAAAAGAACAAATAGTGAATGATTATGAAGGAGGTTTTTAAATATGCAAGAACAGTTACAAAGATTAGAAAAAGAAGCGGTAGAAAAAGTAAGTCAAACAGAAAACGTAAAAGATTTACAAGAAGTGCAAGTTGCTTATTTAGGAAGAAAAGGATCGATTACTGAAGTGTTACGTGGGATGGGTAAATTGTCCAAAGAAGAAAGGCCGGTAATTGGAGAACTTGCGAACAAGGTAAGAGCAGCGATTCAAGAGGCAATCGATGAGAAAAAAGAATTGTTAGAACAAGCAGAACTTGAAAAACAATTGGAAAAAGAAACGATTGATGTCACACTTCCGGGTCGTCCAGTGAACTTTGGCGGAACACATATTTTAACATCGATTATCGAAGAAATTGAAGATTTATTTATCGGTTTAGGATATGAGGTTCGAGAAGGTCCAGAAGTGGAAACGGATTACTTCAATTTTGAAGCGCTAAATTTACCACAAGGCCATCCAGCTAGAGATATGCAAGATTCCTTTTATCTAACAAATGAACTGCTAATGCGTACACATACATCACCTGTTCAAGCACGGACGATGCGCTCCCTTAATGGAAATGAGCCTGTACGGATGATTTGTCCAGGTAAGGTGTACCGTCGTGATAGTGATGATGCAACACATAGTCACCAGTTCACACAAATTGAAGGATTATACGTCGATAAAAATGTGCGTATGAGTGATTTAAAAGGGACACTCGACCTATTTGCAAAAAAGATGTTTGGAAAAGACAGAGAAATTCGTCTTCGTCCGAGCTTTTTCCCATTCACAGAACCATCTGTTGAAATGGATATTTCGTGTAAAGTATGTAGTGGAAAAGGTTGTTCCGTTTGTAAGCAAACAGGCTGGATTGAAATTTTAGGAGCTGGAATGGTGCATCCAAAAGTGCTAGAAATGGCCGGCTATGATCCAAATGTTTACACAGGATTTGCATTTGGCATGGGACCAGACCGAATTGCGATGTTAAAATACGGAATTGATGATATTAGACGTTTTTATACGAATGATATCCGCTTCTTGAAACAGTTTCATGAAGCTTAAAAGTAGGATGAACAAAGAAATGGAGAGTTTCCGTAAAAAAGTGTAAAACAACTTCATGCGTTATGTAACACGATGCTTTAGAAGCGCGGCAAATTTTCGGGCACCTAGCGGAATTTTTATTTGTTATTGTGTGGAATTTCGGTTGTTTGCGAAAAATTTATGCATGATTGAGGAAAATTAAGTTTCATTACTGGAATTTTAAGGGGATTGCTGAAATTTATTGAGCAAGTGCTGAGTCTTTCAAGAGAGTGCGGAAATTCTAGGGAAAGTGCGGATAATTTAATTAAAGTGCGTAAATTTTAGAAAAAGTGCTGAAATTTCGTGTATCATTGCGGAAAATTTTGAATAAGTGCTGGAATTTTAGTCAAACTGCGTAAATATCCGGAGCAAGTGCGAAAATTTCAACTGTCAAAACGAAAGACTGATCTGTATCGCTGAAAACAATTATATTAGTTTAGGAATTTTTAAGAGGAGGGACTAATTTGCTAGTATCATTAAATTGGTTAAAAAAATACGTTGATTTCGGATCGCTTACACCAGAACAGCTTGCTGAGAAAATTACGAAATCTGGGATCGAAGTTGACGGAATTGAATATATCGTAAATGAAAAAAGTGAAAATATCGTTGTTGGTTATGTGAAGGAATGTGAACAGCATCCTAATGCAGATAAATTAAAATTATGTCAAGTGGACGTAGGGGAAGAAACGTTACAAATTATCTGTGGCGCACCGAATGTCGCTCAAGGACAAAAAGTTGTCGTTGCAAAACCTGGAGCAGTGTTACCAGGCAATTTTAAAATTAAAAAAGTAAAACTGCGGGGAATTGAATCAAATGGAATGATTTGTTCTTTACAAGAGCTTAGTGTTGGAGAAAGATTTATTGTACCTGCTTTTGCAGAGGGTATTGCTGTGCTGCCAGAAGATGCTGTAGTTGGAGCGTCGGTTGATGAACTGCTTAATCTAGATGATGCGGTACTTGAATTTGATTTAACACCGAACCGTGCGGATGCATTAAGTATGTTAGGCGTTGCTTATGAAGTAGCAGCAATATTAGGAGAAGAAATTTCGTTACCAAAACCAACCATAGAGGCAATAGACGAGCAAGTGTCAGACTATGTGAAGGTATCGGTAGATGATCCTGACTTATGTCCTTACTATGGTGCGTCCATCATTAAAGATGTAACGATAGGACCGGCTCCATTATGGATGCAAAATTATTTACTTGCGGCAGGCATTCGCCCAATTAATAATGTCGTGGATATTACGAACTACGTATTACTTGAATATGGGCAGCCGCTACACGCATTTGATTATGATTTACTCGACTCAAAAGAAATTCTCGTCAGACGTGCAAACAACGATGAACAAATGGTTACATTAGACGATCAAACGCGTACATTAACAGATGAAAATTTACTCATCACGAACGGTGAGAAAGGTGTCGCACTTGCAGGTGTCATGGGTGGAGCAAATACAGAGGTAAATGACGACACGAAAACGATTTTACTTGAAGCAGCATATTTTGATGGGCAAACAGTCCGAAAAGCAGTAAAACAAACAGGACTCCGAAGTGAAGCAAGTTCCCGGTTCGAAAAAGGTGTTGATCCTAATCGGGTAAAAGAAGCTGGGTTACGTGCATGTGAATTACTCGTTCAATATGCAGGTGGAAAAGTAATCGAAGGTGTTGCTGAATTTGATCAGTTAGATCGCGGTGAAAAAACGGTTGCAATGAATGCATCCTATGTAAACAAAAGACTTGGTACGGACATTTCAATCGAAGAAATGGAAGAAATTTTACGTAAGTTACGCTTTACATTTGAACGAAACGGTGAGGATTTTACTGTAAATATCCCGACACGTCGTGGTGATATTATTATTTTTGAAGATATGTTAGAAGAAGTAGCGCGCATTTTTGGCTATGATCATTTACCTTATACATTGCCAGCAAATGCATCCAAACCAGGTGGGCTTACAGACGAGCAATTGTTAAAACGTCGAATGAAAGGCTATTTACAAAGTGTCGGCTTATCCGAAGCAATTACGTATTCATTGTTAAATCAAAAGGATGCGACAAGATTCGTTAGCCCTGAACTCTCGAAAGATTTCATTCCAGTAGAGCTTTCAAGACCAATGAGTGAAGACCATCAATATTTACGCTTAAGCTTACTACCTGAATTGCTAAATCGGCTCACTTATAATGTAGCTAGAAAGCAAGCTGATGTTGCATTGTATGAAGCTGGTTCCGTCTTTTTATCTGAAGAGGAAACACTTACGAAACAGCCAAAAGAACAGCTTCGTCTTGCGGGTGCGATAACTGGAAAATGGCTTGATCATCAATGGCAACAAGAACGAAAGCAAGTGGACTTCTATGTTGTAAAAGGAATTGTCGAAGGATTATTCGGTTATTTAAATCGAAAAGTAACATTTGACCAAGCAACAGTTGAAGGGATGCATCCTGGTAGATGTGCAACGATTTCCATTGATGATCAAAAAATTGGATTTCTTGGGCAAATTCATCCGAACCTTGCAAAAGAAAAGGACTTAAAGGAAACATATGTATTCGATCTCGATTTAGCATATATTTTACAAACGACAGAACATGAACTTTCGTACGAACCTGTACCAAAATATCCGTCCATCTTACGTGACATCGCATTTGTTGTTGATAAAAATGTGCTTGCAGGCGACATTAAAGCAGAGATCGAACGGATCGGGACACCGCTTGTAAAACGTGTGGAAGCATTTGATGTCTATACTGGTGAAAATATTGCTGATAACGAAAAGTCCATTGCATACAATGTTCATTATCAAGATCCAGAAAAAACGTTGACGGACGAAGAAGTGGATGCATCATTTAAGGAAATTGTTGAAGCGGTAAGTGAAAAATTTGGTGGGTATGTAAGATCGTGAAACTAACCACTCATAGAGTGATGGATAAGTGCAATTTAATTAAATAGTATAGAATATTATTATGGAAGAGTTTGTCTTACTTCGTGAAGACAAACTTTTCCTTTTTTAGAGCTGGAAAGTTAGATCAAAATTTTAATAAAGAAAAATAGATAAATAAATAGGAGGAAAATGAAGAGAAAAACTATGTTATATATCCGTTTCTTGTAAAAAACGTAAGTTAATAAACAAAGAACAATAAAAGATAGAACAAACGAAACGTGTTTAACTTGTTCATTATCAAAGGGGTTATTAATCAATACTATTACAAACAAAATAATAAATAGGGTTGGTAGAAAATAATCTGTTTTTTGATTCAAGTATTCTCACCTCTGTTTTGGTTAATGAAGCCTAAAAGGTTTTGGTACTTTTAAACAACAATGGGCCACCTATTTGGGTGCTATTGGTGTTCTTACTAGGAGTTTTCAACATCTGGAACAACTTGATCATTTATGGTAGTACTATTCGTAAAGTTATGTACACAATGAACACTGTAGAAAGCACTCCTCCACTACTAGTTTTAGAAAAGTAAAAAAGGAGCATTCTCAATGAGAACACTCTGATAAAAGGATTAGATTTTCGGATAAAAAAACCAAAAGCGGGAAGGTATGTCATACTCAAAACTGAGCAACGGTTATGAATTGGCTACACTTAGAAGATCTTTATCCCCATTTGACAAGCGCTTTTTTATTTTTTCTTTTGATCGCTTTTCTGTGCGATAAAGTTTGTCATTACAATAGCCACAAAAATAGTAAGTCCAACTAAAAAAGATTGTAGCACGCCTGGTTTAACCCATATAATAATTGTGAAAAATAATCCTATTACAATTAAACAACTTATCAATATCCGCTTTAATGGACTCAATTTTTACCAACCTCGCACACTTGGCCTACCCAGTTTATTTCTATAACAAGTGGACGTGCAACATAAGATGAAGCAAAAACACCTAGACCCCTTGGATCGCTATTTTTTATCAATTACTAATATTTCTAATGTATAAACATTGCAAACCATAAGGGCTAGTAAATAAGATCAATAATAAATAATTTGTATTTATTAAAACTTCCTTCTTAATAAAATTAAGGGCTGGATACATACCAATTTTTAATCTTTATATTTCTTTAAAACTAATTTAAATGCTACATAAAATAACATCCATGCTATAAATGGCATTAAACAATACATTTACACCGATAATTCCAAAAAATAAAATAAAAGAGAGTAAACTAGAAAGTAAGCCTATAACTGGGAATGAATTTATGTATTTTATTAAATTCAACTTTAGTTTATCATTCATCGAAACCACTTCCTCATCAGCTGAACCCTAATTGTAGAGCGAAAGAAGGAATTTTAAACCCATAAAAAAATTCATCTTAATTAAATCATATCATTTTATTAAATTGTATTTTCCGCAAAAAAATCCCCTAAACGTATAAAGACAATATTTAGGTAAATCCCTTAAAAACTACAAATCAGATAACTCTTTATAAATGAAGTAGGTAATAGTTTTAACATGACAATTAAATTTATCGATAAAGGGTTTGGTTTATGGAAGAAAGTGTGAAAGCTAATGCGAAACATTATATAGCATTTAAGTTTAATCAGTCTATTCAATTTTGCTAAAACTAACTGAAGTTCATTTTGATATTTTTAGAGGTTGTTCAAAAAGTCCAACAAAAATGACACATCGAATTCCTGTATTGGCTTTTCCGGTACTCACGTATGTAAAAGCATACGCTCCGTTCCTCAAAGCTACGCCGCCTTGAACTTCTCGATCCTTTTTAAACACGGACTATTATCATATTCATTTTGCTCACGATCAAATTAGTTTTTTTCGTTGCCTTTTTTAAAGATACAGACACACTCATATTTGATCACTTCATTGTAACTGGTGTTTTAGGAAAGAGTAGGATAGAAAGTAATTGTGTTAGAGGCTGAGATGAAGTTATTATTATTTTGAGGTTTCATCGGGCACACCCTGGTAAAATTGATTTTAATAACTTAACTAAGAATGCCCGTGAAACTATACTAGCATCAAATACTTATATGACTCTTAATGATTTGTACGTTTTCCATTCCTCAAATATTTAACGGCTAAAATAAAAGCTATCAAACTTAATAATAAAGACAATCCGTAAAAATCAGCGAATACTTATTATCAAGATAAAGAGCTGATGTTACACGAAGTAATATTGCAAACACAATTAATTCATCTTTCAACTTTCTTTAGCCTTTTTAAGCAGACCAACCATCACTAAGGTACCAAAAAGAAGTAAGATAAACAAAAGAACTGTTCTAAAGTTACTAATTGGTATAAATGAAGTCACCATCCAAGAAATGGTACCAGCATATATCATCGCACATATTATTATCAATACTGGATAAAAGGTTCCTTTTTGCATGATGAAAATAACCTCCTACTGCGGACGAATTGTTCTTTATTTACCTGTAATTGTCACCTATGGCTATGGGAGAACTAACATATTGTGCAACATATGCAGAAACAGCCGTTCCCGCCACAGCTGCAATTACTGGACCAGAGTAACACTTCTGGACCAGTAACACTTGTTGTAGCAGTCCTAATCAAACTTACAAGACCAGTTACTGTTATAGGTACATCAATTATTAATGTATTTATAGCAAAGGTTTTACTCAACTAAATAGCTGCTCCCCACCAATGCAACTTTACCTTAGTAACTCCCTTTATCTTCATTAACAATTTTATATTGATTATTTTCTAAATCTAATAAATATAAGCGATGTCTATAAAAGTGTTAGTGTTTTTTGCTTCACTAGCATAACTTGTACTACCAAAAGAGACCGAACTACCAAGTAAAATAACCATAACGATAAGCATAATAAAAGATTCTTCTAACATTTCACCCTCATCAATTAATAATTTGAATAATATAACAATTATGTATAATTCTACATACTATTGTTATGTTATTCAAGGACTTTTATTAAATTTATATTTTTTTATAATATCATTATATTCTATCAGGTCTTACGGTCGTTCTTTTATCACACGAAAATAATCACTCACCTATTAAACCTCCAATTCATCTTCTGTAAGCAATCTTTTTTCTTGTTCAATGGGGATTGCCCCCAGTTATACATAATCGCATAGACGTATCTAGTGATATCTATATACACCAACCCTTCTGGAGTTGGTGTAGAGTATTTTAATTTTGAATTTTCATTTTCGCATAACTACCATTTTTGCATAACTACCATTTTTGCATCGAAATTACGCGAGATAATTTTTTATTACTTGTGATATTTAAGATAGATTCATTGATTCCCGTACAGTGATCAAAAGAAGAACAAGAGGCAACTAATAATATTTTGAACAATATCATATTATTTTTCCCTATCCGATCCATCACCAAAAAAATTATCAAATAATCTTAATTACATCATACCATTATTTTCAACCGTATTTTCCGTAAAAAACCACTGAAATTACTAAGCAATAATTTAGAGGTTTCCTAAAAAAATCGGCAAATCATGAGCGAATTATTTAGGGCATCAAACTTCTAGTACAATTTGTTAAAAACCGCCATTATAAAGTAATTGGAAGGTATTTGTGAATATCTATTCAACCATTGCTTGCTATTCGTTTTAATTTACTAGATTCCTTAAAAAAACGGTTTACATAAATATAATAAAATTGTAAAAAAATGAGATTATACTAAAATTTATGCTAATATAAAATGAAAGGGGGATTTGAATGCCTAGAGAGAGATTAATTGATACAGCATGTAAATTTATCGATAAAGGGTTTATGGAAGATAGTTTAAGAGTTGATGCGAAACGTTATGTAGAATTTAAGTTTAATCAGTCTATTAATTTTGCTAAATTAACTGAAATTCATTTTGATATTTTTAGAGAAAATAAAAATAGTATTCATAAAATGAAAGCGATGACTATTGTCGAATTAATTATACTTGCATCCGATATACTGGATGATATTCAAGATCGAGATGCAAAAGATGTTCCGTGGAGCAATGTTGATGATGCATTTAATTTAAATATTGTCGTCGGAATGTTAATCATTTGTTTGCAAGAAACGGATGGCATAGCAGGCGTGAATGAGACACTGTGGATCAAACAAAAAATTAAAGACCTTATGCTGCAGTCATTAAATGGACAACAAATCGATTTGAAAAATGAAATCATAAGCGAAGATGATTATATTCAAATGTGTAATATGAAATCTGGATCATTGATACGACTTGCATGCTTAGTAGGTGCTGGTAAAGTGGATGATGAAATAAATAAAGGCATAAAAGAGTACGCTAATTATTTAGGGGTCATTTTTCAATTAAGAAATGATGTCTTAGACATGAAAAATGGATTTATCAAAAATGATATTTTATCTAAAAAAAGGACTTTGCCAATCATTTATTATTTAAATACAAAAAATGAAGCCTATGATTCTATTAAAGACTATTATTTAAATAGCTCATCAAATCTTGATGCAGAAAGAATTCAGCAGGATTTGATGAGCGGTGATGCACTGCTTTACTGTTCGATTGTGATAAAAATATTTCTAAACAAATTCAAAGTTGGTATTGATAACTTAAAAACAAGTCATCGATTAAAACAACAACTCTTTACAGCCATAAATATTTTTCTGAAAAATTAACATTTTCGTCTTTATCTTGATTAATACTTTCTTCAATAATAGAGATTTCTTCAAGTGAAAAAGAATCAACGTTTACTTGAGAAAGTTGACTACTGTCTTTTTCTAATAATTCATTTACTGCACTCATAATCATCATAATCACCTCTTTTCTTTTAGAATACTTATTTACCTAAACGTAAGGAGTGGAATCGGTTGAAAAAGAAAAACTACTATATTCTGTTTGTAATTATATATCTGCTTATACATGTTTATATGATAGTTCATATTACAAAACAAAACTATGAATTTTTATGGGACAAACTTTATTTTCCACTCTCGTTTTCGGCAATAAGTTGTTTATTAACTTATATTATATACATACAAAGTGGTAATAAATCCAGTAAATACCTTATTATTTTTTTATTAACTGGTTCAACAGCATTTTTCTATTCTTCTGAATCAGGTTTTGAGGATATAACTTCAATCATTATATTTGTTTATACTTTTCAGTTGTCCGGCTATTATTTTCAAAGATTTATAATAGAGACATTATTTAATAAAAGAGTTTTAAAAAGACACAATAAAAAGTTTGAGAAATTTAATCTAATTACTTTATTTATGCTACCTTCTCTGTATATTGTTAGTATATTTTTAGAGGTGAACATATCATTAAATATTAAATTTTTAAATTTAAACCCCACATTAAATTTTATAAGAACATTATTTATTTTTTATTTTCTTATAAATGTTTCTCTACCTTTACTAAAAATAACTCGATTATTAATAAACAAACATACACAACAACATAAAACTTTTTTACTCTGGATGTTATTCATTCCAACATGTGCATTCGGACCATTTATTTTTTTACATGCTTTACCATCGTTATTCGGTGAACCATGGATAGATTCTTATGTAGCAGCAATTGCATTTTTTGCTATCCCTTTTGGATATACTTATTTAATTTTAACAAAAAAATTATTAGACCTTACGTTTGTATTTAATCGGTTCATTTATTATGGAGGTATGGCATTATTTCCTTCATTATTTATATCCATTGTTTTAGTATTATTAAGTTCTTCCTTTCATATTTTTACCATTTTCCAAACATTTGTCATTATATATGTATTTCATATTCTTTATCTATTGGTAAAAGAACGATTTGACTTTTATTTTCGTAGATTTTTATTTCATGATAAATCAAATAATGCTCAATTTATTGAACGAATAGGGGAAGAACTATCTAGGATCATGACCTTAAAAGATTTAGAAAATTTCATTATAAACGAAATAGGAATACATTTTAATACTACAACAATCACGGTTATTGATTATCAAGACTCACTAGAACAAATTAAGTTAAAACATTTAGTAGGAAAGTCGGATGTAAACAAAAAGTCATTAAAACAAGCTATCGAAAATAATAAAGAAGAAACGTTCATTAACATTGGTAGATCTCTTGGGATTTTCTTAACAAAAAACAATGCTATTTCCAAATATTTATGGATTGAAAAACAAAACGATAGATCATTGACGATTAATGAAAAGTCTTGGTTAATCTTGTTTAGTTCGTATATTAGACTTACTTATGAAAATATTGTAATGAACGAGCAATATGTAAAACAAATTACTAATAGTAAAGAAAAAACTTCGGCTTCACTTTCGCGCTTTTTATTCCATTTTGCCGAAACGGAAAGAAAAAAATTGGCGGGAGACATTCATGATACGATTTTACAGGATCAAATATATATCTATCGAAAGTTAGATGAGCTTGCGCAAAACAATCATCCAGAGTTAGTAGAAATAAGGAATGGATTAAAGAACATTATTGATAAGACTCGACAAACTTGCTCGGAACTTCTTCCAAATGATTTATCTAACAATGGATTAGCTTTTTCTTTGGCAGAGTTATTAGAACAATTTAAACAAAAAGGTGAATTCCAATTAATTTATGAGGTAGATATATCTGATGATCACTTTGTGGATTATGAAAAGCCGATAGCTATCTACAGGGTGATAGAAGAATTATTAAATAACTCAATAAAACATTCGGATGCGAAGCGTGTATCGGTTACGATTTGGGAGTCAGATCAACAAATATGTATCGATTACTTAGATGATGGAAAAGGCTTTCATTTTGAGGAAGTAAGTAACAAAGATCAGATTGGGTTAAAGGGAATGGTGGAAAGAATCAAGAGTAACGGAGGAGAAATTGAATTTGAAACGCAAATACCGGAGAATGTTAAAATTTATATTACCATACCGAGGTGAATACATTGATAAGTATTTTAATTGTGGATGATCATCATTTAGTAGGGGAAGGAACAAAAGAGATGCTTGAAGGTGAAGAAAAATTTTGTGTTCACTATGTTGCAAGTGCCTTAGAAGTTTTAGATATGGACACTATATATGATCTTTACATCGTGGACATACATATGCCAGATTTATCAGGAATTGAATTAGCAAAAAAATTATTAAAACGAAATAATGATTTAAAAATCATTTTATATACTGGTCTACACAATCAAAAGTCCCTTAGTCTCTTTACACAAGTTGGTATTAGTGGAGTGATTAGTAAAACTGCCACAAAGTCAGAGCTAATTACATTAATAAATACAGTATTGTCTGGATATACGTTTGTACCTTTATCCATTTTTAAACATAAAAAGCAGAAAAGAACGAATACATATACTCTCGGATTAACAGAAAAAGACTTAACAATCTTAAAATATGTTTCTGATGGGTTAAGTAATAAGGAAATAGCGAAAAAATTATTCCTTGCTGATAGATCGGTAGAATATCATTTATCAAAGATATACAAAAACTTGAATGTAAAAAAAAGAGAAGAAGCAGTTGTTGAAGCATTTCGTTTAAACTTGTTAGATCTAAATGAGGAAGGGGATGAGCAAAAATAAATGGCGATTTTTGTTTGCTTTTACTGCTCAAACTTACTTTGCAAACAATAAAAAGTTGTTACTTTCCTGGATATTATAAATAGCTTGATATTGAGGGTTTTAGGGGATCCTCTCAAAACACTACTTATAAGATTAGTAATTTTTTACGGTAAATACAGTTAGTATATATGATAAAATTTAAAGAAGTAATTTGTCAAACAATTTTTTATAGCCAGTTGACCATTATCCACTCTATTTTTAACATTTGCACCTAATAACTTGTATTGGTTAGGAATTTATTGATCCCTCCTTTCAGGTGGTGTGTACAATTGATTAGTGCTTGGTAGCGTATACACTAACCGTACCAATTTTCTAGCGGCAAGGACGAGTGCTCGTTTGTGTTGATGTTTCGTTACTTCTATATTTCTTTTGGTAAAAATCTCTATATTCTGAGTCATGATTTCTAATTTTGTCAGCTGCTTGAACCAAATAATATCTAAGGTACTTGTTTCCCGTTAGCATGCGCTTCGGTTCATCAGCCTCAAACTCTCCAGATCGAGGCTGATTCCAAACGAGACCTTTATCCCAATCGTTTCACTTCAGATTTCATGTATTAAAAACACTAAGTGTTACGGATAAAGATATATTAACGGGATTAGCCATCGCTTTATATAAACGGTAAGAACTGAGCGCTATCTTTTGAAGGTATTTTGCGATTTCTCAGGATTTTCAAAACGACTTTTACTTTTTCCTGAATAAACTCCATTAGTCCCTCGATGGACATTTAAGCAACCTGTTCAGGTTCAAGCTCTTGGATGATAACTATACAAGTTGCGCCAAATATATTGGAAATGGATTATCTTGATGTAATCCACTGAACTTTAAAAATACTTGATTTAGAAAACGGGTCTTATCCCTTGTGATATTTTTCATCAAGTGAAAACGGGTTCTTGTTAAACGCTGCAGGGCTTCGTAATGAAAAGATTCTTTCATTTCGTTAGATAGTCGTCCAAAACGTAGGTGGTCTGCGATAACCCAGGGATTAATACGATCATTTTCACAAAGGTATCATATCCCTTTTTTAAAACGAGCGATATTCCTCGCATTTAAGACGTAGATATGTGATTGGATATTAGGCTCATATCCTTGGAGTTGTTCTCTTAAATAATGTGCAAGATGCCAACCAAGATTTGAAGTAGCTTCCATCTCTATTATTATTGTGTTTAGCTGGTGCTTTTCGCATGTTTCTACCATTTTTTAATGAGGGTATCTGCCTCAGTTTGATCATTAGAAACACAAAGTGCCATTCTCAGCCATGAATTGTACATGATGAAATTTTAAACTTACGTCTGCATCAACTAACATTTGCCACATAGTATAACCTCTAAGTAAAGCAGTAATCAAGCTTATCTCAGACCTGGGTGCCCATAGAAACCATCTAGATCTACTTCGTCATCAGCACTCATTCGACTGGAAAGACAATTAACGGGATACTACTTCCCCTTTAAAGTCAAAGGTGTAACCAGCGGTTAGAAATTCAATGATGGATCATGGGGAGAGAGCTAAAACAGCAGTACACAAAAGTGTCCGCAAGGAGGGAAAGAAATCTCCTGAGAAAAACTTGTCAATCCCATTGTCCCATAGGCAAGTCTAAGAAATCTATCAAAAAAATTGGTAAAAAATGCGTACTTAGCACATTAGTAATACTTTCTCATATTAAGATATAAAAAAGCATAACAAATAAGCCGATAATGTATTAATTATCGGTAAAAAGTTAGTATTATCCGCCACTCTTGACCTTGTCCATCCGCCCGTGGTGTTTTGTCCAATTGTGGGTTGGATTAAATAAATCCCTCAAGGGAACCCAACTCAGCAAATGGGATACCATGGGCGGAACAACACTAAGCTTTCGCTGGGCGGGTCCCTGAACCCACAAACTGCAAGCTAAGTATTGAGGGCTACATTCTAGAGTAAGCAGCTACGCTGTGGCTTCCTCACCTGGGGGTAAGGAGGGTGAAAAAGTTGAAAAAAACAGAGTGGATGAGGAAGCAATGTAGCTACTCAACCATTTAATGCAGAATTAATTCTGGAAATTGATTTAGGGTCTTTCTGGTTGTCCGGAGCAATTGAAATTTCGACTAAATCTGAGCTCTAAACATATTATCGAGAGGATGAGAAGTCATTTTAAAAAAATAATAATTATTACATTACTTTTTTTCGTATTATCGTTAATACTATTCTATTCGATTGATTCTCCGTATCCTATTTGGGGAAGTCTGGTGATTTCTTTTTTAGTTTTCGAACTTAGTTTTTTTTATTTTTTTGTAAAAGGAAAAAAATAAATAGCTTTCCTAAATAATAACCTTAAAGAAATAGCATAGCACTTATACTTAAAATAAATCTAGAAGATGATTTTGATGATTTTACATAAATTTGTGGAATCATGCCTTTGATTTATGATCTTTTTAATTCACAAGGGCGGGGTTCAACTCCACCGTCTTTGACGGTATACGCATTTAGCTTTATCTTTTTGTGTCCATACTTAAAACGAGGTGAAAAGTGCAGTTTTAAAGAATATAGAAATTGCAAAAATTAAATTAAGAAGGGCTGGAATTGAAGTCACATTACTTGAAGGTGGTTTCTTTCTTTGGGTTGATATTAACGATGCAAAATGTTCTTCTGATTACTTTGTTAGGTATGCCTTAGAAAATCATAAGCTTTTATTGATCTCGGGAAGTGAATGGTTATGATTATGTTCGAATAAATTGCGCTACAGAACAGTTAGTTTTAGAAGAAGATTGGACAGATTTATCAAATGCTATCAAAAAGGGGGCTAATTAATGAATATGCCCTATAAAGAAATATTAAAAGAAAAAAACTTCATTAATATTTTAATAGGAAGATTTTCCAAGCGCAGTGCTCTAATATTATTTAGTATTGAACTGATTTGGTTAACGATGGAATTAACAAATCATTCGCCACTACTGCTCTCTCTTGTCGTGATGGCTGAGACGTTGCCTTTTATACTTTTTGGGATATATGGCGGAGTGAAAGCTGATAGATGGAATAAAAAGACAGTTATTGTTATTAGCGATATTGGGATTGCTGTGTTATTAATATCATTGCCTATATTATACCAACTTAATATGATTAATTACTTTATATTAATGGCAATTACAGTAATGATAACGTTATTTAGTTGTTTTTCTGAACCTTGTTTCAGAGCAATTATACCAGAGTTATTGCCCAAATCTAAACTTCAAGAAGGAAATGCACTTTTAGATTCTCTTCAACGGGGAGCTTCCATATTAGTACCGGTATCGATAGGAATCGTATTAAAGATTACGACAGAAATTCATTTGTTCAGTTTGGCTTTTATCTTGATTCTGATAGCAGCTATTTTTCATTTATTAATCAGCTACAAACCTAAGCAGTTTTTTGATCTAGAAGAAAAGCCCCCGAGTACTTTAAATGATATAAAGCAAACCATAGGTTATTTAAAAAAGCACAAGGATATTTTATTTATCATGCTTGTCCAGGGAATAAGTATAATGATTAACACTGGTTTATGGAGGGTAGGTTTACCTATTTATTTAGAAACTTACTTAGGGAAAGATATTGATACTTTTGGTTATATAACTGGTATTTTAGGAGCCACTTCGTTCGGCACTTCAATTCTATTAGGTTTATTAAAAAGAATTAGTCAATTAATTGTTTTTAATGCAGGCATTATTTTGTGGGGAACAGGACTCTTAGCTATTGGTATATATCCTTCAATAACTATAATTTATGTTGCAACGATTTTAATAGGAATTGGTCAAGCAAGTGAGGGGTTAGCTAGGGTTGTAATCCTTCAAAATCAAGTACCAAGAAATATATTAGGTAAAGTATTTAGTATTTCTTCCTCTTTAAACTACACTAGTGACACATTATCTTTAGGAGCTATCAGTGGCATATTAGCTATTTTTTCAACAGCTATTGTTTTTTCAGGCGGGGGAGTGGCTATATTGCTTACGGGTATTATAGGTGCAATAACTTTAAAAACTAAATCTAACAACCAAATGCAGGGTAATACAGATAATAAATTTATCTGTTAAATACCAAGTAATTCTAATCTAATAATAAGACTCACTCGAGGATTTTTATTAAAAAGGATTAATTATTTAATTTAATCTGGGAATTCCCTAAAGATGATAGGAACAAATTTAAGGGTATTTTTACGGAAAATACAGTTTATTTATATGATAACCTTATAGAGAATGAAAGTGAGAATGTTCTAATCTTATAACATTCTTTTTGAAAGTTACACAATACTTAAAGTTTACAATAAATCGGTATAGAAACAACAGTAGCCTTAATTGTAATTTAGTAATACGTTAGGGTATTACCTGAAAATTAATTGCAAAAAGTTAAGGTCTTTATTACGGAAAATACGGTTCGTTTCTATGCTAATATTTTGTGTAAGAAGTTAATTTTATATCATCAATTTGAGAGGAGGGGTAACATGAATACTTCAGTTCTTCAGCACCAGTACGCTTTTATCGCCTCAATACTTTATATTTACACCCTAAATACTGTTGATAACATAGTAGAATTCCTCAATAAATCACTTGTAATGGACAAAGACTACCAGCATAATGCAGCACCTTTTTGGATTATCGTATTAATAGTGCTCATTGTAGGTGGTCTTGTACTTGCTGGCTTAATGTGGGCGTGTAATAAATTTGGAGGAGGAGCCAAGTTTGATGGTAAGTTTGAAGTTTTAGGAGCGAAGGTCAGAATTAGATGTTCTTAGTTGTAATTAAAATATAGGGGTGTAGTTAATTCTACACTCCTATATTTCGACTAATCTCATTTAAAAGGAGGTCTTCAATGATTTCATTGCATATTGATCGTATGAGTTATAATAACACGTTCAAATTAGAGAAAATTGATCTAGATATAAAGAAGAATGAAATAACGCTATTGCTTGGACACAATGGTGCCGGAAAAACAACAATTATTAAATCTCTATTTGGGTTAGTCGAATTTAAAGGAAATTTAAAACTCAATAATAGAGTCATATCCTTAAAAAAATCACAAGATCTGGATCTTTTCAAACGAGAAACAAGCTATATATCTGATGAATTGTCACTATTTGATTATTTAACACCGAGTGAATATTTCTCACTGATGAAAAACACAGTAACGGAAAAAGTTGATGACAAATTTTTAAATCTTTTAATTGAGTTATTTGAACTTGAAGTTTATCTTGACAATCCAATATCGACCCTTTCACATGGAAATAAGAAAAAAACGCAAATTGTGTCCCAACTACTTAAGCAACCAAATTATATTATTTTTGATGAACCAACGAATGGATTGGATCCTGACATGATTATCGTGCTAAAAAAAGTGTTGCAAATCATTAAAAAGATGAATATAGGAATATTATTATCTACTCATAACTTAAGTTTCGGAGAAGAATTATATGACCAAATAATGGTACTTAGAGATGGGAAAATAAAATTAAATGCGTCAAAAGAACAGGTGAAGGTACAATATAGCAATCACACGCTGGAAGAAATATATACAAAAGTGAATAAAGATTATTATACACATATTGAGGGGATCTTACATGAACTCAACCAGGCAAATGATTAGAAGAGTTGAACTCCCAAAGTTTATCGGCAGAGCTAGTAGTGTTATCGTTAAATATCCGACCCCTATCGTAGCATTCATTCTTTTACTAGCATTAATTTATACCATGTATTTTATTATTATTGTAAAAAACTTTATAACAATGCCTTTAGACACAACCCAAGCGTATCAAAATGTGATCTATGCGACAGCAGCTCTTTCAAGCTTTTTCGTTATTTTTTCAAGAAATAAATTCAAAGATCATTCCTATATGTTTTTTTTCTTAAACTCTCGTGTTAAACCTTTTGAGCTAGTGTTAAGTGGATATGCATTTATATATATTTCTTATGTGCTTATCATTACTCTTATGTTTACCCCCTTTTTAATTATTTTTTGGTATCAAGGAGAGTTCCATTCTACATTAGATGTTATTGTATTGTTTCTAGCGCTTACTTTTGTTTTTTGTTACTCATGTACCGTGTGGATCCTAACAAATCTAATAGTGAAACAAATATTTTCGAAGTCAGAAGATCAGTTTTATCTCACTTCATTTTTATATTTTGCTATTTTAGGGGCCACCTTGTATATATTGACTTATGTGATTGAAAAGTATGTTATTTATAGGGTTTCATCTTTTTTGATCATTTTGGTATTACTTTTTCTTGCGTTAAGATGGATACTGATTCGCTCATCGACCATATATTTAAATAATATATTTATCCAACTAAATAGTGAGGGTTCACGTAATAAAAAGCAAAGTCTTCATTTCCAACACAAAAATAGCTATTATTTAAACATGAAATTGGAGTGGTTACATCTCTATAGAAATAATGTTTTAAAAGAACAATCTTTAGTATTTTTCATCCTTGTACTTATTAGTTTTACTCTATATTTCACACTCACGGATTATGATTTTGTCATTTTTAATTTATATTTAATAAACTTTGGATTAAAGGAAATTTTTATTTTGTTTTCCTTAACAATCGGTATATCCTATAGAAAATATCGGAATGCTAGTTATCTATTGAACCATAAAGAATCATATTACTTTATTCCTAGATTTTTTTTAGTATTATTGATGAATTTGCTTGTCCATATTCTCTATATGGGCATAAGTTATGTGTTTATGAAGCAGTCGCTTGCTAATATAATCACATTCAGCACGCTATGTTCCATCTTTTTTATAACTTCATTTTCTATGGCGGTTGGCTTTTTTATTAAAATTAATGACTCAAATAAAGCGGTCGTCATTGTATTAGCAATTGTTTTTGTTAATATTTATGATTTTGTCATCTTTAATGTTCTAAAAGCGGCAGTATATATTGACTTGTTTAACGTTTTAATCTCAATCGTATTTTTGCTTTTTATTATTACTAATTATATAAGGAAACCTTTTTTCAAATGATGGCCTTCATTTTGGCAATGATTCTTACGTTTGTATTGCATGAATTGGGTCATATCATATGCATTATGATTTTTAATGTAACAGAAGGAAGAAGGATTTATGATTTTAGGATTAAAATAGGTTTGAAGCATATCTATGTTACACATATAAAGTATAAAAAACCTTTTAAAAATCTAATTGTTGCGATTTCTGGATCTGCTTTTCCTTTACTTATTGCGATAGTTATCACGGGTATGTTCACATCCCAATTTACTTCATTAATGTTTCTGTTAGCAATATTGAATTTGCTATTTTTGCATCCTATGTTTCCAGATGGAAAAAATGCTTTAAGTAGTATGAAAGAAATGGAGCGATAAATATGATGACGTTTTTTAAGGCATTATTTGGAGGAATTAGCTTAGTAATTATTTATATGATTATTGTTATGGCTGCACCCATTGTTTTATTTCTCTTAGGCTATTCTGATATCAATTCAAAACCTGCAATTTTCAACTTTCCTTTATATATCATTGAAATAAATGGTGATACATTCTATTCAAAAGCGACTAATTTAGGTTTATTTCTATCCCTACTTTTAGGAACTAGCCTTTATTATTTGATTCCTCTCTTGATACCAAAAAAGTGGAAGAGAAGAAGTAAATGAATGTAGGTTTAATTTGATTTCATAACTAAATGTTTGTTTTAATAGTACAAATACCAATAAATTTAGGGTATACCTCAAATTTTAACCTACGGATTTTTTCAGTAAGTACGAAAAAAGAAAATGTGAAGGACTCATTCCCGATGCGAGAGTTAATCCATTAGTCTAAGAACGATCACCTTGGGTAAAAAAACTTTCAATAACCCTAGAAACGGATTCACGACCAATCAAGTAAAGATGATGCCTAATTAATTCCCCCTTTACCTAACTCGTTAATATATTTTTCGAAAAATCCATTGAATGGATATCGTTCTTCTTTTATTTTAAATAACAAGTCGTTTAATGATCTTTTACTATTTTCAATTATATATGTTGGATAACACATTTTAATTGAATTTTCTTCAAATTCATCTTCATCTACAATTGTCCAGAACCCTTTTTTATTCCTAATTACGTCTATGTCTAAATCTGTAAAACAGATATTTCCTTTTATGATTTTAGGTGGTATACAGATATTACAATAATATTCATGATTTCCATCCTCATCAATGTCAATGTTGACCGTAAACCACTTACGTAAAGGATAATATTCTATTGAGTAAGTATTGCAATCAAAAATCTTACCTTTTGTATGGTGAATTAATTTTCTTTCGGGTGTCCCGTAAACCACTATATAGTTTTCTGTATACTCTATTATTGAAGCCTCCCATTGATAGTGAAGTTTTCCATTATACTTATAAACTAATACATTCGTATTATTTTTCAACCGACCTCTCCTCCTATGTATGAAGTAGCATAACGCAAAACTATTAGCCATTTAAATATACGTTCATATTCTTGTCTGTTGAAGCTTGACCAAATAAGGTTCATGCCGTACGGTGCTTGTCTTCTCCAAATTTACATTCGATTTCAATTTATTTCAAGATATCATTCTTATTTGTTTAGTTCCTGGTTTTTTTCTTTGTTGGAATACCAAGGATTTGGTTACTGTGAAGGATTCTTTTTTATTTACAATATTTGGAGTGTTGACCCGCTTTTTAAAGTATAACGTAAAATCAACATTTGTAACCAATAACATTCTCACATTTCGGTATTTGGAATGAAAAAAATCATCTAATATAATTTTGAAATCACTTTAGATAAATCTTCACAAATAATAAACTAGATTCGTATACTTATCAATAAATTTAGGAAATCCCTATAATAATTAGTATTTAATTTAGGGGTTTTCTGCGATAAATACGAATGAATTATGGGAATTTCTTTAACCTTATTTATAAATGTCGAACATGCTTTCATCATACCCTCTACTTTTTAATATCCAGCATAATGAAACTTTTATCATTTCTATATTTCATTTTATTCCTTCTAAGTAACTTGCCTCACGAAATCCTGTGATAAGTACCATCCATTGGTTACGTTCACCTTGGTTAGTGTGTGCGAGTTTTTTCGTTCTCCCTGGATCTTAGTGATCAAATAACCTTTTTCAAAAGCGACAATAAAATTATTTTATTTAAATGCAACCAATTGATACTCTTCCCTATCTAATATATTGAAAAACAAAATACGAATAAGGGGTGTCTGCATAGGAACACTGAAAAGATTTAGTCAAAAAGAGAAAAGTGTGTTACATCAAACAGCAATTAGATTGTTAAATATTGATGAAGACGTGGCGGATGCTATGTAGAGGCAATTATCTCGGGTTAATACTAATTTTATCCTTTATTGGTGGATTGAATATTAGAGAAATTAGTAAATCTTTAAAGGAGCCCAAAAGTTTTTTTGTACTAAATGAGACGACTGTTTATAAGAGGAAATGGAGGAAGAAATGGTACCGAGTAAATTTAAAATAAGAAGTAGATTTATGTTGTTAACGCTCATTTTTTTGATTGGCGGACTTACAAGTTCTTGGTTATTTGCCAGTCACTTTTTAGAAATTATGACGATGGATTATAATGCACCTGATTTAGTAGGAACGAAAAAAGAAATTAGACATAATTTTTTAGAACAGATTTCAACATGGGAAACATTCGTAGATGCATCGATGTTTTATGTAATTAATTTTATCCCAGTGCTATTTATCCTACCAACATTAGGTTTATTTGTTGAAAAAAGGAGTCTATATGTGCTCGGGAGACATCGTTACCCTTCGTTTAAAAAAGCGATTTATAAAGATGTGATGCAATATGTATTGTTGTCAGCGGTGACTGTTGTTGTTTCCTTTTTAATTTTTTATTCTATCGGAGGACTGTTTGTCTATCGAAGTATTGATGATATAGGTGGTTTTTCATCTATTCTTCCTGAAAACTTTTATATGAATCATCCCTACTTATTTTTTGTTTTTATGGTATGCACTATTTATTTTAGTTTAGCGATTGTATTTAGCTTGTTAGCTTGTGCATTAATCTTACTGACAGACCGAGAGTATAAAGTGATTTTATTGGTCCTACTTATTTATTTCTTATATGGAAAACTAGGTGTATACACAGAAAGTACGTGGTTTGATATTTTCACGAGTTTCACAGCATTTAATACACTCTATTCAACTGGTGAGACGTTTATACCGTTAGTTATTTTACTTATCATTTCACTTATATTACTTGCAGTAGGTGTCAATAAGACAGTTAAAAATATTGAAGGATAAGGAATTTGAATATGGCAATAAAAAATAGAATCATATTATCTATCATAATCATTTCATCTGCTATTTTACTAGGGTTCATTAACTTTAAGCAGGGATATAAAAACATAGTTACCTATATGAATGATTATCATGTTGTGTTGACGAAAGAAGCTGTATTTGATCGAATTTTTGTGAATACTGATTTTGTTAAACTCGAATATATGGAAGGCAATAGTGTATTTCATTTTATTAGCCCGTTTACATGTTATATGTTGGCTATTTTCTGGGGCTCTTTCTATTATTTATTACTTAACAAGAACTACCATCAATTCATATATTCAAGAATAAAGAACAAACAAGAAGCTTTAAAAATAGTAAGGGGTCCCTATGTTCAAAATGTTGTCCTATTTATTGTGATGTATGTGGCCACCATTTATCTTTTTATTTATTTTAATGATGTTTTAGTCTATCAAGATATGTTGAAATTTATTAAGAGAAGTGTCTTTTTAACCGTTTCGAGCATCCTACTCTCTATCGGACTTTCATCATTAATGTTTTATGTATATATAAAATGGAATGAAATAATGGCTCTTTTAGTTATTTTTATATCTATTCTATTTTTATTTATTGTAGATTTGAATTGGAAAATGATAAGTATTGTATTTATTGGTGATGATACTTATTTTGTAGGTGGAATAATAATTGGGTTCGTTCTGATTTTTCTATCTCACTTATTTCTTAAAAACGTAAAATATGAAATTGAATAGGGAGTTATAACATGATTGAGATTAAAAATGTAAATAAAAAAATGAAAGACCATGTCATCTTAAAAAACATCTCGATCTCTATTAAAAAAAGGATTTGTGTTGGATTTGTAGGGCATAACGGCTCAGGTAAGACAATGCTATTAAAAGCAATTTGTGGATTTACTAAAATTGATATTGGAGAGATATGGGTAGATAATAAACAAATTATCTTTAGTGAAAAGTATATTAAAAATGCAGGGGTTATTATTGAACAACCCTCTTTTATTAACTATTTGACAGGGATGGATAATTTACTCGCCCTAGCCAATATACAAAAGATGATATCAAAGAATGATGTTTTACTCGCTCTTAAGAAAGTGGGTTTAATTGATGCAAAAGATAAAAAGGTTAAAGAATACTCTTTAGGAATGAAGCAACGCCTTAGAATTGCTCAAGCTATTATGGAACATCCACACATTTTAATTTTGGATGAACCATTTAATGGATTAGATAAAGACTCGATTACAGAGATTCAAGATCTGATTTTAGATTATAAAAATAAAGGGACTACTATTCTTTTAACGAGTCACGATGATAGGCAAATTGATTATTTATGTGATCAAGTATATGAGCTGAATGGGGGAGAGATTGTTGAATAAAGTTATTCCTTATATTTTTATGAGTCTGTTATTTTTAACGTCCTGTTCCCCTTATGGGCTAACAGGAGATCCTAACTCAGATTCAAATGATAGCGAGGCTACACCAGAAGAAATTGCCGAGATGGAAAATATGAAGACATTTTCAATTACGCTTGAACAATTCGGAAAAAATATGCAAACACAAAATAATGATGTTTTATTAAACGAAACGGAAATGGGATATGTAACGAAGGATCATTTAATCCAAATAGATTATAAAAGTGATTCAGCAGATAAAAATGAAGCTCTCACATATATTTATATATTGATCGATCAACCGAGCGCGGAATTTACTAATATTGAACAAGAGTGTATCGCGACCTTGGAAAAGTTGTTCACTTCTTTAGAAGTGTCGTATGATGTGAATGAGTTGGTGACGAGTGTAAAAGAAAATAAAATAGAGGCTATGAATACAGAAGATGTTATGGTTGAACTCACTAACAACAGTACAAATATTCAAATGACTATAAGTCCGAAATAATATTATCAATTCGTACGAACGTTACGGTTCCTAGTAATGATTTTCAACTGATCATGTACCTGTTCACTTGATGGGTACATGATCAATAATTAATTCAGCGGATATCATGATTAATTAAACGCACAATTATTTTCGTATTTAATGTAACCAATTAATACCCTTTGTATCCAATATGGAATTTGAAATAAATAATCAGGGGGGGACCTGTATGGGATCACTAAAAACCTTAGTCAAAAAGGCAAAAAAGGGGGATGGAGAAGCATTTGTTTCACTTGTGAAGCAATACGAAGATGTATTGTATCGAACAGCAAGTAGAATGTTAAATAATGATGAAGATGTAGCTGATGCTATGCAGGAGGCTATTATTTCGGCTTATGAAAAATTACATACGCTAAAAAACAATGAGTATTTTAATACTTGGATTTGTAAAATTTTAATCAATAAATGCAACAGTTTGCTCAGTAAAAATAAAAACATTTTGATGTTGAATAATGATGTAATTCCTGATAAAAGAAATGATGAATTTCAGAAAATAGAGTTGGAAGAAGCGCTTAATAGTTTAAATGAAGTCTATAGATTAGCACTCATTTTATACTATATTGTTGGCCTAAATATTAGAGAAATGAGTGAATTTTTAAAAGAACCTGAAGGGACGATTAAATCCAGACTCTCTAGAGCCAAAGTGATATTAAGAAATAATTATTATAAAAATAAGGGAGTGACTGCTTATGAAAAATAACTTCGAAAAGGAGTTTACTCAGCTGATGAATGGAGACAAGGAAATTCCTGTTAATGTAAGGAAAACGCTCGATCAAACCTATGATATTATTCGTGCTCAATCAGAAAAGAAAAAAGTCAATTTCATTTGGAAGAAAGTTGCTGCCGCCGCTTGTGCTCTTATCATAACTGGAGTTGTCCTTACCAATGAACAGATAATGGCGAGTATTAACGAATTTTTTAACTTTGGAGATAAAGGTATTGAAGAGGCTGTTCATAATGGATATATCCAAGAAAATAATAGTGAAGCTACCAACCAGGGTATTAAAATAACATTAGACAATTATTTATCAGATGCTAATAAAATGAGTATTAGTTTTCAATTGGAATTTGAAAATCCTTCCTTTTTAAAGAATGCAAATGACGTTTCAATGGATTATCGAATAAAAAATGGAGACGGTGACTACATTGAAGAGTTTATTCAAGACACAAAAACTTTAAAAGGCGAAAATAGATACGTGTCCGGCCTTGAATACCATGTCCCTATTTTGGATGCCGAAACGGGAATCGTTCAATTTGATGTATTAATGGAGTCACATCAAGGGAGTATCCCAGCTTTAAAGGATGCGGTGGTAGAGGTAGAAAGTGTCCATATTTTTTATGGTGCGGATAAAATGAAGGATATCGATGGAAATTGGGAGCTACCTATAACTAATAATGAAAAATCAAATATAACTGTTCAATACGCAATGCTAGATTCAGAATCGAACATCCAAGTTTCTGAAGCCAACGCAAATCCAACGTCATTACATGTAACTTTTTCAGTGGATGGAGTTTATGAAGATGAAAACACTTTTGCTCATCGGATGAAAATCATCGACGAAGAGGGTAATGAATATCATGCAAAAGATTTTGGAATTAGTAAGAAAAATGGAAAAACTGTTATTTCAACAAACTTCCCTATCACTTCGTATAACGATTCCCTAAATCTAAAGCTAATCGTGGAAGAATTAGGAGAGGTAGAACTTGTAAAAAAATAATTGGTAAAAAATCCCTATTCATCTTGCTAGAAGAGGAATCGGGATTTGTTTATCATGGTAATTTTTAAATGCGTAAAGTGAAAGGAGAATGACAATCTATTTTCTACTCAAATCTTGAAAGAGCCAAAACGGATTGCATACGTCTATACCCTAATTGGTAGGATAGGGTAAATCTATTCTATACAATGTAGCCTTATAATAATTTGTATAATATCCATCGATTCTAATAAAGGGTTAGAAAGCCACGATATCTAGTAGTTATAGGCTGAATGTTTAAAATGCTTATAGAATGGTGGCTTTGTAACTTTATCAATCTTTTCAACTTGTCTTGTTTTTGGAGCAGCCTGTAGTTCTGTGAAACTATCTTTTTCTTAATGAGCCTGAACGGGATTTCTACTAAACAACGAAACAACCATAAGAACCGAAAGGATGGCAACAATTAGATGTTTTTGATTCATAAATAACTTTGTAGGTGATGAATAAAGATAATGACTCAAATAAAGCGGTCGTTATTATATTAGCAATTGTCTTTGTTCATATTTATGATTTTGTCAAAATGGGAGAGAAGGCGTGAATGAATGTGAGTTTAATTTAATTTTAGCTAAAGCTATTTAATGATTGATTTAATTAGATCTTCTGTATACTCACCAATAAATTTAGGGATATCCCCAAAATAATTAGTATTTTAATTTAGGGATTTTTTGCGGTAAATACGAATGAATTATGTGATATTATATGAGTAACTGATTAGAGGTAATATAGTTGGAAATGGGGATAAATGATGGGGAAGTTATTTAACCTTTTTCATGTCGGACAAGCCTTTAACATACTCTACTTTTTAATCCCCAGTCTAACAAAACTTTTATCTTTCAATATTTCAAGCAACAATGATAGAAAATCAATATTATTGGCATTTAATGTGTAGTGGATTTTAGTCCTTTTAGCATTATGTATAATAGTATTTTTTTTACTTTCATTGTATTAAAATTACTGATGGAAAAATTGACTGGTTTAGCTTGTGCTTGCTTTGGATGTTTTTGAAAGCGAAATAGGTATAGAAAAAATCACCACGAATTGTTTATTAACGTTGTAATGATCATTAATGTTAAACACATTTAAGCAAATACCTAACCATCATACTATTTAGTTGCATCAGCATGTATGTTCATTTATTTAGTGGTGAAAAGCGGATTAAATCAAATAAAAAGAGCCCAAGTTTACAGTAGTAAATTACTAAAACAATTAAATATATGAAAAAAATTTCTCTACTCATTCTAGTTTCAATTCATAAAAGGAAATACAAGACTTTTTGGCATTTAATAAACTGGAACTTCAGTTATATACGTAATTATTAAAAAATACATTCAACTGAATAATAAGAAGAAAATTGAAAGGAGGTGGAATGAGTAAGAACTAAATTTGGTTGTCTTACTTTAATTATCTTTGGAGAAGTTACGAAAAGTATTTAGTTGATCGTACCGGATCTAGAATGTAATGATGTATTGGCATTGTTTGATAGAGGCATTTAAACTACCCTTTAAATGCCTCCCTTTTTTTAAAACAATACTAGCGTTACATAATGAGTTTTGAAAATTCAGTAGATATGTTTCCCTGCATTATTTTTTGTATGTTTAAATATAGGGTTTTCGGCAACGTTTTACGACAACTAGATTATGATAAAACAGCTTTTCGGATTTGGGTCGAAACGAGCGAGTCATTATATCATTTAGCAGCGCATCAGTTTTATGAATGATATTTTTATCAACGACCCTGTTATGTTATATGATTAAAATGCGAAACTTAGTGACCGTTTTTGACGCATTTTTGCTGGAGGATTCATAGATTTACATGTTTAATATTGCTATTTTATTCAAATGAAAAATAAGCGGATGCATGTTCTTCCCCTTTAAGTTAAAATAGAGTTATCTATTAAATACTTAAAGGTATTTTTATGTAAAGGAGTACGTGCAGATGAAAGAAAATACTTATTATTATGGAAGGTTAGTAACAAAAGATTGGTCGCTTTATCTTGTTGCTACAAAGGATGGTTTATGTTTTATCGGTTCGGAAAACAGAGGACTTGAAGAAGTGAAAGCTTGGTTGAAAAAAACACGACGCCCTATCGATCATTTAGTAGAAGATTTTGAAAAAGTGAAAAAATATGCTGATGAGTTAGAACAGTATATGGATGGAGAGCGGAAAAACTTTCAACTACCGATTGTATTACAAGGGACACCTTTTCAAGAGGCAGTTTGGGCAACGTTACAACAGATTCCATTTGGTGAAACGAAGTCTTATTCAGACGTAGCTGACTCGATTGGTAAACCGAAAGCTGTCCGTGCGGTAGGGACAGCCATTGGAGCAAATCCATTACCCATTGTCGTACCATGCCACCGTGTCATTGGGAAAAGTGGAAAACTTACGGGCTATCGAGGTGGAATAGCGATGAAAAAGAAATTGCTCGACCTAGAAGGGGTATCTATATAAATCATTGGGGATTTGGATTATCGTCAACTCATGTTTTCTAATATTTATAGTAGTTTATGAACGATAACAGGCATTTTAGTTGGAATTATTGCTTCCAGAATTTATGGTGAGAATGGAAAATCATAGTTTGAGAATATGAAAAATGTGGTCGGTTTTTCTAAAAAGAAAGAGAATTGGGTAACAGACCGCCGTGATTGTGAGAATCTAGTTTATTCCGAGAGGGTGGACAAGTGTGAAATCAAAATTATTAATCCCTTTTCTACTTAGTTTTTTTTCTTTTCCTTTGGGCTGTTTACTTAGGTCCATTTACTTTATCATTCTACCTAATTATGGAGACGCGGGAATAGCCTTATTATCTATCGTTATTTCTTTGAATGTGACCGCTATCATTATAGCGTTATATCAACTATTTGATAATGTTAAAATGTAGTTGGTATTGTACTACTAGGATGGAGTTGTTCTGTACATTGCAATACAGAGAAAAAATCAATTACTTTTGACTTTGGTATAACTTCCTGATTAAGCTCAAGAAAGGAAGGGGAAATGCGCTTTTTTTGAACAGTTGGTCAATTTCGCCTAAAGAAAGAGTAAAAAATCATTGATAGAAATAATTCTTTATAGCAATTTAAAAGAACAACAGATAAGATTAAATCCGCAACAGATGAATTAAAATAAGTGCAAATTTATAAAAGCTTATTGAATTAAAAGGTTGTTGGATTTAGTAGAATTATTAGCCTCCTGATTCATTAGCGTCATTATCAATTCCCTTCATTGTTATAGGTATATTACTGTTGATTACGTCAAAATCCTTTCAAAGTAAACGTGTGCATATATGGAAAACTACATCGAATGGGGCGCAATGGACGTAAATATTATTATAAAGTTATACAAAGCAATTCCATCGATGTTTGTTCTTCTTTTGCATGGAATATAAATATGTCCAATGATGTCATGTTATTAAGCAAAAATTATTCCTGGTGGGATAATGAAGAGGATGACATTTTGAAGGAGCAGAAAATAAACAGGCTGATATTTTGTTGGCTGATGTCCTTTTTAAAGGAACTCGTCAAACGAAGCATCGCCTGTTATTGTTGTCGAAATAAATTGGCATTGGATGGGAATTCATGATGAATGAGAATGGTGTGGGCTGAGCAAGTTAGATGGCTTTTGTAATATCCGCAATCGTCACTACACTCCAATTGAGACAACAGAATATAAAAATGTTCCCTGAAAATATAAAGGGAAAATGTCTTTCTTAGCTACAAGTATTAAAGGATAATGAAATGCTATTCCTTAAGAATGAGTAAATGACTTTGTAGCTTTTCAGTATTTTCATTATTGGCAGAGACAATATCTAGAAATACGTAAAAAGTAAAACTTATAACGGAACTAACCTAGAAATGCCTGTTAATATAACAATAATTAATAAATTATATGAATGAGTCTTTGTCAAATATATCTATATTTCATACTACTTATATATGGAAAATAGTAAATAAAAATAAAAAAACTTACGTCAATTTGAAAAGATTCATTTTTGTACTATTTCACTTAAAGAAAACATATAATCAATTGATTATATAATCGAACACTTATATAATTGGTATATCAATTTAAAAAAATAAAAATGATGGATTTACATATCCATTCATTTATGTTGGGTGGTGAATCTTGTTGGATTATCGTGATGCAGAGTTTTGTTTAAAAGCCGTTGGAGAAGAAACACGTTTACAGATTATTTCTTATTTAACGATCGATACATTTTGTGTTTGTGAACTAGTTGAACTTCTTGAAATGAGTCAACCATCAATTAGTCAACATTTAAAAAGATTAAAAGAGGCGGAAATTATTTTAGAAGAAAGAAGAGGAAAATGGGTTTTTTATTCATTGAATAAAGAGCATACATTATACACATTTTTTCTTCACTTAGTAAGTGTCCTTCCCGCATTGAAAGGGAATGTCAACAACTTAGTGGTGGAAGGTAAAAGAGTTTTATGTGAATAGGGAAGGAGTTATCCAGTGGTTTATTTAGCCTTTATTATCTTTTTAGTTACGCTATTATTTGTTATTTGGCAACCGAAAGGACTATCCATTGGGTGGTCTGCTTGTATCGGTGCATTACTGACGCTTCTCGTTGGTGTTGTTTCTTTTCAAGATGTAATGGATGTAACAGGCATTGTCTGGAATGCGACACTTACATTTGTTGCCTTAATTATTATTTCATTAATTTTAGATGAAATTGGGTTCTTTGAGTGGGCTGCATTACATATGGCTCGCTTTGCTAACGGAAATGGGCTTAAAATGTTTTTTTTAGTCACTATTTTAGGAGCGATTGTTGCTGCTTTGTTCGCAAACGATGGAGCAGCCCTTATTTTAACCCCAATCGTTTTAGCGATGGTTCGGGCACTCAACTTTAAAGAAAAAATGATTTTACCTTTTATTATGGCATCAGGGTTTATTGCTGATACAGCATCCCTTCCGCTCATTGTAAGTAACTTAGTAAATATCGTCTCTGCAGATTTTTTTGGAATTGGCTTTGTTGAGTATGCGACACGAATGATCGTACCTAATTTGTTTAGTATCGTTGCAAGCATGCTCGTTTTATATTTGTTTTTTCGAAACAGTATTCCTAAACATTATGAGATAAATCAGTTAAAAAAGCCAATCGAAGCGATTAAAGACCTATCTATGTTCCGTTTGTCATGGAGTGTGCTCACTGTTTTATTAATCGGTTATTTTGCAAGTGAATTTATTAACATTCCAGTGTCATTTATCGCTGGTGCCATCGCAATATTATTTTTACTCATTGCAAGACGTAGTCCAGTCGTTCATACAATGACGGTTTTAAAAGGGGCACCATGGGCGATCGTGTTTTTCTCGATCGGAATGTATGTTGTTGTATATGGATTAAGAAATGTTGGGTTAACGAGTGTGCTTGCGAATATCATTCAAGCTACAGCAGATCAAGGATTGTTTGTTGGAACAATTGGTATGGGTTTTATTGCAGCCATTTTATCATCAATCATGAACAATATGCCTACCGTTATGATTGATGCATTAGCAATTTCTGATACAAATACGACAGGAGTAATGAGAGAAGCATTAATTTATGCGAATGTGATCGGTTCTGATCTAGGGCCGAAAATAACGCCAATCGGGTCGCTTGCTACGCTTCTTTGGTTACATGTTCTAAAAACAAAAGGCGTAAAAATTTCTTGGGGCTATTATTTTAAAGTAGGAATCATTCTTACGATACCAACTTTATTTATTACGTTAGTCGGGCTATATATTTGGTTACAGATTGTTCATTAATCAATAAGGAGAGCAAATAAAATGGCTAAAAAGACACTATATTTCTTATGTACAGGTAATTCTTGTAGAAGTCAAATTGCGGAAGGATTTGGTAGGAAATATTTAAGCAATATATATAATGTATACTCGGCAGGCATTGAAGCACATGGATTAAACCCGAATGCTGTAAAAGTAATGAAAGAAGCAGGTGTTGATATTGCGGCTCAAACATCTGATGTAATTGATCCAAACATACTAAATAAAGCCGATTTAATTATTACGTTATGTGGCGACGCAGATGAAAACTGTCCGATTACACCTCCACATGTAACGAAATGGCATTGGGGATTTGATGATCCAGCAAAAGCGGAGGGAACCGAAGAAGAGAAATGGATCGTTTTTCAAAGAGTAAGAGATGAAATTGAAGCTCGGATTAAACAATTTAAAGTAGAAGGGAAATAATAGAAGGATTTCTAGGCCTTCTATTATTTATCGGAAGAAGTGTTTTCTTGATGAGATGCTTCTTCCTTTATTGTATTAACTTTTTTTTCATCCACTTCTTCGATATCAATTGAACAACAGTCTTTCTTAGAAGAAAATATTTTCTTAAAGATTGATTCTTTTTTCATTGGTACTCACCCCCTTAATAAATAAAGTAAAGAATATAACCTGTCGTAATAGCCCCAAAAAGAATGGCGAAAAGAAAACTAACTAATAAACAAGGCTTAAATAATTTATTTAATAGTAATACTTCTGGGAGACTAGCTCCAGCGCCACCTATAATTAATGCTATGACAGCTCCCATACTCATTCCTTTGCTAACTAAAGCTTCTGATATTGGAATCATCGTTTCTAAGCGAATATACATCGGAATTCCAATGATTGCGGCAATCGGAATTGCAAAAGGATGTTCATTACCAGCAACAGATGTAATAAATTCTGCTGGAATAAAATCATGAATAATTGCCCCGATGAGTACTCCGATTACTAAATACGGTAATACGGGGTAGAAAAAATTCCATGCATCCTTTAAAGCAACTACCCATTTTGTATCATTTTCTGCTTTACTGTGAGAACGTCTAATTTTGATATTTCGCAAATGTTTTTCTAGTTTTAACAAATGAAATACAATTCCTGCTAGAACTGCAAAAAGAAACATCGCGACAACATAGAAAACAGTTAGTTTTACTCCTAAAAGTTTCCATAATAAAATAACGATAACTGGATTTAATAAGGGTGATGAAATTAAAAAAGAAATCGAAGGGCCAAAAGGGGCTCCAGAACTAAGTAATCCAGCTAAAATAGGGATTGTTGAGCATGAACAAAACGGAGTAAGTGCACCTAATGATGTTCCTGATATATATCCCGATGTTTTATTGCCCTTTTGTAAAATGCTCTTTATTTTTTCTTCTGAAACAATTTGTTGTAATAAACTAACAATAAAACTAATAACAATAAAAAGTCCCGTTAATTCAATAAAAAGGATAAAAAAGTTTTTTAGAAAATCAATCATCAATGTAAGACACCCTTTCATTTCCATGCATCAAAATATTTTGATGTATGATGTAAAAAAATTATTCTGGATAAAAAAGACAACATAAATCAGACGATAATACTTTCTTTATTTCTTCACGATTTGTAAAGTAATAATTCCATTTACCTTGCTTTTCAACTGAAATAAAATAAGCATCCATCAACACTTTTAGATGATAAGATAATCTTGATTGGCTTAAATTTAATTGTTCACTAAGATCACAAACACATGTCTTTCCATTTGCGGCTAGTATATGAAGTATATATAATCTGTTTTCATCAGATAGCGCCTTAAATTTAGCTTTAAAATGTTTTAACTCTTTATTTGAGACGTGCAGATTTGTTATCATATGTACCAGTCCTCATATCAAAATATTTTGATGTAATACATATTATATTAATTCAATAATCAAATAGTGTCAATCGTTCTATTTTGTAACATCTTTTCACTTGAGAAAATGAAAATAGATTCATATAGTCGATATGAGGAACTAAATTCGTACTAGTAAAGGAGATAAATATGAATAGTCATGATCATGCATCATCTATAAAACAAAAAGTTGCTTTATCCCCTGAAAAGTTAAAAAGAACGGTAGATTATACCGACTTTGAATTTGAGACGACAGAGCAAGTGCCCACTTTGACGAGTATTGTCGGGCAAGAACGTGGAAGAGCCGTAATGAATTTTGGACTGAACGTACATAAAGTAGGATACAATATCTACGTTTCAGGTATTGCTGGTACTGGAAAAACAACTTTTACAAAATCAATTGTGAAAGAATTTGCCGAAAAAGATACAGAATTATTTGACTGGTGTTATGTTCATAATTTTGAAGACAATTACAAGCCAAAAGCCTTGCAACTTCCAGTAGGAATGGGACGAAGTCTGAAAGAAGATATGGAAAAATTAATTCATGATTTAAAAATAGACATCCCTAAGGCGTTTAGTGAAGAAAGCTATGAGAAAGAAAAAGGTTCGATCATCCGTAAATATAAAGAAAAAAGTAATCAAGTTTTTGAACAAATAAATGATATCGCTAAACAATACGGTTTTGTTGTAAGACAGTCTGGTACGGGGATATTGACGATTCCGATCGTGGATGGTTCACCTATTAATGAAGAAGAATATCAAAAATTAAGTGGAGAACAATTAAAAGATATGAATCAAAAATCCTCTGCCCTTCAAGAAAGAGTATTAGACTATACGAGCGAATTACGGAATATTGAAAAAGAAGCGAAAGAGACCATTGAAGAACTTGATAAAGATGTAGCCTTGACAGCGGCTGGATTTCATATCGAAGAATTAAAGAAAAAGTATAAAAAATGTACAGATGTCATTACATATTTCGAGGAAGTACAGACAGACATTTTGAAAAATATAAATGACTTTGTCCAAGATGAAAAAGAAAGTAATACGAATCCTTTGGGCAAGATATTGCCTCAAAAAGAGAATAATATTCATTCAAAATATGGCATTAACTTACTTGTCGATAATAGTGAAACGAAAGGTGCACCAGTGATTACTGCTGATAATCCTACATATTATCATTTAATTGGTAAAGTCGAGTATGAGAGCCGGATGGGTGTGATGAGCACCAATTTTTCTAAAATAAAGCCTGGATTCCTTCATTATGCAAATGGTGGTTATATCATTTTTCAAGCGAAGGATATTTTTACTAAAAGTTTTGCATGGGAAGGATTAAAAAGAGCTCTATTACATCAACAATTACAAATTGAAAATATTGGTGAACATTCAGGGCTTCTTACGACAACATCGATTCATCCTGAACCTATCCCGTTAGATGTAAAAGTGATTATCATCGGAAATTTACATCTCTATCAATTGCTTTATCATTATGATGAAGACTTTAGAAAATTGTTTAAAATGAAAGCAGATTTTGATGTGGAAATGGATTCCAATCTGGAAAACATGACAAGACTTGCGAGTTTTATTCATACACATTGCAAAGATCATCAGTTATTACATTTTGACCGAACGGCGGTCGCAAAAATTGTGGAGTTTAGTACAAGGCTTGCTGGCCATCAGAATAAATTATCTACTCGTTTTAATCAACAAGTGGAAATTATTTATGAAGCAGACGCGTGGGCAAATATGATGGATGATGAGATTGTTTCAGCTAAACATGTCATCAAGGCAATCGAGGAGAAAAATTATCGCAATAATTTATATAAGGAAAAATTACAAGAAAGTATGATTGAAGGAACACTATTAATTGATACAGATGGAAGAAAAGTGGGACAAGTAAATGGGCTCGCCGTATATAACCTTGGGCAATACAGTTTTGGAACGCCGTCAAGAATAACCGCAACTACTTTTGTCGGACAAAATGGCATTATTAATATTGAAAGAGAAAGTAAAATGAGTGGGAACATACATAATAAAGGTGTTTATATTTTAGGCGGATATTTAGGACAAAAGTTTGCACAAGGATATCCACTTGCCCTAACAGCTCACTTAGCCTTTGAACAATCATATGGTGGTGTCGACGGAGATAGTGCTTCAAGTACAGAATTATATGCACTCTTATCAAGCCTTGCTGATGTTCCGATTGATCAGGGACTAGCTGTTACTGGGTCAGTGAACCAAAAGGGCGAAATCCAACCAATTGGTGGAGTGAATGAAAAGATAGAAGGATTTTACGAGGTATGTAAAAATAAGGGATTAACCGGAAAACAAGGAGTATTAATTCCTCATCAAAATGTCCGGAATTTAATGCTTAAAGATGAAGTGATTGATGCGGTTAAAGCAGATACGTTTCATATATATGCCGTAAAAACGGTCGAAGAAGGAATCGAAACTTTAACAGGGATACCTGCTGGTGAACGGAATGAATTTGGTGCTTATGAAGAAAACACGCTTTATAAAAAAGTTGCTGACAAGTTACACCATTTTAACAAAATATCGAAAAAAGAAGATAAAATAGAATAAAAGCTTGTTAAAGACTAGTTATCCACTATCGATATGGTGGTTACCCCCAAAAGTTAGAGTTTTTATTATGAAGCTGATTGGCTGGATTGAGTTCGGTATTCGACTGGACTCAATCCAGCCAATTTTTCTT
>NZ_QJJQ01000010.1 GCF_003201975.1 Pseudogracilibacillus auburnensis | reverse complement strand
GTGGGACCAATGATTGGGGTGAAGTCGTAACAAGGTAGCCGTATCGGAAGGTGCGGCTGGATCACCTCCTTTCTAAGGATAGGCTAAGTGGTAATATTATTGCTTAGCCAACGGAACACTATATTATAGTGAAAAAGACAGACATTTATGTTGTTGTTCAGTTTTGAGGGAGTATTATATCTATACTTAGATGGGCCTGTAGCTCAGCTGGTTAGAGCGCACGCCTGATAAGCGTGAGGTCGGTGGTTCGAGTCCACTCAGGCCCACCATCTATACCTACATACTAAAATGGGGCCTTAGCTCAGCTGGGAGAGCGCCTGCCTTGCACGCAGGAGGTCAGCGGTTCGATCCCGCTAGGCTCCATCCAAATAAATGTCTATAAGTAAAAAGCTTGTAGATGTTTATTTTTTTCTATCGAATAAATAATTGAAATGCTTTTTACAAAATTTATTTTAGTTGAGATTATATTTGAGATAGGCTATATTGATAAGAGGTAAATGCGATCAAACGTTTATCAGTAAAATTACTCTGTATAATATAGCAACTTTAATTTATTTTATTCCATAGTAGCTCAGTGGTAGAGCAGGCCGGCACAAAACGTTTTTATCATTTATATTAACATGGATAGGCCTGCGAGGAGTGCAGATGCACGACGAGCCGTAAAGTTTATGAACAAAACTTAAAGTATTATAATAAATTATTCTTATTCCACAGTAGCTCAGTGGTAGAGCAGGCCGGCACAAAACGATTTTATCATTTATATTAACATGGATAGGCCTGCGAGGAGTGCGGATGCACGACGAGCCGTAAAGTTTATGAACAAAACTTAAAGTATTATAATAAATTATTCTTATTCCACAGTAGCTCAGTGGTAGAGCAGGCCGGCACAAAACGATTTTATCATTTATATTAACATGGATAGGCCTGCGAGGAGTGCGGATGCACGACGAGCCGTAAAGTTTATGAACAAAACTTAAAGTATTATAATAAATTATTCTTATTCCACAGTAGCTCAGTGGTAGAGCAGGCCGGCACAAAACGTTTTTATCATTTATATTAACATGGATAGGCCTGCGAGGAGTGCGGATGCACGACGAGCCGTAAAGTTTATGAACAAAGCTTAAAATAGTATAATAAAATTCTTGATTCCACAGTAGCTCAGTGGTAGAGCAGGCCGGCACAAAACGTTTTTATCATTTATATTAACATGGATAGGCCTGCGAGGAGTGCGGATGCACGACGAGCCGTAAAGTTTATGAACAAAGCTTAAAATAGTATAATAAAATTCTTGATTCCACAGTAGCTCAGTGGTAGAGCAATCGGCTGTTAACCGATCGGTCGTAGGTTCGAGCCCTACCTGTGGAGCCATATTTATGCTCCCATAGTTTAACGGTAAAACGTTGCCATGGTAAGGCAAAACTGCCGGTTCGATTCCGACTGGGAGCTTATTTTTTTCAGGGTAATGGGAAAACAGTGTAGATAAAGGGTTAAATACCAAGACCTAAATCAAAAAGTTCATAAAAAATAAAGGGCGATACATATTATAGTATCGCCCTTTTACTTCTTGTTCGACAATCGTGCAGAATATCATTCCTTAACCCTTAGCCCCAACATTGTTGCAAATATAATTGCCTGTTCAGGAGAAACTAAACAACCTTTCACATTTTTAGCAGTATCCAGGTTGATGTGTTCGAAAAAGCATGTACTTAGATCAATTCCGTCGAGTGAAGTTTGTGTAAAATCGATGTCGTTTATATCACATTGATTGAACTTAACCTTGTTAAAACTGCAATCATAATAGTTAGCACTGTGCAAAGATGAATGATCAAATATCACTTGTCTTAATTTCGGTTCAATAAATGAACTAAGATTTAAAATACAGTTTTCAAATCTAACATTTTTTAAGTAAGCCCCAGTAAAGTCTATCCCAAGCAATTTACAATTTTTAAACGTAACCCTGTGTAAAATACCTTCCATAAAACTAGTGTTCGACAAATCGCAATTCTCAAAAGACACATCCATAATGTCTACTTTTTTAAAGGATGATTGTAGTATCCTTGTACTTTTAAAAAGAACTTTCGATAAAAGCAATCTTTCAATTTCCTCGTTTTCAATAAATGATTCGATAACCGTTCCATCCGTTAAGTAAGGCTCTTCTTTATAATGCACATCCTCAAAATGGATCTTTTTTAAGTCTTGTTGGATTCTGGGAAGTTCAATTTTAAAATTCTTAGACATAATAATTTACCACCCTTAATAATTTTAGGCACTTTAATGTATTATAATAGATCTCATAAACAAAAATAAGTCTTTATCTTCTATTGCAATTCTGCTACTCGCGCTGATATATCTCTAAGTGAAGCATTTTTTGACTCGAATTAACTATTCCAAAACGAAAAAGTTAGCCATTCTACATCTTTATGAAAGTGCCGTCATTTAATCGTGTTGATCCTAGAACTATTAGAGATTGGATAGAAAAGATGAAGTTTAGTCAGGAAAATTCCATCATTTCTTGTGTTACTAGAAACAGTACTAATATTTTTTAAACAAATTTTAAACTGACTCTATACATTCATTTAACTCCTTCATTTATAATGAACGAAGAGGTGATAAAGATGGGGTTCATGGAAAATCACATTAAATATAAAATGACAAAAGAAAAAAGACTCTTAAATCAAATTTATTTCCTAGGATTAGTCGTTTTCTTTTCCGTTTTATTAACAGCTTGCGGGGGTGGTCAAGCTATCGATGATGCTGAGAGTTATGTGTCAAACATTGACCAAATCCACATCCCAAGTAACGTGAAAATAATCGGCTTTGGGGAAGCGACACATGGAAACATTGAATTACAAAACTTGAAAAAAGAACTATTTGAAGCATTTATTCAAAATGAAAATGTTCGTGTATTTGTATTAGAAGGGGACTTTGGTGGTGGACATTACATTAACGAATTCATATTAACTGGAAAAGGTACGGCAGAAGAGGCTGTGGATGCTCTTGATTATGGCATATATAAAACAGACCAGATGATTGATTTTATTCAATGGATGCATGATTACAACACCAAAGTAAGCGAAGACAAAAAAGTCTATTTCTACGGTAATGATATGCAACGTTTTGATTATAGTAAAATGGGTTTGCTAGATTATTATGAAACTGTTGATGTGACTAAAGCAAAAGAATATACAGAGCAATTGGAACAGGTATCAAATGATTCAATGTGGGAATTAACAACTAAATATTTGGAAGAACTAGATGAGATACTTGAAAATATTATATTAGATCTGAAATCAAATGAAGCGGATTATGTGCAACAATCGTCTTCGGATTCATTTACTTTTGCTCTGCAATTTGCACAAGTGATGAAGCAACGTACACAGCTCCTATTAAATGAAGAAAACTATATGCAACTTCGTGATCAGTATTTAGCTGAAAATTTGGAATGGATTGTTGAGTATGAAGCAGCTCGCGGGCATGATAAAGTTCTTTTTTCTGGACATAATGGCCATGTAGAAAAAACCTCTGCTTCCTTAGCTAACTACAAGTCGATGGGAAGTTATTTAGATGATTTATATGGTGCAGATTATTTTGCAATTGGCTCGGATTTGATGAAAAGTAAATTTCAAGCATTTAATAGTGGCAAAGATAAAAGAGCCATTTATTCTATTAAGAATCACAATAAGTTAGTAGATGCATTTAAAGAAGTTGAATCGAATATATTTTACGTTGGATTTGATAGGGCAAGTGAATCGGCAGAGTTGTCGGATATGATAAAAAGCAAGCAGAAAATGGTCAATATAGGCGATGATTTCCGAGGATGGTATAAGGTTTTGAAAATGTTTTATACAATTGAAATGACTCCAGCAGAAGCATATGACGGCATCATCATTATAAAAGAGTCCACGCCTACGACTGTGATTGAATAGTGCAGAAGTAAAGTTGAACCTTATGAACGGAGCGCACGAATGTAAAGAAGCATTAAAAGGTGAATCGCTTTTAATGCTCTTTTTCTATATTCATTAGGTAACTTAAATTTCTACCTTCAACCGTCTTGTCTTGGAACAAATCTGTCTTATTTTTAAGTAAAGATAAAAATCGCTACACATTAGATGAACTTGACACTTTCATGTCCGGGAAAAAATATTAACATATTCCCCGATCAAATTTTTTATAAAGTAAAAATAACAAAACAAAATGAAAGAGCAATGCTACTATTAAATAGAGTAGCGCATGTGTATCAGCTGTAATTTCCTCGATGACCTTCACTGTCCAAAATGTAGGTAAAATACTAACAATCCATTGTATTTTCTCTGGTGCAAAATGGATGACGAACGGAGCAAGTAATAAAAAACTGGAACTTTTACTTAATGCTAATCCTTCTACACGGTTTGTTGCAAAAGTAACTAGAAAAAGGGCAAAAAGAGGTGCTAATAGAGCAACGATTACGATAATCACTATTTTCCAGATGAAAGGGACAGCGATGCCTGATAGCTCTAAAAAAATAACTAATGAAAAAACGGTAATGACAAAAGGACTTATTAATCGATAATATAAATACCCCTTTTTCCCAAAAGGTGTAACTGAAATATAGGAAATAATCTGCATGTCTCGCTCTTCTAACATTAAAAATCCAGCAATCATCCCAATTAAAACTGGAAGCATCAATAAAAAAACATAAAAGATTAGCTTCATATATGGGAACAGGGAAAGGGAAAACTGAGACCAAAGTATATCCATAAACATTGGTAGTCCAGTACAATAAATAAAAATCAGGATGAAAGGTCCAAGGAGAGCAAGAGCTAACATTGGATCATGACGAAGATTTTTTATATCAGTAATTGCCATCAATGTAATGCGTTTGATCATGTCATTTTACCACCTTTCCATACGATATATTTTGTAAACCAAAATTTCGCCCAAAACCAAAAGATAATAATCCAAATAATTAAATGAAGTAGGGCTAGAATATTGCTTTTCCACTGAACCTCTTCAAATGCATTTCGTAATAAAAGAATCGTACTATGTGTTGGGAGAAAATGACTAAAGGGTACTGCATATATATGTAAAAACTCTAATAAAGGAAAGCCAGCAAATAATAACCCGAAAGGAATCGATACGAGTATAAATCCGTTCATACTTTTACATCTAGTTGATACCGCAAGCCCTAATAAGATAAAAAGGATGGCAGTTAAATAAATTCCACAAAGAGTCCAAACAGTAAGAGAACCAGTGCCAAGTGAGAATAGTAGAAAGAGTGCTCCACTAACAACAGCTGGTATCGACATAGAAAAAATTTTAATCAATAAATATATCGATACGTTAATTGGTGTGATAAAAAGCGCATCATAAACACCTTGTTCTTTTTCTAATAATAAGTTAGCAGCAATAAAAGTTGAACTAAATGAAGTAATTTCGGTAATTAGTAGGATAACTACCGCTATTTGTTTGGCACTTTCAGTGAATATGAGTGATACTAAAATAAGCATGATTGTTAAGATTGCATATGCAAAATAAAAACCTTGCCGAAATTGAAATTTGACATCGTGGATGAAAATACCTCTTATTTTCATGATAATGACCTTCCTGTTACATCAATGAAAATACTCCCTAATGTTGTTTCTTGTGAATGAATCGTTTCAATTTCTTTTTCCCTTAAAAGTCGTGCAAAAGTATCATTCGTTCCAATCGTATCTAAGTCAAAAGTAGCCGATTGAATCTGGAAGTTTTCTTTATATTCCACATGAACTTTCCGCAATCCATATTGGAGCTTTAACGCGCGAGGCGAATCAATTAAAGCAATTTTTCCATTGATGATAAATGCTACACGATCACAAATCGCATCAGCTACGTGCATATCATGGGTAGTAATTATAATTGTTTTTCCTTCTGCCTTTTTTGCCCGAATAATATTTAACACATTCTCTTTATTAACTGGGTCTAACCCAGAAGTTGGTTCATCGAGAAAGATGATCTCAGGATTGTGTAATAGTGCCCTACAAAAATTCAAGCGCATTTTCATCCCCTTTGAAAGCTCAGAAAACATACTGTGTGCATCCTTTTCCAAACCAACCATTTCAAGCAAATGCATTGGATCTTGTTGCTTTTCCGAATACAGAGAACGAAAGAAAGTAAGGTTTTCCATTGCAGTAAAACGAGTATAAAAATTAGGGAACTCAAAGGCTACGCCAATCTTTTCAAAATATTCTTCTTTCATATGTTTAAGTTCTTTATTACATATAAAGACATTTCCGTGATATCCCTTCAACATCTGTATTAAAATATTTTGGATTGTACTTTTACCTGCACCAGATGGACCTAAAAAGCCAAAGACTTCCCCTTGCTCAATAGTAAAGTTAACCCCTTTAATAGTCGGTTTATCTGTTCTTGGATACGTATATGTAAGATCACGTACGTTAATCATAAGTACTAGCCTCCTCGATTACTAATCCGTCAGCCATCATTTGAATAAATTGGGTCATTGTTTCCTCAAAATTTGCTTCCCCGATGTATTTTCTTTGCAAAGATAAAAGAATTAACGAGCGAATCATACTAACGATCACTTCTGGATCGATTTTTTTCATTACTCCTATCTCTTGCCAATCTGTAATGAAAGGAGCAAAAAAAGACAAATCTTTATCTGCATTTAATGCTAGCTTTTCGACAGGTACTTTCCTCGATAATTGTTGCATGACTCTTTCATCGTATAATTGGCTTAATATCGGATTTTTATCTAAAGATTTTATACCAAGATGTAAGAACTGAGCAAATCGGTCTTTCGTTAATGTCTTATTTATCAGTACCTCCGTCAATTCATTTTGTACCTTTTCCTCCTCTTGCTCGATAATTTCATAATATAATTCTTCTTTTGACATGAAAAAGTTGTAAAAGGATCCTTGAGCAATTCCAACACTCTTTGTTAGTTCCCCAATACTTGTTTTCATCAAGCCAAATGTTTCAAATAACTTTTTACCTTCTTCGATTAACCTCTGCCGAATGTATACTTTTTCTTGGTCAGTAAACTTTTTTGACATTTTCTCAGACTCCCATCAATGAACACGTGAATAATATTATTTTATATTCATACATTATAATACTTTATTCGTTTTGTAAAGGAAGTGGAAAAGGTTTTGAAGAAGCGCGCTAGAAATACGAAGTTTGATAAAGTAATCAGCTACCGCAGTATATAAGATTAGTGAATAGCTACAAAATTCAATCGGATACAAGTGAAGTTCTAAAGGAATTATTGTTTCAGGTAAAAAATGGAGATATGCTGGAGAGACTTTTCGGGTGCCAGAATGAAGTCATATTATTTTTCTTGCGGCTAAGGTTGATCATATTGTTCCATGAACACAGATAGTTGAATTGATCCTATCATGCTTTTAGTGATGGATTTCTATTTTTTTATTATCTGTGGTACATATTCTAGTTCTTTAATGTGAAATATAAAAGGACAAAGAAAAAAGGATTATGTATATGAAAAATGAATCTATTCGCCCAATCCATATTATTTTACTAACAATGACAGTAATAGGTTTAAAAAATCATGTCACAATCATTCCTCCGTTATTACAACATGCAGGAAGAAATGGCTGGGCATCGGTATTATTATCATCACTCGCACTATTACCTTGGGTATTATTGTTGTTGTATGTCCATAAAAAATCAAATCAAACAGAAATGAAAGAATGGCTTAAAGTGAGAATTGGCAAAGTCTGGGCCAAAGTTTTTAACTATGTCTTGGCATTTTTTCTTATAACTTTAGCCGCTTTTACGATGAGAGAAACGATACATTGGATAAGTGCGACTTTTTTACTGGAAACCCCGATTTATTATTTATTAATTATTTACACAGTTCTTTGTGTCATGTTTGCATCTACAAGCATTAAGACAATAGCTATTACGAATGTTTTTGTATTATTTGGCGTTGTCATATTTGGATTTTTTGTCGCCTTTGCCAATATACAAGTAAAAGATTATACTTTGTTACGCCCTTTTTTTGAAGATGGATTTAAACCTGTTTTATTTGGGATGGTATATCCTGCATCTGGTATGGTTGAGCTTGTCTTACTTCTTTATCTTCAACATCAGGTGAAAGGAGGTATCCGTTTTTTCCATTATATAATAATTTTTTTCATATTAACTATATTAACGTTAGGTCCGCTAATTGGAGCCATTACAGAGTTTGGCCCTGATGAAGCAATGAAACAACGTTACCCAGCATATGAAGAGTGGGGGTTGGTAACAGTTACTCGTTTTATTGAACATCTTGATTTTTTATCCATTTATCAGTGGCTAACAGGTGCATTTATCAGAGTAGGAATTTTATTATTTTTTGTTATTAACTTATTGAATGTAACTGGAAAAAAGAAGAAAATATGGGGATTGGTAGCGCCGCTCTTTTTTATTGCTTGTACAGTATTGCTTATGCTGGAAGATCAAGCCTTTGTTAATATTAAAGGGAATTACTTTCTACTCATTACATTTATTTTCTTTTTGATTGTATCATTATTTTTCGCGCTTGTTTCTATTGGTTCAGGTAAATCATCTAGGAGGACAAATACATGAAGTCAAAAAAGAATAATTGTACTAAACAGGATAGAGAGACAGAAGAAAAAATAAATAAGCAATTGTTAAGGAAGTTATTTCAAAAATCAGCGGATGTTCAATTTCAAGATTATACGTTTAATGACTACAATGTTTTATTTATTACGTGCCATGCAATGATAGATGTACATTTTTTAAACGATGTAATAGTTGAAAGGGTACAGTTTTTTCTTCATAGAGATTTGGATGAACAACCATTTGAAGAGTTGGCATTAAGTCACTTACACGTTCCTAGACTTGAAAAAATAGAAACGAAAGCAGAGTTAATATCGAAAGTTTACACTGGGCATGTCATTCTTTACTTTGAAAAATTTAATATGATCTTTTCAAGTGATATATCGAATAAACCAAATCGGAGTCCTGAAGAAACGAAAACTGAAATGCCTGTTAAAGGTCCACGGGATAATTTTATTGAAGATGTATCAATAAATATAGCCTTGATCCGAAAACGTCTTCCTACAAACTCTTTATGTGTAGAAACGTTTGAACTAGGCAAAAGAACAAAAACAACCGTGGCGGTACTATATTTTGAAGATATTGTGAATAAGGATATTCTTCATGGAATAAAAGAAAAAATGGAGAAAGTAGATATTGATATTGTCTTTAGTGGTGACATTTTGATGGAATATATTGATAAGCGCTCAAGGCTTTTTCCAAGACATGATTATACGGGAAGGCCAGACTTTGCTGTACAATCTCTGGCGCGTGGTAGGGTTTTTATCCTCGTTGATGGAGTAGCGTATGGGGTGATAACACCGGTCAATATTTTTTTACTATTTAAATCAGGAGAAGATAATGAGTATCCGATAATTTTTAGTTCATTGGAACGGATCTTACGGGTTGCAGGTATTTTAATCGGGGCTTTTCTTCCCGCTTTTTGGTTAGCTTTAACAACGTATCATCAAAATCAGCTACCAATACAATTATTGGCAACAGTTGTTAAGTCTAGTACTGGTCTTCCGTTTCCTGCGGCTCTGGAAATGTTACTCATGCTTGTGATGTTTGAACTATTTCGAGAAGCCGGCTTACGACTCCCAGATGCGATTGGTGGGACACTTAGTGTTGTTGGCGGTTTAATTATTGGTGATGCAGCAATTCGGGCTGGAATTACTAGTCCTGCCATGGTTGTTATTATTGCTGTTTCTGTCATATCGACATTTACTTTATTAAATCAGTCGCTAGTTTCGGCAGTTAGTATCATTCGGATTATTGCCATTTTATTTACTGCGTTCTTCGGTTTATTTGGCTTTTTTATAACTATTTATTTTGCACTCTTTTTATTAGCCAATATTCGTATATTTGGTGTTCCATACTTAAATATAGGAAGTAATACTAACTGGTCCACGATTAAAAAAACAATCTTTCGTTCATCTCAACAAGAGTATACAAAAAGACCAAGCATGTTAAAGACAACCGATAATACAAGAACAAATGAGGATGAAAAATGAAAGCTAAAATTGCTGTTCTTTTAATATGTAGCTTTATTTTATTACTTTCAGGATGTTGGAGTATGAATGAAGCTGAAAGAATGTTATACATGCATGGAATTGGGATTGACTATCAAGATGATCAATATGTAGTGTATGCGCAAATTATTGATTTTGCCAAAATTGCTAAATCAGAAGAGGCAAAAAGTGAACCAGAACAATCTGAAGTAGGTTATGCTACGGGTAAAACGATGGAAGAGGCTGTTTTTAACTTATATAAAACCGTCGATGAAAAGATTTATTGGGGACATCTTTCTTTTATCGTATTTTCTGAAGAAGCTTTAAAAAAAGGGAAAATGGATGCCGTTATTGATGGATTTATTCGATTTATTGAAACACGATATCAAGTATGGGTATATAGTACAAAAGATAAAGTGAAAGATGTGTTACTAACTGTACCAATTATTAATACAGCCATTAATCTTTCTAGACTTAGTAATCCATTGAATTCATATGAACAAGCTTCCTATATAGAGCCAACCGATTTGAGAAACTTGATTATAGGTTTAAATGAACCGAGTCATGAAATGGTCATTCCTTCTATTTCTGTTGTCCAAAATTGGGAAACAGTAACAAGGCAGACGAAAATAGCTAAGTTATCAGGAGTAGGTGTCGTATCACCAAAAGAATTCAAGGGTTTCATTGAGGAAGATAAGGCGAATGGTCTCCAGTGGATGAATAATAGGTCAAAGCGTGGGGAGATATCTTTTCGTCTTAATAAAGAGGATGAAAATTCGTATATAGCTGTCATATTATTTAAAGTAAAAGTAAACGTTAAACCGATTATAAAAAAAGATACTGTACAATTTGATATCGATGTATCGATGGATGGGACGGTTAACTCTGTCCCTGAACATGTGAAATCAGAGGTCATTCAGAAGCGAATTGAACAAGATGTGAAGAAAGAGATTAAAAAAACATATAAAGAAGCTTTAGAAAAAGACATTGATATTTATCGTTTATCAGAATATGTCTATCGAAAAGATAATAAAGCTTGGAAAAAATTCGAAAAGGATGGAAAGATTGAATTAACAGAAGACTCTATTCGTACGTTAAATGTAACAGTCAGAAAAATAAAGTCAGGAAGAAAATCCTTGTCCAAACCATTTAGTAAATAATCTTTGATGGACTGAACAGGTATTAGTTTAACGAGGCAGTTAGTTAGGGTTTACTGAATAAAAAGAAATCCCATCTACATCGATAGTTTGTACCCGTTTTTCTCGATATAAAGTGCAAGGCTTTTGATCGATTTACCAAAAAACCTTTGCATATGCAATGAACTACTCTAGTTGTCTGGAGCGAAAGTGACTGACTCCAGCGGGAAAAGCAACAGAGGAACGCAGACTAAGAACGCCAGGTCCTTATGTCTTCGTCTGGGCTAGTACATCCTGTACGTCGGAAGACCCCGCAGGAAGTGGTTTTCTTCCGAGGCGGGTTAAGTTCGCGACGTCCTGGGACTGGGACTGCGCTAAATGCTCGTCCCATCGAAAAGAGTTTGCACTTTCGTTCGTCCCATCGAAAAGCTTTGTCGCAACACCTGGGACTGCGATTACTCGTCACAATAAACATTGTGCGTCGGAGGCTGAAGCCGTGCCCGCTAAAAAGCATGTCACATTTCGCGGAAGACAACGGTAAGATGAACGCAATTTAGTTGTTCAGCAGACCCTAGTTAATTTGGATAGGGAAACATTAGAGATTGATTCAGAATTAAGAAAAGGTATTAGGGATAATGGAAGAAAGATTTGTAATTTTGATGGTTTTACAAAAAAGCGCAAGAACAGATGTAAATCAAACTGATAAAGGGAAGTTGCAAATTCAAGGTAACGAGGTAGTTGCTTAACAAAAGGGGTTAGGCAGTAGGTTTAATGAAGGGGTTATTTTTTAGCTTATAAAAGATAACCTCTTAAAAAGAGGTTATCTTACCTTGTGAACGGAGTTAAAATTATGAAGCAGTTCTAAGTAATGTTCTTGGTTGCCTATTAAATAAGAAAAAGATAACAATGATACAAATGATCATCGCTGGTATCATATACGTACAATTATAGATGAACGAATACAGCCAAGCAGGTTGGTCTTCTGGGGCATATTCTGCAAAAAACACGAAGCCTGCAACGACATGGGCGGTAAATCGTAATGAACCTCCAACAAGCACACCGATCAAAACATAAGCAAAAGTTGCTTTTGCATTTTTATTTCGAACCGCTTGTTGAACAGGTTTTGCGAAAAGTCCTGCAAATCCTAATACTGTAAAAGCAAGGCCATACTCAATTAACCCTTGCCAAAAGTTCAATATATATGCATCTCCTACAGCGATTTGTAAAATACCCCACAAAAATCCAGAAAGTAACCCACCTTTAAGGCCCCATCTGAAGGCGATAATAAATACCGGGATCATGGCTAACGAAATGGATCCCCCTGCAGGCCAGATTTTAAACTTTAAAAAAGGAATAATGTCTAATAGTAAAGCTAAGGCTGTTAAAATTGCAACTTCAATAAAAAATAAAGTACGTTTTGAACTCATCTGAATACACTCCCCAAAATATAAGTAAACACAAAAAAAGCAATGTCGGGGATGCTTCCTGATGGCACATTCCGTTCACATTGCATAAAACCCATCAAAAAAGCTACATCCCTACGCTAGTACTAACTAACAGGTTCGAAGGGTCAGAACAAAAAGTTCATTCTCAGCCAAATGGCTCCCCTTGTAGACAATTTTTCTATTCGCTTTTCTTGTCCTTTATAGTTTACCATTAGTCGCAAGCCAAATACAACTATGTTAGAAATACCTCAATTAACCCGTGCATCTCTACTTACTTTACAAACAAGTCTCATCAATGCCTTATGTGCCGGCGGAACAATTGTAAAAAAGATGTCCATTGTTCTCTTCATCGGCATTGGACAAATAATTGGCACGTTTTTATGGACGTTTTTCAATGTGATTTTAGCTAACTTTTCTGGAGACATAACTTTTTGTTTTTCCATTTGCTTTTGAATCATTTTTTTATCGATATTTACTGCTTTTGCTTTATCAAAAATAGGGGTATGAACAAAAGCTGGACAAAGAGTGCTCACTTTAACCCCAAATTGCTCTGCTTCATAATGGAGAGAAGTCGTTAAACCAACAACAGCATGTTTAGTCGTTGCATAAACAGAAGATACAGGCGATGGTCCAAGCCCGGCAGCCGAAGCGGTGTTCACAAGGTGACCAAATCCTTGTTCTTTCATCATTTCATACCCTACTTGTGTTCCATGAATAACTCCCCATAAATTAACGTCTATCATTTGTTTCCAGTCATCCATGGACATATCATATAATTCACCATACATGGCAATGCCCGCATTGTTAAAAAGATAGTCTAAACGACCAAATTCTTTATAAATGGATAGAATCATTTGTTCAACTTCTTTAAAATTAGTCACATTAACATGTACGTATCTTGCATTGTTTCTGGATTTGTTTAATTCTTTTTCTACTGTTGTACCATCTGCATCAACAATATCTGCGACAATGACGAATACGCCTTGCGAAACTAATTCATATGAAAGTGCTTTTCCTATACCGGATGCACCCCCAGTAACAATAGCAACACGCTTACCACTTTCCATTTCATCACTCTCCTAATTTTTAAATTACTTTTTTATATGCCCTAAAAAAATAGTAACGGATTGTTCAAATAATGGTTCTAGTGATTTTAATTGTTGTGTATTTGTCAGTTGGCATAAACCTCCTAACCATGTTCCAAATAATGTCGTCCATTGTTCGATATCGCCATGCTTAAATTCATCGTTGTCCATCCCATCTTGAAAAATAGAACGATATGTGCTCATCGGAGTAATTGCTAAATCATATAATTTTTTGATCGATTCTGGATGTGTATTCGGGTTAGCAGCCAATTCTTGCCCAGCCTTTAATAGTGGTGTTTGGTAATGATAAAGAACATATTTTGCAATTCCATACAATTTTTCGGTAGCTGTCGTAAATTGGTCTTCTTTTTCTTGCCATTTTTTATACCAATGTTGCATGGTGTTTTGGGCTAACCGTACAAACAATTTTTCTTTATTTCCAAAATGGTAATATATATGTCCTTTACTATAACCTGAAGCATTTGATATATCTGCAACCGACGTTTGTGCATATCCTTTTTGAGCAAACAGAATGGATGCCTCTACTAAAATATCATTTTTTACTTTTTTGCTATTGTAACTTCTTTTTTTCAAAAAACTACCTCCAATAAATTGAACGATCGTTCTAAAATAATTATATCTTTTTTCTATAAAATTGGCTAGATGAAATGGATGGAATTCACCATTTTGTCATTGGTGGAAAATGTTCCTTATTTACGACCAGTTTATTGATTTATTTTTTTACAATCTCTTGAGAATTGTAGTATGCTAAAATGTAACGGATATGGGCATAACGATCTTCAAGTAACACTATTTGAAAAGAAAGCATTTGTCATGAGAAAATGATGTGTTCCATTTAGAAATGATCTATATGGGAAAAATGCTGATGAATTAATCCATAAAAGAAATATACATATGTTATGACTATTGAAAAAGGTGGATAAAACTAGTGGGTAAGAAAAGGATGTCGGGAACAGAACGAAGGGACTTCATTATTGGACTATTAAAGAAAACGAAACAACCAATTACTGGTCAAGAGCTTGCTAATCAAACGAATGTCAGTCGCCAAGTAATCGTAACAGATGTTGCTCTTTTAAAAACGAGCAATGAGCCAATTATTGCAACGAATCAAGGTTATTTATATTTACAACAACAATCACCGAATCATTTGCATAGACGGATTATTATTTGCAACCATACACCTGATCAGACTAAAATGGAGCTTGATATGATCGTTGATTGTGGGGTAACTGTTTTAGATGTAATAGTGGAGCATTCTATATACGGTGAATTAACTGGTTCACTCATGATTAATAGCCGTGCTGATGTCAATCAGTTTGTCACTGCACTTTCTAATTATGAAGCAACATTATTATCTGTTCTGACAAATGGGATTCATTTACATACATTAGAGGCTGATTCGATGGAGAAAATAGATGCAGCATGTAAAGCATTAGCCGAAGCAGGAATACTATATACAGAGCGAAATAAGTAGTAAAAGAAGTAGCAAATAACGCACTCTAAATGATAGGTATAGTAAAGCTGGGGTAACACGCTTTGAAGATAAAATAAAAACGCATGAAATCTGATTCAAAATCTTGATTTCACGCGTTTTATTTTCGTGATTTGAATTGAAAATTTTTTACTTATGCTCCAACCACTTGCTTTTAAAGTCCCATAATATGATAACCTGAGTCGACATGAATCACTTCACCTGTAACTCCACGTGCTAAATCACTTAGTAAAAACATTGTCGCATCACCGACTTGGTCTTGGTCCACATTTCTTCTTAAAGGAGCTTTTTCTTCAATGACAGAATGGATTTCATTTAATCCGGAAACACCTTTTGCAGAAAGTGTGCGGATTGGTCCAGCTGAAATAGCATTCACGCGAATATCATTTTTGCCAACATCTTCCGCCAAATACCTGACGCTAGCTTCTAATGACGCCTTTGCCACGCCCATCACATTATAGTTTTTCACTACTCTTTCAGCACCTAAATAAGACTGTGTGACGATGCTTCCACCTTCAGTCATTAATTTTCTCGCTTCATTTGCTATAGCGACAAGGGAATAAGCACTAATTTCTTGTGCTAATAAAAATCCTGCTCGTGAAGTGTTTGCATATTCACCTTGCAGTTCGTCTCGATTAGCGAATGCGACAGAATGGACGACACCATGGATCGTACCAACTTTTTCTTTTATCTCAGCAAAAGCTTCTTTAATGCTTTTGTCACTTGCAACATCACAAGTAACGAGTAATGTTGCTTCTATATGATGATCTTCAAGCAATTTTTGTAATTTTTGATAAGAACGTTCCTGTCTATTCGTAAAAATAAGGTTTGCACCTTCTCGGTGAAGTGATTTCGTAATACCCCATGCGATGCTACGTTGATTCGCAACTCCCATTACGACGATCGTTTTTCCTTTTAATAAGCCAGACATTCGGGCACCTCCATAATATGTACTTCTTTTATTATAACGACTTTGACTGTTTATGTATAAGTATAACGGCTCTTTCACACTTTTTCCTAATCGGGACAAAATATTTACACATAATCCTTTACAAAATAATAAAGCTTGTATATAATAAAAATCGTTGGCTTTTAAGACGTGTTATTTTGGCCCGTTGGTCAAGTGGTTAAGACACCGCCCTTTCACGGCGGTAACACGGGTTCGAATCCCGTACGGGTCATCATCAAAATGCCGGCCTAGCTCAATTGGTAGAGCAACTGACTTGTAATCAGTAGGTTGGGGGTTCAAGTCCTCTGGCCGGCATTTTTTCATCTTTATTTGTATAATTTAAAGAAGTTTGTAAATTATATGGAGGGGTAGCGAAGTGGCTAAACGCGGCGGACTGTAAATCCGCTCCCATCGGGTTCGGCAGTTCGAATCTGCCCCCCTCCATTGAGTTAACAATATTGGGCTATAGCCAAGCGGTAAGGCAACGGGTTTTGGTCCCGTCACTCCTAGGTTCGAATCCTAGTAGCCCAGTCATAACATCTTTGAACTTAGGTTATCGGTATGTTCAAACTACTTAGTAAACAAGGGAGTGTCATTCTTAAACAACCTTGTTTATTTGCATTTTTAAAAGGTTTTTCACATAATAGATACAATTAACTTTATAAATATAAATAATACAAGCAATTTATACATGTTTTTTGGTATAATTATATAGTGGACTTATGTAAAACAAATTCCAAGGATAAATCCGAACATTAGATACTAAAGAAATCTTAACATTCACGTATTGTATCATTCGCCTAATGGTTGGAACGCAGATGGTCGACTCTTAACGGCCGCTTGCTTAAAAGCGATCACCTAGAGTAGAAACTAGTAACTAATCTTCGTTGTTCGGATTTTTAACTGAAATAGTGAATAATGAAATTGATTCATATGAATAAAAGATAAAAGTTTACTATATAACTAATTACACTTTACAAGGGTGAATAGGATGGAAATATCTTCTAGAGTTCCCGGGTTTTATAAAATGACGGTTGAGGAAAGAAAAAAATATATCATTGATTTATGCCAATTGGAAGATGAGGATGCTGCACAATTAATGAATGAAGTTTCTTTACCGATTGAAACAGCAGATAAAATGATTGAAAATGTGATTGGGACATTTTCTCTTCCGTTCGGTTTAGGTTTAAATTTTATGATCGATGAAAAAGAATATATGATACCGATGGCCGTCGAGGAACCCTCTATTGTAGCCTCAGCTAGTTATATCGCAAAAATTGTTCGTGAAGCTGGTGGTTTTAAAACGGAAGCGACTGAGCGAATTATGATTGGACAAATACAAGTTGTAGGCTGTCCAGATTTTCAGGAAGCAAAAGAAGCGATACTACGAGAAAAAGAGATGTTAATCCAAGCTGCAAATGATGCTTATCCAAGCCTTGTTGCGAGGGGTGGGGGAGCAGGAGATCTAGAGGTACGCCTCTTAAATGAAGAGGCATCAAAGTTTAATCAAATGCTTGTTATTCATTTGTACGTAAATACATGTGATGCAATGGGAGCAAATATTATTAATACAATGGCTGAATCGTTAGCACCTGTTGTCGAACATTTAACAGATGGTAAAGTATATTTACGCATTTTATCTAATTATGCAGATCGTTGCCTTGCAAAGGCTACTTGTACGATTCCGCCTTATTTACTAGAATCTGATGGATTTTCGGGAGAAGAAGTTCGTGATGGTGTTGTACATGCATATGAATTTGCAGCGTCTGATCCATACCGGGCAGTAACACATAATAAAGGAATTATGAATGGAATTGATCCTGTCATTATCGCAACAGGAAATGACTGGCGCGCAGTTGAAGCTGGTGCACATGCATATGCAGCTAGAGACGGTCAATATAGTTCTATGACAACTTGGTCTGTAGATGGAAAGGGCAATTTAGTTGGTGAACTTGAACTTCCGATGTCACTCGGCATTGTTGGGGGAGCAAGTCGTGTTCACCCAATGGCTAAAGTAGCATATAAATTATTACGTGTAGAATCTGCAAGAGAATTAGCTCAAGTAATTGTATCCGTCGGCTTAGCGCAAAATCTTGGTGCGTTAAAAGCGCTAGTGACGGATGGGATTCAAAAAGGACATATGGCTCTTCATTCACGCTCTGTTGCCATGGCGGCAGGGGCAACTGGGGAGTTAATTGATATCATTGCTGAGAAGTTAGTTGAAGCAAAAGAAATTCGTGTCGGTTATGCAAAAAAATTAATGGAAGAGTATGCAAAATGAGTGTAGAAAAAGTAACAATCTCAGAAAAAATGGCTACTGGTGTCGCACATAGTAAGTTGATTTTGGTAGGAGAGCACGCGGTCGTTCATGGTCAACCCGCCATTGCCATTCCATTTCCATTAATCGGAGTGGAATCAATCGTTGAAAGAGTTATTGGTAATGTATACTTAGACAGTTCACTTTACCAAGGACCAATGGAATCTGCTCCAAAATCACTTGCAGGTATCGTAAATACGATAAAACAGACGTTAAAGATTTTAAAAATCCCGTATCGTGATTTATTAATCCGGATACAATCCTCTATTCCGCCTGGAAAAGGGCTAGGTTCTAGTGCGTCTGTCGCAATCGCTGTTGTAAAATCGTTGTTTATGTATTCAGATAAAGAATATACGAACGAACAGTTATTACAGCTTGCAAATATTTCTGAGACATTTGCACACGGCGCGCCAAGTGGGATTGATCCATTAACAATTACATCACCAAGCCCAATTTGGTATAAAAAAGAAGAGCCGATTGATTATATTCAGCCGACTGGGGAATTTTACTTTGTTGTTGCTGATTCTGGTCGTATGGCTGATACGAAAACGGCAATTGATACCGTTACAAGCTTGCTAAAGTTAGCACCTAAAAAGGTGTATGGCAAAATTGAAAGAATTGGTGATATTACGTATCAAGTAAGAGAGGCATTAGAAAAGTCAAGCAAACAATTACTCGGTACCTTGTTAAATGAGGCGCAAAAGGAATTAGAAGCAATTGGAGTAAGTGATTCTAGCTTAAATAAATTAATTCATTTTGCTAGACAAGAAGGTGCCTTAGGAGCTAAATTAACTGGTGGGGGTAATGGTGGTTGTATTATTGCGCTTGCCCGAAATGAGATTCATTCGATGCAATTAAGTGAAAAATTAAAACAATTTGGTGCACAGGCAGTATGGCCATTTGTATTAAAAAATGAATAACGATTAAAAAGTGAAATCGGTGTTATCGCCGATTTCTTTCTTGATTACATAAAAATTGTAAGACAAAATCTTATTAAAGGAGTAAATCAATGCGTGCAACAGCGAAAGCACATACGAATATTGCTTTAATAAAATATTGGGGTAAAAGAAATGAGGAATTAATTTTACCCACAAATAGTAGCCTTTCTGTTACCTTAGACGGTTTTTATACAGAAACAACTGTCCATTTTAAAGAAGATTTAAAACGTGATATTTTTACATTAAACAAAGAGGAAATTACGAATATTGCCTATGATAGGGTAACAAACTATTTAGATTTATTTAGAAATTATGCGAATAAACAAGGGGTGTTTGCAGAAGTACATTCGATTAATAAAGTACCAACTGCAGCTGGATTTGCTTCCTCGGCATCTGGATTTGCAGCGCTTGCCGCAGCTTCGGCAAAAGCTTTGCAATTACATTTAACAGATGAAGAGCTTTCACGTTTTACGAGACAAGGTTCTGGCTCAGCATGCCGTTCCATTTATGGCGGGTTTGTTGAATGGGAAAAAGGGCAAAGAGATGATGGAATGGATTCATTCGCCATTCAAATTGCGCCTCAAGATCATTGGGATATTCGTGTGGCAGCAGTTGTGCTTACTGCGAAAGAAAAAGATGTGTCAAGTCGTATCGGAATGAAACGAACGGTTGATACATCCGTATTTTATGACGGATGGTTAGAAAGCTTACCAAAAGACTTACAAGAAATAAAAGAGGGCATTATGGCTTGTGATTTTGAAAAAGTTGGTGCGATCGCAGAAGCAAATTGTTTAAAAATGCATGCTACTACATTAGGAGCATATCCACCTTTTACATACTGGCAAGACACTACAATGACTGTCATGCAAACAGTGCAACAATTACGCAAAAACAATATACCTGCGTACTTTACAATTGACGCGGGGCCAAATGTTAAAGTACTATATTTACCAGAAGATGAGCAAAGAGTGCTGGATAAGCTTCAGAATACGGAAGGTGTTTCAGAAGTAATTGTGAGTAAAGTGGGTAATGGGATTTCTTACGTGTAGGAGGGCTGTATGTTGAAGCGGCAAATGACGATTAAAACACCTGGAAAATTAATGGTAGCGGGAGAGTTTGCGGTATTAGAACCATATCATAGATTGGTTGTCATGGCAGTGGATCGATTTGTCTATTGTACGATTAAGGATCATGATAAAAATGAATTGTCGTTAAACGATTTTGATCTAACCCATTTACATTGGGAGTACACTGAAAGTGGCGTGAAGTTTAATTGTACAGATGCACGTATTCATTTTGTAAAAGATGCGATGACGACGACACTGACTTATTTACAAGAACAGTCGATATCGATTAGACCGTTTTCTTTATCCATTAAAAGTGAGTTAGATGATAAAGAAACGGGAGCGAAATATGGTTTAGGATCTAGTGCAGCTGTCGTTACATCGGTTGTAAATGCGATTTTAACGATGTTCGTAGGAAATAATCCATCCCGAAAATTAATTTTTAAACTTGCAGCCATTTCTCATATCCGAACACAAGGAAATGGTTCAGGTGCAGATATCGCAGCTTCCACATATGGTGGCGTTTTACTTTATGCGTCATTTCAAGCCGATTGGCTTAAAAAAGAGTTGAAAAAAGAAACTAGCATGACAAAAATGGTTAAAAAAGATTGGGAATTTTTGTCGATTAAAAAGATTGATTTTCCGGACGAGGTTCAAAGTTGCATCGGTTGGACAGGTAGCCCAGCATCAACTGCTAATTTGGTTCAGCAAATTTCCAAGTTAAAAGAAGAAAACAGGAAACAGTATGAAATGTTTCTACGTAAGAGTGAACATGCAGTTAACCTAATACTATCTGGAATGAAGAGTGATGATTTAAAGGAATTTTTTGAAGGAATAACCGAAAATAGAAAGGCACTGGCTGAAATCGGAAAACATGCGAAAGTAGAAATAGAAACGGAAAAATTGTACAAATTAAGTAAGGAAGCAGAACGATTTGGTGGTGCTGGGAAGCTGTCAGGTGCAGGCGGTGGAGACTGTGGTATAGCTTTCTTGCCTAGACATGTTTTTTGTGAAGATTTATACAAAGCATGGAGCGATATTGGAATTCAACCATTACAATTAAACGTATGCCGTCACGGTTCACAACGAGAACACTTTGAATAAATATACATTTTTTTGTCGAGTTGAGTCACTACCCCTTTGTTCGGTAAAATAGAGCTAGGACTTTAAGGAGGTAGTGTGATGAAAAAGGAAATTTCTATTATTGGGGTTCCGATGGATTTAGGACAAACACGACGCGGAGTCGATATGGGACCTAGCGCCATTCGTTACGCTGGAATTATTGAACGATTAGAAAGATTACAATATACGGTTCATGATTTAGGAAATATAGATATCCCAAGACCTGATCGTAATGCACCTGAGCGAGAAGATAAGTTACGGAATTTACCGGAAGTTGTCGATACGAACAAAAGATTAGCTGAAGTGGTTGATGAACAAGTAGAGAAAAATTTCTTCCCACTTGTTTTAGGAGGAGACCATAGTATTGCAATCGGAAGTATCGCTGGTGTATCTAAACATTATGAGAATTTGGGCGTTATTTGGTATGATGCACATGGGGATATAAACACGGTGGAAACTTCGCCATCAGGAAATATTCATGGAATGCCGTTAGCAGTAAATTTAGGGTTAGGTCACCAAAAGTTAACGGAAATTTTGTACAATCAGCCTAAAATAAAAGCAGAGAATGTTGTTCTTATTGGTGTTAGGGATCTTGATGAAGGAGAAAAAGATCTTTTACGTAAGTTAAATATAAAAGTATACACCATGCATGAGATCGATCGAATTGGTATGCCTCAAGTAATAAAAGAAACGATTGAATACTTGAAGGAACGAACAGATGGTGTTCACTTAAGCTTTGATTTGGATGGAATTAATCCATCTGAGGCTCCTGGTGTAGGAACACCTGTTATTGGTGGAGTAACATATCGTGAGAGTCACCTTGCATTGGAAATGTTAGCGGAAAGTAATATTATTACATCAGCCGAATTCGTTGAAGTAAATCCGATGTTAGATGATAAGAATAAAACAGCAATACTCACTGTCGCATTAGTTGGTTCATTATTTGGTGAAAAATTATTTTAATTATAAGTGGATGTTCCAAAAGTCCGGTAAAAATGACCTTTGTATTTCTTTGGCAGATAATAGAGTATAAACTTCTCTGGTTAAGCGCGCCGCCTCGAAATGCTTGGTCTTTTCATTTTCTTTTTGAACACTCAATCATGATGTGCACTACAATTACTTGTGGTGCGCATTTTTTGTCTTCAACGAGCGCTTGCGCTTTTTTTCGATGAAACAAACGGTATTCTTTTGAATGAAGATAAGAAATTTACAGCTTTGTTACAATTTAATTCATAATAAGCTGGAATGTTACAAAATGTAATTGTCTCTGTTTAAATTGACACATATGATTAATTCTGTAACGTACATGTCTATTTAATAATATGGTATAATATGTTTACCTTGCTTAAGGAGAAGTCTCCAACTTTTAAGTTGGGGAAGATGCATCGTTTTTATCACTCAGTGGGGGATCCAAATCCCGACTGAATTCAAATAAAAGCCTCCAGTGGATGTCACAGATTTTTTAGAGAAAGTATTTTGTAAGCTCAAAAAAACCTGTACACAATTAGGGCGAGGCAAAACTATATACTAGGCTTATGAATTTGTATTGTTAAAGGAAGTGTCAGCGTGCTAGTTGGAGGCTTTGATCTCGTTAATATCATTAGAATCGGCGTAGATATTACGATCGTCTGGTATGTTTTATATAAATTAATTATGATTATTCGTGGGACAAAAGCAATCCAATTGTTAAAGGGGATTGTTGTTGTCATCATTGTTTGGCTATTAAGTATCTTATTTGATTTACAAACGATTCAGTGGATTACGAACCAAGCAATATTATGGGGTTTTCTTGTCATTATCATTTTATTCCAACCAGAATTACGAAGAGCGCTTGAGCAGTTAGGCCGAGGAAGTATTTTTTCTCGTGGCACCAAATCAGAAGAAGAAGTAATTGACCAAATAATTAAATCGATTGTAACTTCAAGCCTTTATATGGCAAAGCGCCGGATTGGAGCATTAATCACGATAGAATTAGATACAGGTGTTGGGGAATATGCTGAAACAGGAATTCCGATCAATGGAGAGCTTACGAACCAATTATTAACGAATATCTTTACTCCTAATACTCCGCTACATGACGGTGCGGTCATTCTAAAAGATAGTAAAATAGTTGCTGCCGCTTGTTATTTACCATTATCTGAGAGCGCTTCTATTTCAAGAGATTTAGGTACAAGGCATCGAGCAGCACTTGGAATTAGTGAAGTAACAGATGCATTAACAATTGTTGTGTCCGAAGAAACAGGAGCTATTTCCTGTTCAAAAAATGGTGAATTATTCCGTGATTTAGATGAAGAAAAATTACATGATATATTAATGCGTAATTTAACACAAACAATAAAAGGCCCCGATGTAAATCCGCTCAATTGGAGGGCGAAAAAGAATGGATAAACTATTTCAGAGCAAATGGTTCATAAAAGTAATTTCGTTAGTATTTGCAGTTACATTGTATTTATTTGTAACAGTTGAAACAAATACGGCTGAAAACGAATCTCGAGTGATTCCGGGTGCATCAAATGAAGTGCAAGTGTTAGATGATGTCCCGTTAGATATAAGGATTGATGCTGATCAATATGTTGTCAGCGGCGTGCCAGAAAGTGTTACCGTTTCTTTAGAAGGAAAGACAAGCGTTTTAACACCTATTGTGAGACAGCGAAATTTTACTGTTTTTGTTGATTTAAGGGATTTACCTGAAGGAGAACATATTGTCGATATTGAGTACGAAAATTTACCTGATGACTTAACTGCCTATATTGAGCCCAAATCAATCGATGTAAATATTGAGAAGAGGGCTTCTAGGGAATTTGCTGTTGATGTCGACTTTGTAAATAGGGATAATTTACCGACAGGTTATGAGTTAGGCGTACCAGAAATTACACCAGGAACTGTGACAATCGTTAGTTCAGAAAGTATTATTGATCAAATTGCAATGGTCAAAGTTTTTGTCGATGTGACAGATTTAAAGGAGTCAATTAGAAACCGTGAAGTGCCGGTAAGTGTGTATGATATACAAGGAAACATTTTAAAAGTACGAGTAGAACCAGCAAGCGTAACTCTTTCAGTACCAGTTGATCGTCCGAGTAAAACAGTACCACTCAATATTACAACAAAAGGGGATCTTCCAGAAGGCTTTGAAATTGAAAATATGGAAGTAGCTGAAGAAATTGAGGTTTTTGGAAAACGTGAGTTACTAAATGAGATTGACATGCTTTCGACAAAAGAAATAGATCTATCCAAAATAGAAAAGTCAGGTGAATATGAGGTGGAACTTGACTTTCCAGATGGTATCATTGCAAATGATGAGTTGATTAATGTAACCATTGACCTAGTACAAACGAAACTTTTTGAAGATGTAAGCATTGATGTGGAAAACGAAGGGGAAAAAACGATCCACTTTATTAAACCAGATAAATCCCAAGTAAATATTAACGCAATTGGTAGTGATAAAGCGTTAAGTAATTTGGCAAAAAAAGATATTAGCGTCTCGATCAATATCGGTGATTTAGATGCTGGTGAACATGAAGTCGACGTTTCCATTTCTGGGCCTGATGATATTACATTTGAACCTGAACCTAACAAGGTAATCATTGAAATCGAGTAAAAAAGCAAGAACGGTTTTTGTTCCAATCTGATTGTAAATAAACGCACATGGGATTAGACTAGTTTTTAGGATAAAGGAGAGGTAAAGTTGGGTAAATACTTTGGCACAGACGGTGTTAGAGGGGTAGCAAATAAAAGCTTGACACCCGAAGTTGCATTTAAATTAGGAAGAATAAGTGGGTATATTTTTTCAAAAGACGGTAAAAAGCCGAAAGTATTAATTGGATTAGATACGAGAGTTTCAGGCCCGATGTTTGAAGGTGCGTTAATTGCAGGGTTGCTTTCGATCGGTGCTGAGGTAATGAGGTTAGGGGTCATTTCTACTCCAGGAGTAGCTTATTTAACAAAGGTTACGAATGCGGAAATGGGTATGATGATTTCTGCTTCCCATAATCCTTATGAAGATAATGGAATTAAAATTTTTGGTCCAAATGGTTTTAAATTAACGGATGAACAAGAAGCCGAAATGGAGAAACTTATGGATATGGAAGACACTTTACCACGACCAGTAGGCAAAGATATCGGTGTAGTTAATAATTACTTTGAAGGCTCACAAAAATACTTATCCTATTTGCAAGAAACGGTTGATAATGATTTCACTGATATCCATGTTGGACTTGATTGTGCTAATGGCGCAACATCAAGTTTAGCGGCACATTTATTTGCAGATTTAGAAGCGGAAATTTATACGATTGGAAATAATCCGAATGGAACGAATATCAATGATGGCGTAGGATCAAATCATACGGAAAAGCTCCAAGCCCTTGTGAAGGAAAAGGAATTAGATATTGGGCTTGCATTTGATGGAGACGGTGATCGTCTCATTGCGGTAGATGAAAAGGGGAACGTAGTAAATGGGGATCAAATAATGTTTATTTGTGCCTCTTATTTACATGAAAAAAATCAATTACATAAAGATACAGTAGTCGCAACAGTGATGAGTAATTTAGGATTTTATAAAGCGTTAGAGAGAAGCGGGATTCAGGCGGTAACCGCCGATGTTGGGGATCGGTATGTCATGGAAAAAATGCTTGAAGATGGATATAATTTTGGTGGAGAGCAATCAGGTCATGTCATCTTTTTAAATAATAGTACGAGCGGTGATGGCATGTTAACGGCAATCCAACTCGTTAATATAATGAAAGAAACCGGGAAAAAACTCTCGGAGTTAGCGGGAAAAATGACAGTTTATCCGCAAGTATTAAAAAATATTACAGTAAATAATAAAGAGCGGGTTCTGCGCAATCCAAAAATTCTGGATGAAATTGATCGTGTGAAGGCTGAATTAGGTCAATCAGGACGTGTACTTGTAAGACCATCCGGAACCGAGCCGTTAATTCGCGTAATGGTTGAAGCGGAGACAGAAGCCGACTGTGAAAAATATGTCAATCAATTAATCGATATCATCGATCGCTTAGCGTAGAAAAAACTGTTTCCCTTGATGATAGGGATACAGTTTTTTATTTTTTGCGATAATAAGCCATAAAACTTTCTTACTGCATAAGTGCAACATTACTTCTATCATCACCTAACAGCTTGCCAATTAGTGTGTTTTCTTTAATGTATGCTACGTTTTTTAATTTAAAAAGTTTTTCAATTGAGAAATGATCAGATCGACTTCATTTTCATATTCAGTTCTCTTAGCGACCTTTTTAAATGCTTGTATAAAAGAAAATAGTAAATGAATCCGTGGCTCAGGTGATTGCAATTCCTCCATAATAAATTCCGTGTGTTGTTGTAAAACTGAATCTGATCCGCCAAAAGACTGCTTAAGTACCGTTAAGTTTTTTACTATTTTATCTTTCGTTATATTCTTCGTATTTTTATCAAGGGATGTTAATTCAATATTGTGTAAAAATAAATCATTACTTTTCATTAAGTCATCTATTATAGTGTCCATTCTTCTAACGACATATTGAACAAGTAATGTTAGATTTACTTGCTTTTTCGTTAATGCTGACCAAACATACAGCAAATTTTGAATCATACCATACATTAAAATTGCGCTATCGGAGGCATAAGGTTGACTCTTATCCCCATAAATTTGGATAAGTCGATCTGCTAGCCAACTAAGTTCTTCAATAAACCTCTTTATAATATACGGTTTTAAAATTGGATCTTCAGAATGAAATGCTTCCTCATGTATGGCTCTTAGCGTAAATTCATGCATAACTTCAATCCGAATCAGGATTTGTTTGACAAATATATCTTTATTCGCTTGATCATGTTCATAAATTAGTGCATCACGTCTTCTGAATTCTTCTTCCTTAGCTGTATTTAAATAAGCGATTAAAAATTCACTTTTGGAAGCAAAATAGTTGTAAAATGTGCCCTTCGATATTCCACATTCATCAATAATATCTTGTATGGAAGAAGTACTATATCCTTTGGAAGCAAAAAGTTGCTTGGCGGTTAAAATGACATTTTGTTTTCGTAAATTCATGCAAGATCACCTTTTTATACTATATGTATAACTAATTCTATTATAAAATAAGTTAATTATCAAAGTTAAATAAGTATACGGTATTATACACTTGAAAATTTTGTACTATAAGTATAAAATTAAAAAATGAGTTCAAAATGAGTAATTTAACGATGGAGGAAAGAGGATGGACATTAAAAAGATACATGAGAATCCACCATATGGCATGATTGCCATACTTTTTATTGGTGCTTTTACAGCTTTTTTAAATAATACATTATTAAATATTGCTTTACCTACTATTATGTCAGAATTTAGCGTGTCCCCCTCTAAAGTTCAATGGGTTACAACGAGTTACATGCTAGTAAATGGAGTATTAATTCCTGCTAGTGCATTTTTTATTCAACGATTTACGAACCGAAAGATTTTTTTATGGGCGATGTCGTTATTTACTTTAGGTACATTTATAGCGATGATTGCCCCTAGTTTTTGGGTTTTAGTTTTAGGAAGAATGCTTCAAGCGGGCGGATCTGGAATGATGATGCCGCTATTAATGAATGTTATTTTAATTGCTTTTCCTATTGAGCGGCGTGGAACGGCGATGGGTGTCTTTGGCCTTGTTATGTTTGTTGCTCCCGCAATTGGTCCAACACTTTCGGGTTGGATTATTGAACATTATACTTGGCGGACATTATTTGCTATTATCTTGCCATTTGGAATCTTTGCCTTGTTATATGCGGCTTTTAAATTAAAAAATATTACACCAAATCGCGATATTCATTTAGATGTCATTTCCATCATTTTATCAAGTATCGGTTTTGGCGGGCTTTTATATGGGTTTAGTTCTGTTGGTGATCATGGTTGGTCATCAGTCAATGTGTATAGCACGATAATCGTTGGTACCATTTCTTTAGTACTCTTTATTTTGCGCCAGATGACAATGAATGAACCAATGTTGGATTTTCGTATTTATAAATACCGCATGTTCGCATTATCGTCGGTTATATCTGTTACGATATCAGCGTCAATGTTTTCTGGAATGATTTTAACGCCTTTATATGTGCAAACAATTAGGGGGATTTCCCCATTTCATTCGGGGCTACTTATGTTACCTGGTGCAATAGTGATGGGAATCATGTCTCCGATTACTGGAAGATTATTCGATAAATATGGAGCAAAAGTATTAGCATTAATTGGATTATCTATTATGACTTTTTTCACCTATTTATTAAGCAATTTAACGATGGAAGACAGCTATTTTTATCTAATGACTATTTATACCGTGCGGATGTTTGGGATGTCACTTGTTATGATGCCAATTATGACGAACGGATTAAATGAGCTTCCGATGGTTTCAAATCCTCATGGTACTGCGATGAACAATACATTGCAGCAAGTATCAGGTGCAATTGGAACCGCGCTTTTACTTACGTTAATGACGACGAAAACAAAAGCGGCAAGTTTCGAATTGGTGAAAGAAAGTGAAATGGGTCGTTTAACGTCGGATTATTCGATTGAACATTTGGCTATGTTGGAAGGTGTTAATCATTCGTTCTTAATTTCTGCGATTCTTGCGGTAATAGCTTTACTTTTAGCATTATTTATTAAGCGTCCAATTCCATATGAAGAAAAGAATAGCAAATAAGCAAAATATGTTAAGAATAGTGCTACACAATTAACGCAAAATAAGGATAAGTGAATGAAAAAAGGAAGATTTAGCGTGTACACTATTTTACGTTATATTACCATCATTTTATTAATTGTTTCTGTTCATTTCCAAGAAAAAGTGGAGGCATCATCTTATTATCCTTTACAAACAAAATATCCTGATACGATGATCTATAAAGTGGATACAAATGAAAAAGTGATTGCTTTTACGTTTGATGATGGGCCAGATGAACGATATACACCAGAAATTTTAGATGTGTTAAAAAAGCATGATGTGAAAGCAACCTTTTTCTTATTAGGTACTCGTGTTGATAAGTATCCTGAAGTCGTAAAAAGAATACATGAAGAAGGACATGCTATCGGTAACCACACGTATTGGCACCCTGAATTAACAAAAAAACCCGATGGAGTTGCAAGTTTAGTTTGGGAAACAAATAAAAACGAACAAGCAATTGAATCAGTTATCGGGTTAAAAACGAATCTTTTTCGAGCGCCATACGGAGCAATCAATGGCGAAATGATTGAAAAGTTGAAAGAAATGAACTATCAAGCGGTAGGCTGGTCGATTGATTCCGAGGACTGGAAAGGATTATCTAAAAATAAAATTAAACATAATGTCATAAGCGGTTTGCATCCTGGTTCAATTGTTTTAATGCATAGTGCAGGAAGAGTCCCAGGTACACCAGAAGCATTAGATGAACTCCTTCGCTATTTAAAAACGAATGGGTATATGATTGTAACTATACCAGATTTATGGAAGGTCCAATATAAATAAGAAGGGTGCATCAAATAAGATGCACCCTTTACAATTAAACTTCGATCATTACATTTTCTTCTGCACGTGGAGCACTTTCAAAGTCAATTTCTTCATGGGTTCCGTCACAGAAAGGTTTGTTTTCAGATCTGCCACAACGACATAAAGAAATATCACTTCCTACTTCATACTTATTTCCTGTTGCATCAACTAACGCAAATGATCCTCTTATTTGATAAGGGCCATTATCTTTCATTTGAATAGATGGTGTTTTCATTATGTTCACCTCCATATCTTAGTTTTTTCAAATTGGACATGAATATCAGTTCTAATAAATGGATGATTTATTTACAAAATGAAAAGAGCACAAAAATTGGAGGAGCAACATGAGAGTGATGAAATGGATTCAATTCATAAGAAGAATAAAAAAGTAGCATAAAATCATCTTTGTTTCTCGACATTTTTTTTGCTTATGGTAAAGTAGAAATGTATATATTGTCTTTTAAAGAGGGGTACGAGATGATCTATTATATTGCAGCATATTTATTGAAATTTTTCTTAAGTTTGTTTGGTTTTTTAAAAGTATATGAAAAAGAAAATTTACCTAGTAGTGATGGATACGTCATTGCGTGTACACATACAGGTTGGGTGGATATTTTATGGTTAGGTGTTTCCATTTTACCTACGAAAGTTCATTATATGGCGAAAAAGGAACTTTTCGAATCTAGATTTCTTAACTGGCTAATGAATCATTTAAATGCATTTCCTGTCGACCGTGAAAATCCTGGACCAAGTTCCATTAAAACACCAATGCGATTAATTAAGGATGGGGAAATTGTCGGTATTTTCCCAAGTGGTACGCGAACGAGTGAAGATGTACCATTAAAAAGAGGGGCAGTTACGATTGCAAGTTATGCCAAGGCTCCGATTGTACCAGCAGCATATGTAGGCCCAAATAATTTTAAAGAATTATTTAAATTCAAAAGACCAAAAATCGTTTTTGGTAAGCCAATACAGTTACGTAAAGATTTATCTAAAAAAGAGGCATTGGAAGTAATGATGACGGAGCTAAATGACGCGCTGAAGGAACTACAGCAGACTATTAAGTAAAGGATTTAGGGGTATGGCCATAATAAAAAAACTCCAACTAACTTAAGAAAGGGGAATAAGTTAGTTGGATTATTAATTCATTGATTGATGAAAGGGGGCTTTTATCAATAGAATGAATTCGCTATAATTGGGTCTTTATATTCTATCTCTACTACCCTCGTGTTATGCTGTTACAATAGGATTACGAGTGATTTTTACATCGTAATAGGAAATTTTATTTGTAATAATATAATCTGGTTTTCCACCGTTATGGGCATGAGCCTCTTTAAATGCATCACTTTTCGTCCAATTTTTAAAAGAATCTTTTGAATCCCAACGAGTACTAATGGTTACTTCATCATAATCCTGAAGATTTTCAGTAAGTAATACTTCCAATCCTAAAAACCCTTCCATGCTTTCAATTTTACCAACTTTATCGAAGCGGTTTACTAATTTGTATCCTTCACCTTTTTTAATTTTAGTTGTGTTCGTTACAATAATCATTCTGTTTCCTCCTTGTTTTTGGTATGATCAATGGAAATCCATCTTCAAATAATATACGTGCATCTATTTCATAAACATCATGTAAAAACTTCGTACTTAACAGCTTTTCAGGAACTCCACATTCGATAATGTTCCCGTGCTTCATTGCAATCATATAATGACTATATGCTGCCGCTTGTTGTAACTCATGTAGTACCATAATAATTGTCATGTTGTACTTTTCATTAATTTGTTGTAGCAGTTCCATTAAATCATACTGATGAGCGATGTCTAAAAAGGTAGTTGGTTCATCTAACAAAAGAATATCTGTTTTTTGAGCAAGAGCCATCGCTATTCGTACTTTTTGTTGCTCACCTCCTGATAGACTGTAAAACAATCGGTTTTCATGCTTTGTTGTCTTAGTCATTTTCATTGCTGCATCAATAATTTCTTCATCTTCTTCATTTAATCGATTGGATAGAAAATGTTTATACGGCTCCCTTCCGAAAGAAATTAATTCTCTTACTGTCACATTTGGTAACATATCTTTAGATTGCGGTAACATTGCAATTGTTTTGGCAAATTCTTTCGTTTTGTAGTTTTTAGCATTTTTATTTTGTACATAAACTGTGCCATCGTTTGCGGTCACTAATCTACTAATTATTTTTAATAAGGTAGATTTACCAGATCCATTAGGACCAACGATGGAAGTAATCTTTCGACTTGGAATGGAAAGGGAAATATTATCTAATTGAAACTTATCTATCTTTAATGAAATGCCTTTTGTTTGAATAGCTTTCATTACAATATTCTCCTTTTCCTTAGTAAAATTAAAAAGAATGGTGCACCTAAACATGCGAGTAATATGCCTACCGGAAGTTCGATTGGGTCAAACCAAGAACGCGCAACTGTATCTGCAAAAACGACTAAAATTGCTCCACTCACTATACTGAATGGAAGTAGGAAGGTATAATCATCTCCGACAAGAATACGAATAATATGTGGTACAACTAATCCAACAAAACCAACAAGCCCAGCAACACTAACTGCTACTCCTGCTAATAATGAAGCAAGGATAATAAGTAAAAATCGTTGCACTTCCACTTTTTGCCCTAACAATTTTGCCGAATCATCACCTAAAAGTAATAAATTCGCTGGTTTAATGGCAAAAAAGGATAAAATGATACTAATAATCGCATAGGGTGCCATGAACTCTAAATGAAACCATCCTCTTCCAGTTAATCCTCCCGCAAGCCAAGGCAATACAGCCTGAACTCGTTCACTATAGACGACCATAATTCCATTCATAACTGCACCTAATAAAGCATTAATTGCAACACCAGCCAAAATAATCTTAACAGGTGATGTTCCTCTGTCCCATGCAAGTACATATATAGCGAGTGATGTAATAAGTGCGCCTATAAAAGCAGCTATTGGTAAAAGAAAACTATACTGTGGTAGTAGTACCATTGTAATAATAGCTGCGAGTCCAGCACCTGAGGAAACGCCAATTATTCCGGGATCAGCTAAAGGGTTTTTCATCACGCCTTGAAGTAGGGCTCCAGAAGCTGCTAAACAGCCACCAACTAAAATTCCGATGATAACTCTAGGAAGTCGTACATCGATAATGATTTTTTGATGAATCGATTCTCCATCTTGAAAAAATACATGCCAAATTTCGGCTAAAGAAATAGATACAGGTCCGTACGTTAAACTATAAAATGTCACAACAATGAATAAAATAGGCGTAATGATTGAAATATATTTTCTCCGTAAATTTCTTTTCTGGATTGTCATATTTATTCCTTCACATCTTGTAATAACTCATGAAGATAATCGAGTGCATCTACTATTTTTGTCCCTGGATTAGTACCGAAAAGATCATGTGGTAAAATAATAAACTGATCATTTTTAACTGCGTCTAACTCGTTCCAACCAGCATTTTTGGACATATCATTTATAAAACCTTCTTTTACTTCTTCAGGATTACCATGACTCATTAATAAGATCATTTGTGGATTTGATTCTATCATTCTTTCCGTATTTAGTTGTGCATATTGTGGATACATTTCTAAACTAGGGTAGTCACTGGCAATATTTTCACCCCCAGCAAGCTCTAAAATATCTCCACTTAATGAATTGGGTAAGGCAGCCATATTTGTTCCAGGCGCGCCGTATACTAACAATACTCTTGGTTTCTTTTCCGTTTGCTCTGACTGAATTTGAGCAATTTTTTCATCTATCATATGTATTACTTCATCAGCTTTTTCTCGCTTGTTTAATAAATCACTAAATAGTGTAATTTGTTTTTTTATATCGTCAACCGAATTAGCACTAGTTAAAATCATTTCCGATCCTATACTCTCAATAGACTGTACATCGTTTGAATTCATTGGATGGTTTCCCAAAACGACATCAGGATCAAGTGAAGTTATTTTCTCCAAATCGGCACTATGTGAAGATCCAACTTCCAGTGCATTTTCTGATTCTTTTATTACCGCATCACCGGTTGGACGTCCTACAACCTCTTCGCCCAAAGCATAAATAATATCTGTTTCGCCATTTCCGAGTGAAACAATTTTTTCAGGTATATGATCAAAAGTAATTGTCCGGTTGGAAAAGTCGGTAATACTGATTGCATTTTCGCCAGCTTCTTTGGTCTTACCTTGATTTGTCGTTTCATCTGTGTTGGAACTACACCCGACCATTAGGAACACGAGCATAGAACAAAAAACAATGACAGCCTTCTTCATAAACAAAGCCTCCTATAAGTATAACTGAGAGAAATTCTCAATTAACACAATGATAATGAAAATCATTATCATTGTCAATAGGAATATAAAATTTTATATTTTGAGGTAGAAAATTTTAAAAGTGGTTAATAATTAATTTGACTTTTATTTTTTATCCGTTATCATAGTAAAGCAAAGGGATAAATGATAATGATTCTCATTATTATTTGTGTGAAAGCTTCATAGATTGGAAGTGAGGTGGTTTTATTTAACAATAAAAAATACATAGAGTGATAGAGTCTGAAGTTGTAGATAAGCAAGAGGGCTTTATTTTTTTACTTAGTTATTGAGAATGAATCTCAATTTCAATCAATTTTATCAAGTTAGGAGGGAAGTGATTGGAGAAGAAGACAACTAGGTTAATTGGAGTATGCATGATACTTTACTGTATATGTACATTGATGCTCATACCAGTGAAAAAGTCATTTGCTGAAACTAGTCTAAATGATCTTGAAGATGGTGCTTATTCTATAGAGTATGATATTTTACATGCTGAGAACGACTCCGTTTCCATTGCAAATGATTACTTTGACAAACCTGCCACTTTATATGTTGAAAATGGAGAGAAATATATCCAGTTTCATTTGAACCATAGTTATTGGATAAAAGAATTACAAGCACCCCTTGGAGATTCTTTTGTTGATGTAGGTGTCGTTAGTGCAGATGAAGAGGATACAACGAAGCCAGAGGATACAACAAGGGTAATCGAATTTTTACTTGATCGAGATTTAACTGACCCACTTGAGTTTAAAATGCACGTATTGATTGAAACGATGGACCCAGTATATGACAACCATTATACGGTTCGTTATGATTTTGATGAAAGCACAATCGAACCAATGGAGGATGCTGAACCGAGACAGGAGCCAATGGAACAATCAGACAATTCAACTGAAGCTACAGAAGACGATGATGAAGTTGCATCTGTAACAACGAAAGCTGATGATGAATCCTCAAGTGGTAGCATTTCAGTTACAATGATTATTATTTTAGTAATTGCGACAGCATTATTCATTTACATTTTGTGGAAAATGACTATTGCTAGACGCAAAAATGCTTAAATATGATATAGGAGGAAAATATTAATGAAAAACATTTTCAAAATATTCGCACTATCTTTAATTGTTATCATGACTTTCTTTTCAATAAATCAGGGGGATACTGTGGATGCTGCATCAAAATATGAAAATGGTGAATACAGTGTTCCATTTACCGTATTAAAAGGTGATAGTGATGAGCGCTCCATGACAAATGATTATGTTACTTCACCTGGTAAACTAGTCGTAAAAGATGGCAAGAACCTTGTCCAGTTAACAATAAATAATAGTTCATGGTGGCAATATTTTAAAGTGAATGGACAGGATGTAACTGTTTTAAGTGAGGATGAAGGTGCAGATACAAGAGTTGTTCAGTTTGAAGTGCAAGATTTAGATCAAATCGTTCCAGCAAATATTCATGTTATTGTTCCAGATATTGACTATGACAATAAGTATGATATTCGTTTCCAGTTTGATACGTCTAATGTTCCAGGAGCAGGTGGTAGTAATGATTCAGGCGAAACGAACAAAGAAGAAGGAACGAAAAATGGGGCAGGCAATAAAGAAGGTGGAGAGAAAGAAGCAGAAAAAAACCCACCGACAGGCGACAATACTCCAGTTTTGTTACTCGGGCTTATGTTAATTGGTTCTAGCATATTTTTAGTTCGTAAATTAGCAACAGAATAAAAGGAAAAAATAATGAAAGAGGAGAATTTGATGAAACGATTTTTTCCAATCTTATTAATCTTTTTAATAACATTCACTCCTGCTTTATCATCGTTACAATATGTTTCCGCAGAAACAAATGATGATAAAGTATATGCGGATGGGGAATACGAGCTTCCATTTGAAATATTAAAAGATACTAGTGATGAACGCTCCATGACAAATGATTACATGAAATCTCCGGCTAAATTAATAGTCAAAGATGGAGAACAAACCGTTCAAGTAACTTTGAACAACAGTTCATGGTGGCAATATTTAAAAACACAGACAACACAACCAGGTTCATTTACAGATGATAATTTTGTTGATGCAAAAGTTATTAGCGAAGATGGAGCAAATGATACTCGTGTTGTAGAATTCAACGTGCAAGACTTAGATGAAGTACTAAATGCAAAAATTCATGTTATTGTTCCAATGATTAATTATGACAATAAATATGATATTCGTTATTCATTTGATGCTAGTGGAATTCCGTTAGTAGATCCAAGTGAGGATACAACACCAGAGGATCCGAAAGAAGATCCAAGTGAGGATACAACACCAGAGGATCCGAAAGAAGATCCAAGTGAGGATCCAGCATCAGAGGATCCGAAAGAAGATCCAAGTGAGGATCCAGCATCAGAGGATCCGAAAGAAGATCCAGGTGAGGATCCAACATCAGAGGATCCGAAAGAAGATCCGGCATCGGAAGGGAATTATCTAGATGGTGAATACGATTTACCATTTACAATTTTAAAAGATACTTCAGATGAAGAATCCATGACAAATGATTACATGAAATCTCCAGCTAAGTTAATAGTCAAAGATGGAGAACAAACTGTTCAAGTAACATTGAACAATAGTTCATGGTGGCAATATTTAAAAACACAAACAACACAACCAGGTTCATTTTCGGATGATAATTTTGTTGATGCAAAAGTAATTAGCGAAGATACAGAAAATGATACTCGTGTTGTAGAAATAAAGGTTCAAGACTTAGATGAAGTGCTAAATGCAAAGATTCATGTTATTGTAACTGGCTTGCCATTTGAGTATGACAATAAATACGATATTCGTTTTTCATTTGATCCAAGTGACATTCCTTTAGCATCGGAAGCGCCGGAAGATCCTGAAGAAGATCCTAAGGAAGAGAAACCTGCACAAGAAAGTATTTATATTGACGGAGAATATGAAGTACCATTAACTATTTTACATGCTACTGAAGATAAAGAATCTTCGATGGGAAGGTACGTTTCTGATCCTGCTTCACTAATTGTTAAGGATGGCATTGCAAAAGTAACTCTTACATTGTCTAGCAGTAATATGATAACAGAGTTTCTTGTCGAAAATAATGGGGAGTTCGTTGATACAACCATTGAAAGTCATGACGATCAAAATAACAGAAGAGTTATCAGTTTTACTGTTGGCAATTTAGCTGACATCATCAATGGGAAAGTAACAATTGATACGAATACACCATTTGGAACGATGACTCATGATGTTCGTTTACAGTTTGATCCAAGTGAAATTCCTTTAAAAGATCCTGAAGTAGAAGATCCAGGTGAAGACGGAGAGGATCCAAATAAGCTTGATATAGAAGATGGAAATTACACGATTGATTTTGATGTATTACATGAAACAGAAGATAAACCTTCAACTGCTTCAAGCTATATTAAACGTCCAGCTTCTCTTTCTGTTCAAGATGGTATAGGGAAAGTGACATTTACATTAACAGATAATGAAGCAATTAAAGATTTTAAAACGGAACAAAACGGAGAATTCATTTCATCTGAAGTTGTGAGTGTAAATGAGTTAACTAATTCACGAGTGATTACATTTGATATAGACGACTTGACGGAAGTAGTAAATGCGAAAATTAAGGTTTATGTTGCTTCATTAGATTACACTGGTGAATACGATATTAGGTTGCTGTTTGATGAGAGTAGCTTACAAGAAGCTACAGAAGATGATCAAGGAGAACCTGAAGAACCGGTTGTAATAGAAAATGGCAATTACACGATTAATTTTAGAGTTTTACATGCAACTGAATTTGAAAAGTCAATCATGGGTGATTATATTAAAGCACCGGCTCAATTAACGATTGATGATGACAAAAATACAGTCACATTTACATTAACAGACAATGAAGCGATTAAAGATTTTCAAGTGGAACAAGCTGGGGAATTTAAGCAGGCTGAGGTAGTTAATGTTGATGAAGCTGCAAACACTCGTGATGTTGTTTTCGATATCGACGAATTAGATGCAGTTGTAAACGCGAAAGTTACCGTTTTTGTTGAATCAGCTAATTATACCGGGGAATATGATGTTCGGTTATTTTTCGAAAGAAATAGTGTGAAAAAAACTGACGAAGGTTCAAATGATCCTGGTGAGGAAGATCCACAAGAAGACCCTGAAGATCCAGGAGATAAAGAAGAGGATCCTACACCAGAAGATCCTAAGGATGAGGAACCAACACCTGAAGATCCAGATGATCAAGATGGGAATAAAGACCCTGAACAGGAGAATCCTACCGGTATATATAAAGATGGCGAATACAGTCTGCCATTTGAAATTTTAAAAGATACTAGTAATGAACGTTCCATGACAAATGATTACATGAAATCTCCAGCTAAATTAATAGTCAAAGATGGAGAACAAATCGTTCAAGTAACATTAAACAATAGTTCATGGTGGCAATATTTAAAAACACAAACAACACAACCAGGCTCATTTACGGATCATAACTTTATTGATGCAAAAGTTATTAGCGAAGATGCAGCAAATGATACTCGTGTTGTAGAATTCAACGTGCAAAACTTAGATGAAGTACTGAATGCAAAAATTCATGTGATCGTAACAGGTATACCTGGATTTGTATATGACAATAAATACGATATTCGTTTTTCATTTGATCCTAGTGGAATTCCGTTAGAAGATCCAAAAGAGGATCCGAAAGAAGATCCAAAAGAAGATCCAAAAGAAGATCCGAAAGAAGATCCAAAAGAGGACCCGAAAGAAGAACCAAAAACTGATCCTAAAATCGATCCGAGAAACTTAGAAGACGGAGAATATTCTATTGAATATAAAGTATTAAAAAATAATACATCTGACACTTCTGTTATGAATGACTATGTTGTAAGTCCAGGAAACTTAAAAGTAAAAGATGGGAAGAAATACCTTGCGATTACGTTAACTAATAGTTCTTGGATTACTGATTTCAAAACAGAACACAACGGTTCCCTTGTTGCACCAACTGTGTTAAGTAATAATAATAAGTCAGATATTCGAGTAGTTGAATTTGAAGTAGATGATCTGTTTAGTTTATTAAATGCATGGGTGAAAGTTGATATACCAGCTCTTAATTATCATCACGAGTACGATGTGCAATTTAAATTTGACCCTGATTCAATTAAGCTTTTGAAGGCAGGAGAACATCCGAAACAAGGCCCTGTGGATCCATCTAAACCAAAAGATAATGATAAAGTAGAAAAACCTACTGACGAAGATGAAGTACCGAAGTTTGACCGTAACGATGATGATAAAGTGAATAAAAGCGATGGTACGAATAAAGAAGATAAAACTGGTGGTAAAAATCCAAAAACTGCAGATACTGCGAGAATAGTTTTATTTGCCCTATTATTAGTCGGATCACTAATTCCTTTAGTCATTAAGTTACGAAAAGGAATAGCAACTAATTAATCGATTAAAAAATTTGGCTTATCGTCATTTTATGGCACGAGTTAAAGTTACACTTATAAGGTAAGAACATTTATATTTCTGCCAAAAAAGAATGAAATGAGTCTTGTTGTCTAGTAATCTAGCGACAAGGCTCCCTATCTTTACTAGAACCTCTAAAAAGGAGGAAAATGATAGATGAAACGAAAGTTATTTTTTATTTCAATCATAAGTTCTTTATTTTTATTTAGTTGTTCCACTAATAATGATGCAACAGCGGAACCTAAGGAAAATAATGATCCAGAAAATAATCGAATTGTAGCTACTACGGTTGCTGTTACAGAAATAATGGATGTATTAGAAATCGATTTAATAGGAATTCCATCAAGTTATAAAGTTTTACCAGAACGTTATGATGGTATAACGGAGGTTGGCGGTGCCCATAGTCCTGACTTGGAACTTATTATGTCTTTACAACCAAAGGAAGTTATGTCGGTGTCAACGATAAAATATGATTTGGAAACTGTTTTTGATGATGCAGATATTGACGCGAGATACGTTAATTTGGATAGTATCGACAATATGAATGAAGAAATTTTGAGTATTGGAAAGCAATACGATAGGGAAGAACAGGCGGAAAAAATCGTGTCAGACTTTGAAGAAAAAACAAAAGAAATAGAAGAGAAAATTGCCGATAAAGAATCACCAAAAGTACTTATTTTAATGGGAGTACCAGGAAGTTATCTAGTTGCAACAGACAGGTCGTATATTGGTGATTTAGTAGCGAAAACAGGAGGAGAGAATGTTTTTTCTGGAGAAAGTGTTGAATATCTTGCATCCAATACAGAGTATTTACAGCAATCTAATCCAGATATTATTTTACGAGCAGCACATGGGATGCCAGAAGAAGTAGTTGAAATGTTTGATAAAGAGTTCAAAGAAAATGACATATGGAAACATTTTGATGCTGTTAAAAACGATCGAGTATATGACCTGGATGAACTTCTTTTTGGAACGACTGCTAGTATTGCAGCAGTAGAGGCATTAGATGAGCTATTCGAAATGCTCTATCCAGAAGGTTAAGACGTATTGGTACAAGAGAAAAGGGTGTCATATATGAATAAAAAAGCCTTAAGTTTTATTGTCGTAATCGTTTTATTATGTATAGCGACGATCTATTCAGCAACATCAGGGAGTATTCAAGTTTCTTTTACTGAATTAGTGAATGGACTAATCTCTGGTACAAATAATGATGTGCAAGTTATAAAAGATTTACGTTTACCACGTATTATTATCGCCATTTTTGCTGGAGCAGCCCTTTCTGTTTCAGGTGTATTGTTGCAATCAGTGATGCGAAATCCGTTGGCAGAGCCCGGGATTATTGGGGTATCATCAGGAGCAGGATTTATGACTATGTTAATGGTCTCTATTTTTCCTACATTATTCTTTTTCACTCCGTTATTTGCATTTTTAGGTGGTGCATTAGCTTTTTTCCTCGTTTATTCATTTTCATGGAAGTCAGGTCTTGATCCATTACGGATGATTTTAATTGGGGTGGCGATCAATGCGGTGTTTACAAGTTTAAGTCAAACGTTTCATTACCGTGGTAGTTACACATCTAGTATGGTAACAGAAGTGACGACCTCAACATTGTCCATGAAAAAGTGGGCTGATGTAGAGATAATGGTTATTTACGGTTCCATTGGATTAATTTTAGCTATCCTCGTTTATTCATGGTGTAATTATTTAGCGCTTGAAGATAAAACAGCTAAAAATTTAGGACTGAACGTGAATGTTGCCCGATTTGTTATTTCTGCTATTGCTGTTTTATTAGCATCGGTTGCAACTGCAACGGCGGGGTTGTTTGTGTTTGTCGGATTGCTTGTTCCACATATTGGTAGAATATTGGTAGGAACAGATCATAAATGGTTAATCCCTTTTTCAAGTTTATTAGGGGCACTATTAATTTTATTATCTGATACGTTAGGACGTACGATTATAGCACCTAATGAAATTCCAGCATCGATTATTATGGCTTTAATCGGAGGACCATTCCTTATATTCTTACTAAGAAAGAGTGATCGAATTTATGGAAATTAATCATATTACCTATTCATATGATCATAAAGTGAACCATCTAGATGATGTAAGTGGTAAGATTGATGTTGGAAAAGTAACGACAATTATTGGCCCAAATGGTTGTGGTAAATCGACATTGCTTGGAATAATGGCTAATAATTATGTCCCTTTAAAAGGGCAAATCGTCATGGATGGAAAAAGTTTAATAACGGTGAAATCAAAAGAACTGGCCAAAAAAATTTCCGTTGTTCATCAACATAATAGTGCACCAGCAGATATGACGGTCGAAAGGCTAACAAGTTACGGAAGGTTGCCGTATAAATCAATGTTTTCATCAAATAAAACAACTGATAAAGAGGTTGTTGAATGGGCAATGGAACAAACTAACTTAATAGATAAAAGAAATAAACCAATTAATACATTATCTGGTGGTGAACGTCAACGGGTTTGGATTGCGATGACGTTGGCACAACAAACACCATTTTTGTTTTTGGATGAGCCAACTACCTACCTCGATATATACTATCAATATGAAATATTGGAGTTAGTAAAAAGATTGAACAAAGACCAAGGTCTTACTATTGTCATGGTACTGCATGATATAAACCAGGCTATTCGATATAGTGATACCATCATTGTCATGAAAAATGGCAAAATAGTTACACAAGGAAAACCTAAAGAGGTTATTACTAAAAGCATCATCAAGAAAATATATGGGGTAGATGTGTCTGTTAAAGAAGACGAACAAGCAGGATTATTCACAATTCCAATAGGGATTTGATTTGTAAAATGGGGTGATAGAATGAATGAAACTAAAAGACCAAATCGAATAAAAAAAAGGATATCACGGTTTTTTACACTTGTGTGCTTAATCGTTTTTATTTATTCTATTTATGCATTAAGCGATATTGGGCTAGATTATTATCATAACCGACAAGTATTGGCAGAAGTACAACAAATTTATCATAGTTTTGATCAGGAAGAAGAAATTATTGATCCTTTGGAAGTTCGCAAACAGTTTAATGAATTACACGAAATAAATTCTGAAATCGTTGGATGGATTGCAATTGATGATACTAAAATTAATTACCCCATTTTACAAGCGGAAAATAATGATTATTATTTAACACGAAATTATAAAGGGGAAGAGTCGCGGGCTGGTAGTATTTTTATGGATTATCGAAATGAGCTTCAGTTGGATAATCAAAATATCGTTTTATATGGTCACCGTATGAAAGATGAGACAATGTTTAATCAGTTAACAAAATACGTAGATAAGGACTTTTTTACTCATCATTCAAAAGTTTATTTTGACACTTTATATGGCAGTTATGATGCTGAAGTATTTGCGGTTTATTATACGACAACCGACTTTGATTATATCCAAACAGAATTTGAATCTAGGGATGAGTATAAATCATTGTTAGAAGAAATTCATGAAAAATCCATCTATCAAACGGATGTATCAGTAAGCGAAGATGATCAAATGATTACTTTGTCTACTTGTGATTATACGCTTGATCCAGACGAAGGGCGTCTTGTCGTCCACGCCAAATTAGTTGAGAAAGAATAATGCGAACAGATTTAAATATATAGGAAAAGGTAATCCGTAAACGCTAATTGGATTACCTTTTTTATTATGGAGGAAATAATATGGCGATATTAGACCGATATTTGAACGGCTTTCTAACCGATGTCGGCCATACTTCGTGTTTGTTCAGGCCAATTCACAATGCGAGTAATGTTCAATACTTCTCATATGGCGATTCTTCGCAAGTATATGGCGATATTTCCCGATTATATGGCGCATCTTCGCGGTCATATGGCGATTCCACGCGTTAATATAGCGCATCTTCCCAATTATATGGCGAATCTGGATAATTTGTTCAGTTGATTCGTCATTTTGTTCATAGATCATTTAACATGTTGCGTGTGTATGATAAATTTTGATTGACATCAATATGATGAAAGAATATAATAGACGATAGCAAGTGGGTACTTACATTTACGGAGGAGGACGTTACTGATTATTTCTACAAAGGATAAAATAATTGATGCAGCTATCGAATTAGTAAATGAAAAAGGGTATAAAGGGGCGACAACAAGGGCAATTGCAGAACGAGCAGGAGTAAATGAAGTGACACTATTTCGTCATTTTGGAAATAAAAAGGGAATTGTTGAAGCGGCCATAGATAAATATGCTTTCGTCGATCTTTTGGCAAATACATTTGAGCAAAAAATTATATGGGATTTGGAGCAAGATTTAAAGATGCTTGCAAAAGAATATCAATTATTAGTAGAGGAAAAAAAGCCGTTAATTTTATTAAGTTTTAGAGAAGCAGCTGAATTTCCTGAGCTCGATGAGTTATTATCTTTTATTCCACAAAAATTTAAACAGATATTAGAAGACTATTTTGATCAAATGATTCAAAAAAAGAAATTAAAAAAAGTGGATCCTTCTGTCATTGCAACAAATTTCATCTTTATAAATATTGGCTACTTTTTCATGAACTCTAGAATGAATTCCATTACGGAAAAGTTGTCTATTGAAAATTTTGTTGAAAATAATATTGATTTTTTTATCCAGGCACTCAACTAATTTTTTTTACACGCTATGTAAGCATGTACTTGCTTTAAGGAGGTATAATATGAAAGTGATGAAAGGTTTTTTCAAACAAAAAGAAACATTATTAGGAATTGCGGTTGCTATTTTATTTCAGCTTATTTTTTTCATTGTCTGGTTGACCGCGTATGATGGTGTATTTGACCGGACAGATCAGTTGAAAATAGCGGTCGTTAATGAAGACATTCTATATGGAAAGCAAATTGAAAAACAACTAGAAGATGATTCAATAGTTGATGTGAAGCTTTATACTGAATTAAAAGATGCTGAGAAAGATTTGAATCAACGAAAAGTAAATATGATTATCCACCTCCCAAAAGGGATGACAGAGCAGCTGCAAAAGGGATATGAAACGGCTATTCATTACTATATTAATCAGTCTAGTCCTTCGTTAACGAAACAAATGATGGAAAAAGTTGCAACAGAAATGAATACAGAAATAAATGGGCAAGTTTATACGGTGATTGAGCAACAAATGGCAAAGGAGATTCCCAAGTCCATTGCGGCTCACGCAGACAACAAGGACATGGTTCAGCAAGTTGCAAGTCAAGTAGTCGAAGTAGTGCAGCAACATCAATTAGTAAATCCAATTCAAAAAGATATTATATTAACTAATGAACGTGAAGGTTTTGCTGCAACAATGATCCCGCTTTTAGTTGTATTAGCATCTTATATTGGTGCAATGCTTTTAAGTCAACATCTACAATTTGCGGAAAATAACGTAAGATCCCAACATCATACGTTTTCGTTATTTTTTACAAGACAATTTATTAATCTAATTGTCGCCCTAACACTTTCGTTATTTATTATTGGTCTGATGAGTCTTTTTGATATTCGTATTGATCGAGATTTTTTTGTTGTTTGGGGATTTCAGGCTACTTTGTTATATAGCTTTTTATCGCTATCCCAATTATTTGTCATGTTATTTGGTAATCCCGGGATGATTTTCAATATTGCCTTAGTAGCAACACAATTAGTAAGCTCAGGTGCGATTGTTCCTCGTGAATTATTATCTTCTTTTTTTCAGAGAATAGGCGACATATTACCAGCAACGTACGGAGTAAATGGCTATTTCAGCTTGATATATGGTGGAGGGAACTTACGATCAGATGTGCAAAATTTATTTATTATTATTGGAATAACATTTATCATCGCTATCGGTAGTGTTTTGATAAAAGGAAGGTTAACAAAAGCGAAATAAACGTAAAAAATTACTTACCTTTATTCATTTATTTTGGGCAAATTCATAAGATGAAATGGGAGGGTGAAGTGATGGAAACAGGAATGGCATTTCATTCAATATGTGATCAATTTGCTAACATATTACATGGAAAAGGTAAGACGGAAAATGGAGTATGTACGGTGTCTTTCCATCGATCATTTGATGCAAAAATAGAAGGGAAAAATGCATCTTCTATATTAGGGGTAGATGTTACTTTTCAATCTTTAGACCAAGAAGGAAATGCATTGAATTTAGTTGAAGTAGCAATTTTACAAGAGGAATTACCTGCATTTACTTTTGCTGCGACTCAACAAGGAATCGTTGTAGGGGCAATTCACAATCACTGGCTATTTACAAAGCCACAAATTATGTATATACATTTACAATCAATTGAGCCCCCACTACAATTTGCAGAGAAAATCGCCTATGCATTTACACAACTAAATAGTTTACCAGTCCCGAAAAAATAATAAAGATGACGGGAAAAAACTCCACTAATATCCAACCGACTTCTAAATAAAAGGTTATTTCTAATTATTTAGAACGGTTTGTTTGCGGAGTTTTTTTATTCGGTATGAGCATGGGTGCTCCTTGATCCCTCATTTTCGAAAATACCACATTAGAAGACCATTCCATAAATTCAAGAACAGCACATAAAGCTCCTTGCACCATAATCTTTTCGCATATTATATTTATGCGTCAAAGCATTCAGGTCCGTTTCATCAAACAAATACTTACGAATCCGACTTATCTACATTTGTTAGTACTGTTGATTTAGAAGTATTACTAGCAACATATGAGGTAATTGGCTATTTCAACTGAATTTTATAGTGGAGGGAATTTAGAGGATCAGATGTGCAAATCATTCATTATCATTGCACTATTTAGTATGTGGAAAATAGCTTTAGAAAAAGAGGGACGAATTAAGAAAAATTGGCTGGATTGAGTCCAGTCGAATACCGAACTCAATCCAGCCAATCAGCTTCATAATAAAAACTCTAACTTTTGGGGGTAACCACCGGATTGGTCTTTTTTTCTTAAACCGAGCAATAGCCCTAAATATCGATCTTTCATTAATGAGCAAACACTACTTCTCATCATCATCTTTTTTTTCATCTCTTTTTTTAACGTACTCAAAAAAATAATAAAAAAAGAAAATGAAAATCACAGTAACTAATGATTGAAAAAACGCGTCTTGCCATTGAAACGGGTTATCTCTCAAAAAGTTAATAAAAGCTATAGTTCCAAATATAAAAAATACACCAAGGATGAAAAGGATAATTTCCCTTAAAACGAAATGAAACTTACGCATATTTATTCAACTTCAATCTGATTAATAAAACCCCTACTTTATTTATATTTTAAATAGATTCAAAAAATATTTCAAAAATACACAATATTTTATTAGATTCGCAACAGTGGGAATATTACATGTCACTAAATGATAGGAGGGGTGAGTGCCACCCTCAAGATTTGCAAGCTTTTTCCCTCCATCATTTCTAAATGATTCAATTTATATGGACATAACATTTCACCGCACTTCCCTTTTCTGTTAAAATCAATTTTAAATAAAATGGAAAAGGAGCGATGAACATTATCTCATTTGAGCAAGTAAGTAAACGCTTTTCTGATGGTACAGAAGCATTGAAAGACGTTTCGGTAACAATACCTACAAATAAGTTAACAGCAATTATAGGCCCCTCTGGTTGTGGAAAAACAACATTAATGAAAATGGTAAACCGTTTAGAAACACCGACTAGTGGAGAAATATACATAGATGAACAACCTGTATCAAAAAAAGACCCCGTTGAACTTAGACGGTCGATTGGTTATGTTATTCAGCGGATTGGCCTTATTCCGCATATGACAATAGCAGAGAATGTAGCCCTTGTACCCGAACTATTAGGTTGGAAAAAAGCTGAAATAAAGGAGCGAGTAAATGAATTATTATATTTAGTGGATTTAGAACCAGAGACATTTAAAAAAAGATACCCTCTAGAACTTTCTGGTGGGCAACAACAGCGTGTTGGCGTAAGCCGTGCCCTTGCAAGTGATCCTAATATCATTTTAATGGACGAGCCGTTTTCAGCACTGGACCCGATTAGTCGTGAACAATTGCAATATGAGTTGAAAAAATTACAAAGGAAAATTCAAAAAACAATTGTGTTTGTCACACATGATATGGATGAGGCTTTGGATATAGCGGATGTTATTATCGTCATGCGAGATGGTCAAATTGAACAAATGGCAACACCGGCTGAATTATTAGCGAATCAAGTAAATGAATTTGTGCGGGAGTTTATAGGGATCGAACGGATAAATAGGAAAAGAGACTTTGGTGAAAAACAGTTAAAGGAATTTCAGGCTTTATTTGAAAAGAGTACGACAAGTTCGGTGCAACCTGCTACAAGTTCGATGACGATGCGACAAGCAATAAAAAAACTTGATCAAGATCCAGATGGTCGGCTCGAGGTAATGGAAGATGGAGCCGTTTTAGGTTATGTCGGCTATCACACACTTCTTCAAGCTGCAATTCAAGGGAGCGAACAAAAGTGAATACATTTTTTCAAACGGTTGTCGATCGATCAGATTTAATCTTAGAGGCGTTTTTCCAACATATTTTCCTTTCCTTTGTCGCTCTTGCTATTGGGGTGCTTATTGCATTACCGCTCGGAATGTACGTAGCGAGATATCGCAAATACGCTGAACCAATCATTGGTGTAACAGCAATTTTTCAAACGATTCCAAGTCTCGCCTTGTTTGGGTTTTTAGTACCGTTAATTGGGATCGGTTCAAAGACAGCGCTTGTCGCCTTAATTATTTATGCTTTGCTTCCAATTTTACGAAATACATATGCTGGTTTAACAGGAGTAGATCAATCGATTATTGAAGCGGGTCGTGGAATGGGGATGACTCCAAATCAAATATTAACAAAAATCGAGCTTCCGATGGCATTGCCATTTATTATGGCGGGAATACGAACAGCGACTGTTTTAACAGTCGGGATTGCGACACTTGCAACATTTGTCGGTGCAGGTGGACTTGGTGATGTCATTTATCGTGGGCTACAATCATACAATAATTCGCTTGTGTTAGCGGGAGCATTACCGGTAGCTCTCCTTGCGATTTTATTCGATATCGTTTTAAAAGGAATAGAGAAAAAGGTGACACCAAAAGGGTTAAAAATATAATGGAGGTTTTAATGATGAAACGTTTCTTCTTAAGTACCATTCTTATCGTCGTTTTACTAACTGCTTGTGGTGGAGGGAAACAAGAAATAATAATCAGTGGTAAACCTTGGACAGAACAATTTATTCTACCTTACATACTTGGATTAGTGATCGAGGAGCATACTGATTATCAAGTGACATATAAAGACGGATTAGGAGAAGTGGCAATTCTTACTCCAGCTATTGATAAAGGAGAAATCGATGTATATGTTGAGTATACTGGAACAGGACTGATGGATGTTCTTGAAGAGGAAACAGAACCAGGAGAAAGTTCGGAAAGTGTTTATGAGCGAGTGAAAGCGGGCTATGAGGAGGCATATGATGTCACCTGGCTTGAACCATTGGGGTTTGAAAATACGTATACACTTGCATACGCCAAAGAAAGCGGAATCGATGCTACTACGTACTCAGATTTAGCGGAATATTCGAAAGGGAAGGAGATGGTTTTCGGTGCACCGCATGCATTTTATGAACGAGTGGGAGAAGGGTATGATGATTTAGTAAAAGCTTACCCATTTGAGTTTTCTGATACAAAAAGTCTTGATCCTAATATTATGTATGATGCTGTGAAAAATGGGGAAGTGGATGTCATTCCTGGATTCACAACAGATAGTAGATTACAGCTGTTTGATTTAGTAACGACGGAAGATGACCTACAATTTTTCCCTAAATATGATGCAGTTCCAATTGTACGCCAAGAACTATTAGAAGAAATGCCAGAATTGGCAGATGCTATTAATAAACTGGCAGGTCAAATTAGTGAAGAAGATATGTTGCAAATGAATGCACGTGTTGATATTGATGATGAAAAACCGGAAGAGGTGGCACGTCAATTTTTAATTGAAAAAGGATTGATTCCAAACGAAGGCTGAAATTGTATCTAATGGTGAAGAACTGGATTTGCTATCTTTTTTTCAGTAGATTAAATTTAATTAATAGGGTTGTCCTTTAAATAAACATTTTTAGGACAACCCTATTATGTTTGCTGATGAGTTAATTCATCAATGCTAATTCCAAGGATAAATCCGAACATGACACATTGAAAAATCTTTATATTCGAGGATGTATAACACCTAGAGTGAAAACCAATAACAAATCCGTTGTTCGGATTGTTAACTGAAATATTGAATAATGAAATACGATAGATTGTGTCGACGATTTCTGTTTGACGATGAATAAATAAGGGAATGTATATTTCAAATTTAGGTTATTCCCTAATTGAAGATGACAGAATAATCTTTTAATCTAAGAATAATAGATTTATATTTTGCCTGTCAGATCTTTCTATCATTCACATAAGGAGTGAATAAGCTTCATGAAAAGAAAAGTAGGGTTACAATATTTCAAACCAGTTGAAAAGTATGCAGGGAACTGGTCAGCGCTGGAAGAGAAAAATAGAGATTGGGAAAACATGTATCGTCAACGTTGGTCACATGATAAAGTAGTTCGGACAACACATGGTGTAAACTGTACCGGATCATGTAGTTGGAAAGTGTTTGTGAAAAATGGTGTGATAACGTGGGAAAATCAACAAATTGATTATCCTTCTTGTGGACCAGATATGCCTGAATTTGAGCCAAGAGGATGCCCACGTGGAGCGTCATTTTCGTGGTATGAATATAGCCCGCTACGTGTGAAGTATCCTTATATGCGTGGAAAGCTATGGAACTTATGGAGGGAGGCTTTAGAAGAACATAAAGATCCTGTTAACGCATGGGCAAGTATTGTAGAAGATAAAGAGAAATCAGCTACATATAAACGCGCACGGGGAAAGGGTGGACACGTGCGCGTCGATTGGCGTGATGCGACAGCACTTATCTCAGCGCAACTCATTTATACGATTCAAAAATATGGACCAGATCGAATTGCAGGGTTTACCCCAATTCCAGCAATGTCGATGGTAAGTTATGCCTCAGGTGCAAGGTTTCTTTCTCTATTAGGAGGAGAAATGCTTAGTTTTTATGATTGGTATGCAGATTTACCGCCATCATCTCCCCAGATTTGGGGAGAACAAACAGATGTACCCGAATCAAGTGATTGGTTTAATGCGGGCTATATTATTATGTGGGGTTCAAACGTTCCACTAACAAGAACACCAGATGCTCATTTTTTAACGGAAGTGCGGTATAAAGGGACAAAAGTAGTATCTGTTGCACCAGATTATGCGGAAAGTGTCACACATGCAGATGATTGGATAGCTGCAAATCCAGGAACAGATGCAGCAGTAGCCCAGGCAATGACTCATGTTATTTTAGATGAATTTTACGTGCAGCGTCAGGAAGAAACGTTTATTCATTATGCGAAACAATATACGGATATGCCATTTTTAATTATGCTTGATGAGCATGAAGACTCCTACAAGGCAGGCCGTTTTTTACGTGCAAGTGATTTAGGTCTTGAAACTGGCCATGCCGAATGGAAGCCAGTCATTCTAGATGAAAATACGAATAATATTATCGTACCAAATGGAACGATGGGGCAGCGCTGGGAAGAGGGTGCGAAATGGAATCTAATGTTAGAAAATGACGATGGTACGAAAATCGATCCGGCAATGTCTGTCATTGATCAAAATAGTGAATGGATGGAAATTGTTTTTCCTTACTTTGACGAGGAAGGAAATGGGACATTTACACGTTCCATTCCAGTGAAAAGAATTTCATGTGCAGATGGCACGACAAAGCTTGTCGCAACGGTATATGATTTGATGTTAAGTCAATATGGTGTAAAACGGGATGGAGCAACATTTGTCGCATCAGGTTATGATGATGAAACATCGATTTATACACCTAAATGGCAAGAAAAAATTACGAATGTTAAATCTGAACTAGTGACACAAATTGCACGTGAATTTGCCCAAAACGCTCTTGATACTGGTGGACGTTCGATGATTATTATGGGGGCTGGAATTAACCATTGGTTTAATAGTGATACGATTTACAGGTCAATTTTGAACTTAGTCATATTAACAGCTTCTCAAGGAGTCAACGGTGGAGGATGGGCGCACTATGTCGGTCAAGAAAAATGTCGTCCTATTGAAGGATGGAATAATATTGCTTTTGCAAGGGATTGGCAAGCACCACCACGACTGCAAAATGCGACATCCTTTTTCTACTTTGCTACAGATCAATGGAAATATGAGGAGGCTGGAACAGATACGTTAAAATCACCAATTGGGGAAAAGTTGCGCTACAAACATCCGGCTGACTTTAATGTTCTTGCTGCACGGTTAGGTTGGCTACCATCCTATCCGCAATTTAATAAAAATAGTTTATTATTTGCTGAAGAAGCTGCCAAAGCAGGAAAGAAATCAGATGAAGAAATTATTGAACATACAGTTGAGCAATTAAAATCTGGAGAAACAAGTTTTGCTGTTGAAGACCCAGATGCACCAGAAAACTTCCCAAGAACGTTATTTGTATGGCGTTCAAATCTAGTGTCAAGTTCTGCTAAAGGTCAAGAATATTTCATGAAACATTTATTTGGTGCAACCGATAATTTATTTGCGAAACCAAATGAAGAAATGAAACCAGAAGAAATGAAATGGCGTGATGATGTCGAAGGGAAATTAGATCTGCTAATCGCATTAGACTTTCGCATGACGACGACACCGATTTATGCAGATATCGTTTTACCAGCGGCAACATGGTACGAAAAAGAAGATTTATCATCGACAGATATGCACCCATTCGTCCATCCATTTAACCGAGCAGTAGATCCATTATGGCAAGCAAGATCAGATTGGGATATTTACCGAACAATAGCAAAAGAATTTTCAGAAATGGCTAAAACACATTTACCTGGTAAATATAAAGATCTCGTTACCGCACCACTTGCCCATGATTCACCGCAAGAAATTGCCCAGCCTTACGGTAAGGTGAAGGATTGGAAAAAAGGTGAAATCGATGCGATCCCAGGGAAAACAATGCCTGGTATGCAAATTGTTGAGCGTGATTATACGCAAATTTATGATAAATATGTATCACTTGGTCCAAATATAGAAACTGGAAAAGTTGGTGCACACGGAGTTAATTTCTCTGTGAAAGAGCAGTACGATATGTTAAAAGGAATAAATGGGGTTCATTTTGATGAAACAATTAAAAATGGATTACCGAAATTGCATACAGCAAAACAAGTAGCAGAAGCAATGCTTACTTTATCATCGGCAACAAATGGAAGAGTATCACAAAAAGCATTTGAAGCAGCGGAAGAAGATACTGGAGTAGAACTGAAAGATATTTCAGCTGATCGAGCGGCAGAACGCTTTACTTTTCAAAGTATAACTGCACAGCCAAGAGAAGTAATTCCTACACCAGTATTCAGTGGCTCTAATAAATTAGGAAGACGATATTCGCCATTTACGACAAATATTGAAAGACTTGTACCATTTAGAACGTTAACAGGTAGACAACATTTTTATTTAGATCATGAATTATTTTTGGAATTTGGAGAATCACTTCCAATCTTTAAGCCAACACTTCCACCAATGGTTTTTGGGCCGCGGGATAAAGAGGTAAAAGGCGGAAAAGATGCGCTTGTTCTACGCTATTTAACACCTCATGGAAAATGGAATATTCATTCGACCTATCAAGACAATCACCATATGTTGACATTGTTTAGAGGTGGACCAACCGTTTGGATATCGGATGAAGATGCAAAAGCACATCAAATTGATGACAATGATTGGCTAGAAGTGTATAACAGAAATGGTGTCGTCACAGCGCGTGCAGTAGTTAGTCACCGTATGCCAAAAGGAACGATGTTTATGTATCATGCACAAGATAAGCATATCCATGTGCCTAGTTCTGAATTAACGGATACTCGCGGTGGAAGTCATAATGCGCCAACTCGTATTCATCTGAAACCTACACAAATGGTGGGAGGATATGCGCAACTTAGTTACGGATTTAATTACTATGGGCCAATTGGAAACCAACGTGATGAATATGTAGCAGTTCGCAAAAAGAAGGAGGTAAATTGGCTTGAAGATTAAAGCACAAATCGCAATGGTCATGAACTTGGATAAATGTATTGGTTGTCATACATGTAGTGTGACGTGTAAAACGACATGGACGAACCGTGAAGGTGCAGAATATATGTGGTTTAATAACGTAGAAACAAAACCTGGAATTGGTTATCCGAAACGTTGGGAAGACCAGGATATGTATAAAGGTGGCTGGCAATTACGGAATGGAAAGCTTGAATTAAAATCAGGATCAAAACTTTCCAAGATTGCTTTCGGGAAAATTTTCTACAATCCTGATATGCCAGAAATGAAAGATTACTATGAGCCATGGACATATGATTATGAAAACTTAACAATGTCAAAAGACAGTAAACATACACCTGTTGCTCGTGCAAAATCATCCATCACTGGCGAATATATCGATCCTGAATGGGGTCCAAATTGGGAAGATCAATTGGCAGGTGCTCATGTGACAGGGCCAACCGATCCAAACATTCAAAAAATAGAAGAAGAGATTAAATTTAACTTTGAACAAGCGTTCATGATGTATTTACCACGCCTTTGTGAACATTGTTTAAATCCAAGTTGTGTTGCGTCTTGTCCTTCGGGCGCAATGTATAAGCGAGATGAAGATGGAATCGTTCTCGTTGACCAAGAGGCATGTCGTGGGTGGCGTTATTGTATGACGGGCTGTCCATATAAGAAAGTATATTTTAACTGGAAAACGAATAAAGCAGAAAAATGCACCTTTTGTTTCCCAAGAATTGAATCTGGACTTCCAACAGTCTGCTCTGAAACATGTACAGGGAGAATTCGTTATCTAGGTGTTCTTTTATATGATGCTGATAAAGTACTTGATGCAGCATCAACACCAGACCCAAAAGATTTATATGAGGCACAATGTGACTTGTTTTTAGATCCAAATGATCCGAAAGTAATTGCCCAAGCAAGAAAAGATGGTATTGCGGAAGATTGGATTGAGGCAGCACAAAATTCGCCAGTATACCAACTAGCGATTGAACACAAGTTGGCTTTCCCTTTACATCCAGAATATAGAACATTACCAATGGTTTGGTATGTACCACCACTTAGTCCAATTATGAATTATTTCGAAGGAAAAGACTCTATTAAAAACCCAGATATGATTTTCCCTGCAATTGAGGAAATGAGAATTCCAATTCAATATTTAGCGAATATGCTAACGGCGGGTGACACAGAAACTGTCAAAGGATCACTCCAACGAATGGCGATGATGCGTTCTTATATGAGAGCAATCTCATCAGGTCGTGATTTTGATGAATCGAGACTTGCTCGAGTTGGATTAACGGCACATCAAACGAAGCAAATGTACCGACTCCTTGCAATCGCAAAATATGAAGATCGGTTCGTTATTCCAACTTCTCATAAAGAGGCACAGATGAATGTGTATCGTTCACAGGGATCAGCTGGATATGATGAAATGGGTAGTGGTATTTCAAGTCCAGAGCAAAATCAGTTTACTTATTCTGTAATGGGTGCCAATGGTGAGTGTGATGGTTGTGGTCCGATTTCACCGTCTCAGCAAGGAAAAACAGGTGAAGATATTTATAAAGAGAACTTTTATGGAGGGATCTGGCGTGATTGACCTCGATAAACTATATGAACAAAAGGATATTTTCGGCTTCTTTTCTGAGCATCTATCCTATCCGGAAGAATCACCATTTTATTTAGATGGGGTGGAGGACCATATTGCCCGATCCCATCCCTTTTTTTCCGACATTCAAAAATATTGGAATGAAATGCACGATATAAGTTTAGATGAATTGCAAATGATGTATACTGAAATTTTTGACTTCCAAAAAGATGCTACATTATTTATGACCTATGTGAAGTTTGAAGACGCCAAAGAACGTGGGCAAATGTTAGCACGATTAAAAGTGTTATATGAAATGTTCGGGCTCCATATGGAGAAAGGTGAACTAGCAGACTTATTACCACTTATGTGTGAATTTATTTATGCAGCAGAATGGAAGGGAGATCAACGGGCAGATCAAAGTTTTTCGCTTTTGCTAGCCGTTTTAGAAGATGGATCTTACCATTTAATGAATGCCTTAGAAAAGTATGAAAGCCCTTATGTCCACTTAATAAGAGGAATGAGAAAAGCATTTAAATCTTGCATCACCCAAGAGGAGGTACGTGCCAATGATTGATCAGTTTCTTTGGGTTATTTTTCCGTATCTTTGTATCGTTATTTTTATTGTCGGACATATTTTCAGATATCGTTATGATCAGTTTGGGTGGACAGCAAAATCTAGTGAATTCATCGAAAAAAAGCAATTAATGATTGGTAGTTTTTTATTTCATATCGGAATTATCCCTGTTTTTTTAGGGCATGTTTCAGGACTTGGTATACCAAAACAATGGACACGTGCTGTTGGAGTTAGTGACCATATGTACCATTTAGGAGCCGTTTGGATTGGTGGTTTTTTTGGACTCGTTACCCTTGCAGGTATGTTTATTTTAACGATGAGACGTTTTACTAAAAAAACAGTTCGGCATTTATCCTCAGCATCTGATTTAATTGTGAATAGTTTCCTTCTATTTATCGTATTTATTGGCGTATATGCTTCTCTTGTTACAAATAACGTAGTTCCAGAATTTGATTACAGAGATTCTCTTTCCGTCTGGTTTAGAACACTATTTACGCTTCAGCCAAATGCTCAGCTAATGTCGGGCGTACCGTTAGCATTTAAACTACATGTGCTAACAGGATTTCTTATTTTCGCCATCTGGCCATTTACAAGACTTGTCCATGTATGGAGTGTTCCGTTAAACTATGTAGGTAGAAGTTATATTTTATATAGAAGACATGAATCTTCCAAAAGAAAGCTTGGTTAGATTTAAATAGGGAGTTTATCGTATGAAGGATAGAGATATTCAGGAGAGAATTGAAAAGATAAAAGATAAGTGTCATTTTGACTTTATTAAAATTGCATTTCTCCAAAATGCTAGTAACACATATGAGATAAAGTCTGTGTATGGTTCAGGTAATAACTCTAAACGGTATTTACGAATTATTTTAAAGACGGGAAAAGGGGTAGCGGGTCAAGCGTTAAAAACTGGCAGACCGGTATTTATCGTCAATGTAGATGAAGAAATAAAGCGAAAGAATTTTCATCACTATCCAATTATTATGGCTGAAGGGCTAAAAAGCATTGGAGCGATCCCCCTTTATGAAGAAAGTCGTGTCATTGGAGTCGTCGTGGCAGGTTTTAGATCGTATAATAAGATGACAGATGAACTTATCGATCAATTCAATCATAGGGTAACGAAGGAATTTAGCTCTTTATTCAAGGAGATGGTAAAAAAGTGATACAAATTTCACAAGAAAAGTTACCATTTATTTTAAAAAACTTTTTTGAAAATGCGAATGAAAAAATTTTTATTCTAAACAAAATTGGAAAAGTAATTGCAATGAATCGTGCAGCAAAACACATATTAACAGATGAAATGTTTGCCCAAATGGTGGCAGGGAAATCAAACGCTATCTGTATGGCTTGTCGAGGATATACGACGATCGATGAATTAAGGACTTGTACATCTTGTTATGTAGCGAACTCAAATAAAGATTTAGCTTCCTTTCAAGTGTACTTAGAAACGGTTGGAAAAGGAGTTATCCCATATTCTGCAAGTATTCAAACTGTTGATGAAGAGAATGAAATTCGTGTGTTAATGTTACGTGATTTATCTGAACATATTAAAACACAAGAAACATTACACCAAAAACTGCTGATGAATCGTGTCATGAAAGCGCAGGAGGATGAAAGAAAGCGAATTTCTAGAGAGTTACATGATAGTGTGGCACAGGAAATGTTAAGTCTTTTAGTCGATATTCGTGTAGTAAAATATATGACGAAAAATGAAGAGGTGGTGAATAAAATCCGTGAAACGGAAGGAACTTTAATGCGACTATTGGAAGATATCCAACATTTATCTGTTGAATTAAGACCAGCAACACTTGACGATCTAGGTTTAGAATCTGCTTTTAGGGCACATTTTAAGTCAATCGATATAAATTATGGAATCGTTGTCCATTTTCAATCGAATATTGACACGAATAGGTATGAAGGGGAAATTGAAACAGCGGTTTACCGGATCTGTCAAGAAGCAGTGTTAAACGCGATAAAGTATGCTAATGTGGATGAGGTAACAGTGAAACTATTGGAAGAAAATAATCAATTATGTTTGCACATCATTGACGATGGATGTGGATTTGAGTTGGAGAATGCAAGCCCACAAGGCACTGGTTTAGGATTATATGGCATGAAAGAACGAGCTGAATTAATTAATGGTGTGCTTTCTATTCATTCGGCCATCGATAAAGGTACATATATTAGATTAGTTACCCCAATTGAAGAGGGAGGGGCTAGCATTGAAAATCATCATTGCTGATGATCATGCGGTTGTTCGTAGCGGATTTATGCATTTAATAAATTTCCAAGAAGATATGAAAGTAATTGCTACAGCGGCCGATGGAAGAGAAGCATATACGTTAGTGGCCAAATATAAACCAGATATTCTTTTATTAGATTTAAGCATGCCACCTGGGGAAAGCGGTCTTATTACAACAGGGAGAATAAAGGAAGATATCCCTGAAACGAAAATTATTATTTTAACGATGTATGCAGAAGAGGAATATTTATTTAATGTGTTAAAAAGTGGTGCATCTGGTTATGTGTTAAAGAAGGCTCCAGATGAAGAGCTGATTAAGGCAATTCGCACTGTATATGAGGGCGGCACATATATTGACCCGACGATGGCGACATCACTCGTAAGGGAATTTGTTCATCATAATATAGCAAGCGAAACAGACCCATTCCAAACTTTGTCAAAACGTGAATTAGAAGTTTTACCTCTTGCAGCAAAAGGGTACGGAAATAAAGAAATAGCGGAAATGTTATTTATTTCGGTTAAAACAGTTGAAGCCCATAAATCAAAAATAATGGAAAAGTTACATTTAAAAAACAGACCAGAACTTGTCGAATACGCTTTAAAAAAGAAATTATTGAATTTTTAAGCATAGTTTTCTAACGTTGAGGAGTAATGAAAATGAAAAAACATACAGAATTTACTTTCAATTTACCAGCATTACGTATAATGGAAAATGAACATCATTTATTACGATATTTAATGGCCGATTGGCATCCGATCGTTTTAAGTTTTGAACGGAATGCTTACACAATCGAACAAGGGTATCAAGCTATTCAATTATTGCGGACTAAAATGATGGAGTTTTTAGATCCTTTTCAAAACCATCTAAAAAAGGAAGAGGAATATCTTTTCCCACTTCTTTCACAATACGTTGGTAATGAGCAAGGACCAGTACTTGCAGTTGAAGAGGAACATAAGGAAATTGAAGCGTATATTGGGCATTTCCTGCATCATACAAACGGTGATGTAAAAGAATTATCTTTACAGCAAATGAAAGATATTGTCCGAGATGTAGGAGAAGCATTTGAAGTAATTACATTTCATTTTGTAAAGGAAGAATCCGTTATTTTTCCAATGGTGAAAGAAATCTTGTCACCAACGGAACAATATACATTATTTGAAAAATTATATTCCTCGATTATTTAATTATTTGTTCATGACATTCAAAGAAATGAGCTGATAAAAAATGATTAAAAAAGTTCAACTACCACTACAAACGTCAAATTTAGTCGTTGGCTTTATGGTTTGGGTACTCATTTCATCTTTACTACCATTTATGCGTGAAGATATTACGATTGCCCCGGAAAAAGTGGCGATTGTAACTGCAATTCCCGTTGTACTCGGTTCTGTACTAAGAATTCCACTTGGTTATTATGCAAACATCTATGGTGCAAGAATAATCTTCTTCTTAAGCTTTATTTTATTACTTTTCCCTGTATTCTATATTAGTTCAGCGTCTACGTTAACGGACCTTATTATAGGTGGAACATTTTTAGGCATAGGTGGAGCAGTATTTTCCGTCGGTGTTACATCCTTACCTAAATATTACCCAAAAGAAAAGCATGGTCTAGTCAATGGTATATATGGGATGGGGAATATTGGAACAGCAATATCTACATTTGCGGCACCCGTTGTCGCCTCACAATTTGGCTGGTCGTTAACGGTTAAATTATATTTAATCTTACTCTTAGCATTTGCAGCACTTAATTTCTTTTTTGGAGATAGAAAAGAGAAAAAAGTGAAGTCACCAATTATGATGCAGATTAAAAGTGTCTATAAAAACGAAAAATTATGGCTATTTTCATTATTTTATTTCATCACTTTCGGTTCTTTCGTTGCTTTCACTATATTTTTGCCAAGTTTTCTAGTTGACTTTTTTACTTTAGATAAAGTAGACGCAGGGATGAGGACAGCTGGCTTCATCGTTGTTGCGACATTCATTAGGCCTGTTGGTGGTTGGCTAGCCGATAAATTTCAGCCATTGTTTCTTTTAATGGGGGTCTTTGCCGGACTAACGGTTGCAGCTATCATTCTAGCATTCTCTCCGGCGATTGGGTTATATACAGTCGGTAGTATGCTCATTGCCTTATCAGCTGGAATCGGTAATGGCGTTATTTTTAAATTAGTTCCTTTCTATTTTGATAAACAAGCGGGAATTGCCAATGGGATCGTTTCAATGATGGGAGGCCTTGGTGGTTTTTTCCCTCCACTTTTATTGTCGACCATTTTTACGATTACCGGGTCTTATTCAATCGGTTTTATGGCATTTTCTCAAGTAGCGCTTGTTAGCCTTGTGCTTGTTTTATGGTTATATTATATGGATCGCCTAACAATGTCAAAGGAGGTATTCGATTCAACTGGTCAAGGTATCATCGTAACAAATGCAGATGGGACTATTTTATCAGTAAATCCTGCCTTTACAATTTTAACAGGGTACGAAGAGGAAGAAGTTATCGGGAAAAACCCTAATGTATTAAGCGCGGGAAGACAAGATAAATCCTTTTATGAAAAGATGTGGGGGAAAATTAGTACAGAAGGATTATGGCAAGGAGAAATTTGGAATAAAAGAAAAAATGGCGAGGAATATTTACAACTTTTATCGATTAGTGCGATAAAGGACCAGTCAGATGAAGTAACTAGATATGTTGGTACATTTAGTGATATAACAAATCTGTAAAATGCTTTAAGAATATTTATCTTTACCCGCCAGAAGACTCCCCCTTCAAGTAGTGTAAAGGACATAACCCAATGAGTAAGTGGGGGTAGTTCAAAAAAGGCTTCCAGTTATTGCTGGCGGCCTTTATCCATGTTGGAAAATATAGTATAGTCTTGTTTAAGAAGGAAATTAGCGTATAAAAGGGGATAATTCATATGATTAGAAAACCTATACCAGTAAAAGAAGCAGTCCAGCATGTCATAAATAGCTGTACGGAAGTAAATAGCGAAATGGTTAAAATCGACAACGCTTACGGAAGAATACTGAAAGAGCCAATTGTGGCAAAACATGATGTTCCACCTTTTAATCGATCGGCATTTGATGGATATGCAATTCGAGCAGAGGATTCAGAAGGAGCATCTGAAAACTCCTCGATTTCCTTTCAAGTAATCGGTGAAATAGGCGCTGGGCACGTAGGAGAGCGCGCACTTGAGGAGAAGGAAGCATATCGAATTATGACAGGGGCAATTTTACCTCCACATGCAGATGCTATTGTCATGTTGGAAGAAACAGAGAAAACTGAAAATGGCTTTACTCTTAGTAGATCATTTGCAGTCGACGAAAATATTTCATTTCAGGGAGAAGATGCGAAAGAGGGAGAAATACTAATTGAATCTGGTTCTCTTATTCATCCAGGTACAGTAGCTCTTCTCGCAACATTTGGTTATGCAAAAGTAAAAGTGGCAAAACTTCCTGTCGTTAGTATCATTTCAACTGGAACAGAATTACTTGATGTGGAAGATGAACTTGAACCAGGGAAAATCCGTAATTCAAATGGTCCAATGTTAAAGGCGCAGTTAGATCGCATGAGAATTCCGTACCATTCGTTCGGGATGATGGAAGATGATCTCGATGCATGTACAGAACTGGTAGAAAAGGCATTATCCCAGTCCGACATCGTGATAACGACTGGTGGTGTTTCGGTCGGTGATTACGATTACTTACCGGAAATTTATAAACGAATAGGTGCTAAAGTCCTTTTTGACAAAGTGATGATGCGACCAGGTAGTGTGACAACTGTAGCAGTATTAGGCGATAAATTATTATTTGGATTATCCGGAAATCCATCCGCATGTTTTACTGGTTTTGAATTATTTACTCGCCCGGCACTTTTGACGATGATGGGATGTACAAGCCCTTATGTTCCACGAATGAAAGCAACGTTAGGAGAAGACTTTACAAAGGCAAATCCATTTACACGTTTCGTGCGAGCGATTTGGGAAATGCGTTCAGACGGTCTATTCGTCGTTCCAGCTGGATTTAATAAGTCAAATGCAGTCTCTTCCATTGGCCGTGGAAATTGTATCATCGTTTTACCGAGTGGGTCGGAAAGGTACAAGGTAGGAGAGGAAGTAGATGTGTTACTTCTAGGGCAGGAGTTAGGAGTGGCGACTTGGGACCTATAAAAACGCTTCATGTTGTCGGTTTTAAAAATAGTGGAAAAACAACATTACTTAATCGCTGGATCCGTTTATTGAAAGAAAAGGGGCATCATGTTTCGGTTATCAAGCATCATGGTCATGGTGCAAAGCTTGATATGCCGGATGAAACAAAAGACTCCATGCAATACCTTTATTCCGGCGCAGATGTTTCCCTTGTCTCCGGCGGTGGATTTACTCAACATATAGCTAACCGAGAAGCTAGTTTTAAAGAATTAAAGCAGTTAGCTAGTTGGAATCATTCTGATATTATGCTGGTTGAAGGGTATAAAGCGGAACAAGGTGAAAAAGTTGTGCTGATTAATCGAGAGGAAGATTGGCAAGAACTAAAATCAGTAGAGGGAATTGTTTTAGTAGTCGGGTTAGAGTCCCCATGTACTTATCCACAAATTGATTCAAGAGAAGAAGTAGCCCAATTAGATGAATGGTTATTGAAATGGATTAAGAGTGCTATTTAACGCTATTTAAAAGTATAGCTTGACTTCATCTCGCTTTACATCATATAATACCAATAAGAATAATGGGAATTATGGAAAAGGGGAATGCAAATGTCAAGCACTACAAATACACTGATTAAAATGGCTGCAAAAGGAAAATGGGATGGCGGCATTAAATCTAGTAATACGATTCGCCATTTTGAATCGTTTAAAATGGATGAGCCTGTAAAGTTAGGGGGACAGGATACTGGTGGTACACCACTAGAATATATCGCAGCAGCATTAAATGGTTGTAAAGCTGTTATGATACCACTAATAGCAAAAGAGCAAAACTTCACATTTTCTTCTATTGATTTTGAAACGGATGGATATGTCGATATTAGAGGATTATTAGGAGAAGAAGGAGTTAAAACTTACTTTCAAAAGATTCTCTTTTCAGTGGAGATTGAAACAGATGAATCAGATGAGGCATTAGAACGTTTGAAAGCCGAAGTAGAGAGAAGATGTCCTGTTTATAATTTATTCGTGGATGCAGGTATTTCCGTTGAGGTAGATTGGAAAAAGAAATAAGTGTAAGCTTGTAAAATCGAACGTTGATTTTTACAAGCTTTTCAATTTTTCTACCCTTCTTCTAGTAACCTTTCATCATTTAATCTATGTATATTCTTCTCCTTTATCTTGCACTAAGCAAAGAAGACAATTTTGTATAAAACTGAATAAAACTTCCTATGAAAACTTTGGTATAATAGGATATAACACAGCTTGCGTAGAGGGAAATGACAAAAATCTTCATAGAATGAAGTGGGATAGTTTCTTGCCGTTATCGGATTACTGGCACTTAATCGCGAAGCACACAAACCGCGAAGCTGCGCCACATAACCGCGAAGTTGCGCCACATAACTGTGAAGATTCGCCATATAACCGCGAAGATTCGCCATATAACTGTGAAGAACCGTCATACAATCAGGGAAGAAGATGCAGCATTTCGAAAACGTCCATGTTTATCTCGTCATTTATAAAAGCGGAGTGTATTTCCGTAGCGTTCGGCTTAAGTGTTATGTCGCGGTTTAGTTCTTATATGAACAAACAACAAATCGAACAAATCTTTTTGGTAGGAGAAGTATTCGCGGTTCCAATCTATTGGAAAACGGTTTATTACTAAGATTGTCAAGGATATTTAGAAGCATCCAAATCTTAACTAAGCGAACTGTTTGAACTTATTTTATTGGTGCGAAAGTTGAGTAAATATATGTTCAAAAAATATTTCCATTTAGGGAGTTTTCTATGAAGCAAACTAAAAACGTTGCCGGAATTTTGTTGGCTGGTGGCTTATCAAGAAGATATGGTTCACCAAAAGCATTTGCCAAGGTAAATGGAAAACACTTTTATGAAATGACGTATCGTGTGTTGAATTCGTTTTGTGATGAAGTGATTATCGTAACAAGAGCAGAATTTGTCGAGTCTTTTCCTAAAAATTATCACGTTATACTAGATAGAGAACCTTATGTAGGTTGTGGTCCATTAGCTGGTATTTATTCAGGAATGGAAGCGGTTATTGCGAAAAAGTACGCTGTTCTACCTTGCGATATGCCACTAATTACGGAGCATGTGATGAAACAATTATGTCATTTACATGATAGGGATATAACAGTCGTCACGACAGATGGCTACTTGCAACCGCTTGTATCGATTTGGAGTAGGCATATGAAAGGTCAAATCAAATCTGCATTAGCAAAAGGTCGGTTTAAAATGACAGACGTTTTAGATCGTTTTGAAACAGTCGAAATAGATGGGAAAATGTTAACGCATTCCCCCCATGTATTTATGAATGTAAATACAGTAGAAAATGATAAGGAGATGAGGAAGTGGATAAAGTCGTAGATAAGTTCGGTAGACCGGTTCGTGATTTACGCATCTCTGTAACAGACCGTTGTAATTTCCGTTGTACGTATTGCATGCCGAAAGAGATTTTTGGAAATGATTATGTCTTTTTACCAAGAGAAGAACTACTTACCTTTGAAGAGATTACTCGCTCTGCTTATCTGTTTGCTTTATTAGGTGTGGAAAAGTTGCGTTTAACGGGTGGAGAGCCACTTTTACGGCGAGGACTACCGAATTTAATCAAACAATTGTCAAAGATTAATGGGATAAAAGATATCGGTTTAACGACAAACGCTGTACTCTTGGGCCAATATGCGGAAGAGTTATACGATGCAGGCCTACGGCGATTAAATATTAGTTTGGATGCATTAGATCCATTTGTGTTTGGGGAAATGAACGGACGCGGAACAAACCCGCAAATTGTCTTAAAAAATATTGAACTAGCAAAAGAGATGGGATTTCAAATAAAAGTAAATATGGTCGTGCAAAAAGGCGTAAATGAGCATGAAATAGTACCAATGGCGATGCATTTTAAAGAACGAGGAATGACGCTTCGTTTTATTGAATTTATGGATGTCGGTAATGATAACGCTTGGAGCTTTAAAAAAGTAGTAACAAAAAAAGAGATCTTTACCCTCCTGCAAAGTGAATTCGAATTGGAACCTGTGGATGCTGATTATTTCGGGGAAGTGGCCCAACGTTATCGGTATAAAGATAATGGGGTTGAAGTTGGTTTTATTACTTCGGTTTCGGAATCGTTTTGTTCCTCCTGTACACGGGCAAGATTGTCTTCTGATGGGAAGTTGTATACTTGTCTATTTGCATCAGATGGATTTGACCTCCGCGAACTTATTCGCTCAGGAAAGTCAGATGAACAATTACTCAAGGCAATCACAGATGTTTGGAAAACGCGCACGGATCGTTATTCCGATGAACGGACAGAAGAAACAGCAAAAAAGCGAAAAAAAATAAATATGAGCTATATTGGTGGTTAGCCCTGAGAGAAAGTGAAAGTTTCTAATTATTTACAAAATAAGAAAATTGTTAAAAAGTATATTGACAATACAACTAAACTTGTTTATATTTTAGGTAAGTTGATAATAAGAATCATGTGCTGGAGCCTAGGAGACCCACACTACATTGGAACATACTTTATTGGAGTATGTCCACTGCAGTGTGGGTCTTTTTTTGTACACGATCGAATATTATTAACAAATACGAAAAAAAGGGGTGTTTACATTGTCTGAGTTTATGGGTGAATTGTTAGGCACGATGGTCTTAATTATTTTTGGTGTTGGCGTCGTTGGAGGAGTATTGTTAAAATGGTCTAAAGCAGAAAATGCCGGCTGGGTCGTTATCACATTTGGTTGGGGTCTAGGTGTAGTCATGGGTGTTTTTGTATCTGGTACAGCATCCGATGCTCATATTAATCCTGCTGTAACACTTGCCTTTGCATCTATTGGAGAATTTCCTTGGGAGAAGGTGCCAATCTATGTAGCTGGTCAAATGCTTGGAGCTATGATCGGAGCAATCGTTGTATTTCTTAACTATTTACCTCATTGGAGAAAAACAGAAGACAAAGCCGCAAAGTTGGCAATTTTTTCTACCGCACCAGGAACTTCAAATGAAGTTCGTAAACCTTTACAAAACGTTGTTAGTGAGATGATCGGTACATTTGTGTTACTTTTTGCATTATTATTTCTCGTAGGCCCTAATAATTTTTCAGAAGGATTAGCACCCTTAGTAATTGGATTATTAATTGTCGTTATCGGAATGTCGTTAGGTGGTGCAACTGGATATGCGATTAATCCAGCACGTGATCTTGGGCCAAGGATTGTACATGCCATTTTGCCGATACCAGGAAAAGGAGGCTCTGACTGGGGTTATTCATGGGTACCGGTAATTGGGCCTATTATTGGAGGAACATATGGAGCACTTTTTTATCGTGCCGTGTTTGCGGCAGAGTTTTCGATAGCCTTTTGGATCGTTACGGTTATCGTTGTTGTAATTATATTAGCTGCCACTTTTCATGAGCTTAAAGATGATTCTGTTCAGAAGAAGGAAGTAGAAGAAAAAGTAGTATAAAGGAGAGATTAAGATGGATGAAAAGTACATTTTATCATTAGACCAGGGGACGACGAGTTCACGGGCAATCTTATTTAATCACCAAGGGGAAATTGTAGCGACAGCTCAACAAGAATTTGAACAATTTTTTCCACAACCAGGCTGGGTAGAACATGATGCAAATGAAATTTGGACATCGATCCTTGCCTGTATTGCTGGTGTGCTTAGAAAAGCTGATGTTCGTCCAGATCAGGTTGAAGGGATTGGCATTACGAATCAACGAGAGACAACGGTTGTATGGGATAAGCATACGGAAAAACCAGTTTACAAAGCGATCGTATGGCAGTCACGTCAAACAGCTGATATTTGTAATGAACTAAGAGAACAAGGACATAATGAATTATTTAGAGAAAAAACGGGTCTACTCATCGATGCTTATTTTTCTGGAACGAAAGTGAAATGGATTCTTGACAATGTGGAAGGTGCAAGAGAAAAAGCTGAAAGTGGCGATTTGCTTTTTGGGACAATTGATACGTGGTTAGTATATAAATTATCTGGTGGGAAAGCACATGTGACTGACTATTCTAATGCATCAAGAACATTAATGTTTAATATTTATGATTTGAAATGGGATGAAGAGCTACTAGAAATTTTAACTGTCCCGAAAAGTATGTTACCTGAAGTAAGACAATCTTCAGAAGTATATGCAAATACAGTTGATTACCACTTTTTTGGACATGAAGTTCCAATTGCTGGAATAGCGGGTGATCAACAAGCAGCACTATTTGGGCAAGCATGTTTTGATTCCGGAATGGCGAAAAACACGTATGGCACAGGATGTTTTATGCTGATGAATACCGGTGAAAAAGGTGTCCCATCTGACCATGGGTTATTGACTACATTAGCATGGGGTGTCGATGGGAAAGTGGAATATGCGTTAGAAGGAAGTATTTTCATTGCCGGATCAGCAATTCAATGGTTACGGGACGGGTTAAAACTGATCGAACATGCACCTGAAAGTGAAAATTTCGCAACAAAAGTTGATTCGACAGATGGTGTTTATATGGTTCCCGCATTTGTTGGTCTTGGAACGCCATATTGGGACAGTGATGCTCGTGGGGCTGTTTTTGGTATTACGAGAGGAACGAGTAAAGAGCACTTTATCCGGGCTACATTAGAATCACTCGCATACCAGACGAAAGATGTATTAGATGCGATGATTGCGGATTCTGGCATTGACTTAAAATCACTAAGAGTAGACGGTGGAGCGGTTAAAAATAATTTCCTTATGCAGTTTCAAAGTGATATGCTGGGAGTACCAGTTGAACGACCAGTAGTCCAAGAAACGACAGCCTTAGGCGCTGCTTATTTAGCAGGACTTGCAGTTGGATTCTGGGATAGTAAAGAAGAAATCGCAAAACAATGGCAAAATGAACGAACATTTACAAATGAGTTACCAACTAAAAAACGTGATACATTATATGCTGGTTGGCAAAAAGCAGTGGAAGCAACGAGGGCTTTTAAATAATGTAAAAAGATGTTGAAGATCATTTCGCCCATGAAATGATCTTCAGGTGGTAAAATGTGAGTAATCGTGCGTGTTCAAAAAGATCGATAAAAAGAAGACCTGAGAAGTTCCACTGGCTAAAAACGCCACGTCCTGTGACTGCGCTAAATGCTCGTCCCATCGAAGACCTTGCTCCTGCGATTACTCGTCACAATAAACATTGTTCGTCGAAGGCGATTTAGCTCTCGAGGAACTCGCGTATGCTATGACATACGTGAGTGCCGGAAAAGCAAGTCAACGCAGAAATTCGATGTGTCATTTTTGTTGGACTTTTTGAACATCCTTTAATAGCATATTCTACTAAATATAAAACAGGAGTGATGTAGTGTGAAGAAGATTATCAATGATCCAAATGAAGTTGTTCAAGAAATGATTGCTGGGATGATTTCTGCCTCACCTAATCAGTTGAAACAAGTAGAAGGAACGACCGTCATTACGAGAAAAGATGCTCCGGTAGAGAATAAAGTAGGGATTGTAAGTGGTGGTGGAAGTGGACATGAGCCAGCCCATGCGGGATATATTGGAAAAGGGATGCTTGATGCCGCTGTCCTTGGTGAAGTGTTTACCTCACCATCTGTTGATCAAGTATATGAAGGTATTAAGGCGGTTGACAGTGGAAAAGGTGTATTTTTAGTGATCAAAAATTATACAGGTGATGTGCTCAACTTCGAGATGGCGGCGGAACTTGCTGAGGCAGAAGGAATGAAAGTCGCCCAAGTGATTGTAAATGATGATGTGGCAGTTGAAGATAGTTCTTTTACAACTGGAAGACGAGGTATTGCAGGAACAGTTTTTGTCCATAAAATTGCTGGGGCAAAAGCGGAACTTGGCGGTACGTTAGAGGAAGTAAAAGAGATTGCTGAAAAGACGGTGGCAAATGTTCGTTCCATGGGAATGGCAATTAGCCCTTGTGCCATTCCAGCAGCAGGAGAGGCTAGCTTTACATTAGCTGAAAATGAAATGGAGATTGGGATTGGTATTCACGGGGAGCCAGGAATTGAACGTCAGAAAATAGCAACAGCCGCTGAAATTGCCGACGAACTAACAGGAAAGATTTTAGACGATATGAAATTAAATAAAGCTGATGAATTAGCCGTTATGATAAACGGGTTAGGATCCACACCTAATATGGAGCTATTTATTATAAATGAAAAAGTCCAAAAAACCCTAAAAGAAAAAGGATTTCATGTATACCGAACATTTGTCGGAGAATATATGACTGCTCTTGAGATGGGAGGGTGCTCTGTTACTTTATTGAAATTAGATAAAGAATTAAAAGAGCTACTCGATCATGCGTCAGATGCGCCAAACTTTTTTGTCAGATAATAGGAGGAATCTGCATGAGTTTCACAGTAGAAAAAGCAATCAAATGGCTCGAAAAAATAAATGAAAAAATCCAAGAAAATAAACAATATTTAACGAAACTCGATCAACCGATTGGTGATGGTGATCATGGTATTAATATGGCAAGAGGATTTCAAGAAGTAGTAACTATAGTAAATGAAAAAGAATATGATACGGTTTCTGATGTGATGAAAGCGACCGCCATGACAGTTATGTCTAAAGTTGGCGGTGCTTCTGGTCCTTTATATGGGACAGCATTTTTAAAGATGTCGCTCGCTTTTAAAGAGAAAGAAGTAATTGATGATGCTACTTTTATACATGGACTAGAAGAAGCGTTAAACGGGATAAAACAACGCGGACGGGCAATACATGGGGAAAAAACGCTCGTAGATGTTTGGGAGCCTGTCGTCAATAAATTGAAACAGGAAAATAACTTTCAAGCTGATTTAATCTTGAATACGGCAAAGGCAGCAATGGAAAAAACAAAAGAAACAATGGCAACAAAGGGGCGCGCAGCTTATTTTAAAGAAAACTCCATCGGTCATATTGATCCTGGATCTGCTTCCTCTTTTTATCTGTTTGAAGCTTTGGCAGAAGTATTAGAGGAGGAAAAATAAAATGGGCTATGTAGGTATTGTACTTATTTCCCATAGTGAGAAGGTCGCTTGCGGAATTAAAGATATTATTCGCCAAGTCATTCAAGATGTTCCTGTTGAAGTGGCTGGTGGAACAGATGATGGAAAGATTGGTACAAGCATGGACAGAATTAGTGCAGCAATTGAATGTGCGGACCAAAATAAAGGTATTCTCTTATTCTATGACCTTGGAAGTGCTAAAATGAATGCTGAATTAGCAATCGAAATGAGTGAAAAAGAAAATATTAAACTAGCAGAAGCCCCTTTACTTGAGGGCTCTTATGTCGGCGCTGTAGAATCAAGTATGGGAAAGAGCATAGCCGAAATAATCGATACGTTGAATAAAAACTTTTAAAGAAATTGAATAGTACGTAATGAAAAGAATCAACCTGTGAAATCAACCAAGTGGTTGATTTTTTTTTCGAATTTTGCCCGTAGAATAAAAGGGAAAGGGAGGATTCATATGACGATTTTAGAGGTTAAAAATCTAACAAAAGAATTTAAAGATCAGAAAGCTGTGCAAGGGATTTCGTTTGAACTATATTCGGGTGAAATTTTAGGGTTACTTGGACCAAATGGGGCTGGTAAAAGTACGACAATTAACATGTTATCTATGATGATGCATGGTGATGATGGAGAAATTTACTTCCATGGAAAAAGGGTAGGGAATCATAAGAATCTTTATAAAAGGCAACTGGGAATTGTTCCACAAGATATTGCGATTTACGAAGAAATAACAGCAGAAGCAAATGTGATGTTTTTTGCTTCTTTATATGGTCTGAAAGGACCGGAATTGATCCAGTCCGTTCACCGAGCGTTGGATTTTGTCGGGTTATTAGATAAAAAGACTAGGAAGCCTAAAACCTTTTCAGGCGGGATGAAACGGAGATTAAATATCGCCTGTGCTATTGCACACGAGCCAGAGATCCTTATTATGGATGAACCGACTGTTGGCATTGATCCCCAATCTCGTAAGCATATTTTACAATCAATCAAACAGTTGAAGGAGCAAGGAACAAGTGTCATTTACACAACGCATTATATGGAAGAAGTGGAAGAGGTTGCAACAAGGGTTGTCATCATGGATCATGGAAAAGTTATTGCTAACGGGACGAAAGAAGCATTAAAGGAGGAATTGGAAGAAGAAAAGCTGTACGAAATTGTGGTTGATCAGGAGCTAGGTTTGCTTGGTGACGAGTGGTATGAAATTGAAGGTGTTAAGCAAGTGGATATGGAGGGAACTTGTATTCGAATCGCAACAGTCAAAGGCATAGAAAATCTGGATAAGATTATTTCTTTTTTAATCGATAAAGGAGTGCGCATACAAAATATTACGAGTCTTTCACAAAGCCTCGAAATGGTTTTTCTTAAGCTTACAGGTAGAAGATTACGAGATGAAGGAGAGTAAAAATGAGATCGATCCGAGGTTTTCAAGTCGTTATACGACGTGATGTGATCAATTTGGTTACCAATCCAGTTTTATTAATGAGCAATACGATATTCCCGCTCGTGCTCATGATAGTGCTTGGATACTTAACGGAAGGAATGTATGGAAATGAGGTGACATCTTATCAATATTATGGACTTACTATGCTTATTTTTATGTCATTAAATGTATCCATCACGGCTGCCAATAGTTTTATGGAAAATAGGATAAGAAGGAGTAATTTACGGATTTTATATGCACCAATTTCTCGTTCCATTGTTTATCTCTCTAAAATGATAGCTACTTTTATTTTTACTACGGCATGCTCCTATTTATTGGTACTCTGTATTTATCTCATGTTTGGATTACCTTCTAAAGGTTTTACTTGGTTTTACTTTATGCTCATCCTTACAGGACTTAATCTTTTTGCGGCAACACTTGGTGTGCTAATGTGCTGTATTTTTAAAAGTGAAGAGGTAAGTAATCAGCTACTAAGTATCGTCAACTATTCACTTGCGATTGTCAGCGGGTTATTCTTTCCTTGGGATGGACTTGGTCGCGTTGCTGAATGGATATCAATGATTTCTCCGGTAAAGTGGGTAGCCGAAGCAACGTTTCGTGTGATTTATGATCATGACCTTGCTTTTGTGTTACCGACTTTAGGGATATGTATAGTGGGGACGTTATTATTACTCATTGGTTGTCATCGACTGTTTAATGAGGAGGACTATATATGAGGCAGTTTCAAATTCTTTTTAAAAATATGATGAGACGAATGGTAAGCAGAAAAGGGATATTACTTATATCACTATGTATTCCAGCCCTGGTCGTTACGCTAGTAGTTTACTTTACATCAACCTTTGAAATGAAAACAAATATTGCCATTGTTGGTGGAATGGAAACTCTAGATTTGAATCCTGATTTTTTCCATGTAGATCGTCTAGACGAAGCACCTCCGACGTCTCAGTTAGTACGTAATAGATATTCAGCAATTATCCACGACCAAGCTGATGGAGACTATTCAATTGAGACAATGAAAGGCGAAAGCTTTAAAAACATAGTACAAACTGTACTCACAAACCCTGAGTATGACCCAAAACTACACAAGGGTCGTAGTGTAGGAATAACTATTTTAGGATATCTCACATTGTTTTTGCTTATGCAAGGTCAATTTTATATGAATTATTTTTCAGAAGATAAACGAATTGGCATACTACAACGAATAACCGCTACTCCAATTCGAATCGAAACATATTTATGGACACAAATATGTTTTGGTTTTGTGATGAACTACGTACCAACGCTTTTAGTATTAATTATATTAAAGAATGTCTTTCAAATGAAGATTGGATTTAGCCTTATTCAATACAGTTGGCTTCTCGCACTGATTGTTTTAGTAGCAACTACTTTTGCATTATTTACGACTGTTTCGTTTGAACTTGCGGATAATGCAATTATATTTTCTTCATCCGTCATATTGATTACTTCTTTGTTATCGGGTTGCTTGTATCCAATGACACATCAAGACATTATAGAAACATTTACTGCTATATTCCCACAAAAGCAATATTTGATGATGGCTGAAGCAATAGAAGAACAAACACTGACAAGAACTTTCATTCTCAGAATAATGTATATAGGATTATTTGTATTTGGGCTTTTTATCGCCGCAACCGTTCGTTGTCAAAGAAAAATAAAGGAAGGATAATAATTGCTTTGATATACTGGAGAAAAGCGATTATTCAAAATGGGGTAGAAAAATGGACGAATTGCATGTGATCTCAACCAAATTGATTGCTCCAGTTCCACGAAAACAGTATATCTGTCGAGAGAGATTATTTCAGAAGTTACTACAATCCGAAAAGAGAAAGCTTACACTTATTCAGGGAACTGCTGGAAGTGGTAAAACGACGTTAATTACTTCTTTCATGCAAGAATTTCCAAGCAATCAATACCGGTGGCTATCATTAGATGAAGAAAACAATGACTTATTTTCATTTTGGTATTATTTTTCTGAGGCAATTAGGGAGGACCTTGGAGAAAAAGAAACTGACTTTTTGACGTATTTTGAAACATTTCCACAAAAACAAGAAATCAAAAGTTATCTTATTTTCCTTATTAATCAACTACAGCAAGTAGAAAAATTAACGGTGATCGTGGATGATTTTCACGTAGTAAAAGATAGTCAGTTGTTGGATTCTATTGAGTTTTTTATTAAATATAGCCCAGAACATATCCGGATCATTTTGCTTACTCGAGAAGCACCAGCGCTCTATTTAGGTCAGTTAATGATGGGCAATCAGTACATGGAAATACAAGGCGAAGAGCTAAAATTTACGAGTGACGAGGCGAAAGAGTTTTTCGAAAGATTTTCGGATAGAATAGTTGATGCTAAGGAATTGGAACAGCTGATTCAATGGACAGAAGGATGGTGTGGTGGACTGCAATTAATGGCTTTAAGAACTGCTCAAGCCCCATCCCAATCACTTGAACAAGTAAAGGGTTCAAACAAGTATATAATGAATTATTTATCGAATGAAATCATTGAGAACTTGCAAAAGAATGAACTACACTTCCTATTAAAAACGTCTATTTTCGAGTACTTTACTGTGAGGCTTTGTAATGAACTCTTAGCAATGAACACCAGTGAACAAATGATCCAGAAGTTGGTGAGGCAAAATTTATTCATTGTGACAATAGACGAGAAAAAAGGGGTGTATCGCTATCATCATTTATTTAAAGAATTTTTACAACATAAACGGGCTATACAATATCCTGTAGAGAAAATGAATGATCTTCAGAGAAGAGCGGGGAAAATATTTCAACAACGTAACGATTGGGAGCTAAGTCTTAAACATTTTTTGCAGGCTGGATCATATAAAGAAGCGTTATCAGGGATTAAACGAATTCAATATTCCATCACTAGCTGGGTATACCTACAACAAATTCCACTGGATGTTCTCAAAGAGGATTATGAGCTGTTGTTCCAGCGAATTGTTTATCATCTTTGCAATTTAGAGTTTGAGACATGTTCAGCAATCCTAGTTGATTTAGAGGATATTATGGAGGAGGAATTTTATCATTTATTTAGATTTATCGGCTTTTTCGTTGATGATACCTTAATCGAAGTAGAATTTGATTCTCTATTGATTGATAAATTGGAAAAGTTGGAGTTTACAGATGTGACAAAGGCGCTTGTCTATGTCACACTTTCCATGTTACTTGGGCTTCGGGACCAATATGCTGAGGCCATCATGTATTGTAATAAATCAATTCAATTAATACCCAGATTAGAAAACCCGTACATTCAATATTTTTCCTTAAGTTGTAAGGCGCAACTGTTAGAATCAATGGGAGAATTAAAAGAATGCGAACGCATTTATCAGGAGTTGTTTTCACTAATAGAACGATACTCATATTTAGCCCCGCTATCTGTAAATAGTAGGATTGGGATCGGCGGAGTTTATATGAAAATGATGCGGTTAGAAGAAGCGGATCAAGTTTTTCAACAAATTCATCATTCCCCAGCATATTCCTATCCTACCTTCCAGAGAGCTTATCAATATAATTTACTGGAAGTTGCTGTTTTAAAAGGAAATCGAACCGAAATAAAGGATCGGCTAAAGCAGATTAGGGAATTAGGATTATATAATGAGCATCCACTCTATTATTCGGCACTCTTAAAATATCAACTTCTTGTCGATCAAGTAGAGCCGCCGTTATTGAATCGATTTTTTGAAAAGATTGCTAGTGAATCTCCTAAACGACTTGAAGATCGCTTGATTTATATTCGCTGCTTATTATGGCAGGAAAACAATGCTTTAGCTTTGAAAGAAGTAAATCGTTTATTGATACAAGTACGTAAAAATCAGATTGGCTCCATCTTAGTAGAAGCATTAATACTAAAAATTATCGCACTTTCAATAGATGATATGAGTAACAACAGAGAAAGAATTCACTTAATGGTAGAAGCAATTCATTACAGTTATACGAATGAAATTGCCTATCCGTTTGTCATAGATGGAGAGAAGCTTCGACCAATTCTTCAACAAGTGATAGAAGTAAAGAAGAAGGAATTGAACACGAAGGTTATCTCGTTTATAGAACGCCTTAGTGGGCTAATTGACCAATCTAAACAACCAAATTCGCTTCTTAGTAACCGCGAAATGGACGTTTTAATGACGGTTGCAGCCGGATTATCGAACAGAGAAATAGGAGAGAAATTACATATTTCCATTGCGACTGTAAAAACCCATTTAATTAATATATACAGCAAGTTGGACGTTTCAAATCGAATGGAGGCAGTAAACGAAGGAAGAAGACTCGGCCTCCTACGGTAATGAACAAAGCATACCTATAAGAACCAAACTGCGTAGTAACTGCTAGCTTGTTTTCCGCTACGGATCATTGCTTTCCACGGGCATGGCTTCAGCCTCCTCGCGGAGAAACCGCCGCTGCGGGGTCTTCAGACACGTGGGACTGCGCTTACTCGTCCCATCGAAGAACATTTGCTTTTCCCGTAGGAGTCAATGATCCGTCGCTCCAAACAACCATAAGGATAGTGGAAGCAAATTCATCGTATTGTTCTATTAACACCATCCCAGCGAAGGAAATGCACGGAGACTCCTGCGGGAGGAAAGGCCTAGGAGAGACCCCGCAACGAGCAAAGCGAGTGAGGAGGCTCACCAGCCGCCCGCGGAAAGCGTAGTGTATTTCCGGAGCGATGGGACATCCCACTAATTGAAGTTACTGCATTATTTCAACTAAGTAGTAAAAGCAACTAACGTAACGAAAAGAGCATATGGCGTCTAGATGTAAACAGACTGCTTAGAGGAAACAGTTCATCCAAAGTCAACTTGACCACTGTGCCTTCATCCCACTTCATTCTACGAAGGTTTTTTGCCATTTCACTCTGCGTAAGTTGTGTTAGTAATATAGAAAGACTTTTCCGAATAACATAAATAGAGAGTATAAATAATAGTTGAAAGCGCCATCACTTGACCGTTATTGTCCACTTCGTTATGATGAGAATAATATAAAAGGAACCATTTAACATATATGTAAAAGACATCTAAATTACTAGGTGTTTAACATCTACTAGCAGAGGATAGAGAAAACAATCTTTTTAGGGGGTGAATACAGGGGATACACTCATATTGACATGAACCGTCAACCGTTGGCATAGCTAATTTATAAGGAGGAAACTATTCATGACAAATCGTGGAGTTGTGTATACAGGTCCAGGAAGTGTAGAAGTTCGAGATATTAGTTTTCCAGATTTAGTTTTGCGTGAGGGACCTGGAGTTCCAAAAAGTAATGTCGGTCGAAAGTGTGAACATGGTGTTATCTTAAAAGTTCTCGTAACAAATATTTGTGGTAGTGACCAGCATATGGTACGCGGAAGAACAACCGCTCCCGAAGGATTAGTGTTAGGACATGAAATTACGGGAGAAGTTATTGAAGTCGGTCGTGATGTGGAGTTTTTAGAAAAAGGAGATCTCGTTTCAGTTCCATTCAATGTTGCTTGTGGTCGCTGTATTACTTGTAGACGACAAGACACACATATTTGTTTAAATGTAAACCCAGAACGGCCAGGAGGAGCATACGGTTATGTAGATATGGGTGGATGGGTTGGTGGACAATCCGAATATGTAATGGTTCCTTATGCGGATTTTAATTTATTGAAATTCCCTGATAAAGATCAAGCAATGGAAAAAATTCTTGATTTGACAATGCTATCCGATATTTTCCCAACTGGATATCATGGTGCGGTAAGTGCTGGTGTTGGTGTCGGATCGACTGTGTATGTCGCTGGTGCTGGACCAGTTGGACTTGCTGCTGCACATGCATGCCAGTTGCTTGGAGCATCTGTTGTTATTGTTGGGGATTTAAAAGAAGAACGGTTAGCACAAGCAAGAAGCTTCGGGTGTGAAACAATTAATTTAATGGATCATGATGATGCTGGAGAACAAATTGAACAAATTTTAGGTATTCCTGAAGTGGACTGTGCGATTGATGCGGTCGGATTTGAAGCCTATCAGCATGGTACAGACCATGAAGAATCGCCAGCTGTTGTTTTAAACACGATGATGGATGTTGTCCAAGCAGGTGGAAGCTTAGGGATTCCGGGACTATATGTAACGGAAGATCCTGGTGCAGTGGATGATGCGGCTAAAATTGGATCACTAAGCATTAGGCTTGGACTTGGCTGGGCAAAGGCACATCATTTTGTTACAGGACAAAGCCCAACCATGAAATACCACCGTGATTTAATGAAGGCAATTTTGAGTGGAAAAGCAACTATTGCAGAAGTAGTGAATGCAACTGTAATTTCACTAGATGAAGCACCTCAAGGATATAAAGATTTTGATCAAGGTGCATCGAAAAAATATGTGATTGATCCACATGGGGCATTAACGTAAAAACATATAAATGGTAAAGAAAACCTGATGAGACTTTTGAGGTCCACCAGGTTTTCCTCATTCATGTTTATCATAATAAAACACCAACAATGTAAAAAGAATGTTAAAAGCATCAAGCAACTGTTGACTGTTATGTTCTGTCTGTTAGTATGTAATTTAGATTGAACATACGTCATAACATTAGGACAAAATGAAGAGATCTATATCATTATCAATTTATTGGCACTTTACTAAATTATTGCGATGTTGACAATAATTTCAATATTTGGTTAAATAAATGGTACAAGTTAATATAATGTATGGAGAAGCGGAGATCCACAAAAAAATAGGCCTAACTACTTGGTTAAGCATCATTTTTGTGGATTTTTCTTTTTCATTAAATTGTACAAATACTGTTTAAGGGGTGCTATCATCTTGGCAAAAATGAAAAGAAAGCAAAAAAGGTCAGGTAACCATAATCAAGTAAGACTTTTTGGCACTGGCATGATCTATCTACTTCCGGCACTTATTTTATTAGTTGTTTTTTTATTTTATCCAATTGTAAAAACTCTTTATTTTAGCTTTTACGAAGTTGGAGGTGGAGGAGTAGTCAATGAATTTGTCGGAATGGAACATTATCAATCTCTGTTTCAATCTGAAGAGTTTAGAAAAAGTATGGTAGCGACGTTTTTATTTGTCTTATATACAGTACCAGCTGAAATTATTATCTCGTTATTTTTAGCCATTATTGCAAGTGAAAAACTAAAAGGGATAGGGTTTTTTAGAACCGTTTTTTCTTCAACATTAGGAGTCTCAGTTGCAGCAGGAGCCACCATATTTCTGTTTTTATTCCATCCATCACTAGGGATATTAAATAGTATTTTAGGGTTTGTTGGAATCGATAGTATTGATTGGTTGACGAATTCTAAATGGGCACTTTTCTCAGTCGCTTTAACGACTGTTTGGATGCATCTAGGAATTAATTTCATTATATTGCTTGGTGGGTTACAAAATATTTCAGGAGAATTGTATGAAAGTGCTGAAATGGATGGAGCGGGGTATTGGTCTCGATTATTTAAAATTACGATACCATTATTGTCGCCAGTGTTATTTTTCGTAACGATTATTGCAGTAATCGGTTCTTTTCAAACATTTGGGCAGATCGACATTTTAACAGGTGGGGGTCCAGCGGGTTCAACGAACATAATTGTTTACTCTATTTACCAACAAGCTTTTTCATTTGGTAACTTTGGGTATGCAAGTGCACAAGCTATTATTCTATTTGTCATTATTTTGATTGTGACAATCATTCAATTTAGCGTAGGAGAAAAGAAGGTGCACTATCAATGACAATGATCAGAAAAACATTTTTTTATTTTTTATTATCTATATCGGCTTTAGTTTTATTTTTTCCCATTTTGTATGCTATTTCAGCAAGTTTTATGCAACCACAAGAAATTTATGCAGGGAAACTACTACCATCATCTATTAGTTTTGATGCATATAAAGAAGTTTTTAATAGTATCCCATTACTACATTATTTAACCGTAAGTTTTTGGATGTCATTTATCGTCATGGTTGGTCAATTAATTGTCTGTAGTTTATCAGCATATGCATTTGCTTTCATCCCTTTTAAAGGTAGAAATTTAATCTTTTTCTTATTTTTATCTACCATGCTTATTCCATGGGAAGCAACGATTATTCCTAACTTTTTAACTGTTTTGAAGTTAGGGTGGGTGAATACATATATGGGGCTGACATTCCCACATTTCGCTTTACCATTTGGTGTATTTTTATTAAGACAACATTTCCTAACGATTCCTAAAGAGTTATGGGAATCAGCACAAGTGGATGGTTGCTCAAGATTTCGTTTTTATTGGAAATTTGTCCTTCCATTATCGAAATCGTCTTTAAGTGCTTTGGGGATTTATGGATTTTTAACAACGTGGAATATGTATTTGTGGCCACTATTAGTAACGAACGACGATACGGTAAGACCGGTTCAGATTGGGCTTAAAAGGTTAATTGCAAATGAAAGCTCATCATCGTGGAATCTAGTAATGGCTGGTGTTGTTTCGATTTTACTTCCTACATTAATGCTTTTATTTGTAGGAATAAAATATATCCGTGAAGGCTTAACTGCTGGAGCGGTAAAAGGATAATAGGAGAGGGGAAAAAAGCATGAAAAAGTTCATTAGTAGTTTGTTTTTAGCTTTAATCGTCTTAATAGGGCTTATTGCTTGTGGCGGTGGAAACAATGATGAGGAGGAAGCGACGTCAGATAATGGCGATGATGCTAGTGAAAATACAGAGCCCGCAGAAAAAGTAGAGATTGCTTTTTGGCATGCAATGAGTGGAGATAATGGGCAAGCGCTTGAAGATATTGTCAATAAATTTAATGAACAGTCTGATACTGTTGAAGTCGAGGCAATTTATCAAGGAAGTTATGATGATTCGTTAAATAAATTACGTGCTGTTGGTGGATCTAGTGAAGCACCGGCAATCGTACAAGTATTTGAAATTGGAACGAAATATATGAGTGAAAGTGGATTTATTACTCCAATGCAAGAGTTTATTGATGAAGAAGACTTTGATGTATCGGTGTTAGAGTCGAATATTTTATCTTATTACACTTTAGATGATCAATTGTATTCCATGCCATTTAATACATCGAATGCTGTAATGTTTTACAATAAAGATAAGTTTGAAGCGGCCGGATTAGATCCCGAAAACCCTCCGAAAACATTTAGTGAAGTGAAAGAAGCTGCTGAAAAACTATCAACAGATGGAAATTATGGATTTACAATGGCAACGATTGGCTGGTTTGTGGAACAATTATTAGCGAATCAAGGTGCATTATATTTAGATAATGATAATGGACGTGGTGGAGAGGCGACAGAGGCTTTAGTGAACTCGGAAGCTGGTGTAAATATTTTTACTTGGCTTGATGAAATGAATAAAGCAGAGACCTTTACAAACTACGGAAGTAACTGGGATGATCCGCGAGGTCCATTCTTTGCCGAACAAGTTGGGATGTATTTTGACTCAACCGCAAATACTGCTGAAGTAATTAAAAACTCTTCATTTGAAGTAGGCTCAGCACCTTTTCCAGTTGCAGATGGAATGGACCCACAGGGACTAGTGGTTGGTGGTGCTTCCTTATGGATTACAAATCAAGTATCTGAAGATCAACAGAAGGCTGCTTGGGAATTTGTTAAATTTACAACACAACCAGAAGTTCAGGCAGAGTGGGCAGCTGCTACTGGATATTTCCCAATCACTCCAGCTGCATACGAGGAAGAAGTATTAAAAAATATTTATGAAGAATATCCACAATTTAAAGTTGCAGTGACTCAGTTAGAGAACACGGAAGTCAGCCCAGCAACTCAAGGTGCATTAACGACTGTGTTACCTGAAGCAAGAAAGATTATTGAAACAGAACTTGGTGAAATGTACGAAGGTAAAGATCCAAAAGACGCCATTGATGATGCGGCAAAAAAGATTACAGACGCTTTGAAATAAGGAAGAATTAATCAATATACTTTAAGTTGTACTTGGGGGGTCTCTAATCGAGCCCCCTTAAAGATTCCTATTATACGTTATTAATGTCTTTATTTCTGATCCATCTATCCAAATGTACTAAAAAAGTAAATCTTACTCATAAAAAGTAAGACTTTTACTTAAAATAAAAAGGTGTTTTTTTTTGACAGATAAGAAAGTATAACTTGACTCACATAAGTGCAACTTTAGTTAACTAAAAGGTGTCAAAAAGAAAAAAAGGTTTAAAATGAGTATAGGTGATATTTGTGAAAATGAATAAATGGATTATCTATTTAGTCATCATTATTTTATTTGGGTGTATGAATCAATCCAAACATCATATCGACAATCATGCTAAAAAGGACAATTCACAGAAAGAAAAGAGTCCATCATTACTATCGGAAGAAAATATATTAATTATTGCTCATCGCGGCGCTTCCGGTTATGCCCCTGAACACACGATATATTCGTACGCAGAAGGGGAGAAAATGCATAGCGATTATATTGAAATAGATTTGCAAATGACAAAGGATGGGAAACTGATTGCTTTACATGATAGTGATGTATCGCGAACAACGAATAGTGAAGGAGAAGTAAAGGATTTATTGTACGAAGAAATACGTATTTTAGATGCGGGTAGCTGGTTTAACGAAGAAAACCCCGATTTAGCGCAATCCGTTTTCAAAAATGCAACCATTCCAACTTTAGAAGAAATATTTGAACATTTTGGTACCAATTCTAATTACTATATTGAAACGAAAAGACCTGAAGAATATCCCGAAATGGTAAATCAATTAGTAGAAACATTAAATAAGTATGATCTATTAGGGGAAGACGTTCCAAGGGGGAAAGTAATCATACAGTCATTTAGTGAAGATAGTTTAAGGGAGCTTCATGAACTAGATCCTTCTATCCCACTAATTCAATTAATTAGTTTTAACCATCATGCACGATTATCCCAAAAACAAATCGACAAAATCAGAAGCTATGCGGTTGGTATTGGCCCTAACTATCAGTCATTGTCTGAACCTTTTGTTCATAACATTCGCGATGCAGGTTTACTCCTTCATCCGTATACAGTAAATAAGAAAGAAGATATGGAAAGACTTATTAATTGGGGAGTAACAGGTATGTTCACTAATTATCCTGATCGGTTAAAAGAAGTAATTGAAGAAACTACTTATCTAAAGAAGGAAGAGTAATGAGAATAAATAGTTAAAATGCTCCTTGTTTCATTTTTTTAGCAGACTTGCTGCATAGTGCAACGAAGGTATTCACATAAAAGGCATGGTGAATGCCGGTTTTTCTAATATTTGGATATCGTATAAATCTTTGCTATATTGGAAATGAAGAACAATTATGTTTTTACTTAAAATGAGCTCGATGTACATAGATAAAATTAAAACAGGGAGAGATTGCTATGAAAATGCCAACCAATATCATACCAGCCATTCGACAAATAAAAGACTTTGAAAAAGCGTTGGAATCATCAAGCAAATGGATTATCTTTTTAGAAACGAGAATTGGACAATTAAAAAGTCTTGTACAATATGCAAAACGGAAAAACAAAAATGTCCTTATTCATATAGACTTAATCCAAGGATTAAAGGCGGATGAATATGGAGTTGAATATTTAGTTAGAGAGGTGAAACCTGATGGTATCTTATCTACTCGGGGAAGTGTTGTAGAGTCAGTGAAAAAACATAAACTAATTGCTATTCAACGCTTATTTTTATTGGATAGCTTGTCATTAGAAAATAACGTCAAAATTAGTGGGCGTTATAAAGCAGATTATATTGAGGTATTACCTGGTAAGATGCCGGAAATAATTCAAGATATTCATGAAAAGACGGATATCCCTATCATTGCAGGAGGTCTTATAAAGAAAAAATCGGAAGTACATGCAGCACTAAATGCGGGGGCGATCGCAATCTCAACTTCTTGTACAGATTTATGGTAAAAGGTTTACCCGAAGGAAAAAGGCTTTTTAAATGAAATATTTATTACGGAAATGATTAACGTTGTTGTTCTTTTGCTCTTTTAAAAGTAAAAAATAGCATTGTGCCATCTACTTTTTTACTTTTGAAATCTGTTATATTCTCAAATATTCTTTTCGGATGTTCATAAAACCAATTTTAAATGACCTGAAAGTCTGTTGAACTGCTTTATCACAAATACATGCAAGCCCAGCATCGACATTAAGTTGTTTACCTAAAATTGGGTGAAGAAAAATATGTATGTAAATATGCTGGGGGTTTCAAAATATTACGTTTTTTTCATATTGTAAGCCATTTCTGAAGTAGGTTACCTGGATGATACTCCTAAAAAACAGCAATATAAATGTGAACCCTTCTCCAAAAACTATGAGTAATTTGAACTTAGTGCTGTTTGAATATAAAAGTTTTCTTCTTTCCCTGGAATATAAATGATATTAATTACTTTCCCGATTTGGATATTATTTAGTTGTTCTTTTTGTAAATATAAAGTACGTGATGCGGCAATTTTCGTTTGTGAAGGGGTTGTGATTTCGACATCGATCGTTATTTCAGGTTTCTCATCTAAAGTGCGCCCAGTAAGTTGAAGATTTTTAACAATTGCTAAGTCACTTTTACCTTGCTTTCTAAGCTCGTTTCGTTCTTCATAACTAATACTTCCGGGTTGTTTTGATTCGTATAAATCAATTTTTCTTTGCATTTCGTCTTTATTCGGATATGGGTCAAAATCAATTTTATTCCTGTTTTGTGGATCATAAATAATTGCTATTGGGGCACCAACTTCCAGATCAGCAAGTTCAGTTAAAAGTACAACAGATTTAAAGCTTGCACTTACAAGTTCATCTTGCTCGTTAAGCAGGTCGATGGTAAATTTTAATTGTGGTTGGTTATTAATTTCCACACCCGTTTGATCAAAGGCACGAATAAAACCAACTGTTTTAACACCATTCTTTTGTAATGATTCACCTAATGGTTCCCCGAATGCTTCTCCAAATGATGATTCTACCTTCTTAAAAAATAATCGCATTGGAATGATAGTACCTAAGATAGAGACTAGAACGATGAAACCGACTATATACATCCACCCATTTTCGATAGAACTGAGAAAATCAAACATTTTAATAATCAAACCTCCTTAATTATATGCTTAATTTTAGTTTAGTTAACGATGGATATGAAGTCACGTTAATTTTATGTAAAACTTTAAATGAGGCATAATTTTCAAAAAATTAGGTGGATCTTGCCACACTTTGGATAACTATTTATACATAGACTTTTTCCAGAAAGTCTCCTTCATTCTACTTTTCCTGTTGATACCTTTTTAACATGGCACTGCTCCAAGGGTTACCACCTATCATGAAAATAGATATATTTTTATACAAAAGTTTAAAACTAGCTTGGCATAAGTGCTACGAAGGCAATCACTTGTAAAGGCTTAGCGAACGCCAAGTTTTCTAATGTTCATTAATGCTGGAATCATTAAATATAAAGCATAAGCAGCTGACATCCAAACAGTAAAAGCAATAATTTGGGAATCGTTCAATGCTGGAAAGACGATCGGATAAAGCGATAATGAAAATGCATCTAACAATAATCCAATACATGTTCCCATTACTCCCAATTTAAGTGGTGCATAATTAGAGGGATCAAAACGCATATAGAGTAAAGTAATAATATATAGCAAACACCCTGTAACAGTTATCAATAACGTAATGCTAATGATAAAAGTACTTGAACCTGGTTGAAACAGTATATATTCACCAAAGAATCTGAAAAACAAAATGGCACACAGCCAAACAACAACACCCCAGCTAAGTGTAAATAAATAGCTTTTCAATTTCCTCCCTCCATTTCACTTAAGCCGATAAATAAATGTTCAAGCTCTTCATACGTTTTATCAATCGGAAAGTCCTTCGAAACCAGAGCTTGTAGAGCAATTCCGTCAATAATTGCATTCATTACAATACCCCAAGTATCGAAAGAAACGCCCCTTATAGGTGAAGAGCTCCATTGTTTTTTCATATTTTGTGATAATGATTTGTTTTCTTTATCAAACATTTGTACCAATTGTTTTCTTATTTTTTCATTAGTAAAACTAGAGACAGTCAGGGTGAAAAGCAATTTATGAAAATAGGAGTCAAAATGACAACGGCTTTTCGCTGATTCTAGTGCTTGCTTTATATCAAAATGTTCCCCTTCTGATAAATTACCCCATGATGTATCACAAATATCTTGTAACATTTCCAATACTAATTGTTCTTTCGTCCGAAAATGATAATATACCGTTCCTTGTGCAACTCCAGCTTTTTCAGCAACAGCTCTTAGTGTAAAGTTTTCTATCCCTTTTTCAGCTAAACATTGTTTTGCATATTGAACTAAATCTGTTTTCTGAATGACATTTGGTTTTGCCATTTGTTTCACTCCTTTTATGAGTTGGTTGACTAACTAACTGTAAAAATATCGTATCATCTATCTGCGTTATTGTCTATTCTTAGTAAAAAAAGTGATTCACTTAATAGTTGATCCAATTTAAAATAAAAAAGAGCAAGTCATAAACGACTAGCCCTTTCTTTTTATAAAATGATTAGATTAATTTTTCTATTTTTAAGCGCTTATTTAGTAAATAAATAATCAAAATCGCTAGTGCCATTGTCACAAATTCGCTTATTCCGAGCGTTAACCACAGAAGGGAAAATGCATCAGGCAAACCAACAAATACTTTTAACATATAAGCGATAATAAACATATTTACGGAAAAGACGGTTGTATTGATCAACATTAACGCGATTTTGTCTTTCACAAATTTTGCAAAGATTAATGTGATCCCTAATGATATAGCAGTGTGCAATACTCCAAAGAAAACATCAGCTTTCGTTGGTGACAAAATGATATTTGAAATGAGCACACCAAGTATAATACCGTAAAAGTATTTTTTATTAAAAACAATTAAATGGTTGAAAAGTTCGGACAGGCGGAATTGCACATGCAAAAAGCCAAATGGTGCAACGACTGCTGTCACGACAAAATAAAGTGCAGCAACTAGTGCATTTACAACAACTGTTCTAATATTCATATTCAATTCTCTCCTTAGTTTTTTTGCGTTGGATGGTTTCGAACAACGGTGAATTCTCACAATTTATAAGTATAGTCCAAAAGTTAAATGAATGTCAAAAGATTAATTTGCCCTCAGTATTCTATCGGTCAAAGAATCCTTCATAGGTAATGTATTGATCAAGACTCTGTGAATATCATTTAATACTTATATTTTCGATAAGTTATATAGTCAAAAATAAATACACAAATTCATCCATTCTCGTTATAATTGAACTATAGATAATCATAAATACACAAATATTTATAGTCCAATTATCATTTATATGGTTAATAACAATTTACTATTGGTACAATGATAACTAGCTATTCATCATTCTACAAAGTAGGTGAGACGATGAAAAAAATTTTAATCGTAGAAGACGAACAAAAATTAAGTAGAGTCATTGAGCTTGAATTACAATATGAAGGTTATGAAACAAAAATTGCGGATAATGGAAAAGATGCCTTACGTTTTATGCAAGAGGAAACGTGGGATTTAGTATTACTTGATATTATGATTCCTGAGCTAAGTGGTATGGAAGTTCTAAGACGATTAAGACGAACGGATGATCATACTCCTGTTATTTTATTAACTGCACGGGATCAAGTACATGATAAAGTAAGTGGACTGGATCTCGGGGCCAATGATTATGTGACAAAACCGTTTCAAATCGAGGAATTACTTGCTCGTATAAGAGCGCATTTGCGTAGACCTATAGAAGTTACGAGAAAGTCTGAGCAATTAACAGTAGGGGAGTTGTCAGTCGATTTACATACGAGACAAGTGATTCGTTCTGAAACAGAAATTGAACTGACACCAAGGGAATATGATTTACTCGTTTATTTAATGAAAAATAAAAATATTGTTTTAAGTCGAGAACAAATTATGGAACAAGTATGGGGTTATGATTATTACGGCGATACAAATGTAGTTGATGTCTATATTCGATATGTACGGCAAAAAGTAGATAAAGAATTTGATATTCCATATATTCAAACAGTTCGTGGGGTGGGATACACGATAAAGGATGTATCTAAATGAAATTAAGAACGAAAATTAAACTGTTCACAAGTTTATTTATGCTTATTCTAATCGTTTTAGTGAACACATCAATTTATTTTTTATTTCATAACATTTCAGCAAAAAATGAATTAGAACAATTATCAAATCAAACGAATGCAATTGTAGAAGCGTTACGGGCGAATGAAGGAATTCCTTCCAATCAGCTTTTACATGCGTTTGTCCCGTCAAACGGAATTATTCGTGTTGTTGACAAAGACAACAATGAACTAATTCCAACCATTACAAAGCGCAAAGAATATCGTAATTTAGATGTGGTGTACAGTGAATCAGAAAAACAGAAAGTTATAAAAGCGAATGGCAATCATGTTGCAGTTGTGGCAAAACCAATCATTTGGGAAAATGGTGAAGTTGCTACGATACAAGTTGCTAATTATTTAAACGCACTGCAAGAAACGATGCGCACACTATTGTATGTACTTGTAGCTGCATCTATTATTATGCTCATCCCTTCGATCATTGCTGGAAATGTATTAAGTAAGTTTATTCTCCGTCCAATAACAGAATTAATTGAAACGATGAAAGAAAACACGAAACAGGAAAAATGGAAAACAATTGCGCTTGAAAACAGATCACATGATGAATTGTACGAAATGGAAGAAACATTTAATTCAATGATACAACATTTAAAAGAAAATTTTGAGAGACAACAAATTTTTGTCTCTGATGCTTCTCATGAATTAAAGACACCAATTTCAATTATTAAAAGTTATGCACAATTATTAAAACGTCGTGGTAAAAGTCATCCAGAAGTGTTTGATGAATCAGTTGAGGCCATTGAATCGGAAGCAGATCGAATGCAACAGCTTGTTGGACAAATGCTCTTACTTGCAAAAAATAAAGGCCATGCACCATTTGAGCGTATCGAACTTGACAAAGTAATCGAAAAAGTCATTAAAACATTTACGACAGCATATGAGAGAGAGATTTATTTTCATTCTGAAGGAGGAGAGGTTATTGTAGATGGTAATAATGATCAACTGGAACAAATCCTTTATATTTTGTTAGATAATGCGATCAAGTATAGTGAGGCGGAAATTGATGTAAAATTACGGAGACAAAATGATTCTGTTGTTTTACGAGTGAGCGATAAAGGGCAAGGCATTTCTCGCGCTGACCAGAAACATATATTTGATCGGTTTTATCGTGTGGACAAAGCAAGAACAAGGACAACTGGTGGTACCGGACTTGGTCTTTCCATTGCACAAGCAATTGCTGAGTTACATGGTGGAAAACTTTCTGTTCATAGTGAAATAGGGAAAGGTGCAACCTTTACGTTAACATTGCCAATCGTTTTATAATAATGGTTCATTCCTTTCTCAGCAAATTCTAATCTTATTCACCACGTCTTATCATTTCATAACGGTAAGATAGAAGTACCATGAATAAGGAGGAAATCTAGATGATTAAAAAAACATTGATTACTTCAGGGGTGATTGCTCTTGCAGCAGCACTTGGATTTGGTATTTATCATTCGGATGCTTCACAATCGGATCCTAAATTAACTTTTGATGACATAAGAAATCTCGTATCATCACAATACCCAGGGACAATAACAGAAATAGAGCTTGAAAAGAAACAAAACCAATCTATATATGAAGTAGAAATTATCAATGACAATATGGAATATGATTTAAAATTGGATGGGAACTCTGGTGAAATTATCAAACTAAAAGAAAAAAGAAATGTAGTAGATGATGATGCTAATATCGATGCTAAACAAGAAATTGATTTGGATGATGAAGTGAAGGAGCAAGAAAAAGCCCAGGAACATGCTTTAGATAAGCGAGATGCAACTGGAAATGAAGTAGCATTGGAAACGAAAATAAACAAGAATGAAAAGAAAGCAAGTGAAAATCAAAGTAATAACGCGGTCATTGATGTTGCTAAAGCAATTGATATTGCACAGCAAGAATTCCCAGGTACTGTTACAAATGTTGAATTAGATGAAGATGATGGGCGTCTCATTTATGAAATAGAAATTGAAGCTGGTGAAGAGGAAGCAGAATTTGAAATAGATGCAATAACAGGGGAAATTATCGTTATTGAAATAGATGATTAATGCAAGGAGGGAAAGTATTATCAAGCTTTCCCTCCTGTTCATTTATTCCGTTTAATTAAACGAATATGTTCATTTTTTTCTAATAAAACGAGTAGACCTGGCAATAAAATACCTCGAATTAAAAAAGTATCCATTAAAATACCAATTGCAACAATAAAACCGAAAATATATAAGACTTCAACAGGCTGAGTAATTAATACAGCAAAGGTTGCTGCAAGTATAATTCCAGCAGAGGAGATCACTCCTCCTGTATGTGCGACTGCTCTAGCAACAGCATCTTTGACAGGGTGGTGTTTCTTTTCCTCTAAAAAGCGAGATACTAAAAAGATATTATAATCAATTCCGAGTGCTACGAGAAAAACGAACGCATATACAGGAACTCGATTGCTAATCGAATGAACATCGAAAATATATCCGCTTAAAAATGTTCCTAGACCTAATGCTGCTAAAAACGACAATAAGATGGTTCCCATCATTAATGTGGAGATTGAAACAGATCTCGTTAAAAAGATGAGCATCGTAAAAATCAAAATTGTTTCGGCAATGACAATGACGATCAAGTCACGATTATTTACATTCCGATTATCAACAGATGCAGCCGTTTCCCCAGCGAAATAAAATTCACCTTTTACTTCTGCCTTGGCAAGAAATTCATTTCCTTCTTTCATCATATTTTCTAAAGCATCAATTGTTTGAACATCATAAGGATCTTCTTTGAAAGTGAGGTCAAATTGAATAATCTGATCATCTTCCGTACGGTTTGAAACCCGGACAGAGTGAACGATCTCCTGATCATTTAAGAGAGAAGCAATTTCTTGTTGTTTCTCTTCCGTAACTTGTTCGTTAGATTCTAAAATAACGGTCGTTGGTGCAAGAGTTCCTTTACTAAACTTATCTTCTAAAATATCATAGCCAATACGTGACGGCATATCATCCGGAAATGATTTCATCGTATTATATTCATACGTAATAGTAAAGATATTGCTTGATGTAATAAGTAGGAATCCTAAAATGAGTACAACAGATAAAATCGGTCTCGTTGAAACAGTACGCCCAACTTTACTCCATAAAGAAGAAGTACGTATTACTTCATCCCCGACACGAGGAATCTTTGGCCAAAAGGAGCGTCTACCAAATAGTGTAAATAAAGTTGGAATTAATGTGATAGACGAGAGCATGACAACAAGGACTGCAATACTAAAAATAGGCGCAAAGTTTTTATAATCACCGAAATTGGCTGCAAATAAAACGAGCATAGCGAGTAAAATAGTCGAACCTGAATAAAAGATAGGTATCCCTAACTCTCTCATAGAAAGACGCATTGCCTCATATTTATCCTCATATTTTCTTAATTCCTCACGAAAACGGGAAAAAATAAATAAGGAATAATCGATGACGACTGCAAATAGTAATATCATCATAATGGATAAAGATTGGCTAGCTAGCTCAATACCGCTAAGTCCAAGCAGTCCGAGTAATCTATCTGCAACCGCGTAGACAAAAATGGCTGCAAATAGCGGAATGAGCGCAAGTAATGGTGAACGATATGTAAAGATAAGCAACACAAGAATAATTCCAATAGTGGAAAAAAGTAATACTAAATCTGCCCGTGAAAATAATTCTGTTGCATCAACTGCAATTCCTGCAGGACCGGTAACAAACATTTGTAAAGTTGGATTAGCATGAACGATTGGATATATTTCATCCAATCCAACATTTATTTCTTTTGATGTCATATCCTCTTCAAATAAAATCGGTAAAAAGGCAGCTTGATTATCCTCTGAAATAAATGATGCTGTTGCTTCAGGAGGCATGAGGTGTAGCGGGATGACACTTTTTACGTATGGAATCTCTGTATTAAAAATTTCTTCCGTCACTTCAAGAAGTTCATCTAGATTCAAATGACTTTCTTTTGTTTTAAATACGAGAATCGCCGGCATACCTTCATCTTCTTTAAAATGTTGATCAATCTTTTGCTGCGCTATTTCAGATGGACTAGTTTCAGGGTATAATGTGGTAACATTGTTTACAGAATAATCTTTTGAACTGGGAGCAGTAATCGATAATATAGCAGCAACTACTATCCATATAGCGAGCGTGATCCAAGCCCCTTTTTTTGTAGTCACAAGGTCTGTTACAGATCTTAGAAACGTATGCATCCTTATAATCCCCTTCATTTTGATTGGCTAATAATGATAATGGAATTGTCTGACTTATGGTATGATATCTTACTCTTTAGTTTGCGCCTCGTTTTAGGACTGTTTTTCATCTAAGTATAATTTAACTATATGACTTCAATTTATATTTATTAATATTATATAGAATAACATAACAAATAGTAAATAAATGTTAATACTAACCGAGGGAAATGTTAAAATGTAACTAGACATGCTTATCATTTCATAATAATCTTAACAATTCTTTTTTAGCAGATAAGAAAGTATAAAACTTTCTTATTGCATAAGTGCAGTTAAGGCATTCACAATATAGTTTATATAAATAAGTTAATCACTTACTTGCATAAGGGCAACATCACTTTGCCGTCGCCTGCCAGCTTGCCAATCGGTGTGTAACGAGTGCCTAGTTGTTTAAAAATGTAATGGAGGTGTTTTCTTGTTCAAACGAGCTTTTTTGTACATGTTATGCTGTATTTTCGTTTTAGTAACTTCATGCAGTCAAGCTGAGAATGTGGATAACATAAATAATGACAACCAAAATGTGGATAACCTGGATGGCGATAATAAGGATGTGGACAAATCGGATAAAGGGGAAGTCATTAACAATGAATATACTACTCAACCAAATAATAAATTAGGCTTCGCTTTATTGGATAAAGTAGAACGAGATAAGAACAATAATATCTTTATTTCACCATCAAGTGCATTTATGGCATTATCAATGGCTTATAATGGTTCAGAGGGCGAGACAAAAGATGAAATAGCGGAAGCATTACAAATAAAAGACATATCAGTAGATCAATTGAATCAGGCAAATGCTGTGCTTGTGGATAAGTTGCAAAAAGATACACAGGCTACCCAACTTTCCATTGCAAATTCCATTTGGTTAAATAAACAGTTTCATTTTACAGACGAATTCAGTGATGCAACAACGACCTTTTATGATGCAGAAACTACCGAAATTGATATTACAGATGATAGATCTGTCGATAAAATAAACGACTGGGTAAGTGAATCAACAAATGATAAAATTACAGACATTGTTGAAGGGCCTTTAAATGAGGATATGGTAGCAATATTAATAAACGCCTTATATTTTGAAGGGAAGTGGAAATATCCATTTTCTGAGGCGAGAACAGAGGAAGAGCCGTTTTATTCTGGAGGAACGGAAAATAATATTCCAATGATGATGTTGGAAGAAGAACTAGCTTATATGGAAAATGATGAATTTCAAGCTGTGAAGCTACCATATCAAGATGATGAAATGAACATGACGATTTTTCTACCAAGTGAAAATTCTACAATTGATACGTTTATTGCTGCTATTTCCGATGAAAATTGGCAAGAATGGCAGGCAGAGTTTCAAGAAATGAATGGAATAATTAAACTCCCAACATTTGAACTGGAATACGAAACCAATTTGAATGAAGCTTTTCAGCTATTAGGAATGGAATTAGCTTTCAAAAAACAAGATGCAGACTTTTCAAAAATGATTAAAGAAGATGCTCCACTATGGATTCATGAAATAAAACAGAAGACGTATATTAATGTAGATGAAAAGGGGACAGAGGCGGCAGCAGTTACCTCTATTGAAATGAGAACAGAGTCAGCAGTTGTAGGGGATACGTTTTATATGGAAGTGAATCGACCGTTTTTTATGACGATCACAGATAATGAAACAGATACGATCTTATTTATGGGGGTTATTACGAATCCAAACGGATAAAGGCAACAACGTTATTTCACTTGTTCCCTTGCTAGGAGAAACCAACATATGGTGCTTTCGACCTTGCAAGTCATTTGTTGAAAAAAGCTCACGATGTCATCATGAAACACATCGGAGCTTTTTGTATTTATTGTTCGGTTGAATTCAACATATCGACTAATGAAAAATCAACAGGTTTTTTTTCTGTCTCTTCATAGCCTTTCATATATTGAATGCGTCGCTGGGCTGCAGCTGCTGTTACTTGTTCGTCAGCATGATAAGATGATCGAACGAGTGGACCAGACTTACAATGTGTAAACCCTTTTTCTAAAGCGATTTGTTCCAATTCTTTGAATTCATCTGGATGATAATATCTTTCCACATTCAAATGCTTTTTCGTTGGTTGCAAATATTGACCAATCGTTAAAATGTCAACATCATGGGCGAGAAGATCATCCATCGCTTCTAATATCTCTTCCTTTGTCTCGCCAAGACCGACCATCATACTCGACTTGGTTGGTGTATTCGGTGCGATATTCTTTACTCGTTGCAATAACTCCAACGATCGATCATATTTGGCAATCGCACGAACGCGCTTTGTCAAGCGGCGAACCGTTTCAATATTATGGTTAAAAATATCTGGTTCTGATGACATTAATGTATGTAAACTTTCGTAGTCACCTTTCATATCAGATGGTAAAATTTCAATCGTCGTTCCCGGGTTTTTCTTTCGTACTTGACGAACTGTTTCCGCAAAAACTGCGGCTCCTCCATCTTTTAAATCATCACGGGCAACAGCCGTTATAACGACATGTTTTAAACCCATTATTTTAACGGAGTCTGCAACACGTTCAGGCTCGCCCCAATCGAGTTCATTTGGAAGCCCTGTTTTAACTGCACAGAAACGACATCCTCTCGTACATGTATCTCCTAAAATCATAAAAGTAGCTGTCTGTCTTTCACTCCAACATTCGTGTAAATTTGGACATCTTGCTTCTTCGCAAACTGTGTTTAAGCGTTTATCACGCATTAATTTTTTTAAGCCTTTATATGAATCAGATGTATTGATTTTAATTTTTAACCAATCGGGTTTGCGTAAATATTCTTGTTGCTTTGTCATTTCCTTATACACTCCTTGCTTTTTTTAACCTTAAATTCCATTCTTTCGTACGATACTTTGTCTCGGTTAAATGAGTAATATATTTCCATTGTTCTTCTGTTAGGACAAGGGGTTCTAATTCGATCTGTAAACATGATTGAAATCCTGTTAAAAATGCTTCTTTTACCATTTGATATGTATGTTTTTTTTCTGTGATTTTATTGATACTAATTGCCTTTTTCTCAAAAGCAGCTCTTTGTCGTTCACGAATTTTTTCTGATGAAAAATTAAATAAGTCAAACAACATTTTTGCATCAAAACTCATCGGAATTGACCCGTGCTGCAGTAAAACACCATTTTTTCTCGTCTGTGCGTTACCAGAAATCTTTTTCCCGTCAACGATCATCTCGTATATTGCCGGTTTTTCAAAGCAAACGGCAGAACGTTCACGAAGTAATTCACGTTCAGGAATAGCAAAATCAGCTTCGATTCCTAGATTTCGATATCCTTCTAGCAAACCTTGTGATAATACATAATATGCCTTATTAATGGAGTGAGGAATTTTGGGATGATCTTCATTAACAATAATACTATAGGTTAATTCATCATCATGTAAAACAGCACTACCGCCAGTTAAACGTCTAACAAAATCACAGGAATGTTTCTCAACGCCTGAGAAATTAATTGTTTTTTGTACGTTTTGAAAATGTCCAACAGTTAGGCTAGGCCTTTCCCATCCATAAAACCGAATAGTAGGCTTTATTTTTTTCTCGCTATGAAACTGAAGTAATGCTTCATCGATTGCCATATTTGTTGCTGCATCGTGGTATCCGCTATCTAAATATGCCCATGTTTCTTGCAAAAGGGGTCACCTCAACTTTTTTTAGCAGAAAAGAAGGTATAAATCTTTTCTTATTGTATCAGTGCAACTAAGGCACTCGCTATTAAAGGTTTGGCATATAAGTTAATCACTTATTTACATAAGTGCAACATCACCTCTGTCATCGCCTTGACGGCTCGTCAATCGGTGTGTTTTCTTTAACTATGCCAAGTATTTTTAATACTATACAGATAGATATTATTCATTATGTATCATATCAGTAAATCAGTTTAAAGTATAGAAAATTTCAATAAAGCTTGATTAGAAAAAGTTATATAGCACGGTTTTTACGTTACATATAGTTTAACATAAAAATAAGAAGGGATTAAAAAATGAGAACGGGGTGGAAAATTCAAATAATAAGAAGTGTCAGATACTAATAAAATTGAATTTTCAGTAAGTAAGACGAAAGGTATTCGTACAAGTGCATTTGTGAATAAACCGTTTCTACTTATCCACGTTATCCACATAATCCACAGAATTATCCACAAAACTTATAAACAGAGTTAAACGTTGATGTAGCAACCGTTTATCTAATCTATACACATCGTTATATAAAACGATGTGTATAGATTATTGTACATAACACAACTTGTTGATAAAAATTAAAAACATAAAACTGATTCACGTAAAGATGTGAAGTTGGTCTGTTTATAATACGGAATTTAATTTCTCAAAGGTGTCAACCTTCCTTCACTTCTACTATAAAAAATAGTAGTACAAACCGGCCTTGGTTTGTACTACTAATGGTAGAATGTTTTTCATGCTTCTTGCACTGTACGATATTTACGTTTAAACATAACAATAAAATAGGAGACGGTTAGTAACAGAAAGAAAAGCGTAAATAACATTAACACACCTGCATTTTGCCACATAACATGAAACTCACCACTAGAAATAACAGCTTTAAAACCAGCAACAGAATAGGTCATCGGTAAGATATAATTGATCGGTTGCAATATTTTTGGAATCAGCTCTAATGGGAATGTACCAGCACTCGTCGTTAATTGCATAATCAAAATGATAATTGCAATAAAACGTCCTGGATCATCAAAACAAGTAACTAAAAACTGAACAAGTGTAATAAACACTAAGCTTGTAATAATGGCAAAAAGCATAAACAATGGTACACTTTGAACTTCTAATTTAAGCACTAAAAGTAAAAAGCCACTTGCAATAACAGCTTGTAGAATTCCGACGACAAACAATACGGAAAACTTACTAAAGAACCAGTGAAGTCCATTTTTTGGAATACTTGCAGGCTCTTTTAACGGATAAACAATGGACAATAACAGAGCTCCGACAAATAAACCGAGTGATAGGAAATATGGTGCAAAGCCGGTTCCGTAGTTGGGAACTTGATTAATCTTTTCGTTTTTGACCTCGACTGGATTAGCCATCATATTGTATGTCTCATCATTTGTTTTTACCTCACTTGCTTCCTCAGCCGCATCTTTCATCTCTGTCTTAAATTCATTTGTTCCATCTACTAACTTTTCCACACCTTCTGTTAATTCTTTAGAACCGTCATCTAGTTGAACTGAACCTTCACTTAATTGAATCGACCCATCTTCAAGTTTCAGCATGCCACTAAACAATGAATTTGTACCAGTAGCTAATGATTCGGCTCCATTGTTAGCTTCTGTAAATTTGGTTGTAAATAATTGTAAACTATCAACATATTCATTTTGTCCAGAAGCTAACCTTTGTGAACCCGTCTGTAACTGTGCTGTCCCATCTGCAAGCTGTGCTACTCCATCTTGTAAGGAATTTTGTCCCTCATTGATGGTGGATAAGCCATTTTTTAACTCTGTAAATGGAGGGTCGATTGCTGTTTTAATTCCTGCTTCTAAAGTTGTGGTAGCATTTTCGACATTTTTATTCACTTCAGTTTTATATGTGTCAAACCCGCTATTAATTTGATTTGTCGTATTTTCGATAGCCCCATTTATCTGGACTGTTAATTTATCTTGTAAAGATGCTGCCAATGTTTCTTTTGATGGAGCATTCTGTTGTAATTGTTGAATGATGGCATTTACTGTTTGTTCCTCCATGCCACTTTCACGCAATGTTACCGCAAGTGTTTCCGTTTGAGCTTTTTGTGTTGCGATCATTTCATCCGCAATAGCACTCGAAAGGGTTGAACTAATTCCTGGCGCTAACTCGTTTGTTAATCCAGATGTTATACCATTCTGTAGTTCAGTTAAACCTGTATTCATTTTTTCGCTATTTGCCTTTAGTTGCTCCCCAATCGCTGTGGATAACTCTTTTGGTAATTGGTTGTGTAAATCTGTTAATCCATTCATAACAGTATCTGTTCCACTTACTAGCGAAGGGATTTGTTCATTTAATTGCTGAACCCCTTCATTTGTCATGTTAACTCCACTAGCTAAGTCTTCTGAACCACTTTGTATTTCTTTCGATCCTTTTAATAACTCGTTAGAACCTTCATGTAACTGATGCATTCCATTAGCTAGATTTTTTGATCCATCTACTAATTCATTCACACCAGAGCGGGCGCTAGAAACACCGTGTTGAAAATCAATTGACTTTTCAGCTAATGTAGCTAAATGGTCTGATAATTGGTGGGATCCGTCCTGCAATTGTTCGGCACCATCAGCTAATGATGTCGTTGCATCACTTGCTTTTCCAAGTCCATCCGCTATTTCATCTATTTGGTCAAAAATAGTTTCAGCATATGTTTCCGTTATTTTTTCTTGTAATGCCGTTTCTATTTGTAACATCGCTGTTTCACCAATTTGGGAAGCTAAAAAGTTATAACTTTCATTCGGTATATAAATAATATTTGATTTCTCTGGATGATCATCCATTAACGTTGTCGCGTTTTTTGAAAAATCATTCGGTATTTCTACTAAAATATAATATGTTTGATCTTGAAGTCCCTGATAACCTGTATCTTTATCAACAATATTAAAATCAAATTCTGGATCTTCTGTTAGCTTTTCGACTAACTCATCCCCAAGATTCATGGTCTCCCCGTCTTGATTAGCCCCTTCATCCTCGTTGACAACAGCAATGGGTAAATCTGCTAAATGATCATATGGATCCCAAAATGCCCATAAAAACATTCCCGCGTACAGGATAGGAACAGCTATGACTGCAATGATCGCGATAAGTAATTTATGTTCCTTCCTTATCTGTGAAAATTCTTCCAATATTCCTTTCAACTTAATTACCTCCGTAGTAATGATTGACCACTTTTCTCAAATGGTCAATTCAATGAAAAAATGATGGATTACCTATTAGATAATCCTTTAAAAATATATAGATCAAATAGATGAGCAATTTCTTCTTTATTGAGCGGCTTCCGATTCTTTTCCCAGTCAAAAATAAAGGCGACATATAACTTTAGTAATATAAATGCCGTTATTTCAGGGTCACATTGTTTAATTTCTCCTTTTTCAATCGCCCGTTCAATTTTTTCCCGAATAAAAAATAAAATCGATTGTTCTAATTTTTGCATCACTTGCTGCACGACAGGAGTACCGATATCTCTTTCCTCTTGAAACAACTTAATGGTTAGTTGATGTTCTAGCCTAAACTCTAACATTTTATATAATGCAAGATGTACATTTTCTTGGAAAGACATTTCAGAATTTATCGCATTAGTTGCGGCTTTTTCCATATCATCAATTAGTTTCGTAATAATCTCATCAAATAGTTCTTCTTTATTTTTAAAAAATGTGTAGATGGTTCCTTTCCCGACATTTGCAAGTCTGGCAACTTGATCCATCGTCGTCGCCTTATACCCGTATAAAGAAAAAGATTTTGTGGCAGCATTTAATACTTCTTGGCGTCGATCAATCGCCATTTTTCCTCCCTCCAAACTTTAGAATTGACCAAATGAACAAAATGGTCACTTTCAATAAAGTTAATTTAACATACATTTTACAGAAAGGCAAGTTATTTTTTTTTCGGCAGATGAGATTGGAACAAAAGTGTTTTTATCAAAGGAAAAACCGAACAATAGTTGTTGCATATATTCTGTTCTGGAAATATACGTTGCGCACCTTGAAGCAGTTGGTGAGCCTTCGATGTACAGGATGTACTATAAGTGTCGTCACAATCTTGACGGTAGGATGGAACGAAGTTGCAAACTCTTTTCGATGGGACGAGCATTTAGCGCAGTCCCAAACTCTTTTCGATGGGACGAGTAACGTAGTGCCAGTCCTGGGATGTACTAGTGTCGACATAGGTCACACGGACGTTCCCGTTTTTATCTGACCAGGGATCTATGTATATTCCTTCACTTAGGTCGTATATTGTTCGTCTTTTGATAGGGTCATTTTAGTTATGTCCCAGCCTTCCTGCATAAGTGCAACTTTAGTTCTCGTCACTAAAGACTTGGCGATAAGCCGAGTTTTCTAATTAAAATCTTCCTTTATTTAATGTAATAATAATTGATTATCACTGTTTGCAAACGTTATAATAAAAGAAGGGAAGGGAGAGATTTTGGTGCCAATCAATATACCAGAAGGTTTACCTGCGCGGAAATTACTGAAAAAAGAGAAAATATTTGTTATGGATGAAGATCGTGCAAGAACACAAGATATTCGTCCCCTTAATATAGTTATTTTAAATTTGATGCCAGAAAAAGAGAAGACAGAATTACAGTTATTGAGATTATTAGGAAATACTCCACTACAAGTGAATATTACATTTTTACATACTGCGACACATGTTTCTAAAAATGTAAGCAAGTCCCATTTAGACACATTTTATACCACATTTAACGAAATTAAAAACCATCGTTATGATGGGATGATCATAACAGGTGCCCCAATTGAACATTTTCAATTTGAAGATGTTAACTATTGGGAAGAACTAGTGGAAATTATGGACTGGACGAAAAAAAACGTGACATCTGTCCTACATATTTGCTGGGGAGCACAAGCTGCATTATACCATCATTATGGAATAGATAAATTTGAATTACCAAAAAAATGTTCAGGCATTTTTCAGCATACAGTAACTGATCCAACTGTTAAATTAGTTAGAGGGTTTGAAGATGTATTTAATGTGCCACATTCACGCTATACGGAAGTAGCATTAGAAGATATTAAAAGCCACCCCGAATTAAAATTACTTGCAGTTTCTGATGATGCTGGTGTTTTTTTATTAAAATCAAAGGATAATAAACATATTATGCTGACAGGTCATTTGGAATATGATGCAACAACACTTGCTGAAGAGTATGAACGTGATTTAGCAAAAGGGCTTGATGTTCATATGCCGGAAAATTATTTTCCAAATAACGATAAAAATAAAACACCGCTAAACACGTGGCGTTCTCATACCCATTTACTTTTTTCTAACTGGTTAAATTATTACGTTTATCAAGAAACACCATATAAATGGGAGTAAGAAATTTTGTGCCTTCACTTAAGAGTGGAGGTTTTTTGTTCATACTGGATCAGGACTGGATAGAAACGGTCACATCCATAGTGACCTACGCCATTAGCATATCATCCTGTACGTTCGAGGATTAGCCGCTTTAGGATGTGCAAAATGTATTTTGGGAGTATTTTATGCAACTACTGTAATTTAGATTTTTCTTTGATAAAAATATATTTGTCCCAGCCCCTTTAAATTAGAAATTTTTAATATAAAATCCTTTGTAAAAAGTTTATCCAAATTCGTTTTTATTTCAAAGGATTGGGGAATATATACTATAACAATGGAAAGGAAGGTTGATAAAAATGAGTAAAGAACAGTTAATTGAAGGATTAAATGTGGATTTAGCGAATGAATATGGTGCAGCAATCCAGTATACATATAGTGCATCGGTTGTTTCTGGATTGTATCGTTCTGCATTAAAGCCATTTTTTGAAGAGGAAATCTCCGATGAGCTGGGACATGCTTTGTATTTATCCGAAAAAATTAAATCATTGGGTGGTATACCGACGACGGAATCAGCTAAAGTACCTCAACCAACAGATGTGAAAGGCCTTTTAGATGCCGTATTAAAATCAGAAACGGATACGATCGAGCGTTACGAAGAGCGGAAAAACCAAGCAGAAGAGCTAGGGCTTACAGAGTTAGTCGTTCAACTGGAAGATATGATTGCCGACGAGACAAGACATAAAGAAGAAGTAGAAAGATTATTGTTAGATCCGCGTTTTAATGAGTAAAAATGAAGTGACTGCGAAAAGTTTGTCGACTTTTTTCGCAGTTTAGAAAGTAAAAATCCTTTCTTGACTTGTGTAACTTTAGTTCTCGCTATAGGCTCGGTAAATAAGTTAATCACTTACTTACATAAGTGCAACATCACCTCTGCCGTCGCCTGTCGGCTTGTCAGTCGGTGTGTTTTCTTTCGTCATAAACTAGCTCCCCGCTAGTTTACTTACATAAGTGCAACATCACCTCTGCCATCGCCTGTCGGCTTGTCAGTCGGTGTGTTTTCTTTCGTCATAAACTAGCTCCCCGCTAGTTTACTTACATAAGTGCAACATCACCTCTGCCGTCACCTGTCGGCTTGTCAGTCGGTGTGTTTTCTTTAACGTATGCCAAGTTTTCTGATTAAATTTAATCCTTGACATTTTAAATTATCTCTAATATAATTAATACGAATTCGAGGTAATTTACAAAAAGGATGAATGAAATGGTAAGTTTAGATAACCAAACAAAAGAAGAACAACTGTCTTTAAAATTATTCGTTGTACTGAGCCGATCGTTAGAATCAGTAAAAAAACAAGTAGTAAAAGATATAAAAAGCTACGGATTGAATTTAACAGAGTTCGGTGTAATGGAATATTTGTACCATAAAGGGGAGCAACCGATTCAGATTATCGGAAAAAAAGTATTACTTGCTAGTAGTAGTATTACGTATGTTGTAGATAAATTAGAGGAGAAGCAATTTATCGAACGAATTGCCTGTCCTAAAGACCGGCGCGTCATTTATGGACGACTAACAGAAAAAGGTTCCAATTTAATGGATGAAATTTTTCCGAAACATGAACAAGCGATGGCGACTATTTTTTCTAGTTTAACGAATGAAGAAAAAGAGCAGGCGATCGTTCTTCTGAAAAAAATAGGATTATTTGCTGATTCCATTTAATTTTTTTTATCTTATTATCTCTAATTCATAATATATGATTTGAGTGTAAAATGATCGGTTTATACTTAAAATAAAGGAAGAATCTAATATAGATTACAAAAGGAGAAGGTAGCATATGTCTAACGTTAAATTAGCAGTCATTTACTATAGTTCAACAGGAACAAATTATCAACTAGCAAAATGGGCAGAAGAAGGGGCTAAAGAAGTAGGAGCTGAGGTAAAAGTTCTCAAAGTACCAGAGCTTGCACCTGATGCAGCGATTGATTCTAATCCGTCGTGGCGTGCTCACGTGGATGCAACAAAAGATGTACAAGAGGTAACATCTGCAGATCTAGAATGGGCTGACGCGATCATTTTTAGTGTACCTACTAGATTTGGAAATATGGCATCACAAATGAAACAATTCCTTGATACACAAGGTGGTTTATGGGCAACAGGAAAAACAGTAAACAAAGTAGTTAGTGCCATGTCTTCAGCAGGAAATGCACATGGTGGGCAAGAGGCGACCATTTTATCGCTCTACACTTCCATGTATCATTGGGGAGCGATTGTTGCAGCACCAGGTTATGCGGACGAATCGATTTTCAAAGCAGGTGGAAACCCGTACGGTGTAAGTGTGACTGCTGGAGATGATGGAATGGTTGAAGATGTAGAAGATGCGGTAAAATTCCAAGCAAAACGTACGGTAAAAATCGCTGAAAAAATAAACAGCTAATGATATGAATGAACCTGTTTTGATGTTGAATCAAGGCAGGTTTTCATATATTAATATGGTAAAATAAAAGAAATTTGTATCTTTAGTAAACAAAGGAGTGAAGAAGTTGCGAGAGACTACTGGAATCCATCATATTACTGCTATTGTCGGTCACCCTCAAGAAAATGTTGATTTTTACGCAGGAGTGCTTGGTTTAAGATTGGTGAAAAAAACGGTTAATTTTGATGACCCAGGAACATACCATTTATACTTTGGTAATGCCAATGGTTCTCCTGGGACAATTATTACCTTTTTTCCTTGGAATGGAGCGAAACAAGGAGCGATTGGAAATGGACAAGTTGGTAAAACATCTTACGCCATTCCACCAGGTGCGACACTTTTTTGGAAAAGTCGATTGAAACAATATAATATTGCATATAAAGAAGAGACGCGTTTTGGAGAGCAATACCTTTCTTTTTCTGATCCACATGGTCTTCTTTTAGAACTTGTTGAAAGAGAAGTTGGAGAAGAAAATGAATGGACTAACCAGGATATAACAAAAGAAGAAGCAATAAAAGGCTTTGCTGGAGCTGTTTTATACTCAGCTAACCCTGATCGTACGATTCAAGTACTAGAAAATGTGATGGGATTAGAAAAAGTAGGAACAGAAAATGAAGTGACCCGCTTGCAATCTATGAGTACAATTGGAAATATTGTCGATGTTAAAAAGTCTCATGAAAAAGGCGTCATGGGTGTCGGTACTGTTCACCATATTGCATGGAGAGCCGAATCGGATGCAGAACTTATAGAATGGCAACAATTTGTACGAGAAAATCGGCTTGCTGTGACAGAAGTGAGAGATAGAAATTATTTTAAATCAATTTATTTCAAAGAACACGGGGATATTTTATTTGAAATCGCAACAGATCCACCAGGGTTTTCCCGTGATGAACCATTTGAAACACTAGGAAGTGAATTAAAACTACCAGTTCAATACGAATCTAATCGTAAGCTTCTTGAAAAAACCTTAATTCCAATCAAAAATCCGAATGGGGGAGGAAGTTAATTGCTTAGCATTGATCCTAAATATAATTCAGAAAGAGATAATTATAAATTATTAATCGGTAGCATCGTACCGAGACCTATTGCATTTGTAACGAGTAAGTCAAAGGACAATATTATCAATGGTGCACCTTTCAGTTATTTTAATATTGTTACCGCAAATCCACCTATGATTTCTATTTCTGTTCAGAGGCAAGGATTGATGCAAAAAGATACTGCTCGAAACATTATACAACAAAAAGAATTTGTCGTTCATATAGTAGATGAAGACAATGTTGGACAGATTAATGAAACGGCTGCTTCTCTACCTGCTAATGAAAGTGAAATAGAAAAGGCGCAATTAACACTTCTTCCTAGTGAAACAATATCCGTTCCTGGAGTGAAAGAAGCGAAAGTCCGTTTTGAATGTATGTTGGAAAAAGGGTTAGAACTAGGTGGCGGAGAAGGTCATGCCAGTACTGACTTAATCATCGGTAAAATTACTCGTATTCATATAGACGAAAAAGTATATGATGAAGGTAAAATAATATATGAAGAGTTGAATGCGGTGAGCCGGTTAGCCGGAAATGATTATGCAAAAATTGGTGACGTTTTTGCAATGGAGAGACCACGTTAAAAATGATAAAGTAGTTTAGAATATTAAACTAGAAATATAAATAAGTTTTTAATGTGGCAAACCTTGTTACTTCTGCATGACTTTTACAGATACGACTTTCTAGCCTAAGGTCTAAAACCAAAATCTGTTACTGCAACACCAATCACAGCTATAAAGGTGAATTAGCCTAAGGACTGTAAGGCTTTTGGGGAGTTAATAAAATGATTGATGAATACATGTACCATTATAATTTTACTCGATACCAGTCGAGTATAAAAAATGACTCCAGTACAATACCAGAGTCATTTATTTATTGCTTCATAAAATGGTATCTTTACCTGTCTATTTTATTGGAAACAGTTACACGAGACATAAAATGAGCGTCTAATACGGACGAAAGTCACTTAATGCGCCTCTTTTAACAGATTTCAACCCTTTCCTTTTCGTGATTGAGTTGAAATGATCATATCTTCGGCAACATTATCCAACATTTCAATCATTTTTTCTTCGGTAAAATATTCAGGAAGCAGACCATTCGCTACCATGACAGCCAACCCTGTTTGAAAAATTTCCATTTTTAATAAAATATCCATTAATTCTTGTTCTGAAAATCCGGCTAATACTGGATCTTTTTGCATTTGTTGAACAACAAACATCATATTTTCTTCATTATGCCTCATGTGAGGGTTATTTTTCATAATTAAATCACGATAGAGGACACTGTATTGTTTGGCGAACTTAATACTTGCAATACCAATGTCCCGAAAAGGGTGCCCAGAATTCTGTTCTATAATGAGCTGCTTTACTATTTCAAGCGTATGGTTCACTACTTCTTGAACTAATTCGTCGATATCTTTAAAATTTACATAGATTGGAGCAATGGAACTACCGAGTTGTTTAGCAATTCTTCTAATTGTGATTGCATCCAGTCCATCTTTTTTTGCTATGTCAAATGCTGCCAAAATAATATCTTCTTTTGAATATTTTGTTTTTGGTGCCATTTAGATTCTCCTTAAATAATGATATGTATCAATTGATATATACTCTATTTGCAATTACAAACATTGTCAACGGAATTGTGTTATCTTAGCAACTTACAGCTTTGAAGAATACTTTTATTAAAAATCAGTAGTGAAGTCGAAAAACAATGCATTCACAACTTTCATACTTCACCAGTTGCTTATTTAATAAGGTCGAAACGTTTACCATCACCATCCTCTGATCAATATTTGGTACAAAAAATTAGCGATCCTTTCGTTGAAAGAAATGTCATTTACTCAAAAATGATTTTTTTGCTTTTTACTTTGCTCCATCTTTTTTACTGAAATTCTAGCAATATTTTTGATTCCTCTCTTAAATCTAAATAAATATTTCCCCTTATTATTTTTACAATGCTTAAATCTATCTTCACGGTAGCCTTTTAAAAGTTTGTTTTGTTTCTTAGTTAATCCATGAAATGCGTTTAATTCATAGTCTTGCTTGGGCTGTCTGTAGTTTCATTCTCGATGAAATCAGAGCCAATATTAAAAACAAGGTCACCCTAAACAAATAATGTCTCTGGCAAATGATCATATAAGATACTGCCTTTGTCGTCTGTTTCTTTTTCTCCCTGTTATTGCTTTATACAAGTTTACTTTATAGTCAAATCATCACATATATAGCCTGCCTTTGGGGATGATTTTATTTAATTTATCCAGAGATGAGTTTGTTAAAGATGGTAAAGAGAATTTAAGGTTTACAAATTCTAAAATACATGTATAATAAATCATTGGATATATATCGAGTGATATCCAAGGGGGGGAAAAAGAAATGAAAAAAATATTCGTTTTAATTATTATGGCTACCTTCCTTTCTTTTATAAAGTCATCACCTGTTTTAGCCCAGGTCGAGGATAAGGAAGAGGTAGCGAATTTTATTGATCAAGTAATAACGGAGCAATTAGAACAAGAAAACATTCCAAATGCCGTGGTTTCTATCGTTTATAAGGACGAAATAATTTTTCAAAAAGGATATGGCTATGCGAATATGGAATCGGGTACTTCTATTGATCCAGAGACATCCCTTTTCCGAATTGGATCTGTTTCTAAATTATTAACATGGACTGCTGTCATGCAACTGGTAGAACAAGGAGAACTTGATCTGCATACCGATATTAATGAATACTTAGATTTTAAAATTTCCGATCAGGTCGAAGGTAACCAACATAATTCGAAACCTAATCCAATTACATTACATCATTTAATGACACATACTCCAGGTTTTGAAGATTATTCGAACAGTATTTTTAGGCTTTCAGAAAATGGGCTGCTTCCTTTGAATGAATATGTACGTTATCACATGCCGAAACGGATATTTCCAGCCGGTGAAATGATTGCATATTCTAATTATGGTACAGCTTTGGCTGGTTATATTGTTCAACAAGTGTCAGGTATGCCTTTTTCCGAATATATAGAACATCATATTTTGAATAAATTAGGGATGGAAAATAGTACGTTTGAACAACCTTTGCCAGAACAGTTAAAAGACCAATCGGTGACACCTTATCGCTATGTAGATGGAAATTTTATTGAAGGATCTTTTGAGTTTCTACCAGAACCAGCTGGAGCAATGAGCAGTTCTGCTGCTGATATGGCAACATTTATGAGAATGTTTCTGCAAGAGGGAAGTTATGGAGAACAAAAAATACTTGAGAAAGATACTGTTCGACAAATGTTTGAACAGCAATATACACAACATCCAAACGTAAGTGGGATGGGGTTAGGATTTATCGAGGCAAATTTTAATGATCAACGAATACTTTTTCATGGTGGAGGTACATTGCTGTTCAATTCGGGTCTTTATTTAATACCGGACGAAGATATCGGAATGTTCATATCGTATAGTGGTGGCAATCATTTTTTACATAAAAAGGTCTTTCAACAGTTTTTAGATGAATATTTACCAATTAAAAACAGTGCCAAACAGGTTAATTCTTATGGTTCAATGGAGAAAGCAAGTCAATTTGCGGGAGAATATCATCAAAACAGAAAAAGTGTTACGACCGACGAAAAGTTCCTTAGTCTTACACTGGGAATGATTCATGTAAAGGCAGGGGAAAAAGGTACTTTACATGTGACACACGCGGGAGAGACGAATGAATTTTTCGAAGTGGCACCCGGGATATATGAAAATCCCAAAAAGGAAATAACATTTGATGCGTACGGAGATTTTAAGACAATTGTTTTTGAAACAGATGCAAACGGGGACACAATGCTAGTAGCAGATGGGCCAATGACGTATTCCAAAGCACCTTGGTATGCAACTAGTGCTTTTACCTTTTCCACTCTTGTGCTAAGCGTGTTATTTATTTTTGGATCGTTTTTGTTTTGGATCATTCGTGCTGCTCTTCATCTTGTTCAAAGGAAGAAAAAGCACCAAACAAAAACAGCACTTATTGCAAAATGGGCAGCAATTATATATAGTGTCTTATTTCTTGGACTAATTATCAGTGTCATTTTAACAGGGGAAATTGATCCAGTTTACCAACTTCCAAAAGATGCTTTTGGTAAGGCACCAGATTGGCATCCGGTACTTAATATAATTCCTTACGTGATGAGTCTTTTTAGCATCGCACTTTTAATAACAACTTTCATTTTATGGAAAAAAAAGGATTCGAAACGGAGTAGTCGTATCCATTGCACGTTGTTTTCTGTAGTTACTTTATTTCTAACTTGGATATTTTACTATTGGAACCTTTTATAATTAGTATTGAACAAATATAACAATTGATGTCGAGTTTAAAGGAAAATTCTATAAACATTGACTACTATTGTGCAATGGTAGGGTAGTAGTGGAAAAAAACTGCTGTAGAAAGGAATATAACCAAAACCGGCATGGTAAGAGTATCAAACGAATAAAATTAGTATGGAGCATACCAGGTTGTTGAATGTATTATTTGATGACTGGGTATGCTTTTATTTTATTAAAGATAATAGAAAAATTGAACAAGCCCCACTTACAAGCGAGACTTGTAGCTAAATAATTGGAAAAATGAGTAGAGGTTTAAGTGAATAAACATTTTGAACTTCTATACTTTTCTCCTATCAATGTACAGAATAATCACCACAGACAAAAACATAAGAACTCCACAAACTAAAAACGGTAACCCAAGAATTTGGGCAAAACCCCCGGCCATCGAAGAGCCTGCAACGACACCTAAGGAAAAAAATGCATAAAAAATTCCGTATGCTTTTCCCCGATCGACTTTCGTGGAAGCATCTGCAATAATTTTATTCATCGATGGAAAAATGAACGAAAATCCTAGTCCGTATGTAATCATAGCGATAAAATTACTAATAAAAGTTGTCATAAAACTAAGCATGAACATTGCAATTCCAATCAGGAATAACCCGATCAAGATTAGTTTAATGGCAGAAAAACGATCATAAATAAAATTAATCGGGCTTAAGAATACAATTAACGCAATGATCCCAAATGTACTTAATAACATTCCCGTCGTTTCTGTCGTTCGGTTCATTTCTTCTACGTTTAAGGGAAGTCCAAAAGCGAGTGTCCCATTACTAATCATAAGTGCAAAAGCCGCTAAGGATGACAAAATAATTAACGGATGTTTAATCAGTGGAACAAATTCTTTAAAATTAAATTTACCTCTTTCAGTTGAAATAAATGATTCTTTTACAAAAAATAACACGATAAACGAGGTAACAAGAAAAAGACCTGAGACGAGCAAAAACACACTTTCAATTGAAGCCCTTGCAGCCATGATACCACCAACAGCAGGGCCAACGATTGCAGCTATTCCAATACTAGCTCCTGTAAATGCCATCGTTTTTCCTCTCGTTCTCGTACCGGATTGATCGCCAATATAGGCAAAAGCCGCTGGAATTAATATACCACCAGCTAATCCATGGAAAAAGCGGGCAAAAAATAATTGTATTCCAGTTTGTGCGAATGGATAAAAAAATAAAATGATACAAACAGATATCATGCCGGTAAATAACATTTTCTTACGACCAAATCGGTCGATCCAATGTCCGCCTAGAATATTGCCGATCATATTAGTAAATGAATAAATTGCAACGATTGCACCAGTTAACGCATATGAGGCTCCAAGTTCAAGTGAGTATGGAGTAATAATTGGTAACTGAATAAATGTATCTAAAAATCCAACGATGATGATAATGTACATAATTCTTGTCATGCAAAATCCCTACTTTCCCATCCTTATTATACATAATAAGTAAGAAGGTTGTAAGAAATTAATCTATCCATTTTGAAATTAAATTATATAGGGTATAATAAAATAATAAAAATAGGTCCAAAGATTCATGGAATTAGTATGATTTTGAATGGATGAGGATGAACAGGGGGAATTGATGATGATTTTTACAAAAAGACCTAAAACATGGAATGAATATATAAAAAAGGTTGATGACACGAACCTTTCCGTTGGACACCGCCCAACAGAAAGATTGAAGTTTTTAAATATAACCGAAGAAACACTTGAAGAAGTGAGGGAAGCAGCTCAATATTTACGTCCATTTAAGGAAGAAATGGTGAATAAATTTTATGAAAACATTACATCATCTGAACATTTACAAGATATTATTTCAAAATACGCTTCTGTAGACCAATTGAAAATAACACAGATAAAATATATTGAGCAATTTTTACAAGCGAATATTGATCATGATTATGTTAAAACAAGGGTCACTATAGGTGAAGTACATAGTAGAATTAATTTAACTGCGAATCACTTTATTATGGCACATGACATGCTTATTCAATTTATGACAACTATTTTAATGGAGAAGGTAAGTAAAAATCCAAATAAGATGATTAGTCTAGTCGTAGCGATTCAAAAGTTAGGAACATTTGATAAACAATTAATTGTTGATGTGTATACCGAATCCACTTTTCGGTCGTTTTTATTCGGCATTTCCGATATGCTCGATAACTTGACTAAGCTTGATACTACCCAACATTTAATTGAAGGAATGGAAGAGCAAATCACTGAATCGCAAAGTGTTACAGCAGCAACTGAGCAAATGAGTGCATCGATTCAAGATGTTTCAAACCATGCCGTAAAAGTAGCGGAAGGAACAGAAGAGGCGGTTCTATCAGCGCTTAATAGTAGAAAAGTAATTGATCATGCGCTTAATGATATTGAACAAGTTGGCAAAGTTTATGACTCTGTTATGAAAGAGGTACATCATTTAGGCAATGAAATTGAGCAAACACATGTAGTAATCAATGTCATTAAAGAAATTGCTGAACAGACAAATTTATTGGCACTTAATGCAAGTATTGAAGCAGCACGTGCAGGAGAATATGGACAAGGCTTTGCAGTTGTTGCAACAGAAGTTCGTAAATTGTCAGAACATACGAAAGAACAAATTGAACAAATAACAAAAAACATGGAAAATTTACAACATGTATCTAAGAATGTTACGGAGAGAATTCAAGAAACGGGTACAAGTATTGAAAAGGGTGTTGCTGAATCCCAACAAGCGGGGAAAGAGTTAGAAAACATTGTTTCAACGATGCAAAGGATTAACGGCGAAACTTCACAAATTGCGGCAATGAGTGAAGAGCAATCATCGACAGTGGTAGAAATAAATGAGCGAAATATTAAAATGTTTGAAGTAAGCAAACATACACAAAAAGTGGCAACCGAAACAGCTGAAATAATTTATGATTTAAGTAAAAAAATGAATGAATATCGTCTAACTTTTATCGAATCGAATTTAATTTATAATCAAAAAGATATTATTCAACTGGCCAAAACTGATCATCTATTATGGAAATGGAATATTTATAACTTATTATTAGGGTTTGGTTCGATTTCGGCAAATCAACTAACGTCCCATAAAGTTTGCCGATTAGGAGAATGGTACTATAGTGATCAGTCGATCTCGGTTAAGAACAATGAAGCATTTAAAAAACTAGAAGCACCACATAAAGCAGTACATGCATATGCCAAAGATGCTATTGAGCATTATGAAAGAGAAAATATCGACAAGGCGAAAAGTGCGCTTGTTCGATTGGAAGAAGCTTCAAATGAAGTCATGGAACTATTGATAGAGTTGGAGAAAGCATTTTAGATTTTGAAAATAGGACAAATAAATGTTAAAATTTATGTACTACTAAAAAGTTCATCACTTTAATAGATTGATGTATTTTTAGAAAATTGATAAAAGTCTTGCATGACTGGAAGCTTGTCAGTATAATAGAGGGACTAAATAATATATGATTGAGGGGGAAAATCGTTCATGAAAAAGTGGCTACAATTATTAATCATTGCAGCGATCAGTGTATTAGTATTGGCGGCTTGTGGCGGAGGAGACAGTTCTAGTTCTGATGCAGAGGAACCTGAAGATGCTGGAGATACAGAAGAATCGGCTGATGAAGAGGAAGCAGAAGGTGGAGAAAAATTTGTGATTGGAGCAACACAAATTCTTGAACACCCATCACTGGATGCAGCATATGAAGGGTTTCAGGACGCAATAGCAGACGCAGGCCTTGATGTAGAATTCAACTATCAAAATGCTCAAAACGACCAAAATAACGTAAAAACAATCTCAGATAACTTTGTTGCTGATAATGTCGATTTAATTTTTGCGAACTCGACACCAAGTGCATTAGGTGCTTTAAACGCAACAAACGATATTCCAATCTTATTTACATCTGTAACAGACGCAGTTGATGCGGGGTTAGTAGATGCAATGGATAAACCAGGAGACAACATTACTGGTGTCGTTGATTTACACCCAGAGTCAATTGAAAATACGGTTGAATTTATTGATAAATATTTTGAAGGTGCAACTGTAGGATTAATTTACAATGCTGGAGAGAAAAACTCAGTAACTCAGATTGAAGCAGTGAAAGCAGCTGCAGAAGGAACAAGCTTAACAATTTCGGAAAGAACAGTTGCAAACTCTTCTGAAGTACAACAGGCAGCAACAACACTTGCAGGTGATGTCGATGTCTTTTACATCATTACAGATAATACGGTAGTTTCCGCTTTAGATAGTGTTGTCGGTGTGGCAAATGATCAGCAAATTCCATTGATTGTCGGGGAGCCTGATTCATTAGAAAAAGGTGGCTTTGCTACTTTTGGAATCGATTATCATACAATTGGATACCGCACAGGTGAGATGGCTGTAGAAGTGTTAAAAGGTGAAAAGACAACGGCAGAAATCGATGTTGAATACCCACCAGCTATGCAATTATTTATAAATAAAGAAGCTGCAGAAGCTCAAGGTGTAGAGTGGAATGATGACTGGGATAATGATGCTCAGTTCCTAGGAGAAGAGTAAAAAATTCTTTCTAATCATGAAGAAATTTAGTACAATATAAAGGAAGCAGGATTGCCTGCTTCCTTCTTTACGTTATAAAATGGAACGAAAAGTTATCATAAATAAATGTACGTTTAAGAGGATGTAACACGTACTTTAATGCGTTTTGGAATGGAGGACAACATGTTTTTATCACTTTTTGGAGCTGTGGAGTCGGGCGTAATTTATGCGATTATGGCTCTCGGTGTATATTTATCATTTAGAGTGTTAGACTTTCCGGACTTAACAGTCGATGGAAGTTTTGTAACAGGAGCAGCGGTTGCAGCTGTTTCAATTATGAACGGAGTGCCGCCTTTCCTTGCAACGATTTTAGGTGCAGCGGCTGGTTTTTTCGCGGGTTGTATTACCGGTATTTTGCATACCAAAGGAAAAATTAATGCATTATTATCAGGAATATTAATGATGATTGCGCTCTATTCCATTAATTTACGCATTATGGATTCCCCCCAACTTTCATTATTGAATGAATCGACGCTAAAAACACAGTTAGCGACATTGTGGGAAAAAACAGGGATTGACAGTCTACTGAACAACGTTTTATCGGCTATTGGTATCGAACGTTTCCCATCAACTTGGGGAATTGTCATTGTTATGATTATTATTATTGTTATTATTAAAGTATTAGCCGATTATTTCCTCAAAACAGAAGTTGGACTGGCGCTCCGAGCAACTGGGGATAATCAGCGAATGATCCGAAGCTTTTCAGCTAATACCGACACTTTAATTATTGTCGGGATCGGAATTTCGAATGGACTTGTTGCTTTTTCGGGTGCATTAATCGCACAGCATGGCGGATTTGCTGATGTAGGTATGGGTATCGGCATGATTATTATTGGACTTGCATCTGTTATTATCGGGGAAGCGTTATTTGGAACAAAAACGATTTTTCGAGCCACACTTGCGGTCATCTTAGGGGCGATCGTATATCGAATAGTTGTGACGTTAGCACTGCGTGTTGAGTTTTTAGATACAGGAGATATGAAATTAATTACCGCTTTACTCGTTATTCTAGCACTGGTCGCTCCGAAAATATTACACGCACAGCGAGAAAAACAACGTCGTGAACAAAAACGGGCAGCCCTCAAAGTGGAGGATGTGAAAAATGCTTAATTTAAAACATATTTCCATTACTTTTAATGAAGGAACTCCTGACGAAAAACGGGCACTACAAGATATTAATTTGGAACTTAAAAAAGGTGAATTCGTTACCGTCATCGGTGGAAATGGGGCAGGGAAATCGACTTTAATGAACGTCATTTCTGGAAATCTTATTTCTGATCTTGGTGATATTTTGATCGACGAAAAGCGGGTCGATCATTTCCCAGAGTTTAAACGTTCCCAGTTTATTGGTCGCGTCTTTCAAGATCCGATGGCCGGAACAGCACCATCGATGACAATTGAGGAAAATTTAGCGATTGCTTATTCACGTAATAAATCACGAAAATTAAAGCTTGGTGTAACAAAACAACGACGTGATATTTTTCGTGATTATTTAAAAACGTTAAACCTAGGACTCGAAAATCGCCTTACCGCTAAAGTTGGTTTGCTCTCAGGAGGAGAAAGACAAGCGCTATCGTTATTAATGGCCACCTTTACAGAGCCAAATATTTTACTCTTAGATGAGCATACAGCAGCACTAGATCCCGCAAGAGCGGAGTTAATTACAGAGTTGACATCTGAAATTGTTGCAAAATTTGATTTGACAACATTAATGGTAACACATAATATGCAACAAGCGCTTGATATGGGGGATAGATTGATCATGATGGATGCTGGACAAATCATTTTTGATGTAAGTGGCGAGGAAAAGGCAAAGCTAACAATCGAAAATTTACTTGAGGAATTCCAGCGCATTCGTGGCAGACAACTTGCAAGCGATCAAGCTGTTCTCGGGTAAAAAGTTAAATAGTTGTAGGGAACGTACAGTGAACATAACTGTGCGTTTTTTTTCATTAGTGCTATGTTTTTAGTTTTTTGAACCCAGCATTTTTTCGTGAACCAGCATTCTTGTTTTGAACTCAGCATTTTTTTCGTGAATCCTGCATTCTTGTTCCGAACCCAGCATTTTTTTCGTGAATTCAGCATTCTTGTTCTGAACTGAGCATTTTTTTCGTGAATTCAGCATTCTTGTTTTGAACCCAGCATTCTTTTCGTGTATCCTGCATCCTTGTTCTGAACTCAGCATTTTTTTCGTGAACCCAGCATTCTTGTTTTGAACTTAGCATTTTTTTCGTGAATCCTACATTCTTGTTTTGAACTCAGCATTCTTTTCGTGTATCCTGCATTCTTGTTTTGAACCCAGCATTATACTCATGAATCACACATGCTTGTCCTGAACTCCGTATTATTCTCGGAAAATCTCCATTGCCAATTCCACTAGAATCATTTAATGAATCTAAAAAGCAAATAAGGTTTACATAATAAAAAGCGCCCAAAAAATGTTTTTGAGCGTTCGTTTCCTATTTACTTAATAATGAGAAGCACGGTGTGGTAGAGTATTTTTTCGTTCCTCATTGATTATTAATATTTACTTTAACCTGAAGCCCAGCTTCATCAAGTTCTAAAGCAGCAACCTCATAATCAGGTAATTTCGCTTGCATTTCTTCTGCAATTAATTTGCCTTTTCCATTCGGCACAAAGGAAATCATCGTTGGACCAGCTCCACTAATCACTGTTCCAAATGCGCCTAGTTTTCTAGCATGTGAACGGATTTCAAAGTAATTAGGAATTAACTTAGCCCGGTAACTTTCATGGAATAAATCACTTTCCATCATTTTTCCTGCTAATTCATAATCCCCAGTTAAAAGAGCCGAGATCATTAAATTACTTACACCACTCGCCGTTGCAGCGTCTTTCATTTGAAAGTTATCTGGTAATACTTTGCGAGCATCTTCCGTTTTAAGTTCGAAACTAGGAATGTAAACGACTAAGTCAGTATCGATTGCTGGTAACTTCTTATAACTTGCTTCTTCCCCCATCTTCACTGTAACGACAAATCCACCTAATAAACAAGCAGCAACATTATCAGGGTGGCCTTCAATTTTGACCGCATAATCGAGCTTTTGGCGTTCGGTTAAATCCAGTTTACAAAGCTGATTGGCAAGTTCAATTCCCGCCACGATAGCAGAAGCACTACTACCAAGTCCACGAGCAAGGGGAATTTCACTATCCATCAAAACATGACAAGGGGAGAGCGAACAATCATTCCAATCTGCTACTTGTTTTGCCACTTTGTAAATATAATGATCCTCGTAATTTTTAACCGATGGGATAAGTGAGTTCGTATGGTCAAAACTCCACTCTTCCGCCTTTGTTACTTGTAATGTTAAATAGCGACCTACTGCAACCCCTGCTGAATCAAATCCGGGTCCAATATTAGCAGAGCTTGCAGGCACGGATATCATAAACATCCTATTTACCTACCGTTTTTTTAATATAATCTGTTACAGCTTCCTCATCGTTTGGAAGGGAAACCGGATCAATTGTAATTTGATCGATCGCTGTTTGTGGATCTTTTAGTCCGTTTCCAGTTAATACAGCAACAACTTTACTACCAGGTGCGATGGTACCCGCTTTTACTTGTTGATAGACACCTGCAATAGAAGCACAAGAACCAGGCTCAGCAAAAATTCCTTCTTTGGCAGGGAGCGTTTTAAATGCTGCTAAAATTTCTTCGTCTGTTACAGATGTAATCATGCCACCAGATTCATCTCGGGCATTTGTCGCTAATTTCCAACTTGCAGGATTACCAATTCGAATAGCTGTTGCAACTGTTTCGGGTGCAGTAATGACCTCATCCTTCGTAATTGCTGCAGAGCCTTCCGCTTCAAAGCCGTAAATTTTAGGTAAAGAAGTTTGCTTTTGTTCTGCGTATTCTTTAAAACCTTTCCAATAGGCACTAATATTTCCTGCGTTTCCAACTGGAATAGCTAAAATATCAGGTGCTTGTCCACCAAGTTGGTCAATAATTTCAAAAGCCGCTGTTTTTTGTCCTTCCAACCGATACGGGTTGACGGAGTTTACAAGTGTAACAGGATATTTTTCACTAATATGTTGCACCATCGTCAATGCATCATCGAAGTTTCCTGCAATTTGAACAATTTCAGCTCCATACATGACAGCTTGAGCAAGTTTTCCCATCGCAACTTTACCTTCAGGAATAACAACGACAGCTTTCATGCCAGCTTTTGCCGCGTAAGCAGCCGCAGCCGCAGAGGTATTTCCAGTCGATGCACAAATCACTGATTTACTCCCTGCTTCTTTCGCCTTAGCAACTGCCATCACCATTCCCCGGTCTTTAAAGGAACCAGTCGGATTTAACCCTTCATACTTTCCGTACAATTCAATTCCTAATTCTTCCGATAAATGTGGAAAATAGATAAGAGGGGTATTCCCTTCATGTAATGTTAATGCTGGCGTATTTTCCGTCACAGGTAAAAGCCCTGCGTATTCTTTAATAAGTCCTTGCCAATTCATTGCTTATGCATCCCCTTCAACACGGAAATAACTTTCCACTGTATCAATTACTTGTAATTCATCCAATTTTTTCATTGCATTTTGGAAGTTTTCTAGTGATGTTTTATGTGTCACGACAATAATTTCTGCAAACCCTTTTTCGCTAGGTGTTTGTAAAATTCGTTCAAAGCTAATATCGAGTCGGTTAAATAAATCAGAAATGGAAGCAAAAGCACCGATTTCATCTTTTACATGTAGTCGTAAATAAAATTGACTAAAACGTTTATCAGACGGAGTCAATTCTTTTTCAAAACGAGGTTTAACAAATTTTTTCCCGTTTACTCCTAAGAGCATATTTTTAATTGCTTCAACAACGTCAGACATAACAGCAGTTGCAGTAGGTAAACTACCAGCTCCAGGACCGTAAAACATCGTTTCACCAACGGCTTCTCCATTTACGTATACAGCATTATATTCATCATTCACTGAAGCTAATGGATGACTCTTTGATAAAAATGTCGGTTGTACACTTACCTCAATTTGATTGTTATGACGGTTAGCAAAACCAATTAATTTCATCGTTAAATCTAGTTTTTTACCATACTCAATATCTGTTAATGATAGTTTTGAAATTCCTTCCACTTCGACATCTTCAAGTTCAACATTTGTAAAGAAAGATAGGCGTGCTAAAATGACCATTTTTCTGGCCGCATCTAACCCTTCTACATCTGCTGTTGGATCAGCTTCTGCAAAGCCAAGTTCTTGGGCCTTTTGTAAAGCATCTTCATAGCTTTGACCTTCTTTGGCCATTTTCGTTAAAATATAGTTTGTCGTACCGTTAACAATTCCCATCACTTGCTGAATACGATCAGAAACGAGTCCATCTGATAAACCACGTAATAATGGAATACCGCCACCAACACTTGCTTCGTAAAATAAATCACAACCATTTTGACGAGCAGTTTCTTCAAGCTCAGGGCCGTGTAGGGCGATTAAGTCTTTATTCGCTGTTACGACATGTTTTTTTGCTTGTAATGCTTCTAATATATATTTACGGGCATTTTCTACTCCGCCCATTACTTCGACAACTACATCTATATCAGGATTTGCTAGAACATCCTCGCAATTAGTTGTTAGTAAACGATGATCAATTTCAATTTGACGTGCTTTTTCAATATCACGGACGAGTACTTTTTCTACTTTCACGCCGCGTCCTAATTGATGTTGCAGCTCTTCTTGGTGATCTTCAACGATTTTAATGACACCAGAACCTACAACCCCTAATCCTAATAATCCTATTGATACATCTTTTTCCAAATCGTCACCTCATTTTATTCTCTTGAAAAAAATATTTCGAATATTTAAACTAACATGTTGAATCTTTATGCAACACTATTTATTATACCACTTTTTGCAGCTGTTTTAAATCCATATAGGATGCATATGTAAGCACAGATTTTTAGTTTACATTATCTGTTCATTAATCACTTTGTGTAATAAGTCTTTGAAGTTTTGTCGTTCTTCCTCTGTATAAGGCTTTGGTCCTTTTGTTCGATATCCACCACGTCTTGCCATGGCACTCGCATGTCTTGAGGAAAGTAATCGGTCGATATTGTCATTTGTATATTGAAACCCTTTATGATGTACAACATGACATCCTTTTCCTAAGCAAAGGGAAGCAAGACCGTAATCTTGTGTAATAACGACATCATTTTGTTTTGCTAATTTAATAATTTCAAAATCTGCCATATCTGCCCCTTTATCCACGTAAATCGTTTCTACATATGGTGGATTTTTTTCATGGGAAAAATGCGAAAAACTTTTAACAAGAACAACAGATAAATTGTATTTACCCGCAATTAAAATGACTTCTTTTTGAACAGGGGAGGCATCAGCATCAACAAAAATTTTCATTTTAAAACCCACCTTTCTCCTAAAGAAGAGGAAGTTTCATTTCATAAAATGGGTGGCTCAGGACATACAAAGCATAACCATATGTAGTCGATACTAATAGGATAATGAGCATTTGTCAAAAAAGTAAGGACAGAGATATTGACAACTTTTGATCAGATATAGTATACTACATTACAACAGTAATGCACTATGTCATTAAGTGTTGTAAGAATAAGGGAGGGGTGAATTTGATTCTAGATCATAGAAGTACAACACCTATTTATATGCAAATCGCTACATGGCTTGAAACTGAAATATTGAAAGAGCATTTCAAACAAGATGAAAAAATATATTCCCAATATCAACTAGCGGAAATGTTTCAAATAAATCCAGCCACAGCTGCAAAAGGGTTAACCTTATTAGGACAAGAAAAAGTTTTATACGATAAGCGGGGTTTAGGCAAATTCGTTTCTCCAGATGCAAAAAAAATTATTAAAAATAAACGTAAAAATGATGTCCTTGTAAAATCAATTGAAAAAATTGTCATGGAAGCAAATCATTTAGAAATAAATGAATCAGAATTACTACAAATAGTGCAACAAGTCTATCGAGAAAAAGGGGGAGAAGGAAAATGATCATCCATTGCGAAAATGTATCGAAATCGTATAATGCTTCAAAAGTGTTGGATCGTATTTCATTTCAAGTGACTGAACAGAAAATAACCGGATTAATTGGTAGGAATGGAGCGGGTAAAACAACTCTTCTAAAAATGATTGCGGGTTTTTGGCACACGTCAAGTGGAAATCTAGAAGTGTTTGGAAATGATCCTTTCAATAACTTAACTGTTTCAGCAAACACGATTTTTGTTGATGATCAAATGGCTTTTCCAGAAACATTAACACTTTGGGATTTGTTAATAGAAGCAGGGAGATTTTATCAACATTGGGATGCAGGTCTTGCAGGCCGTTTATTTGAGTATTTTCAGTTTAATAAAAAACAATTCCATCACCACTTATCAAAAGGGAAAAAGAGCACATTTAATATGATCGTTGGTTTAGCATCACGTTCCCCTTTAACCATTTTTGATGAACCTACAACAGGTATGGATAGTGCTGTACGGAAAGATTTTTACCGGGCTTTACTAAAAGACTATTTAGCTCACCCAAGGTCGATCCTCATCTCTAGTCATCATTTAAATGAAATTGAAGACTTGCTAGAGGATATTTTATTAATTGATGATGGAAACCTTGTCCTTCATACATCGATCGATGATATGCGCGAATATGCAATTGCAATTACTGGTAATTATTCGCAATTAGACGCGTGGATAAACGGGAAAGAGATTTTTCATAAAGAAAAGGTTGGCATCAATGAAATGTATGTCATCATGAAAAATGATGTACCAACGGAAGAAATAGAGCGTTATGGCTTTCACATTTCTTCTGTATCACCAAACGATCTTGCCGTTTATATGACGAATAAAACGAGAGGGGGAATTGATGATGTCTTTGATTCAAAATAAGGTGCAAAAAAATACCGTTATTCATGTCAATTTTCTCGAAGCAGTTAAAAAACAATATCACTATAAACTTCATGCGCACCACAGTATGTTTGGTACGATGATTATTATGCAAATAATTGCTGGTCTTTTAACGTTTTCTAACCAAATCTATAGTGTTAATAGCAATAATATTGATATTACTGTCCGTATTATTTCCGCAGATTTAATAATAGGTCTTACGTTTTTGTGGATTATTATTATGGCTTTCCAATTAACGACGAAGGCATCTAAAAACAAGATGGTTACATTTGTAACGAGTAAACAGACGAATCATTTAGCTAATATCCTTTTTATGATTACTTTATGTTTCATCGGCGGTTTAACAGCAAATTTATTAGGAGCTTTTGTTAAAATGGTCGTTTCAGTAATGGATCAAACAGATCCGTTCATTTATTTTGCCGGAACTTCCGTATCAGAGTTTGCGACAGGGATTCTTGCAACCATTGCTTATATGCTGCTAATAGCATCCTTTTTCTACCTAATCGGTGAAATTGTCCAAATACATTCCATATTAATCATTATTATCCCGTCTGTATTAGTTGGGTTACTCTTCATTCTTGGTGTTAATGTTGAACCAATCATTGGCTTTTATATTTTTACAAAGAGTTTATCAATCATGCTAGTTAAAACACTAGTAACTGCATTTCTATTGTTTTTTGCTGCTACATTATTTGGGAACCGATTGGAGGTTAGACGATGATCAATGTCATGACCTTCACTGTGTTGGCTATATTTGTCGTCATTATAGTTATCTTTGTTATACAAAAATTTAGTTCAAATCAGAAGTTAAATTTAACTTATAAAACAAAATATAAAGTGCTTTTTAGTTATATCGTTGTGCTACTGTTTGCGACTGTCATTTACCTCTCATTTGTTCAACCGAAAATGGCGGCGATAAAAATCGAAGAAGTCCATGCTCCAATTCTTTATGATATTGTGTATGGTGAAGACGGTCAAGTTGGGGAGCTCCCTGAACAATTTATAAAAGATGAGTGGGAAATGGAACCAATAAATCATGAAATAGAAATTGCTTTAACGTCTGGCATGTATGATGCATATTTCAGTATTCCCGTCGTTGTAGAGGAAAGAAACGATCAAAACCAGAACGTAAAAGCAATTTTATATGAAACACCAACAACATTTTTAGATCGGGATATATCAGAGCAAGTCTCATTAGCAAAACTTTCAATAGAAGGAAATCAGTTGAGTTTTTATGGGGAAGAGGAATATATTACTGTTTACTTTCGGGCGATAGATAAAGATATGACCGTGAAACAATTTTTGGCGTCGCATCCTTATGATGTGGGTAATTATTTTAACTTTGAACAAGGAGAACAAGTATTGTATTTAAGTGTGCCAAAAAAGATAAAAATAAAGGCTGATGAAGAATTTTTTGATATCATTACAAAATAAGGGGCATACTCAACTTGCCCCTTCCTCCACTCTCCTTTTGCGATGTCCGATAATATTGACAATTGCAACACTTGAAATGGCGATAAAGCCACCTGTCATAGACAGAACACTGGGTAATTCATTTAACCAAACCCAGGCAATGATGATCGCGATAGGTGGTTCTAAATAGAGCATACTAGACAAAGTGCTCACATTTCCAAGTGAAAGAGCGATTGCCCATGTGGCATAACAAAGCGCTGCCGGTACAATCCCAACATAAATGGCTGCTAAATTTCCTTCCAATGTAGCATGTTGAATATTATGAAATAGTCCAGGAAGATATATGAGCATTGGAATGGTCCCAGCCCACGTAAAATAGGCGGTTAATTCAATCGGATGATATCGTTGAAATAGCGGCTTTTGATACACAAAAAAGAATGATGTCGAAATCGTCGCGAAAAATACTAACAATAATCCTTTTGATAATGTAAAAGTAGCCCCAGTTGAACCGAGCGTTATTAAACAAATTCCGATAAATCCTGCACCTAAACCGACCCAGCCAAACCACTCCATCTTTTCCTTCAAGATAAAAATAGCTATTAATGTAGTGAAAATGGGGGCTGAGCCAACGATCATGCTTGCCGTTCCCGCCGAAACAGTTTCTTGCCCAAAGGTAACCCCTAAATGGTAAAAAGTAATGCCAATAATCCCGAGACTAAAGATTAACAAGAAATCCTTTTTCTTCGGCAATTTAAAATTTGATCGAGGATAAATAGCGTAGAGAAGAAATATTAGGGAAGCAATTAAAAATCGATACAAAACTAAATGTCCTGCAGAAAAGCCGCCAAGTAAACTAGCACGAATACCAGCAAATCCCGAAGCCCATCCAATTACCGTAATGATTGCAATAATAAATATTTTTTTGTTCATATGTAACCTCCTTGATGTTATGAAAACATATATCCTTTTGAAAATACCACACAATATATGAGAAAGACAAGCTTATTTTATTTTTCACCTTATTTTATTTAATAATGATTGCCATTTAGTAAAATATATTCGGGAACAAAGACTTCAAAATGGATTTTTATATGATAATTTATTTGAGGCAGTCACTTTTTCTGGGGGACATGATGCATCGATTATTTCGGTTTTAAATGAAGATATTGATGCAGTAAGTCATATTGATGAATCTGTCATAGAAGAGAACAAAGAGTATAAGCATGCAGATGCAATGAAAGTGATAGCAGAAACGGATGATATTCCACCGGGATCTAAAGCGGTTCAAAGTGAATTACCAGAAAGCTTTAAACAAGCGGTAGATAAAGCGTTCTATAATATGAAGGATCAACCAGAATGAAAAGAATTTTTAGAAGGCGAAAGTTACCAAGGAGGATTTATTGAAGCGACAGGTGATATGTATGGGGTTATTAGAGAAACCGCTGATGCTTTACAAATGAGTCTAGAAGAGTTACTAGAATAAAAGCATCATTTAATCCACTCCATGGGCAGATGTACATGGAGTGGTTTATTTTTATTTTCAACACATATTTATTTAGCCGAGTTTAGCATCCGAAAAAAGGATTAATGCAACGTAATATATAGTGATGGATATGTAAAGAAATTCAATCAAACGTTTGAACAAAATGCTAACCCCTTGTTTCCCTATGCTTCATTTCACGAAGGAACCTCCTCCGTTGCACTTCTTCTTACGTAGTAAAAAAACCAACCTATCACTTTACACTACATTTTTCCCCCAAGTTGAAATATCATCATGTATTCATTTTAATTACCCATTCAATATGTAAAAAGTCATTACAAAAAGACATTTCAAATAGAAACGGTGCCTATGAAAGACTAAGAATACAGCTGAAAATGAATGAACATCCATTCTAGTTGACTTTTTAACTAAGCATATAGATCTATTTCAATTTTTCTTACAATAGGCTAGCATTTTAGACAGATTGTAGTATATAATTCAACTAGATATCTTTACAAAGGATGAACAATATGGAATATGTAGTCGCAATAGATGGAGGAGGTACGAAAACGGTTGCTGTTCTTGTTGATATAAGTGGAACAATAATCGCTTCAGCAACAACAGGTGCTACGAATCCAAACGTAGTAGAACCTAATGAACTTAAAAATAGATTCAACCAATTACTTGAACAATTAAATGATCAAGCTCCTGAAGCTATGATGAAAGTCGAAAGTCTTTATGCAGGTATGTCTGGTGTAGGTCACTATCAAACTCGACTAAAGATGGAACAACTATTACAAGTCATTGTCCCTACAAATATGAAAGTTCAAGTTGAGCCCGATTCAATGAATGCGCTATATTCGGGGACATATGGCCAGCCAGGAATCGTTCAAATAGCTGGAACTGGATCCATCTGTTATGGAATAAATGCAGAAGGGGAGGAACACCGTGTAGGTGGATGGGGTTATTTATTCGGTGATGAAGGTAGTGGTTATGATATTGGTAGACGTGGGATTATGGCTGTTTTGAAAAGTGAAGATGGTAGAGCAGAACCGACCATATTAACCGACCTTTTATTATCCTATTTTCAAGTAACAAATGGTAGAAATCTAATTGAAAAAATATATCATGCTAAACAACCGAAAGAAAAGGTTTCTCCACTATCAAAGATTATTTTCCAAGCATATAAACGAAATGATTTAGTAGCCGAACAGATTATACACGATGTCGTTGAAGAAATATGCCATGCTCTTGTGACCGTTTATCGACGATTATTTAACGAAGAACAAGTTCAAGCAGTATTATGCGGTGGAGTATTTACAGATAGGGAAGTTTTACCATCATTAATCCAAAAGCAACTAGAAGATCGCTATCCTATAACAACTAGTTTACCGAAAATGCCTCCAATCGGAGGGTCTGTCATTAAAGCATTGTCCCAGCAACAATTGAATTTGGATAATAAGATCATTGATCAATTAATTCAATCATTCAACAATAAATCACAATAGGAAAAGGTGAGAAATATGTCACATATTAAAGGTGGATTAATCGTTTTAAAGGAAATGATTCATAGCCTACCGCCATCAGAGAAAAAAATTGCAAAATACATTTTGGAAAATCCAAAAGAGGCAATCTTACTAACTTCCATGACATTAGGCGAAAAAAGTGAAACGAGTAGTGCGGCAGTAATGCGTTTATGTAAATCCCTTGGTTTTTCTGGATTTCAAGAATTAAAAATTCGGGTTGCCGGCGATTTACAAAGTGACCCAGAAGATGTTGGCTACCGAGACATAGAACCGAATGAAAGTTATTCAAATATAATTGAAAAAGTAACATCGAATACGATTCAAACGATCAAAGAAACAGCTGACATTACAAGTGTGTCAGAAATGAAAAATGCCGTAAAAGCGTTAATTAATGCGAAGTCAATTGTATTTATTGGCTTTGGAGCATCGACTATCGCAGCACAAGATGCAGAACAAAAGTTTACCCGAATTGATAAAAATGCGGTATTTTATCCTGATATTCATTTAGCAGCAACAGCCATTGCGACAAAAGGGAAAGAGGATGTCGTAGTCGGAATATCTTTTTCGGGACATACAGAAGAAGTAGTAAAACTTCTAAAATTAGCCAAAAGTAAACAAGTAAAAACAATAAGCATTACTAAATATGGTCATTCTCCAGTCACGAATATTGCTGATATTAATTTATATACATCTACTTCCAAAGAGGCGACATTTCGAAGCGGGGCAACATCTTCTCGGATTGCTCAATTGCATATTATTGATATTTTATTTATGTGCTTAGCGTCAGAAGATTATGAAGATACGATTAAATATTTGGATGAAACGAGAGAGGCTATTTCTTTTTTAAATGGAAAAACAACGAAGAAAAATTGATATTGTTCTACGAAAACAATATTTTTTTATAATGAATGAAATAATATTTCTATAAATATTATATTTTATTGACAAAAAAAATCAAAAATATTATAATAAACGACAAAATAAGTAGCTTTTTTTAGAAGTTATTTCAAATTGGTCCGTATATTTTTTTGGAATCAATGAAAAGGCTTTCGCGCGACATCTAATTAAAAGTGAGTTCTATATCTAGGTATTTTAAGAAATATGAATAGAGTGAGTGATTGAATATGTATAGTACATATATTGAAAAATTAATAAACCAAAATAAGATGCCGGCAGCTGTATTATTAATTCAAAAGGATGGTGAAATGAAGTTTTTAAAAAGTTATGGTTCTTTTAAAGATAATAATAATAAAGATATCAACGTATTTACCGATACGTTGTTTGACCTGGCAAGCCTAACGAAAGTAATAGCAACACTCCCATCTATATTATTATTACATGAAGAAAAAGAATTAAGTATAGATGACAAGGTTGAAAAGTATATAGAGAATTTCCAATATTCGAATGTACGTATAAGACATTTATTACAACATACATCAGGGTTACCAGCAGACTTACCTTACAAAAATAGAAATGACCAAAGGGATGTTATATCAGATATTATTCAAACGAAATTAATTCATGACCCCGGATCGAAAGTGAACTATAGTGATGTAGGAATGATTTTGTTAGGAAGGATAATAGAAAAAATATCTGGGATGGGACTAGACCGTTTTACACAGAAATATCTATTTGATCCATGGAAAATGAAAAATACACAGTATCGACCTAGTCCTGATAAGTTAAACCAGATTGCTGCAACTGAAATGTTTGAAGGAGAATATATCCACGGAGAGGTACACGATGAAAAAGCTTACCAACTTGGCGGTGTATGTGGAAGTGCTGGATTGTTTTCTACTGCAAAAGATGTATCCGCATTTGCGAATTACTGGTTATATCCTGAGAGCCAATCTGTTTTATCAAAGGAAACAATGCGCTTAGCGGTGGAAAACATAGTAGGAAATCGCGGGTTAGGATTTGAGGTTTTAAATGACACTGAAAAAGAGCTGACCTGCGGTAAACGATGGTCAAGAGGATCATTTGGGCATACTGGCTTTACTGGAACAAGTGTGTGGATAGATCCCATTGAAAAGTTATCAGTAGTGTTGCTTACAAATATTGTTCATTTTGGAAGAGACCATCAAATGCGAAAATTCAGAAAGGAACTCCACACAATGATATATCGTGAATTCGTGAAAAAGTAAAGCACAAATTTGGAAATAAATGAATCGTACGTAATAAGGTAAAATACACTCTTTACTTTATTGTAGGAATGAGGGAAGGAACAACGAATGAAAAAAATGTTAACAGAAATGAGAAATACAGAATCGAACAATTTACACCAAAACTCGATACAGGAAATAATTCATCTGATCAATGAACAGGATAAAAAAGTACCTTACGTTGTTGAAAAAGCATTACCTCAAATAGAGAAGGCCATTGAAGTCATGGTGAAAGCAATCGAAGCAGGTAGTCATGTCGTCTACTTTGGTGCTGGAACTAGTGGAAGACTAGGAGTTTTAGATGCGTCTGAATGTCCACCTACCTTTGGCGTATCACCGGAATTAATCAAAGGAGTGATAGCGGGAGGGGATAAAGCATTACGTGAGGCGATTGAAAATGCCGAAGATAGTCCAGAATTAGGTATGCAAGATGTGCAGAAGTATGTAAAGTCGGGAGATGTTGTTATAGGTATTGCTTCGAGTGGAAGAACACCGTATGTTTTAGGAGCAATTCGAGAAGCAAAACAACTTGGTGCCAAGACAGTCGGAATTTCTTGTAATGAAAATACTGAATTATCTAAGGTGGTAGATGTGCCGATTGAACTTCCAGTAGGTGCAGAAGTGGTGACAGGATCTACTCGTTTAAAAGCAGGTACTGCACAAAAAATGGTTTTAAATATGTTATCCACTGTAACAATGATTAAAACGGGAAAAGTATATGAAAATTTGATGATCAATCTTCAAGCAACAAATGAAAAATTAAGAAAGCGTGCAGTTTCTATTATTACAGAATTAACAGGTGTAGATATAGAGACAGCCCAGAAGGCAAATGAAAAGGCTAATGGAGATACTCAAATAGCTATTTTGATACTAATGTTTGGTACGGAAGTGGAAGAAACAAGAGCTATAATGGAAAAACATCGAGGAAACTTTGTGAAGGCATTGAATGAATTGAACAAAGCTTAATTTTTCAAAAATGGAATATCTACTAATTGAATTTGTTAAATGACAATGAATCTATGTCCTATTTTATTATTTCACATGATGAAGGTGGTGATCATACTAAAGGTTAATAGAAGTACATAACTTATCTAAAAATCTATTGGGGGAATTACAAATGAAAAGGATTTGGATGTTATTAATAACATTAGTTGTAATTGGAGTACTAGGTGCATGTAGTGAGAAACAATCGAAAGATGGGACATCAACGGAAGGAACATCATCAGATAGCGGGGATCTTACTGGTGAAATTGTATTTAACACGATGGAGTTAAGTCCCACTTTTGATGATTACATTAACGGAATGATTGAAGCATTTGAAGAGGAATATCCAGGAGCGAAAGTAAAGTGGGAAGATGTACCAGCTAAAGAAATTGAAAGAAAAACATTAACAGAAGCTTCGGCTGGTAATATGTCGGATGTTGTAAACTTAAATCCAAGATTTACGAAGAAGTTAGCTGGTGTTGATGCATTATTAAATATGGATGAAGCAGCAGACTTTAAAGATAGATACCCAGAAGGACTTTGGACCTCGGGGGCTGTTGATGGTACTGTCTATGCTGTACCTTGGTATTTCACTTCTGGTGGAATTTTATATAACACTGAAATTTTAGAAGAAGTAGGAATAGAAAATCCTCCTACGACTGTGGATGAAGCATGGGAGATGTCAGAAAAAATCTATGATAAAACTGGTGCAATTGCGGGTGGTTATACAACGACAGCATGGCAAGACTTATGGATTTTATTCCCTACCATGGGTATTGACTTAATTGCTGAAGATGGATCTTCAGCGGCATTTAATACCCCTGAAGCAGTCGAATTGTTAAAAGAGCGAAAAGAATACTTTGATAAAGGATTAATTCCTGAAGACCTCTTGCTCGATGGTAGTTTAGCAAAAGAATGGTATGTGGAAGGAAAGTTAGCGTGGTGGGTTTCTGGGCCACAGCTCTACAGACAAGTTAACGATTTATCTCCTGAAATGTATGAAAAGTCAGCAGCAGCTCCAGGTATAGTAGGAAGTGAAGGAACATTGTATTCTGCTATTCAAAACTTGGTCGTATCTAATCAAAGTGAAAACAAAGAATTAGCTGTTGAATTTGTTGAATTTATTACTAATGTAGATAATCAGTTAGAGTTCTCAAAGTTAGTACCAATTTTACCTGGGAACAAAGAAGCTGCTGATAATGAGCTTTTCCAATCAGGTGAAGATTCAGATGACCCAGAAGAAAAAGGATTATACTATTCTGCAATTGATATTGAAAAAGCAATCGATATGTCACCACCTATCGCAGAAGCGAACCAAATTAATGAAATTTTAAACGAAACGTATGTTGAAGTGTTGATTAATGATAAAGACCCACAAGAGGCTTTAAATGATGCTGAGAAACAAGTTAATGATTTACTAAAAGAATAAGTATGGATTCCAATATATAAAGGGTCAGAAAATTTTCTGACCCTTCCTATAGTTTTTCAAAGATGAAATTTCAACAGCATTCTAAAAATATGCAAAATAGTTGAACGATAGAAAAAACTACTTTCAATGTACTTATCAATATTACTACATATTTATATGTATTCGTTGAAAGTGAGAAAGTAATGAGGCTAGGACATAACTGTAACGACAAAATCTAAAGACGAACAATGCATAACCTTAGCGAAGTATATTTCCAGAGCGGGTTGCATGCAGCTACCATTGTTCGGACTTTTCTTTGGTGAAAACACTTTTGTCCCAGCCTCCTCTTTAAAAAACGTAACATGAAAAAGTAGGAAATTGTTAATCTTTGATTAGCCGTCGTTCATAAAGGAGAGAAAAAAATGATATATAAAACAAGACATGCTTGGGCTTTTCTCTTACCAGCAATCATTCTATTAATGGTATTTAGTATCATTCCCATTATATGGGTAATCTATTTAGGGTTTACAAGTTATAATGTCTTTCAACCAGCACAGTGGGTAGGCTTAGAAAATTATCAAACATTGTTAAGTGATGATAAGTTTTGGCATGCATTAAAAAATACAATGTTTTATTGGATACTTGTGACACCTGCTATCACAATTGTCTCGTTATTATTGGCAGTTTTAGTAAATCAACAGTTAAAAGGCATTAAATTATATCGATTGGCATTTTATTTTCCTGTATTAGTTTCGGTAGTTGTTACAGCGTTACTTTGGAAGTGGATGTTTGCAACAGATGGTATCTTTAATTACTTTTTTGAATTAATTGGAATAGGGTCAATAAAGTGGCTTACAAGTCCAAGTATGGCAATGATTAGTGTTGCTATTGTTACAGTTTGGCAAGGAATGGGATATTATATGCTGATCTATTTAGCAGGCTTGCAATCTGTTCCGCAAGAATTATATGAAGCAGCAGAAATGGATGGAGCAGGATTTTGGAGAAAACAGTGGAATATTACAATACCTTCCCTTCGACCAGTCATTCTTTTTGTAAGTATTATTTCTACAATGGGTGCATTTAAAGAATTTGCCTTGATGATGGTAATGACTGAAGGGGGACCTGTTAATTCGACAACAACGCTCGTTTATTTAATATTTAAAGAAGCGTTTGAAAACATTAATATGGGATATGCAAGTGCAATTGCTACGATCCTATTTTTAGTTATTTTAATCATTTCTATCGTTAATTTAAAAATACAAGACACCAAAGATGCATAATAAAAACTTAGGAGGATAATACATGTCAAGTAACGATAAAAAACGAAGATTCAGTTTTAGCAGCTATCATTTTAAGAGAAAAGCTGTATTGTATATTATTTTAACGGCTATTGCACTTTTAACAGTTATTCCTTTTATCTGGACATTGTCCACGGCATTAAAAGGACCGAATGAAGCAGTATTTTCGATGCCGCCAAACTTTATCCCAAAAGATTTTACTTTAGATAACTTTATAGAAGTATGGCAAACACTACCAATACCCCTCTACTTTTGGAACAGCCTGATCATTACCTTTTGGGGAATGATTTTACCAATCTTGTTAGCGACACTTGCTGGATTTCCGTTAGCTAGAATGAACTTTAAGGGGAAAAATATTATTTTTATTATTATTATCGCGACAATGATGGTGCCCGCTGAAGCTACAATGATTCCCATTTATTTAATTTTAAATAAAATTGGATTATTAGGTACATTTACGGGAGTTGTCTTACCAATTGCAGTGAATGCTTTTGGAATATTTTTAATGAGGCAAGCATTTTTAAATATCCCTAGGGAGATTGAGGAGTCTGCAATTATTGATGGAGCGAATGTATTTCAAATATGGTGGAAAATTTTATTACCAATGGTGAAACCAATGATTGCCACATTAGGAATCTTAAGTTTCATAGGTGCATGGAATAGTTTTCTATGGCCGCTTATTGTTTTACGTGATGAATCCATGCATCCATTAACACTTGGATTATATAAATTAGATGGTGCATTTGAAGCAAGTACACGTGCAGTTGCAACAGGTTCTATTATTGCATTAGTCCCAGTGATTATTATTTTCTTACTGTTACAAAGGCATTTTATCAACAGTGCTACATCTGGTTCAATTAAAGGATAGAGTTTATTACAATAAGCAAGATAACAGCTATGAAAAGGGGGTACAATATTGAAACTTGGATTAGAAGTTTTTTTGGAAAAGCATGCTGCGCTTTATCGTGGGAAAAAGATCGGATTGCTAACTAATGTAACTGGGGTAAATAAACAATTAGTTTCTTCTATTGATTTATTTTATGAACATAAAGAGATCAATTTGACCACTCTATTTAGCCCGGAACATGGTTTACGTGGAGATGTGAAGGAAGGAAAATGGATCGATTCAACGATAGATCCATACACAAGATTACCGGTATTTAGTTTATACAATAAAGAAAAGAAACCAAACACCGAAATGTTAGCTAATGTTGACGTTGTTTTTTGCGATTTACAAGATATAGGATCAAGATATTATACGTTTATTTATTCGATTGCAAATATGCTAAAAGTTTGTCGAGCACAAGGAAAACAGGTTGTTGTTTTAGATCGTCCAAACCCAATTAATGGATTAGAGGTGGAAGGAAATATCGTTCAAGATGGCTTTACTTCATTTGTAGGAGAATATCCCGTTGCAATGCGCCATGGACTTACTATTGGGGAGATCATTACTTTATTTAATGAAGAGTATGCTATCCATTGTGATTTGAAAGTCATCCAAATGGAAGGATGGAGAAGAGAAAGATATTTTGATGAAACTGAATTATTGTGGGTTTCTCCTACACCAAATACAACAAACGTAGAGATGTGTCTTCTTTATCCGGGAACATGTTTAATTGAAGGTACAAATCTTTCTGAAGGAAGGGGGACAACGAAACCATTTGAAATAGTCGGTGCACCATTTATGAATGGTCATAAATTAGCAAAGGAAATGAACTCAAGAAATTTAACTGGTGTCATTTTTCGTCCAACTAATTTTCGCCCATCTATTTCAAAGTTTGCAGGTGAACTATGTGAAGGGGTGCAAATACATATTATAGACAGAAAAAATGTTCGTCCAGTACTAATTGGAGTTACATTATTATCTGTAATATTTACATTATATCCTCGACAAGCTTCTTTCATTAGAAGCTCCGACTTTAATAATCGATACTTTTTAGATCTACTTGCAGGTACGGACGAACTTAGGAAACAATTATTAATGAATGACATACAACCTTTTATCGATCGGATAAAACAAGATCAAGAAACATTTGAAAAAACAAGAAATAAATACTTGTTCTATTCATAGAATAGTAGAAAAGGAAGAAAAGTAACCTAAGGAAACGTTAAGAATCAGTAGATATATAAGGTATTACTAAGTTAATTGATATGACAATCATGTATTTATACCTAATGACGCAAGAACTCAAAAAAATCATGCCAGAAGTTATTAAAATAGTAGTAGTTTCGCCATATTAGATCGTTGTACAGAAAAGTAAATGACAAGATTAAAAATTGAATAATATTTTAATGGATCAATGCATGAATAGTTTCAACTAATTACCTGATAACAAAGATTATTTATTAGATATCTTTATTCGTCAATTTCATACAAGCCAATTCCAAGAATAAATCCGAACATAACACATTGGAAAAATCTTAATATTCGGGTACTTTAGCTAACGCCTAAGGCTTCCACTCCAGGTAATCGACTTCTGGTCGGGAAAAGCGCTCACGTCCTAGCGCTGTGCATTTGCTCGTCCCATCGAAGCCTTTTGGGACTGTGCTAAATGCTCGTACCATCAAAATCTTTACACTTGCGATTACTCGGTGCAATAAACATGGTGCGTCGCAGGAGGAAAGGTGCAGGTAGGACTAGAAGGGCTTTAGTCTGACGAAGATTTAACGGTGCTCGCTAAAAAGCGACCATCTAGAGTGGGAACCAATAACTAATCTTTGTTGTTCGGATAGTTAACGGACATATTGAATGATGAAATTGATTCGTAGATCTGAAATTTTAGATACAAAACAATGATAAATCAAAAATGACCAAATAAACGAAGAAACACCACTTTATGATTATATTTTGGATTAGGAGGTATGACAATGAGTCCAATAATAGGAGTTGTTCCATCTATTGATGAAGATAAAGGACAATATTTTATCAATGAAGATAATGTGAAGTCACTAAGTGAAGCTGGTGGAATTCCAATTTTATTACCGTACTTTAAAAATGAAAGTACGGCAGATGAACTGGTAGAAAGGATTGATGGTCTTTATTTAACTGGTGGGAATGATATTAATCCATTTCTTTTTGGAGAAGAACCACATCAAAAGTTAGGTGTAGTAAATCAGCAACGTGATGAATTTGAAATGATTCTAGTTCAAAAAGTACTACAGAAAAACAAACCAGTTTTGGGAGTTTGTAAAGGATGCCAAATAATTAATGTAGCATTAGGTGGTAGTGTTTACCAAGATATATATGATCAAATTGATAGCACATTGTTGCAACATCATCAACAAGCTTATGATGGTTATCCGTCTCACTTTGTCCATGTAACGGAAGAGAGCTTATTGTCCAAAATAGTAGGTTCAAGTGAAATAAAAGTGAATAGTCGTCATCATCAGGCCATTAAGCGATTAGGTAATTCGCTCGTTCAAAGCGGTACCGCAAATGATGGGATCATCGAAGCGATTGAGGGCAAAGATTACCGTTATGTTTTAGGCGTTCAATGGCATCCGGAAAATATGGCTATGCAAGGGGATGACACATCCAAGAAAATATTCGACTCCTTTATCGAAGCATGTAGCGGTATTTCGAGTGAGGCAAAGAACTAAAGGGGGAAAAGGTTTGAAAATTATTGATGCACATTGTGATGCTTTGTACAAATTACAACTAGCAAATAGAAGTAAAAAATTACAACAGCTTGATTATAATCACTCACCTAAATTAGATACTAATCTAGAGCGATTGAAAACAGGAAAAGTATTTGTGCAGTTTTATGCTATTTTTATATATCCTGATGTTTCTTCTGACGAGATTTGGAAATATGCATTAGAACAAATAGAATTATTCCACACAGAAATTCTAGGGAAAAATCCTGAAATGAAACAGATAAAGAACTGGGAAGATATCGATCATTTACAAACCGGAGAGATTGGAGCTGTACTTACACTAGAAGGTGCTGATGCTTTTGGGAATGACGTAAATAAATTAAGGCGTCTTTATCAAGAAGGAGTACTATCTATAGGGTTGACATGGAATCATGCAAATTTATGTGCAGATGGGGTTGGTGAACCACGTGGTGGTGGATTAACAATGTTAGGTAAAGAAGTAGTGATTTTAAATAATGAGCACCATGTGTTTACAGATGTTTCCCATCTTTCTGTGAAAAGTTTTTGGGAGGTTATGGAACTTGCGGATTACCCAATTGCATCCCATTCTAATGTGAGAGAACTTTGTGATCATCCAAGAAATCTCTATGATGATCAAATTAAAAAAATGTTTGAAAAAGATGGTTTGATCCATGTTGTGTTTAATCCTCCATTTGTCCGAGCTGATAGAGACGATGTAAAGATCCCTCATTTAATTGAACATATTGATTATCTATGTTCATTAGGTGGTGTGAAAAATATTGGGTTTGGCTCAGATTTTGATGGAATTGATCAATTTATTCATGGCTTAGAAGATGCATCAAAATATCAACAGCTCATTACAGAATTGTTAAAGTATTATTCAGAAGAAGAGGTAAGAGGTTTTTCCTATCAAAACTTTTTGGATCATCGTCCAACAAGATTGCCTTAGGGGGGAAGCAATGAAAAATAGGCAAACATTTGAAGAACGAATGGAACGGTTATTGTATGAGTATCATGTTCCAGGTAGTATTATTGCTATTGCTAAACATGGAAAAATAGTTTATGAAAAAGCATTTGGCTATAAAAATGTAGAAAAACAAGAGAAGATTGATGGAAATACGGTATTTGGATTAGCTTCTCTTACAAAATCATTTACTTGTGTAGCGATCATGCAACTTGCAGAAAAAGGTAAATTAAATATTCATGCTCCTGTCATTCAATATTTACCTAAATTTGCGCTGGAAAATCAAGAAGATTTGAAAAAGATTACTGTCTATCATTTTATGACACATTCGTCAGGGCTCCCGCCATTACCTTCTTTAGACTATGCGATGGAAAGAGAGCGAAATGATGATTCAATGGTAGACTACTTGGAATTGCCTGACTTAGAAAACCAAATAATGTCGTATGAACAATTAATGACATACATATCTGAATCCAATGTTAAATTGTTTGCGAAACCAGGAAATATGTTTAGTTATTCAAACGATGCTTACGGTTTACTAGGGGCAATAATTGAAAATGTCAGTGGAATACCATATGAACAGTACGTATTGGAAAATATTATTCTGCCTTGTGGAATGTCACATACGAATTTTATGATAGAAGATTTCAAGTCATATGAAAATATTACTTCCTGCTATGAAATACATGAAAAAGATGGACAGAATGAAGTGTATTTGGCACAAGATTGGTGGGATGCACCAGCAATGCGTGCCACAGGTTTTTTAAAATCAACTGCAAACGATATGATTGTTTATGCATCACTGTTTATGAATCAAGGTGTTGTTAATGGAGCACGTATTTTAACAGAAGAAAGTGTTAAGCAAATGTTACACCCACATATGAAGATGGATCCGATCAAGTTTTATGGATATGGTCTAGCAATTACACTAGATTATTTCGGGAAAAAGCTAGTGGATCACGGGGGTAGTCTACAATCTATTTCTTCTAAGTTAGCCATTCTGCCTGAAGAGGGGATAACGGCAATTGTTTTATCCAATTTATCTGGTTTTCCAGCTTCACGAATGATGGAATGTGCGTTAAATGCTTATTTCGGACGGGATCTTGATGCAGATTTTCTTTCTAAGGAAGAATACGTTGTGGAATCTGACACATTATCATTATATAAAGGAGAGTATCGTTCAGGGGAGGGGATGGATGTGACTATTGAAATAAAAGATCATCATCTATTATTTACCTATAATGAGAAAGTATATCCAATTAAATTTATAAAAGAAAATGTTTTTCTTGCTTATGTGGATGATGTAGCAGAACCTGTTGAATTGTTAATGGATGAATCTGATATGGTTTATGCGATCTCCATTTATCATCGTATCGTTCCAAAAGTTAAATGAAAAGTAGGTGCTTATTATAAATGAACTGAAAGAAAGACTAGAACAGTTAGTAAAATCGGAAGATGGGAATTGGGCTATCGTAGTGGAAGATTTAGATAAGCAAGATAGTTTATCGATCAATGGTAAGCACCAATATTATGCTGCTAGTATCATAAAATTGCCTATTATGGCAACTGCTTTTTCAATGGCCGATCAAGGATTATTATGTTTAAGTGAAAAGATCAAACTGAAAAAAGTAGATGTCGTTGGTGGGGCAGGTGTTTTGCAACATTTATCTATTGGATTAGAGCTAACATTCTATGATTTATTGATGTTAATGATTATTCAAAGTGATAACACAGCAACGAATATGGTGATAGATCGACTAGGTAAGAAACAAATCCAAGCTACGATGAGCCAAATTGGCATGTTACATAGTTCTTTTTACAATAAATTAATGACCGTACCTGTTCAATTGGAAGGTAGAAATATGATTACTGCTCATGATGTTTCTACTTTTTATCGAACAGTTGTTGAAGGGAAATTCAGCTCGCAATATGCTTGTGAACAGATGATTGATCTTTTGAAACGACAACAAATCCAACATTTAACAGCATACTTTCCAGACATACCAATAAAGCATATTGGTCAACAACCTGAATGGACGTTTGCAAGTAAAACAGGGAGTGTTGAAAATCTGTATCATGATACAGGTGTGCTTTACAAAAGAGATCGAACTGTGATCATTAACGTATTATCGGAAGGTTGCAACCAGAATAAAGCTATACGAATGATCAACCAAATAGGGAAAGAAGTTTATGAATACGTAAAAGTGTAAAAAAGGATATCTTAAGAGTCAAATAGAAAAAGTATCTCTAAGACGATCATCTCCTCTGTTTGACAAAAGATATTTTTTTGCAAATAATGAAATAATATTTCTAAAAATTTAAATTATTATTGACAAAAAAAATCAACCACATTATAATAAATAAAAATAGAAAGAACTGCGTATATAATTGAATTATTCAGAATTGTGGAATTCCAAATTTGGTTATGGGGGTAAAATTTAGACAAAATAAAATACTAATATTTGTATTTCTAACAAACATGAGACATTTGGGATAGACCAAATGCAAAAAATTAGGATAGAAATTCATGAAATCATTTATCATGAGTTCGTGAAAAGTAAATAAAATTCCTGTCATAAGTAGACTTCAAACGTAACTTTATGATGAAATAAGGAAGGTACAATAAATGAAAAAACTGTTAACAGAAAAGAGAAATACAGAATCGAACAATTTACACCAAAACTCAATACAGGAAATAATTCATCTGATCAATGAACAGGATAAAAAAGTACCTTACGTTGTTGAAAAAGCATTACCCCAAATAGAGAAGGCTATTAAAGTCATGGTCGAAACAATCGAAGCAGGTGGTCATGTCGTCTACTTTGGTGCTGGAACTAGTGGAAGATTAGGAGTTTTAGATGCGTCTGAATGTCCACCTACCTTTGGCGTATCACCGGAATTAATCAAAGGAGTGATAGCGGGAGGGGATAAAGCATTACGTAAGGCGATAGAAAACGCTGAGGATAGCACAGAGTTAGGCATGTATGATGTCAAAAAGAATGTAACGGCAAAAGATGTTGTCGTTGGTATTGCGTCAAGTGGCCAAACACCCTATGTCATAGGAGCTATTCGCGAAGCATTGAACCTTGGTGCCGAGACAATTAGTATTTCTTGCAATGAAAACGCAGCATTATCCAGATTGGTAGATGTGGCAATTGAACTTCCAGTAGGTGCAGAAGTGGTGACAGGATCTACTCGTTTAAAAGCAGGTACTGCACAAAAGATGGTTTTAAATATGTTATCCACTGTAACAATGATTAAAACGGGAAAAGTATACGAAAATTTGATGATCAATCTTCAAGCAACGAATGAAAAATTAAGAAAGCGTGCTATTTATATTATTACAGAATTAACAGGGGCTGATATGGAAACAGCAGAGGCAGCAAATGAAACAGCTGGTGGCGACACTCGTATAGCAATTTTAATGCTAATGTTTCACCTTTGTGTTGAAAAAGCCAAATATATGTTGGATAAACATCAAGGGAATTTTGTAAAAGCATTGAATGAATTGTCAGGAATGAATCACGATTAATTCATTTAGCTAATGCCACGTTAAAAATGGCAATAGAGGAGGTGTTGTGAAATACAGAAAAGGGCTGGATAGGAAAATAAACCGACTTTTAGTAAAATTAATGGTCCATTCACCGTGCCCTAGAAACTATCTCCACCTCTAAGAGGATTATCATTTTGAAGGCAAATAAAATTTATCAGTATTTATTGAATTGAGAAAAAAGAAAGCGATTACACATCTGATTTGTAATCATAAGTAATGATTAGAAGATCCGAAAGAATCAAGAAAAACTAACTATTAAAGGGAGGAAATCAATTTGTTTACTACTTTTCTAAAGCGATGTTACATATTAGGATTATTCATTCTAGTTTTTGGAATTATTACAGCTTGTTCAACAGCAGAGGATGGAGAGGTTAGCCAAGAAGATAAGTCCTCAGAATCTCCGAATGAAGAAAATGGAGAAGTTTCTGGTGATTTTGAGATTCAGTATTTTGTTGGAGGGTATGGTGATACCTGGTGGAAAGAAGTTATTGCCGATTTTAAAGAGACATATCCAAATGTTAATGTTATTGAACATGCTGGACCAAATATTAATGATGAAATGAAAACTAGATGGATTTCTAATGATCCACCAGATGTTGTTTATATTGATGGAGATGGAGCAAGTGAGACACAAATGATTAATGATGGGCAATTAATGGATCTTAGTGATTGGCTAAAAGATGCTGAAACAGATGATGGTAAAGCCTTGTATGATATTTTTATCACACCATTGGAAGAGATAGATGGAGGGAAAGTTTATAGTTTGCCGCTTGCATTTGATACTTGGGGTGTATGGTACGATAATGCTTGGTTCGAACAAGAAGGATTTAAAGTTCCAGAAGACTTTGATTCTTGGATGGATTCAATGATTGAAATAAAAGAAAAGTCAGGGATTTACCCATTCAACACAACAGGAAATTATCCACAGTACTTCCAAAGAGGAGTACTATACCCAGCTTTTGCAGCAGCAGGTGGGGAAGAATTATTAAATGATCTATTAAATGGTAAAGTTGAGGCATGGGAAAGGGAAGAAACATTAGAAGTGTTGCAAAAAGTCCAAAAGATGCAAGAAGCTGATTTAGTTGACCCAGCTTTTGCAGCACGTAGTCATACACAATCCCAAATGAATTTTTTAATGCATGACAATGCATTTATTCCAGTAGGGTTTTGGCTACCGACAGAGATGAAAAATGATACTCCAGAAGATTTTGAATATGGATTTATTCCGACTCCGATGAATAATGCGGGTGAGCCTATGAGTCTTGTACCAGATTTACGACCTGTTGCTATTGCAGAAGAAGCTAAAAACCCAGAAGCAGCGAAAGCATTTTTAGAATTTATTTTCACTGAAAAATATGGACAAAAATTTGCTGAATCAACAGGTGCAATTATGGATATCAAAGACGTGGATTTATCGGAAAACGAGAATGTGCCTACATTTTTGAAAAATATAAATGATACAATTAATAATCCTGATAAGGTAGTAGTGCATGAAAGAAAAACTCCAGAAGGTGACGATCTAGATATTTCTATTAAAATATCTGATGAAGTTAAAAAACAAATTGTTCCACTTTTATTAGGAAAGATTGATGCAGAAGAATACATTGAAAAAATAATTGCTGTAGCGGAAAAAGCACAAAAGTAACTTTTGATTGGAGTGTGTAAAGAGCGAATAACTTACACACTCCATATATATTGTTTGTACATTAACCCGCATTATTTATACCGATGAAATTTTTTGAAAGAGTGATGTTATGGTACAGTCAAAGAAACAAAGATATCTTTTTCTAGCTTTTTGTTTGGTTCCGACTTTTGTTTTTTTTATTTTATTTACAGTTTATCCAATGATTAATGGTCTATATCTTTCTTTTTTTAACTGGTCGGGTACAAGTGCAGTTAAAGAGTTTGTAGGTCTTGGTAATTATAAAGAATTAATTAGCGATCCTATGATACCTAAAACAATTTGGCATGATTATTTTTTAGTTTTAACAAAGTTAGTTGGCATTATGATTTTAGCCACTTTTTTTGCGGTAGCTCTTACTCAATTGCGAATTAAGGAAGCACCTATTTATCGTGTGGTTTTCTTTTTCCCTAACATTATGTCAGTTGTAATTATAGGGATTCTATGGCAGTTTGTGTTTAACCCTGAAATTGGAATTATTAATTCTGGATTAACAATGATCGGATTGGAAAGTTGGACTAGACCGTGGTTAGGGAGTTTAGAGTGGGCATTACCTAGTCTTGTACTACCATCTGTTTGGGCTGGAATTGGTCTCTTTATGCTTCTTCTTATGGGAGGAATAATGAATATTCCCAAGAGTTATTATGAGGCAGCGGACATTGACGGTGCAAACAGTTGGCAACAGTTTTGGAAGGTAACAGTTCCGTTAATTTGGCCACAAATTAAAACTTCTATTATATACATAGTCATTACTTCGCTAAATGGATCGTTCGTACTTGTTCAAATTATGACCCGTGGGGGTCCAAGTGATGCAACCGAAGTGATGGGTTCCTACTTATATACAAAAGCTTTTTCAGACTTTAGATTCGGCTATGGAGCAACAATAGGTGTGTTAATTTTAATTGTATCATTAATTACAGTAATTTTACTTCAATTTTTACTAAAAAGAGAGAAAGTTGAATATTAAGGAGGGGGCTATTTTGAAAATAGGAAAAGTAATAAGTCAATTATGTATTCGTATTCCGTTAATATTATGGGCTATTATCGTTATTTATCCAATTGTGTGGATGTTTTTAGGTTCTTTTAAATCGAATGCAGAAATTTATGCGTCCCCGTGGACATGGCCTGAAGTATTTAATATAGATAATTTTATCCTTGCTTGGACTGAATATAATATTGGATCAGGGTTTATTAATAGTGCTATTGTGACTATATTGGGTACCGCATTGTGTCTAGCATTCGCCATCCCAACCTCTTACGCTCTTGAAAGAGTACGTTTTAAAGGCAGCCAATTTTTATTCAATGTTTATCTAGCTTCCATGATGATTCCGGCGGTTCTTGGGTGGATCCCATTATTTTTTTTACTGATGAAAATGAATATGTTGGATAATTTATGGGCATTATCCCTTGTTTATGCAATCTCACATGTTCCATTTACCATTTTTATTCTTACTAGTTTTATGGGAAATGTACCAAAAGAGTTAGAAGAAGCAGCTGCAATCGATGGGATGAGTCCTTATGGAGTCCTGCTTAAAGTAGTTACACCATTAGTGAAATCAGGAATTATAACAGCATCTATATTAAATGCAATTTCTTTTTGGAATGAATATTTCATGGCTCTAATTCTATTACAAAGTGAAAAGAAGAATACATTAGGAGTTGCAATGGATCTGCTGAACCAAAATGCCGAATATAATAGTGCATGGGGTGCTTTATTTGCCGGTTTATCGATCGCAGTGATTCCTATTATTATTATTTATGCTCTTTTTCAACGTCATATCGTAAAAGGAATGACAGAGGGAGCTGTTAAAGGGTGATGGAATTATTGAAATGTAAGCATCTCCTAAGAAACATAATGAAGAATAGTAACCTATTAGGAAAGGGGAGAAGTAAATGAAACTATACACTTCAGTAGATATGGAAGGAATAACGGGATTACCTGATCAAACATTTATTGATTCATCTATGCACAACTATGAAAGGGCTCGAAAAATCATGACAGATGAAATCAATGTGGTAGTAACTGAGGCGTTTAAAAATGGTTGTAAAGAAGTATTAGTAAATGATAGTCATTCAAAAATGAATAATATTTTGATCGATCAATTACATGAAGATGCTCAGCTAATAACAGGAAGTGTGAAACCATTATCCATGATACAAGGATTAGAGGAAAGCTTTGATGGTGCAATGTTCATAGGGTATCATGCTCGAGCAGGGCAATTCGGTGTGATGTCACATTCGATGATTCATGCAGTTCGCAATTTTTATATCAATGATCAACCAATTGGTGAAATGGGCTTTAATGCATATGTTGCAGGTTACTTTGGCGTCCCATTATTAATGGTAGCTGGAGATGACCAAGCTGCTAAAGAAGCGGAAGCTTTAGTACCAAATATTACAACAGCTACGGTAAAACAAACTATTTCGCGTTCTTGTGTCAAAAGTTTATCACCTAAAAAAGCACACGCATTATTGGCGGAGAAGGTAAAAGATGCATTAGCAAATAGGGATAAGGTAGATCCACTTATCCCTCCTAAAGATCCAACATTAAAAATAGAATTCAACAATTATGGGCAAGCCGAATGGGCAAGTTTGATGCCTGGTACTAAGCTAGAGGAAGGTACGACAGTTGTTTGCTTTGAAGCAAAAGATATTATTGAGGCGTATAAAGCAATGCTCGTTATGACAGAACTTGCAATGCATACGACATTTTCTTAAAGAATAAGACTTAACAAGTGAGAAAGTTTCCCTCCTAGTAGGTTCTACTTCATCTTTCTTGTTGGACGTAAGGCTGAAGAGTCGGTGAAAATTCAATGAAACACAATCCATTGCTATAAAGTTTGCGATGGGGAGGTATGACAAAGAATCCAATAATAGAAGTCGTTCCATCGATGGGAGAAAATAAAGGAAGATATTTGATAAATGAAGATAATGTGAAGTCGCTGGTAATGTAAAAACGAAACTGTGCAAGTAGGAAAGCGTACAGCTCCTATTTCCACAGTTTTTGTTTGTTCCATATGGTTCGATTAAGTGCATTCGATAACGGTCCATGGAAGCTTTTTAGGGAACGTTCAAATACGCGAGAAATATTATTACACAAACGTACGAATATAAGGAGCTTTCCTAAGCGATTGTCCTTTTTCCGATGATGGAGGACATCAAGAACACGCAAATGGGCTTTAGCCTATTGAAATAAAGTTAAAGCCATAGTAGCAACTGTTAGCAAAAAGTAATGGTGTCCGTTGTGAAGTTGAAATCAATCTTTGACCTTTTTCTCTATTTCATAAGCTCCATATTTCTCTCCATAAAATGTATTATAACGAATTTTAAATTTTTCATAACAGAACTGAACAAGTACTTTTACAATTGCATAACCTGGAATTCCTAATATTACACCGATAAGTCCAAATAAATTACCGGCAACGAGTAAAACAATAATAATGGTCAGTGGATGGACTTTCATCGTTTTTCCCATGACATTCGGTGAGATGAAATTTCCTTCTAGAAATTGAACAGCAACCCAGACGATGGCAAGCTTTAATAGCATAAACGGAGAGTGCACGATTGCAATGATGATGGCTGGTGAAATAGCAATCGTAGGTCCTAAATAAGGAACGACACTTGTAATAGCCGCAATTAAAGCTAAAATAATCGCATAATCAAGGCCGATAATTAAATAGCCAATATAAAGGAGTATTCCAATACATGTAGCGACAATAATTTGTCCTTGAATATAAGAACCGACTTGCTCGTCCATGTTTTTAAGAATTTGATGAACATCTTTTCGGTTTTTTGGTGGGAGTAAGCGTAAAAAGTAATGCTTAAATCGAACCCCATCTTTTAACAGGAAAAACAAGATAATAGGGAAAGTAACTAAAGCTACAATCACATTTGTTACCGTCGTTACTAGATTCCTTACACCTTCATATGCATTATCTATATAATTTCCTATTATTTTAGGTATTTCACTTAAATTAGTGACGACCCATTCATATCCTTGATCATAATAATCTCCAAAGATGGAAGATTGCATCCACGCCTGAATTCCAATTCCCATTTGGTTTAGGTAGTTCGGGAAATTTTTAATTAAATCTTTAATTTGCGTTTCAATAATTGGTGCAAGAATAAGGATCACACTAGTAAGAAGGCCACTAATTCCTAAAATTAGAATGATAATTCCCCAAATCCGTTTAATACGGAACCGTTCGAGGAAATTAACGACTGGATTTAATAGATAGTAAGCGATAAACGCTAAAATGACAGGTGGAACAATAGTTGAAAAGATGATGATTAGTGGATGAAAAATAAATGAAATTTTATTGTACACAAAAATAGTAATGGCAATAAGCAAAAGGAGGAGGAGCGTGAAGACTAAATCACGCCCTCCTATAAATTTAATAAATCGACTAGAAAATTTCATCGAAATCTCCTTTTTTTCTAAATTCAGTTAAGTTACCTTTATTATAAAGGAAGGCAAAAAAATATTCTATGTTTGTCCCAAAAGTTAAAACCCAAGTCGATCGTCGAAATCTTCCATTTCCCAATCTTGTTTCATCGTTTTCCGATGATTTTCTTTTAATTCCTCAATAATTTTATCAACATCTACTTGCTTATCATAATGCCATTGTAAGGCCATGGACATATATAGTTCGTTCAATTGGGCAATCGATAAATTCTTTGTTTTCGTTGCAATTTCATCGACTACTTCAGCTGCGACAAATTGACTTACTTGTTTTTTCAGTAAATAGTTGCGACGTAGCTTCTCATCTGGTTGTTTTATTTCATATGCTCGATCAAATCGCCCTGCTCGATTAATAAGTGCTGGATCAATTCTTTCCGGATAATTGGTCGTTCCAATAAGAAAAATTCCATCTTTAGATGTCGCACCATCTAATGCATTAAGAAAGACAGAACGGGATTCATGTGGCATGGAATCAATATCTTCAATAATTAATATGACAGGTGCCATTTTTTTGGCTGTTTGAAACACTTCATCAATCGAATAACTCGATGTAAACTCGGTAATTTGCCAGTAAATAACGGGTGCTTTTACACTTCCAGCAATTGATTTAACGAGAGTAGTTTTACCATTACCAGGATTGCCATAGAGCAATATTCCTCTTTTATATGGAATATTGTACGTTTTGAAAAATGTCCCACTTTTTGAGAAAAATTCATCAATGGAGCGAAAAATATCTCTTTTCACGATTTCTTCTAATAAAACATCATCACGCTGAATTTGATTTGTAATTTCTTCTTGCGACCGTTCGAGCCCATCTTCTGTATCCGTTAAAACAGTGATCCCATCTAGCATAAATGAACGTGTCTTTTCAACCATTTCTTTCATGAAAGTTACAACACTTTCGTCATCTTGAGCAAAAATAAAATCATGAGGATAATCAGCATGGCTTTGATAGATTTGTATGTTTGCATAAGCAACATCATATGTTGGAAAATATAATAAATTATTCGACTCGGAAGGTGTGATCGAATAGCCTTCACTATCTGAACCATGAATCTTTCTACTACTAATATGATCAAAAATAGGGGAAATTACTTCTATGTCGTCCGTTTTATTTTGTAACATTTGCTCCAATGCACTATATATCATTTCCCAATCTTCTTCAAACGAATAAATGTTATAAAGATTTCCAGTTCGCTTTGTTAATGCCTCAATCACTTTTTCAATAGCAATAGCGTAGTCGTAATAATGTGGAATGGTAGCACGATTAATCTTATTAAAAGAAATGATTGCTTTATTTTTCATATCATTATTCCTTTCAGTATGATGTAATGATTGGATTATATGTTATTTTTGGGTAGAAGTAAATCTAAAAAAGATTGAAAATATGTTAAAAATCGTAGGATGATAAAAACACGAACAATAATGCGTGAAAACAAGCGATAACATAAGAAAAAATAAGCATTCTTTGATATACTTAACATAACCCCAATAAGGAGGAACGGTAACTTGAGGAACGAGGCTAAATTAGAAAAAGATGCGATGCACGTATTAAAGGAAACAAGTAGAACATTTTATATACCGATTACATTACTAAAGCGTGAATTAAGATTAACGGTCGGTTCGGCATATTTATGTATGCGTGCGATCGATGAAATAGAAGATCATGAAACAATGGAGGCAAAAGTAAAAGAACACTTATTAAGAGAAACAAAAGTTCTTTTGCTTGCTGAAGGTGAATTTGATGAGACCGCTTATCAAAGCCTTATTACACCTTATAAAGAAGATTTACCAGAAGTAACGATTCGTCTAGGAGATTGGATTAATGTGTGCCCAACAGGCATTGTTCGTAAAGTGAAAGAAGCAACAGCTGAAATGGCCGGTGGAATGGCTGATTGGGTGAAAAAAGATTGGGTAATTCAAACGAAAGAAGATCTTGATGATTATACATATTATGTTGCTGGACTTGTTGGTGTCATGCTGTCAGATATTTGGAAATGGTATGACGGAACAGAAACAGATCATGATTTAGCAATTGGTTTCGGAAGAGGTTTACAGGCTGTAAATATTTTGCGTAACCAGCATGAAGATTTTGCAGAACGTGGTGTACGTTTTATTCCCGAAGGCTGGACTCGTGATGATGTATTTGCATATGCACATGAAAATTTACGTTTAGGTGATTTATATTTACAAGATATAAAAACGAGAACGATTACACTATTTTGTAAAATCCCATTAGCACTAGCAAAACGCACGTTAAAAGCGATGGAAGATGGGAAGAAAAAAATGTCCCGACAAGAAGTCGAAGAAGTTGTAGCCGAAGTAAAAAACGAATAAAAAAAAGATTGTCTTATTTCATGAATGAGGCAATCTTTTTTGTTGATACGATAAAGATAAGCATGATCTCAAACTTTCGTTTATCTCCGCGGCGTTACTAAAAACTCCGCCTCTATAGGCGGGAGATAAGTGCCGCTAAAGCAAACACACTGACTGACGAGCTAGGAGCGAAGTCAGAAGTGATGTTGCACTTATGCAAATAAATAAATTATCATTTATTTGCCAAGCTCCGAAATAAGTGCGACTAAGGTTCAGACGGAGAAATGAAGCAAACTAAGAACTCGAGCGTCCTGGGACTCCGCTAAATGCTCGTCCCACCGTAAAGCATTGTCGCAACGTTTGCCCTAGCACGTCCTGTGCGTCGAAACTCCATACTGAACCAAGTCTTCTTTATGTAATTGAACTTTTCATATAGTGTTATGAAGCAAGTAAAAAAAATTTTAGTGTATAGGCTCCCTTCATGACTATAATTGTATATCAATATGTAGTACACTTATTAGTGCTGAAAGTGAATAAGTATAAATTTAATAGTTTCTATAAAAGGTTGTTCAAAAAGTCCGGTAAGTGGAACTACTCGGTCCTTTTATCCCCCTTTTTGAACACGCACTATAATGAACGATAATACTACTTGTTGATAAAATAGCTTGAAGAGATTCCATTTTCACAGAGAGGAATTTCCCCATGTTTTGTATTATTGCTTGGTGGAAAGGAAATTGATAATGAATAATTGGTATAAACTGGATAATGCGGCTAAAATATTTCCAGCGGTTAGAAATGAAACGAACACATCTATTTTCCGCGTTTCAATGGTACTTACAGATAAGATTCAAGAATATATTTTAAGAAAAGCGACGAATATTGTTATTCAGCGCTATCCAATCTTTAACGTTCAATTACATAAAGGTACATTTTGGAATTATTTAGATATTAAAAAAAGTAGTATAGAAGTAAAAAAGGAAGAACATTATCCATGTCACCCAACAACAGATGGTAGTCTGCTACGTGTAGTTTATTTTAATAAAAAGATTTCAGTGGAGATATTTCACTCTTTAACAGATGGTTCGGGTGCTGTTGAGTTTTTAAAAACGTTAGTTTTCCAATACTTACTTTTAAAAGGGGAGCAAATAGATAGTGAGGATACTATATTATTGCCAGAAGATAATATCGAGAGTAGTGAGATAGAAGATAGTTATATTCGATATTATGATCCATTGTTTATTAAACGAGCTAAATCTGAAAAGACATATCAGTTAAAAGGGACGGAGTTCAAACAAAGAGGTAATAATACCATCCATGGAACAATGGACGCTCAATTATTAAATGAGAAAGCGAAAGAACATGGGGCGACAATTACAGCGTATTTAATAACTGTATTAATTTACAGTATTTATAGAGAAAACAATTCATATATAAAAAGTAGAAAAAACATTGTAATAGCTGTACCTGTAAATTTACGTAAATTGTTTCCTTCTAAAACATTAAGAAATTTTTTCGCTGTTATTAATGTTGGTAAAGTTGTAAATCAAGACGTTTCATTTCAGGACTTGTTGGCTGAAGTTGTTCACCAACTTAATGAAAAAACGAGTAAGAAAAACTTACAAAATAATATATCAAATAATGTTCATTTAGAAAAAAGCATTTGGATTAAGATGGTTCCGTTGCTTATTAAGCATTTATTTTTAAAATACTCATTTAATAATTTAGGTGATAGTAAAAAAACGATGACATTATCAAATCTTGGGAACATTACTTTGCCTACTCATATGCAAACTCATGTAGAAAGAATGGAAATTGTTAATTATCCAACGGCTAAAAGTCCGATTAATTGTGGCATTTGTTCAGTAAATAATAAATTAACTATTACATTTACACGTCGTATTATGGAAACGGATATTATTAGGAGTTTTTTTAGTTTTTTGGTTAAAGAAGCAAATATTGATGTCACAATAGAATCGAATGAATGGGGTGTTAATGATGCCTACATGTAAAAACTGTCATGTTCATTTGGATAAATATTTAAAAAAATGTCCATTATGCTTAAGAAGAATGAATCATAATTATAAATCGAGTTTATATCCTGATTATAATTATAATGATGCTAGAAAAAATATAAAATGTAAAGTGTTTTTATTTTTAACCATTATTTTTACTAGTGTGTGCACACTAATTAATTTATTAACAATTAAAAAAGAACCAACACTATGGTTTATTTATGTACTGGTTATCGTATTTTATTTATGGGTGTTGATTGGGCATACAATTATTTCAAGGAAAAATTTCGGATCAAAAATTCATTTACAAATATTTGCATTGTCATTTTTATTTTTAGTCATCGATTTAAACTCTGGCTTTGAGCGTTGGTCTGTTAATATTGTGATTCCCATTATTATTTTATTAGGAACGTTTTTAATCAGTCTTAAAATAGCTACAGAAAAAATGTTTGTTAATGCCTATATGGGCTATGTTATGTCGGTAATTGTAGTCGGTTTTATACCACTAATACTCTATGCAATTGGTATATCGACATTGTTTTGGCCGAGTTCAGTGGTAACGTTGTTTTCTCTCCTAGCGATTATTGGTGTGTATATGTTCGCAGATAAAATATTTAAAGCGGAATTTAATCGTCGATTTCATTTATAGCACTTCCTACTCCCCACAAACGGAATATACTTGCTTTCTGCGATGTACAAGACGGTCTAGTGTCGGTGTACGGTACAAACGTTTTCCGTTGAGACGAACGAAAGTGCAAACTCTTTTTGATGGGACGAGCATTTAGCGCAGTCCCAAATGCTCTTCGATCGGACAAGTAAGCGCAGTCCTAGGCCCAGAACGTGATCGTTTTTAGCCAACTGGGCGGCTGTTAAGCAGTTTTTCTTTCGCTGTGAGGGTTGACCGAAGAGGTTTATCCCCGTAAATGTGCAGTAAAAAGTGAATAACAAGAGGACTGTCTTATTTTCAAGACAGTCTTTTTTTTATGCTAGGAAATAAACAACATTGTCAGTCACATCTACTAACAACTTATACAATTGACAAATAAACGTTTATTTTTGACGAATATAGTTGTCAAAAATAATAATATACTTTACAATTGAGGGAAGAGGTGATGTCATATGAGAAGTCGTCTTAAAGAACTCCGTGCACGTGACGGGTTAAATCAAACTCAACTAGCAAAAATGGCAAAGGTTTCGCGGCAAACAATAAGTCTAATTGAAAGGGAAGAATTTGTGCCTTCCTTATTAATTGCCGTCCGGATTTCACGAGTATTTAATGAGCCGATTGAAAATATATTTTTCTTTGAGGAGGATGAATTGTAAATGAAAACATTAAAGCAATTATTAATAGGTGGGGTAGTAGGGTTTGTTGGAGTATTATTACTGTTAACTTTGCCTAGTTTACATGTTGAGAAATACGCCAACATAATCGTGATTGGACTATTTGTAGTAGTGGCAATATTATTGGGGGTAAGTTTACTTTTCCATATACAAATTAAGAAGTTAAGTGGAATGGAGTTTCATGGAGATGAAGAAGATGAAGTAGATGTTATAAAATATAGGAAGTTTAACGACTATTCTTTATTAATTCAGTCGAGTTCCGTTATTGTATTACTAGCTCTTTGTTTCGCCCTAATAGCATCAAAAAATATAGTACTGATTATTATCGGAATAATTTTATCCCTCGTTAGTTATTTATTTACTTTTTTCATGATGCATTTAATGAAAGTTGTTCATCCGGAACGTAATATTCCAGAGATTTCAGATCCAAAATTCACAGAAAAGCTATTAGATGAAGCCGATGATGGAGAAAAGTATATCATTATGCACGGGTTGTACAAATCGCACAATTTGTTAAATAGCATTTTAGTATTTGCCATTGTCGGTTCAACCATATATTCGCTAGTTTCGGAACATTCCCAGCTTTTTTCGGTTATTCTGATGGCGCTGGTCCTTCTGATTGTAAATGGAAAGTATTTACTATCTGTTCGTAATAAATAATAATACCCAAACGAATTATTTGTTTCAAACTGCATTTATCCTTAAAATGAAGGTGAAAGTTAAATTGATGAGGAGGATTTTACATGGCATTAAAAGAACTAGTAGAAATAGATGATTTAACTGAAGTTTGGGAAGCTTCTAGAGAGAAGCCTGTTTTACTGTTTAAACAAAGTACAACATGTCCAATAAGTGCGGATGCATTTGATCAGTTCAATACTTTTTTACAAGAAGACGGTGGAAAAATTGATGCGTTTTTCGTTAAGGTGAGAGAATCTCGTCCAGTTTCGGATCAAATTGCGGAAGATTTAGGGATTCGCCACCAATCGCCGCAGCTTTTCGTCGTGAAAAATAAAGAGGCGGCTTGGAATGCATCTCATACAAAAATTACGGTTGACAGTATAAAAGAAGCTTTACAAAATGCTTAAATAAAATGGCTAACATTAACCGTAAATTTTTCTATCCTGTTGTTTCATAATATGGGGTAGCAATTACTATCAGGCGGTTATCTGAAATAAATTCTTCAGTTGTATGACAGGGTGAAAAACTAAAAGTAGTACTGACCAACCATGGTTAGTACTACTTTTAAAAACTAAAGTGGTTTTGCACGGCATATAATCGCATAGTCTCCTGATTTTAGCACAAAAACTCCACGATTATATTTGTTTTTTATCGGCTTCACCAGTGAACGTGATAAGCACAAACAAGAAGAAACTTAGTAATAAAATAACTCCTCCACCGATATATACTGGCAAAATGATTGCTTTTGCATCGCCGAATGGTTGTAAATATTGTAACCATAGCCCGATTGATAACCCAGCAGCACCGATAATACCACTCCAGCCTTGTGCTGCCATTAACTTAGTAGCTTTCACACGAAATGCTTTATAATAAATTCCCCAAGCAAATAATGATAACCATCCAACTACTAAAATATGTGCATGAACAGGTCGAAATGCAAGGGATCCTGCTCCTGCCATATGCGATCCTAACACTGCCCCAACTAAACCAAAAATTGCAGCAAATCGGATAAGTCGTTTACTCCAAACATCATGCATTTTGTATACCTCCTGTAAATATCTATCTTTATCATATATTCCGAACATGAACGGAACATGAACAGAAGGTTACAAATGAGGAAAAGATTGCTCCTCTATTTCCATAAAACATACCACTAAAAACTTTTCCCGTTGAGGCTGGAACATAACTAGAACGATCAAATCTAAAGATGAACAATATAAGACCTAAGTGGAGGAAATATACGTAGACTCCTGGTCGGCTAAAAGCGGTCACGTCCTGGGACTGCACTTCGTTCGTCCCATCTAAAAGCGTTTGTGACCAACGCTCGACACTAGCACGTCCTGTGCGTCGCGGGAGGGAGAGGCATCGGTGAGATTCCACAGTGCGTTAGCACGAGGAGACTCACCAGCCGCCCGCGGTAAAGGAGACACTGTGAAAACAAGCGATAGCGCAGATTGAACAGATGTCGCCCTTATGCCCTGTGGTGAAAGCGAAGTATATTTCCGGAACAGATTATATGCAACAACTATTGTTCGGATTTCCCTTGGATAAAAAACTTTTGTCCCAGCCTCATTTCTCCGATCATTACTTTTACAAGTAGTTTATGCAGATGGATCAGCATTTTGAAACTTCTTAGGCAAATAAACGGTGAAAGTTGTCCCTTTCCCAATGATGCTCGTTACGTCGATTTTGCCGCTGTGAAGGGAAACAATTTGGTGAACGATGGCTAACCCTAGACCTGTGCCTTCAATCTCAGCATGTCGTGCATCATCGACTCTGAAAAAACGCTCAAACAAATGTGGGATGTTATTTTTGTGAATTCCAATCCCGTTATCTTTAAAAGTAGCAATAACACCATTACTTGACTCGGTTAATGTAATATCAATCATTCCACCAGTAGTAGTATATTTCAGTGCATTTGATAACAGATTTTCCCAAACTTTTTCTATATAGGCTTGATTGCCACACATAGTTATATCATCAATTTCTGCTGTTAGCGAAATGTTTTTGTCCACCATTAACCATCTATAACGCTGTAGCACTTCTGTTAATTGACTACTTACAGAAAATAGTTCCACATCCATTTGTTCTGTTAAAGAATCAAGAGAAGTAAGTAATAATAACTGCTTCGTTAGTACGGAAAGTCGTTCCGTTTCCGCTTGAATTATTCTGGCATATTGATGGAGCTTTTCACTACTTAATTCGTTATTAGCTACAAGTGCAGCATATCCTTTTATATTTTGTAATGGTGTTTGAAAATCGTGGGAAACATCATTAATGAACCGCTTCCTCAATTGATCCGACTCTTGTAATTGGTTCGCCATTTTTTGAAAACTGATAGCAAGTTCTCCAATTTCATCACCCCGACTTGTCGGAAGTGTAACCGAAAATTGTTCCGCGCCAATTTTCTTTGTGGCAATGGTGAGCTCCGATATTGGTTGAATTAATTTACGTGCGACAAATAACATCGCAATTAAACTAATAATTGCCATAAAGACAAACATTCCAGCAAGTAAATAATGTATTTCCGTAAATAGTAATTTAATATCTGGACGGAGAAAAAGACCATATGTTTTTCCATCAAACTGAAAGGGAGTACCAACTGTGTTAGCTGTTTCATCGGAAAAAAAGCCGGTGAAAAAAGTTTCTTTCGGTAAATCCCTCATCCCGTGATACTCCTTTCCAAGAAGTACGTTTTTAATTACTTCATCCGAAAGGTTATTTTCCCGAAAGGCATCACCATATAAAGTCGCTTGTCCTTTTTCATCGACAAGAATTAATTTATAACCGACACTAGCTTCGGTAGTTAAAAAATCGTCCAAATCGATGTGTTCATTTTTTTCAATAAAATGGATAATGTTTTTGACGATATTCATATTTTTTGTATCATTTTGTTCTTTTAATTGTTGATGATAATACGTGTTTACGACTAAAAAGGAAAGCAGGGCGCTAGACAGCATAATACTGAGTGTGAAAAAAAGAAATTTTCCGTATAAGGATCTCATTTGGATTCCACCTCAAGTTTATAGCCGACGCCGCGTATTGTTGTAATCCAAATATCGCTAGAAAGGGGACGCAATTTTTCTCTAACTCTTTTTACGTGGACATTTAACGTTTGATCGTCACCTTCAAAGTCAATTCCCCAAACGCGTTCAATAAGAAATTCTCTCGTACACACATGATTCACACGGGATGCAAGGACAGATAGCAATTCAAATTCTTTTAAGGGTAAAAATAATGTCTTTTTACCAATCATTACTTCATAGCTTTGTCGATTAATCTTCATCGAACCGACTTCGATGAATGGATCAACCGATTTATCATAACGCCTTAAAATTGCTTGAATACGAAATAGTATTTCTTTCGGTTCAAATGGTTTCACAACATAATCATCAGACCCAGCTATAAACCCTTTTTCCTTATCTTCAAGCTCTCCTTTAGCCGTTAATAAAAGAACTGGAATATCCAACTCACGCAGCTTTTTTGTTAATGTATATCCATCCATTTTTGGCATCATAACATCGACGACTGCAAGATCAGGGAATTCGTCTTCGATCAGATCAAGTGCTTCTACACCGTTTTTTGCTTTAATGACGGTATAACCAGCTCCAGATAAATGGATACTGACAAGATTTAAAATTTTTATATCATCATCAACTGCAAGAATTTTAATCATTTCTTTCGCCCTTTCCATAGTAAAAATGTTGACTATTACGTTACGTCATACTTTAAGATAGTAATAGGAGGTGTTTTTCGTTGAAGGTGAAAGAGGTAGCTGAGTTAGTAGGAATTAGTGTACGCACACTCCATTATTACGATGAGATTGGTTTATTAAAACCAGATAATATAACAGAATCGGGGTATCGTCTATATTCTGAACGAAATTTAGAACAGTTGCAACAAATTTTATTTTTTAGGGAGCTCGGTTTTCCATTAAAAGAAATAAGAACGATGATGGAAAATCCAGCATTTAGTCAGTTTGAAGCATTACAAATGCATAAAAAGGTATTATTAAAAAAGCGTGAGCATCTAGACATATTAATTAAAACGATCGATAAAACGATTGCATTTTCGAAAGGAGAAATTGAAATGACGAAAGAAGAAAGGTTTGCGGGATTTAATTTTGATCAGGATGAGTTTGAACAAGAGGCACGTGAACGGTGGGGAGATGAAGCAATAGATGCGTCGAAAGCGAAAATTGCTAACTTATCAAAGAATGAAAAACGGAATATGGAAGAAGCGTTTGAAGAAGTCTATACTAAATTAGCCGAAGTTCGATATTTCCCAGCTGAATCGGTTGAAGCGCAACAAGCAATTGAAGAATGGTGGGTTTATTTAAATAAAATTGGGAATTACACATTAGAAGCGTTTAAAGGTTTAGGGGAAATGTATATAAGCGATGAACGTTTCACAAAAAATATTGATGCATACGGTGAAGGATTGGCACAATTTATGTGTGATGCCATGCGTGTTTTTGCAGAGAATAATAAATAACAGAGAGCAGGGGAACCTGCTCTTTGTTTTTTGGTGGGAAAAGTAAAATAGTTATAAAGTTAGTTTGAGTCATTTAACATATATGTTATAATTTGGATAAATAATATCGGATATTCTCTGAAATTACTAACTAATATAATAAAAGTAAAAAAACGCCATAATTTTATAGAAAACATCTAGAAAACGTTCAAATTAAGGAGGTAAGGGATGGAGCATTCATATAATTGGCTAGAGTGGGCAAAAAAAATACAAGCAATCGCTCAAACAGGTCTTACTTATACAAAAGACGAGTATGATAAGGAACGTTATGAAGAATTACGGGAACTAAGCAAAGAAATTCTTTCCACCTATACTCATGTAGAAATGGGCACATTAACAACTTTATTCACGAACGAATCAGGTTATGCGACACCGAAAATAGATATTAGAGGTATCGTGTTAAAGGAAGGGAAATTATTATTCGTCAAAGAAAAAGCGGACAATAAATGGTCACTTCCTGGAGGATGGGCTGATATCGGCATCTCACCAGCACAAATTGCGAAAAAAGAGGTTAAAGAGGAGGCGGGAATTGAGGTAGAAGTGAAACGAGTTTTGGCGATATTTGATCGACAAAAACATCCTCATCCACCTTCACCATACCATATTTATAAAATATGTTTTCTTTGTGACTATAAAAGTGGTCATCTAGAAAAGGGTTTGGAAACATCTGATGTCGCTTTTTTTGATCCCAATCATTTACCTGAACTATCGTTGGAACGAATCACTCATTCGCAAATTGATCTCCTCTTAAAAGCAATCTACGAAAAGAGTTGCTATTTCGAGTAAGGTGATTAGGAGACGGAGATAAAAAAGCAATTCCAAGTAAATACAAGCAAATTATATTGAGTCTGGGACATAAATAAACGATCTAGTTTAAAGGCAAAAATACATTACCTTCGTGAAGTTACTCCTGAGCGGGTTAACTGCAGCTACCATTGGTCGGATTTTTCTTTAGCAATCTATGTTCCAGCCAAATGAAATCTTTAAAGGATATAGTTCGATTGAATGATTAACAATTGATCCGATATTACCAATGATTTAATTTTAAGTCCTATGTTGTGACAAAAGATTCATTCCTTTTACCCATTGTTAAAATAGAGTAAAAAAACGATTAAACTATTTTTTCGTCTTGCAATTGATCCGATTAGCAATTATAATGGATCAAAGTGTATTAGTAGAGTAACACATATTGATATGTGTTTTTTTAATTTTAGTGTATTACTTATTTAATACAATGTAGGAAAGTAGGGGGAAAAGGTAAGTGAGTAAAAAGATAAAGATTTTAATTGGTGTAGGTGTACTTGCAATTATTATCATCATGGCAGTTATTTATTTTGTAAAAGTCAGAGCTACTTCGGTTGAAGGAGAAAGCCCAGAAGATATGCCAGTGCTTGTAGAAAAAGTAACAGAGGAAGCATTAGATGAAACAATTTTAGTGACTGGTCAAATCGTACCTGAAAATGAACAAAAAATTTATGCCGACCCGGAAAATGGTGAAATAAAGGAGTTTTTGGTGAAGGAAAACCAAAAGGTAAAAAAGGATGATACATTATTCCGGTATGACGAGGCGAAAATCCAAAATGACATTAATGCTGCTGTCAGAGCCCGTGATATGGCAAAAAATAATACAACATCGATACAAAACCAAGTAAATCAATTGGCACAACAAATCGAACAAATGAAAAAAGATATGAATAATGGTCAAAGTGACGACGAAGAGGGTGTTGTCATTACGAATGAGAGCATTCGTGAATTAGAGAATGAAAGGAATCAACTAGTTCTTGAAGTAGAAAATGCAAAGGCGGAGGAAGCTACTGCACAAGCTGAAATTAATGAATTAGATAGACAAAGACAAGCACTAACCGTCAAAAGTACGATGAGTGGGACAGTTGTGAAAGTAAATAAAAATGTGGAAAGAACAGAAGAAGGAGCGACAGAGCCGATCATTCACATTATCTCAGATGATCCGTATAAAGTAATTGGGACAATGAGTGAATTTGATGCAGTTAAGATTAAAAAAGATCAAAAAGTAATTGTGCGACCAAAGGTGTATAAAGATCGAGAATGGAAAGGAAGCGTAGAATCGGTTTCAGAGTTTCCTACAAGTGATGGAGCAGGAGATATGGATTTGGGTGGAGAAAGTAATGTAACGATGTATCCATTTAAGGTAGAAATTACCGATGATACGAAAGACCTCCGTCAAGGTTTCCATGTTTCTCTTGAAGTAAGTGTGGGTGGAGATAAGAAGAAACTTGTCGTTCCACATATGGCACTAATGGACGATATGATGATGGATATGGGCGAGGAAGATACGGAGATAATGGATGATATGTTTGGGGAAGCTGATGTTGATATGGTGGAAGAATCTCCTTTTGTGTATGTGTTAGTAGATGGAATCTTGGAAAAACGTGATGTCGAAGTCGGCAATATGAATGACGAATTTGCTGAGATTAAAGATGGTGTAGAATTAGGTGAACTTGTCGTTATTAGTCCGACTCCTGAGATGCATGATGGAATGGAAGTGGCTTCATATGATGAAGTTGAATAAAATTAATAAAATCTATCAATCAGGTAAATTAACAGTTCCAGTTCTCCATGATATTGATTTGGAAATTAAAGACGGCGAATTTATCGCAATTATGGGACCATCGGGATCAGGTAAATCAACGTTAATGAATATTATTGGATTTCTTGATCCGCCTACATCAGGGACTTATGAGCTAAATGAAGAAAAAATAAACTCCTTTCATGAAAATCAATTAGCAGGTTTACGTAACAAGCATATCGGGTTTGTATTTCAGCAGTTCTTTCTGTTACCAAGACAAAATGCATTAAAAAATGTGGAAGCTCCACTAGTTTATGCAGATGTCGGAAAACGAGAAAGAGTAGAAAGAGCGCAAGAAATGCTTAAAAAGGTAGGATTAGGGGACAGGGCGACTCACTTACCAAATGAATTATCTGGTGGGCAAAAACAACGGGTTTGTATCGCAAGAGCACTTGTTAATGATCCGGAAATCATTCTTGCGGATGAGCCGACTGGAGCACTTGATTCCAAAACGAGTGAACAAATTATGGAATTATTCGTGCAACTGAATCAAGAAGGGAAGACAGTCATCCTTGTTACACATGAGGAAGAAATTGCAGCATATGCAGATCGAATTATTTTTCTTCGGGATGGCAAAATTACGGAAGATCGGAGGCATAGTGCGTGAACATACTCGAAAGTTTCAAAATTGCGTTATCCTCTATCTGGAATCACAAAATTCGTTCCATTCTAACGATGCTCGGGATTATTATTGGTGTTTGCGCGGTTATCATTATCGTTGCGATAGGAACAGGTGCACAAACCCAATTAACGGACGAATTATTTGGTGATGATAAAAATGTAATCGAGCTGTATTATGAGCCATTCCCAACGGATGACGGATCTGAAATGATGTGGGTTGAACCAGAATTAACTGCTGACGATTTAGCAGAAATCCAACAACTTCCTGGTGTAAAAGTAGCAATGGGAATAAACCATGGTTGGGGAACGTTGTTTCATAATGAAAAACAAATAGAGTTACAAATCGTTGGGGTTGGACGTGATTATTTTTACGGCAAAAACATCGAAATGGTAGAAGGTCGTCCTTTTACGATGCAAGATAATGATAATATGAATCGGGTTGTGATGATTGATGACTTTACAAGGGATAAATTATTTAAAGAAGATGAAGATATTATCGGAGAAATTGTTGAAATAAGTGGTAATCCGTATAAACTTGTTGGAGTGTATAAATCTACTACCCCACCCGAATATCGCTGGGGAGATGATGGAGAAGCACTAATGCCACGAACATTAAATGGTATGATGTTTGGTGCTGCTGAAATTCAACAAGTTCAAGTTTTAGCTGCAAGTGCAGAGACATTAACGGAAACAGCTGATCTGGCCGCAACACGTTTATCGGAAATAAAAAATTTAGAAGATGGCGAGTACACATATTGGGATATGAGTGAATATGAGGAGGAATTTGCTTCCTTTTATAAAATTGTTACATTAGTTATTGGCAGTATCGCAGGAATTTCTCTTTTAGTTGGTGGAATCGGTGTAATGAATATTATGCTCGTCTCTGTTACAGAACGTACACGTGAAATTGGTCTTCGGAAAGCAATCGGAGCCACTAGAAAAAGAATCTTATTTCAATTTTTAATTGAAGCGATGACGATTACTTTGCTAGGTGGCCTTATCGGAATCGGGATTGCCATGCTTGTTACAATAATCGTTTCACAGTTCTTACCATTTACAGCGGTCGTTAGTCCAATTGTCGTTATGATTGGAGCAAGCTTCTCGGCACTAATCGGAATTGTGTTTGGAATCTTACCAGCAAATAAGGCGTCAAAATTAAGTCCGATTGATGCATTAAGGCATGAATAAAGTTTAAAAGAAAAGGTCAAATCGACACCTCCTTGTTGATGGAGACCTTTTTCTTTTTCGTTTATACTTATCATTAAAAGTAATTAGGAGGGAGTAAATGGGACAGATTAGGCGATTATCGAAAGCAAATTATAAAGATATTTTTTCCTTATCGCAATTTGCTTTTCAGTATTATTTAAATCCTGATCAATTTGCGAAAAAGGAAAAAGAGGCGGAACGGCATGAGATTTGGGGATATATAGTTGATGACCAATTAGCTGGCAAATTACATCATATTCCTTTACGTGTTTTAATCAATGGCACTTCGTTAAAAATGGGTGGAGTAAGTTCAGTTGCGACATGGCCTGAATATCGTAGGCAGGGAATCGCAAAAAAGCTGTTATTGCATTCATTGCAAGAAATGAAAAAAGCAGGAGAAACGATATCTTATTTGCACCCGTTCCATGTTGGATTTTATCGGAAGTATGGATGGGAACTTGCTTTTTCAAATAAAAATTATACGATCCCGATAGAGAGACTAAAACGTAAATGGGATGGAAATGGGTACATAAGAAGAAACCGGAACTTAGAACTTTTACAAGAAATATATACGAAATATGCAAGTAAATTTAATGGAATGCTTGAACGTGATAAAAAGTGGTGGGAGCAACGAGTACTTACTGACGAAGAGGCTCAAGTTGCAATTGCTTATAATAATGTAGATGCCGCAGAAGGGTATATTATCTATAAAGTAAAAGATGATATTTTTACGGCAAAAGAAGTAGCTTATACATCGATAAATGGACAGCATGTATTATATGAATTTATTTCCAATCACGATTCGATGGCTGAGAAGGTAAAACTAACCGTTCCAGAAAATGATTTACTTCCATATATGATCGACGACCCTACATTTGACCAAGAAGTTGAACCTTATTTTATGGCCCGTATTGTTGATGTTTTAGCGTTTTTAAAACAATATATTTTTCCTGTTGATGGAGTTGTTCAACTGCAGGTTGAAGATGAATTTTTACTAGATAATAATGGTGTGTATGTAATTCGAAGTGACAGTGGTGAAACATTTGTAACAAAGATGGAAGGGAAAGGTGACGGCAACATCAAATGTTCTATTCAACAGCTTGTTGCGATATGTTTAGGATATAAACGCCCGACTGAACTGTTTGAATATGGTCTTCTTGAAGGGGATAGAGCATCAATTGAACTGTTAGAAAAAATGATTCCTAAAACACAAACATTTTTAACCGATTTTTTCTAATTTCAAAGCGGAATGAAATATGAACAAAATAGTGCCATTATAATCGGTCATCCGTTATTAAAGCGGAAAGCACGAAAGAGAAAATCATCACTTTATGTGAAGAGGAAAAACCATATTAATTTGCTGCTGTTTGTATTCATCCCTATTGAGTATCAACTGCAGCAGAAGAGTGATAAGGATGATTGTTACTGTAACGACGGTGATCGGACTTCCACCAAAGGCAACAAGTTTTATCACGACAGTTCAATACGTACCAGTGATGCTGTCATGCTGTCAACAATTGGTGAGAAAGCAAAAAGTGCCAATATCCAAACCAATGAAACCTCCCTATGCTGGACATAAGGAGGTTTTTTAAACGTTAAAGTGATTTTACTACTTCTTTTATATTTTGAGCTTTTGTAATGGCGGAAATAACTGCTACTCCATTTGCCCCGGCTTCCATCACTTGACTAGCATTTATTTCATTGATTCCTCCAATTCCGACAATTGGAAGGTGTCGGTGTTTGTTTCGTAAAAACGTAATCCACTCTGTTCCAACAGCTGGCTTTGCATCATCTTTTGTACTTGTCGTAAAAATAGGACCAGCACCGACATAATCTACTAAATGTATGGGACTTTTTTTAAATTCTTCTTCATTAGAAACAGATAACCCTAGTTCAAGATTCGGAAATTTAACACGTAATCTCGCTACTGATGTATCATCCTGTCCTACATGAATTCCATCAACTTCAAGCACGGAAGCAAGTTCGACATCATCATTAATGAAGAAGGGAATCGTATATTGACGGCAAATCTCACGCAGTTTTTTTCCGAGTGTTATCTTGGCCTCACCAGATAACGAGCCATTTCCTTTTTCGCGAAACTGAAAAGCGGTAATTCCGGCCGCAATAGCTTCTGTTAAAATTTTTTCTGGATCTCGGTTACAATTTTGGCTACCCATAATAAAATATTTTCGTAAATAGTTTGCCATATATTCTTACTCCTTTGTAGCAAGCGCATCAATAAAATGTGGCAAAAATGTTCCCGTTCCAAAGACATCGCTTCTCGCAGCTGCTTGTTCTGCTGCTTGACCGTAAAAACGTACTGCTTCGTAGACAGCCTTTATCTGATCTGAATTTGTTGTTAAACATGCAGTAACGATAGAACCAAGTAAACAACCGGCTCCCGTAATTTGCGTTAAATATTCATGGCCTGTATCATTCACTTTAACGTTGGTTCCTTGAGCGACTACATCGATTTTTCCTGTTACAATAGCAAGCGTATTATATTTTTCCGCCACTTGAAGCGCTACACTTTCTAATTTGCTCATATCGTCATCAATTGATTCGACGCCTTTTGTTTCCCAAGCGATTTCGACGAGATGTGCCATTTCTCCTGCATTGCCTTTTACCGCTGTAAACTGAACATTATTGAATAGTTTTTTAATCGCTTGCTTTCGATAAGGGGTTGCCGCGACTCCAACTGGATCTAATACAACAGGGATCCCCCGTTCATTCGCTGTTTGTCCCGCAATAATCATTGCCTCAATATCAGGCTGAACAAGTGTCCCGATATTAATTAATACGCCATCTGCAATAGTAGCCATATCCCGAGCTTCCGATACTTCTTTTGCCATAATCGGGGAGCCTCCAAATGATAATAAGCCATTTGCTGTAAAATTCATGACGACTTGGTTTGTTATATGGTGAATCAAAGGCTGTTTTTTTCTTACTTGCTCAATTATATTCATTTTTCCACTTTTACCTCCCATATGAAACATACTCAATTTCTTGTAGCTCACTATTCTGGAATGTAGTACATCTTCGTTTTCCACGGCACAAAATTCATGAAATCGGCACATAATCCTCGGAAACGGCATATAACCAAAAATCCAATCCAACACATAACCCTGCACATATCACATAATTCCCTAAACTAGCCTTACTGCCCAATGATTTGTCGGCCCATTTCCACTACCTAGATCAAACGATTGTTTAATTGCTTCGGTAACAAAATATTTTCCTTTTTCCACTGCCTCATAAAGGGTTAAACCATGACTTACATATGCTGTAATTGCTGCAGAATACGTACAACCTGTTCCATGCGTATTGACTGTATCGATACGACTTGCGGTAAATTCATGCATATGATTACCATCATATAAAAAGTCAACTGCATCGCCTACGAGGTGTCCGCCTTTAACTAGAGCAGCCCCCGCACCATATTCATGAACAATTTTCTCCGCAGCTTTTTTCATCGTATCCAATGTATCAATTTTCATTCCGGTTAAAAATTCAGCTTCGGGAATATTTGGCGTTACAACTGTACAAAGTGGTAATAAATGGTCTCGTAAATAATCTCTAGCATCATCACTAATTAAAGCATCTCCACTCGTTGCAACCATGACAGGATCGATAATAAAAGGAATATCTTTACCTGAAACTTTTTTCTGAATGATTTGCATCATGTCGATATTGGCAATCATTCCCGTTTTCATTGCGTGTACAGGCATATCTGAAAAAACCGAATCCAGCTGCTTTTCAATCATGGCAAGTGGAATATGGTGAATATCTTGTACACCTGTCGTATTTTGGGCAACAACAGACGTAATAACTGACATTCCGTAACTTTGCAACTCTTGAAAAGTCTTTAAATCAGCTTGAATTCCCGCACCACCAGTTGGATCAGTACCTGCAATCGTCAGAGAACAAGCAACTTCTTTCATCACTATCTAGCTCCTTCTTAATCATGTTTTACACTCATTAATTGTTCCGATTTTACCCGTGAAACGATAAATAGGGCAAGCCCAGCACCTGCTAAGCTACTAACGAGAAATGGCGGAATAAAAAAGAATGCCCCAAATGACGTTCCCATTAGGATTTTTGCAAAAGGGACAGCAAATAATGCGCCAAATATACCAGTTCCAATGACTTCCCCCATTGCTGCAAAATACTTTTTACCGAAGCGACGATATAAATATCCTGCTAAAAAGGCACCAATCATTCCACCTGGAAATGCGAGCAATGATCCAAGCCCTAACATGTTGCGAAGAAGTCCAATGACAAAGGCAATCATAACAGCAGGACCTGTACCGAGCATCACAGCCGCCAATACGTTTACCGCATGTTGAACAGGATATGCTTTGGCAATTCCGGCTGGGAACCAAATAAACTGTGCGCCTAATGTGCCAATCGCAACTAGCAGTGCCATCGTTGTAAGCATGCGAGTTCTATTCAAAAAGGATCCTCCTCCTTTCTTTTTTACAGGGTGAGGTAAGTTAGTATCAAATAAACATGAAAAAACCAGCTTCATGACGCTCACGAACCTGGTTAACTTTCGAAAAATAGACTAGAAAATCATCTAACTACTTCCCTCCGCTAGTATGAACTAGATCAGGTTCACAAGAGTTAGAAATGTGCTCATTTCCTCTCAGCCCCCCGATAAGGGCACCCCTAGTAGTATTCCTAATATATAGTTTTCAACATAAGTATAGCAAATATCCACTGTTTTGTTAATTAGTTTCACTATCAAGTTTAAGCAGTTGCTTTAGCCCATCAACAATAATATGCTCAGGAACATCTTCCTCGCTAACAAAATGTAAAATACTTGTACCAACGTCCAATGCTAATAATAAGAAGGATAGTTTTTCGGGGGAGAGTGGGAAATTACTCTCTTCTTTATTTTCAAAGTGTATTAGTATTTCTTCTGATTGTTTTCGCGATTTTTGCAAGATTGGGGCTAGCTTTTTACGGGCTGATTCCTCTCGTAACGCATAAATGAGAAATTCTAGCATCAATGCGCCCCACGCTTTATTTTCTTTTAGTTCTTTATGGTAGTTTTCTTCTAACACTTCCATATACTCAAGCAATGAAGTTTGTTGTTGGTAAATAGTTTTGATAGATTGAATATCCTTTTGTAGCCGTTCACTAAATACGGCAATGAATAAATCTTCCTTTGAACCAAAATTTGAATAGACAGCCCCCTTTGAAAATCCTGCTTCTTCAGCAATCTCATCGATGGAAGCTCCATAAAATCCTTTTTCCATAAAAGTTTTTGTTGCGACATGTAACAGCTTGTTTCGTGTTTCTCGTTTACTCTCTTCGCGCGTTAAACGTTTTTTACTCAATTTAATTAATCTCCTCTTGACAATATAATAGTTGATAACTTATTATTAGTACTGTCGGTATTCAAATACTATTGGTATTAGAGTCTTGTTGGTATGTGTAATTTTATTATACCATAGGAAATGAATGGAGGAAGGATTGTTCTCAAATGATGCCAACTCCAACTAAAGCTATGAGCTAATCTACATGGATTTTTTCATGTGAAAATAGATAGATAGGGTTGATCATTTTCTAAGTAAAATATGTGTAATTTTTTAAAAAAGATCGGAAAAAATAAACAAAAAAATGGTATAATAAGTCGATTAACTGTAAAGGACTGAATGAAATGTAGATCGTATCGGTAAATCTTAATAGCTAATCCTTATTTCCTATCTTAAATTAACCTTAAAGAGGAGTAATATAATGAACGATACACCAAAAAAATATGAATTTTTAGCCGATGATCCAAATGCGAAAGTCATGCCTATTATGATCTCACTGATCATCGGTGCTTTTTTTGCCATTTTGAATGAAACGTTATTAAATATTGCACTTACTACATTAATGAAAGAGTTTTCTATTACTGTTCCGCAGGTGCAGTGGATGGCAACAGGTTTTATGTTAATGATGGGTGTCGTTATTCCAATGTCAGCCATTTTATTACAATGGTTTACAACGAGGCAAATGTTTCTTGCGACAATGATTGTATTTACGATTGGAACGACAATTTGTGCAGTGGCACCTAATTTTACTATCTTATTAGCGGGTCGTTTTTTTCAAGCGATTGGTACTGGACTTTTAGTTCCAATTATTTTTAATACATTTTTATTAATTTACCCACCCAATCGGAGGGGGGCAGTCATGGGTATTGTCGGGTTCGTCATTATGTTTGCTCCGGCAATAGGTCCGACATTATCTGGAGTAATTGTTGAATATTTAGGATGGCGCTTTTTATTTATAACAGTCATTCCGTTTGCGCTTTTTTCTATTTTATTTGCATATAAATATTTACTGAACGTATCAGAAGTGACAAAACCAAAAATCGATTGGATATCCATTGTGTTTTCAACGATTGGTTTTGGAGGAGTGGTATTCGGATTTAGCTCTGTTGGTGATCAGGAGGCGGGTTTCCTCGCACCAATTGTTTTCCTATCGATTCTTATCGGATTGATCAGTTTAGTTTTATTTTGTTTGAGACAATTAAAGTTACCGGAACCAGTGTTGGATATTCGTGTTTTTAAGTTTCCAATGTATACATTAGGTGTAATTTTCTTTTTCATTATCATTATGGCGATGTTTGCATCAGAAATAATATTACCTATTTTTATGCAAGGACCACTGGCATTATCAGCCGCAACTGCCGGTCTTGTTCTATTGCCGGGAAGTTTGCTAAATGGCTTATTATCGCCGGTAATGGGTCATTTATTTGATAAACTTGGACCGAAAGCATTAATGATTCCAGGAAGTATTTTTTTATGTGGAACGATGGTCGTTTTTAGTAGAATAAATATGGATACACCGGTCTGGGTTATTGTTGTTTGCTATATCATTCTGATGATCTCGATATCTGCGATGCTAATGCCTGCGGAGACGAACGGATTAAACCAGCTACCAAAAAAACTATATCCGCATGGAACAGCAATCGTCTCAACATTACAGCCTGTGGCGGGGGCGATAGGGGTATCCGCATTTATTAGTATTATGAATACGAGACAACAAAATATTTTAAGTAAGGCAGCTAATCCGAATGATCCGCTAACGATCAATGAAGCACTCGTTTCGGGTGTAGAATTAGTATACTTTATTGCGATTGCCTTTGCAGTTGTCGTGTTAGTTATGTCATTTTTTGTGTACAGAGCAAATCCTGATGACATAGTAGAAGAAAAAGGAAAAGAGTAAGGTTCCTAATTAGAAATGTTTGTCTTATGTAATAGGCAAACATTTCTATGAAAGCTTTATTTATACTAAATAAATCAATATCATAAATAGATAATTGGCGATGTATCCAAACGATAACACTTACTCTATGGTCAGTTGTCCGTGAATAAAAATACTAAATCTAAATGAATTGCTGGTAGCAAAAGGTGGCGACGACTCCTACTAGAATAGCACGGGGGATGCAGACTAAGTACGCCACGTCTTATGCGTTGGAGGCCGGTAGACCTTGGGAAAGCGTTCGCCTGTAGCGGAAAACAACAGTTTTAATAAATATTGTTCGGATGAATCCTTACTTCATGTGTTATGAAAGTGACTAAAATATTAATCTTTTATTAAAAATGTCTAATTTGATAGACATTTTCTTTTTGCATGATAAAATTTAAGTAATCGTTTATACCCTAATAAAGGGGGAGAGTACATAATGAAATTGTGGCTTAGAAAAGTATCCGTAGTCCTAGTAGCGATTATGACACTTGGAATCTATATTCCATCTACTGATATTACGTCTGATGCGGAAAGCAAAGGAGCAACTGTTTCTTCTGAAGCAGCTGTGACACAAACGGTCCTAGCCCAAACGGAAGTAGCAAATGATTCTTTTGATGACGCCGTATATGAAGAAGACCAGATAACCGAATTAACTAAAAAGGCAAAAGAACAAGCGCTTATAAAATTAGGCCCGCGTATCGCTAGTCAAGTGGAGGATGAATTTCGAGCTGTCATTTTGCCTAAGATTGAAGAGGAACTGGAATTAATGTTTGCAGAAGCTGGCGAAGATAAACTTGCTTATTATGATATAACTGAAAACCCAGCAAAAGGGTATGGTGAGCGAATTTTTAATGTGTATGATTATGAGAAAAAGCAAGTGATTGCTAAATTTCATGTCCGCAGAGATCACCGTCCATTGGAAGGACACTGGTTTAATTTCCATTATCACTTAAGAACAGATGGATTTGAAACACATCATGAAATAGGCGATGTTTATTGGGATAAAAATATGCCACCAAAATGGATGTCATAAAGAGTATGTACATAATGAGTTAAATAGAAAGCTCTCTAGTTCGGTGAAACTGGGGAGCTTTTTCGTATATATTTTTTGAATGAGAAATACATATGGTTCCTCATTTTCTACTTGACCCTACCACAGTGTCATGCTTTAACCTATATTAGACAAAAAGAAAGGATGTAATGTTATTGCTTATAGGTGAATTATCCAATAAAACGGGAGTTAGCATTCGTTCGATAAGATATTATGAGAAGAAAGGATTGATTTTACCAGAGAGGCTTGAAAATGGTTACCGACAATATCATATAGCTGATGTAGAACGGGTAAAAACAATTCAATTATTCTTAGACTTAGGACTGCGAACAGATGAAATTAGTCCCATTTTATCTTGTGAATCATCTATTCCAGGTAATGAAATAATAAAATGTGCACCTGAGGCAATTTCTTTATATGAAGCAAAACTACAAAACACACAACAACAAATAGAGACTTTAAAAGAATCGGAATCAAAGCTTAAGGACGTCCTTTCTTTTTGGAGAAAAGTAGAAATGCAAACGAAAGGATGATGTATGATTGAAATACCGTATCGTCATATTGGCTTTGGGAACCTTTATTATAGGGACAGATGATTTAGTGATTGCAGGTATATTGCTAAGTATTGCGCATGATCTTGAAGTAAGTATTTCTATGGCAGGTCAATTGGTGACTGTTTTTGCTTTCGCTTATGCTTTGGGAGCGCCTGTATTAGGAACCTTGACAGCACATTTACAGCAGAAAAAAATATTAACAACTTCAATCCTTCTCTTTTCTATTGCAAATGGTTTATCTGTAATTGTCCCATCGTTTGGTTGGCTTTTTATTACTCGCATTTTAGCAGCATTAAGTGCAGCGCTATTTACACCAATCGCCATGACTACAGCCTCAAAATTAGCTACTCAAAAAAGTAAAGGAAAAGCCCTATCGGTTATCACAGCAGGGTTAACAGTTGGAATTATATTAGGTGTTCCAATTGGGACGTGGATTGGAACAACTTTTGGTTGGAGAATAACGTTTTTATTTATCGCAATTATAGGCATCATTACGGCTATTGGTATAAACTGGCTGTTGCCCGTCATGGAAAAGGAAGCCGATATTCCGCTCAAAAAACGATTAATGTCATTAAATACTCATGTGATGTTAACGCTAGTTGTGGGTGTCATGTCAACAACGGGGGGATTTATGCTCTATACCTATATCGCTCCAATTTTACAAAAAACGACGAATATAGAATATACGATGATCAGCTGGTTTCTTGTATTGTTTGGGATAGGGAGTATTTTTGGAAACATTGCTGGAGGTTATGGAACAGATCGTTATGGTGCAAAAAAAACGCTAATACTTTCGCTTTTATTTTTTGCAATGACATTGTTTAGTATTTCTTTGTTGATGTTGTTTCCTGTTAATTGGCTAATTATTTTATTATCAGTACTTATTTGTGCGTTGTGTGGCTTTGCTGCATGGGCATTAAATCCTGCATTAAATGCTCACTTAATTTCACTCAACCCAAAGCAAGCTTCTATGATCCTGTCCTTTAGCGCCTCTTCCTTATATTTAGGTATAGGATTAGGAGCTCTAGTTGGAGGGTTAGTCATTAATAGGATTTCCATTATCCATATCGGTTGGGTAGGTGGTGTTTTTGTATGTATAGGACTCCTTTTATTTCTTGTTATTCAGCAAATTTTTAAAAACAAGATAAATGGATAAATATTATTTAACTAACATGATAGCATCTAGAAAAGAGAATAACGATACTCTATTTTTAATTCCATAAATGAACAGATCTAATTTTTAGGATTGACTCCTTTTGTTTACATGAAAAAATGAAATGATACAATAAATGTAAAAGGTACTGGAGGAAGTTTCATGTACATAGTAAAAAATGCAACATTATACATGGGTACAGGCGAAATAATTGAAAATGGCTCTTTTCTAGTGAAGGATGGCAAGTTTTCAGAAATAAATAGTGATGAAACAGTAGATTGCAAGACTCTTGATATGCAAGGAAAAACAATTACACCAGGGCTAATTGATGTCCATACACATCTCGGAGTATTTGAAGATGGGGTAGGGAAGATGGGCATGATTTTAATGAAATGAGCTCACCTGTCACCCCACATATACGGGCAATCGATGGAATTAATCCGAATGATAGAGCATTTATGGATGCGCGAAAAGGTGGAGTTACAACCGTACAAATAATGCCAGGGAGTGCAAATGTGATTGGTGGGGAAATGCTCATCGTAAAAACGTACGGAAATATTGTCGATCAAATGGCTGTTCGGACATTATCGGGCCTAAAAGCGGCAACAGGAGAAAACCCTAAAAAAGTATATGGGTCAAAAGGAAAAATGCCAATGACGAGAATGGGTGTAGCAGCAACATTAAGAAAAAAGCTTGTGGAAGGGCAAAATTATTTAGAAAAGTTGGCGGCAGGGAAAGGAGAACGTGATCTTGAGTTAGAAATAATCGGCAAAGTATTGAAACGTGAAATTCCATTACGAGTTCATGCACATCGTTCAGAAGACATTGCGACCGTTTTACGAATTAAAAAAGAATTTAATCTTGAAATTACGATCGAACATTGTACAGAAGGACATTTAATTGCTGATTATATTGCAGAACATGATGTGAAAGTATCTGTTGGACCAACAATGTCATCTCGTTCAAAACTGGAGTTATCGGAGATGGGATGGTATACATTGCCTGCACTTGAAGCGGCTGGTGTGCCGGTTTCTATTACGACGGATCATCCCGTTGTACCAATCGAACACTTAATGACGAGTGCCATTTATGCAGTTAAAGATGGGAATTATTCAGAAGAGTCAGCCTTAAAGGCAATTACGATTAATGCTGCAAAACATTTAGGGATAGAGAATCAAGTAGGTTCCATTGAAGTAGGAAAAGATGCGGATTTCGTTGTTTGGGACGGTGATCCGTTTGATTTACGGACAGAAGTGGTAGAAACATATATTAATGGGGAAGTAGTATACGGGTAGTTTGAATCCCAATTTTAAAGATGATAAAATATTCCAGACAGTTGGATTGAATCCTTCTGTCTGTAAGCTCCTTTGAGATATTACTTTTCTAGTAGTATCTCAAAAATCGTTAAAAATCAAACAAGTTATCATTCTGCTTTATGGAGAAGATAAAACCAAAAAAAATAATATGTATTGCAATTATAAAATAAAAATGCTATTATAATACCTAAATCTAAACGTTTACATTTTTGGAAAACTAAACGTTTATAAATAGGTGAGATCATGAAAAAGGCAACGATTGAAGATGTGGCAAGAAAGGCAAATGTTTCTGTTGCGACTGTTTCTAGAGTAATTAATGCTCAAGGTGGAGTCAGAAAGTCGACAGAAGAAAAAATTGTTCAAGCTATTAAAGAATTAAATTATGTACGTAATGCGGTAGCCCGTAGTATGGTTCGAAAAGAAACAAAAACAATCGCTGTAATCGTTCCGGATATATGTAACCCTTTTTTTTCTGAGGTTGTTGCTGGTGTTGAACGCAAGGCAATTGCAAAAGACTATTTTACAATGGTGAGTAGTTCTAATGAATCTAAAATAAACGAACGAAAATTAATTCAGCATATTATCGAACGTGGAGTCGATGGGGTAGTTGTTACGACAGCAGATGAGAGTGGAGAGCAGTTAAAACCACTATTTGATTTGAGGGTTCCCATTGTTGCAGTAGATCGAGTCATAAAAAATTATCAGGTTGATACAGTTATTATTGGAAATAGAGAGGGAGCCTATGAAGCTGTTCGCCATCTGATTCATGAGGGGCATAAAGATATAGCAATCATCAGGGGGCCGCAAAACACAACTCCCGGCTATGAAAGGTATAATGGATATGTTCAGGCGATGAAAGAGTTTGGTTTAGATATACGAGAAGAGTTTATAGGTGATGGAGATTTCAGGGAAGACAGTGGTTATGAAATTGCAAAAAAGTTTTCACAATTAGATACTCCTCCAACCGCGATTTTTTCAAGTAACAACTTAATGAGTATAGGGGCATTAAAAGCCATACAAGAAATGAATTGGAAGTTAGGAGAAGAAATATCTTTTTTAGGATTTGACGATATTGAGATTGCAACTTTTACTCGGCCCCAAATAACGACAGTATCCCGACCAATGAGGCAATTAGGAGAAGTAGCATTTCAGCTTTTATACGATCAACTTATGGAAGAGAATATAGAGGAGAGAAAGAGTAGAGAAATTATCTTAACACCGCATTTAAATGTAAGAGAATCTTGTAAAAGGAAAATAGTATTATAATTTTTTCTCATTAAATCTAAACGTTTACATTTAGGTTTAGATTTAATAGAGAAAAATTTTATCAATAAAATCTAAACGTTTACATGGAGGCATAATAATGAAAAAACATGGAATATTACACCCTGAATTAAACAAACTAATCGCTGAAACTGGTCATACAGATGAAATTGTTGTAACTGATGCGGGGTTACCGTTACCTGAGGAAGTGAACACACGTATTGACCTAGCACTTAAGCAAGGTTTGGTTCCTTTCTTAGAATTGTTAGATACTGTATTAGATGATTTATCGGTTGAAAAGGTCATTATGGCAGAAGAAATTAAAACCGTTAGTCCAAAAATGCAAAAAGAAATACTCGCTCGTTTAGAAGGTGTTGAAATCGAGTATCTTCCTCATACAGACTTTAAACAAAGAACGAAATCAGCAAGAGGTGTAGTACGTTCAGGGGAATTCACTGCTTATGCAAATGTTATTTTAGTAGGTGGAGTTGTTTACTAATTATCATTATATATTAGTTTTGAAAGGAGGATACCTATGACTACCTTATTGAATATGGAAAATATAGTGAAATCATTTTCTGGAATAACTGTATTAAAAAATATCAACTTAACAGTTAATCAAGGGGAAGTTGTTGCACTACTTGGAGAAAACGGTGCTGGTAAGTCCACCTTAATGAAAATTATTGCTGGTGTTCATCGTCCGACTTCGGGAAGTATTTACATAAAAGGTAAAGAAGTTACTATTTTGAATCCAAAGCATTCACAAGAATTGAAGATCAGCATCATTCACCAAGAGTTTAATTTAATTACAGATTTAACAATAGCCGAAAATATATTTCTTGGTCGCGAAAAAAGAAAGTTTTCGGGAGTAATTGATTGGAAGTTAATGCATAAAGAGACTAAAAAGGTTTTACAAAAGGTTGGTATTGATCATTTACCAGCAGAAAAGTTCATTTCTGATTGCTCTGTAGCGGAAAGGCAATTAATTGAAATTGCTAAAGCGTTATCATTTGATTCAGAAATATTAATTATGGATGAACCGACGGCTACGTTAAACGATAAGGAAACACAGACATTACTAAATCTAATGGACAATTTGAGAAAGAATGGATTAGGAATCATTTTTATTACACACCGTTTAGAAGAGGTAAGTCAAGTAGCTGATCGTATCGTTGTGCTAAGAGATGGTGAATATATCGGTTCTGAGAAAGTGAAGCATGTTACGAAAGACAAAATGGTTTCAATGATGGTAGGAAGGGATATTCAAGACTTATTTCCAGCCCGTTCCGAGGCATCGAATGATGTTGTTTTGGAAGTGAATAATGTAAGCGTTAAAAATCGTTTACATAACATTTCATTCAACGTTCATAAAGGAGAAGTTCTTGGAGTTGCAGGATTGTTAGGCTCTGGTAAAACAGATTTATCAAAGGCATTATTCGGACTTTATCAACTTCAGCAAGGTAGTGTGAAGTTGTTTGGACAAGAGATAATGACTCCAAAGGAAGCAATAGATGCTGGTATATCTTTAGTAACGGATGATCGTAAAGGAGAAGGTTTAATTCTCGATCTATCCGTATATGAAAATATATTGCTACCATTCTATAGAAAAATGACTAAGACTGGAATATTAAAAAAGTCAAGAATGGATCAAATTGTAGATAAATGGGTGAAGAATTTGCAAGTTAAAGTCCACCATTCATCTGTAGAAGTAGGGACTTTAAGTGGGGGAAACCAACAAAAAGTAGTGTTAGGGAAGTGGCTCCAAATGAATCCTAAGTTATTAATTCTAAATGAACCAACGAGAGGGATTGATATTGGAGCAAAAACAGAGATATATAAAATCATAAAGGATTTAACAAATGAAGGTATTTCCATTTTGTTGATTTCTTCTGAAATGCCTGAGCTTCTTGGAATGGCTCACAGAATTATCGTATTACACGAAGGAGAAATAAGTGGAGAATTATCTTCAAAAGAAGCAACACAAGAGAAGATTTTCAATTATGCAACAGGGGGTGAAACAGTTGGAGAAAACGACTAGCAAAGATAACAAACAAAAGTGGATTAATTTATTACTAGTACTTGATAAGTATCGTGTATTACTCATTTTTGTTGCATTACTTATCGTAGCAAGTTTACTATCAGATGCCTTTTTGACGACGAGTAATTTATTTAATGTATTTCGTCAAGTATCTATAATTGCCATCATGTCTGTTGGCATGACGTTAGTAATCATAACAGCAGGGATCGACTTATCAGTTGGTTCTGTGATGGCTTTTTCTGGAGCAGTCTTAGCTGGAATAATAACAGCTGGAATCCCTTTACCAATTGCTATAATTGCCTGTATTTTAGTAGGAATAGTGCTTGGAATATTTAACGGATTCATCGTTGCTAAAGGAAAAGTACCAGCATTTATTGCTACGCTAGCAGTCATGGTTATTGCAAGAGGAATGACCTTAGTATTTACTCAAGGAAATCCAATTGTCGTTAGTGACACAAGCTTTCGATTTATCGGAGCAGGAACAATTTTTGGTGTTCCATTTCCAATTGTATTAATGATTGTTATTTACATTATCATGTATTGGGTATTGAAACACACAACATTTGGACGTTACCTCTATGCGATTGGAGGAAATGAAGAAGCCTCAAGGTTAGCAGGTATTTCCGTAGACAGAGTGAAAATTGCTGTATACGCACTTGCTGGTTTTTTCGCTTCGGTATCAGCTTTGATTTATACCTCTCGCCTCATGTCAGCACAACCAAACGCAGGTGCAGGTATGGAACTAGATGCCATCGCAGCGGTAATTATTGGAGGTACTAGACTTTCAGGGGGAAGGGGGGCTGTAACTGGTACATTAATTGGTGCTTTAATAATGGGGGTACTTGATAACATTTTAAATCTAACAAATGTATCGCCATTTTATCAAGATATCGCAAAAGGGTTAGTAATATTAGCCGCGGTTTTAATTGATAGTAAGTTAGCAAATCTTAAAAAATAATATTTATTGGAGGCTAGCACAATGAAAAAGTTATTAGGTATTTTAGCACTAGTTTTAGTATTTACACTTGTAGCTTGTAGCGGAGAAAAGGCTAATCAAAGCACAGAAAATAGTGATTCGGATGATACAGAAAAGGCGTCTAATACAGAAGATATGAAAATTGGATTGGCAGTAAATACGTTAAATAACCCGTTTTTTGTAGACTTAAAAGATGGTGCAGAAGCGACAGCTGAGGAACAAGGGATTGAATTAGTTGTAACAGACTCACAAGGTGACCCTGGTAAACAAATGTCAGATGTTGAAAACTTATTACAACAAGGGGTAGATTTATTAATTTTAAACCCTGTTGATAGTGACGCAGCTGGCCAAGCGGCGTTACTCGCAAATGACCAAGGAGTTCCGGTAATAACAGTTGACCGCCAAGCTTCAGAAGGTGACATCGTTACACATGTTGGATTTAACGCATTAAAATCAGGTGGTATAGCAGCAGCATACTTAGAAGAAGCACTAGGTGGAGAAGGTAAAGTAGTTGAAATTCAAGGGATTTTAGGGACAAACGTTGGTCAAGACCGTAGTAGTGGGTTTAACGACCATATGGAAAATGTAGAAGGGATTGAAATTATCGCGAGTCAATCAGCTAATTTTGACCGCGGTGAAGCTCTATCGGTAATGGAAGATATTTTACAAGCTAATAAGGAAATTGATGCAGTATATGCAGCAAATGATGAAATGGTAATGGGTGCTCTTTCAGCAATCGAATCAGCAGGACGTTTAGATGAAATTGTGATCATTGGAACAGACGCGATTGACCCTGCCATAGAAGCGATTCGCGAAGGACGCTTAGATGCAACTATAGCAGAACCACCTTTCTTCCTAGGACGTGAAGCAGTAAATGCTGCAATTAAAACGTTAAATGTTGAAGTGGTAGATGATCAAATTACATTAGAAAACACACTTGTAACAGAGGATAATGTTGACGAAGTGAAAACGAGATAGGTAGGTGGCTAGTGTGGCAAACATCTTAGTAGTAGGCAGTTATGTAGTGGATTTAATGAGCCGCACACCTCATATGCCAAGTCCCGGTGAAACGGTATTAGGTGGACCGTTCCATATGGGGCCAGGAGGAAAAGGCGGGAACCAAGCGGTTGCCGCTGCCCGACTTGGTTCACGTGTTACGATGTTAACCAAAGTAGGACACGATGTTTTCGGAGATGAAGCGTTAAAGAATTTTACAACCGAAAACATCGACACTACTCATGTGACACGTCATCCTGATGAGGTGACAGGTACAGCTCTTATCGCGGTAGACGATCAAAGAGAAAACATGATAGTTGTTGCACCAGGTGCCTGTGGCAAAATAACGAAAGAAGATATAGTTAAAGCTGAACAGTCTTTTAAAGATGCGGATATAGTACTAGTACAATTAGAAACATCGATGGAGGCTGTTGAAACGACGATAAATCTAGCAAATAAGTTGGGTAAACCAATTATTTTAAATCCTGCACCGTATCAAGATGTGAGTCAGGATCTGCTTGAAAAAATAGATTATATTACACCAAATGAAACAGAAGCAAGTTTACTATCCGGAGTGAAAGTGATGGATGAAGCCTCAGCTCGTGAAGCGTCTATTAAACTAAAAGAGCAAGGGGTACATACTGTCCTTATTACATTAGGGAAAACGGGTTGTTTTGTATATGATGGAACAAGTGAAGGAGGCATTGTTCCGGCATTCTCTGTCAATGTTGTTGATACAACTGGTGCTGGGGATGCATTTAATGGTGCATTTGCTACCTTTATTGCTAATGGACTTTCCCTACAAGAAGCAGTGACTCGAGCGAATGCTGTTGCTGCGTTAGCAGTAACAAAAGTAGGTACAGCTCCAGCTATGCCGTTTGCTGAGGAAGTTGAAAAATTTCTAGCAGAATAAATTTTTGTATGAATAAAAGAAATCGCTTATTACTAATCATTTAAATAAGCGATTTCTTTTATCGTAGTTAGTAATATGAAAGCAAAAAATTATCCGATAATATTTCCAAATAATTTAGTTAATATCTCAAATAGTATTGATAATTTATGAAGAAAGGGGTAAGATATAATCAAACGTTCAAACATCAATGAACAAATGTTTATGAAGGCTTCGAAAACTGACCTAGCCAAAGGTCGTTGAAGTTTCGGACAAAGTTTCAAAGGGTGACAAAATGCATAGAGTTGTAAAGGTTGCAAAGTTGTATTATCAATTGGATTATAGCCAACAAGAAATTGCTAAGGAGCTCGGTATTTCACGACCTTCTGTTTCAAGATTACTTCAAGAGGCGAAAGAAAAAGGCGTTGTAGAGATTAAAATCAACGACATAAATGAAAAAGAACAGAAGAATGCGGAATTAATTAAAGAGCGTTTCGGCTTAAAGGAATGTATGATTGTCAATGCACCTAAAAATGATGACTTTATTATTAAAAAATATTTGGGTTCAAAAGGTGCTGAGTATCTTTCTGAAATTGTAACGGAAGGAGATATTATCGGGTTAACATGGGGAACAACCATTTTTGAGGTTGCAAAAAATATGACACCAAAACAGGTTCATAATGTTCAGGTTGTTCAATTAAATGGAGGCGTTTCGCATTCGGAAACAAATACATTTGCGTCAGAAATTATCAATTACCTAGGAGCATCTTTTCATACGATTCCATATTTTTTACCATTACCAGCTATTGTAGAACGAGCGGAGATTAAACAAATGATTGTTTCGGATCGTCATATTTCTAGCTTACTCAAATTAGCTAGAAAGGCGAATATTGCATTATTTACTGTTGGTGATAGACATGAAGATTCTACCTTAAATAAAGCTGGCTATTTTAATGAGGTGGACATGCAAACATTAAAAGATAAGAAAGCGGTAGGGGATATATGTTCCCGATTTTTTACGATTAATGGTGAGGTTTGCAGTGAGGAATTAAATGCAAGAACGATCGGCATTGATTTACATCTCTTGGGTGAAAAAGAAACATCTGTTTTAATTGCTGGAGGTTCTAGAAAATTCAATAGTATTGTTGGTGCATTAAATGGGGCGTACGCGAATGTTCTCATAACAGATAATTATACAGCAGAAGCCCTTATAGAAAAATTTACATAAGGGAGGATGCCATGAAACAAACAGAATTGCAAAAACTTGTGGAAGAAACTGTTGTAAATGTAATTCAAAGCGAAGTAACAAGTAAGGATAGGATGTGTATTCCGATCGGTGTATCCAACCGGCACGTTCACCTTTCTGAAGCTGTGGTAGAACGTCTTTTTGGAACAGGGTATAAACTGACGAAGCATAAAGAGCTTTCCCAGCCTGGACAATTTGCTTGCAAGGAAACTGTAACAGTTATTGGACCGAGAGGAAATCTAAGAAATGTCAGGATCCTTGGACCAGCTAGAGAAATGACACAGTTGGAAATTTCCCTTAGTGATGGCTTCGTGTTAGGTGTAAAACCTCCTGTTAGGCTTTCGGGAGATATAGAAGGAACACCCTCCTTTATCTTACAAGGTCCTAGAGGTCAATTAAAGGTAGAAAAAGGCCTTATTTGTGCAGCCCGTCATATTCATATGCATCCTACTGACGCTGAAAAATTCGGGGTGCAACATGGAGAAAAGGTAGACATTTTTGTTCCGGGTGAGCGCAGTGTCACTTTTCATGATACGCTCATTCGTGTTTCAGAAAGTTTTCAACTTGAAATGCATATTGACTTTGATGAAGCTAATGCGGCACAGATTCAAAATGATCAAAAAGCATGGTTGAAAAGATAGGAGGGGATGTGGATGAGAGATTATATTTCTTCGCTAGTTTACCAAACGTTAAATGACTATATAAAAAAAGAACGTAATCCATCACATATCCTAGTTTTATTATCAAATGGACGGGAGCATTCAAAAGATGTCTGGGAACATATTGAAACTTTAGCAAATCGATTTCATGTTTCCTTGCTAGTTTCTGAACAAGAACAGGAGCAAGTAGCTACATTAGATGTTCATGATTGCTTTATTCTAGAAAAAATAACGAAAGAAGATATCGATTTATTTAGTCAAAATATGGACCTCTTATATTGTCCTGTCATTAGTCATGGATTTTTAGCAAAATTATCTCTATTATTAGATGATTCACAGTCTATTTGGGTCACCCTACAACTAGCTCTAGAAGGAAAAGAAGTGTTGCTTGGTCATGATATCATTCAACAAAGTAGGCGGATGATGTTTTGGCAAAGGCCATCGATTGAAAAAAAAGCGCAGTCTTATGTGAAGGAACTAAGAAAAGCTGGAATCCATTTCTGTTCCATGAAGCAAGCATTAAAGGTGATCAGCGCTCGCATTAAAGTAGCTTATGACAGAAAGCCGTTGGTATTAGCAAAGCATGTGGAAGAAGTGGCAAAAAGCGGAAAACAAGCGATTTTTGTTCCAAAAAATAGCATCATTACACCGATGGCTAAGGATGTGGCTAGGGAGCTTCATATTGTTATAAAAGAGAAAAACGATGAGGAAAAGAGAGATGATCTATGATTGTTGCCAAAATAGTAGGTAATGTAGTTTCTACCAATAAAGCGGATAGGCTAACTGGAAAAAAACTACTTGTCGTGCAACCAGTCGATATGGTGAGTTTGGAACCTGATGGAAAACCGTTAGTAAGCATTGATACTGTTGGATCGGGAGTTGGGGAAATTGTCATGGTAGTTGGCGGAAGCTCTGCTAGACAAACAGAACTAACAAAAGATACACCCATTGACTCGGCGATCGTAGGTGTGATCGATTCGATTGAGATTGATGGGAAAGAAACGTTTCATAAAAGGTAGGGAAAGTAGGTGATTACATATGCAGATTAGTGAGCAGGTTATCCAACAGCTTGTAGAAGAAGTAATGAACAAACTAGAAAATAATGCTAACCAAACTGCAGTAACTCAGTTAGGACAAGGGGTGTATCCAACGGTCGATGAGGCTGTTCAAGCTGCAAAACAAGCAAATGAAGCATTGAAAAAGTTATCGCTAGCAACACGTGTACAAATGATTGAAAACATGCGCAAGACTAGTATAGAGCATGCGGAAGAACTCGCAAGCTTAGCGGTACAAGAAACTGGTTTAGGTAGGGTAGAAGATAAAAGAGCTAAAAATATATTAGCAGCTGAAAAAACTCCTGGGATGGAGGATTTACCAAGTACTTCTTACTCAGGAGATAATGGGTTGACGATTGTTGAGCAAGCTCCACTTGGAGTCATTGGTTCCATAACACCGACTACAAATCCAGCAGCAACAATGATTAATAATAGTTTATCAATGGTTGCGGCAGGCAATGTTGTCGTCTATAACCCACATCCTAGTGCTAAACAAGTTACTCTCCAAACGATGAAGTTATTGAATGAGGCAATTGTCGAAGCAGGTGGACCAAAGAACGTTTTAACATCCGTAATCGAACCGACGTTAGAAACGAGTCAACAATTAATGAATCACCCTGAGATTAATGCGCTTGTCGTAACAGGTGGGGGAGCAGTGGTGAAAGCAGCGATGAGCACAGGAAAAAAAGTGATCGCAGCTGGACCAGGAAATCCACCTGTTGTAGTAGATGAAACAGCCAATATTAAAAAAGCAGCAAAAGATATCGTATTTGGAGCAAGTTTTGATAATAATATTTTATGTACAGCAGAGAAAGAAGTATTTGTCGTTCAACAAGTAGCCCAAGAATTAAAAACAGAAATGTTAAAAAATAATGCAATTGAATTAAAAGCGTTTCAGTTTGAAAAGTTATTGAAGGAAATTTTAATCGAAAAAGATGGAAAACATTATGCGAATAAAGATTATGTTGGAAAAGACGCGACTGTTTTATTACAAGCTGCCGGTATACAAGCAGACAAAGATACGAAGCTAATCATTGTCGAAGTATCAAATGACCATCCACTCGTTCATACAGAAATGTTGATGCCAATACTTCCGATTGTAAAAGTATCATCCGTTGATGAAGCAATTAAGTTAGCAAAAACTGCCGAAAAAGGAAATCGCCATACAGCGATGATGCATTCTGAAAGTATTACGAACTTAACAAAAATGGCACAAACAATTGAAGCAACAATATTTGTAAAAAATGGACCATCTGTAGCTGGATTAGGTTATGAAAGTGAAGGGTTTACAACATTAACAATTGCAGGGCCGACTGGAGAAGGTTTAACTTCTGCACGAACTTTTACGCGACAGAGACGATCCGTCTTAGTGGACGGTTTACGTATTATTTAATTAGGAGTGGTTGCTTATGAGTACATCAAAAGAGGAAAAAACTCCAAAACAGAAAAAAACAGTACAAAAAACAAGTGAAAAAAATACAGAAATTCAAGGAGGAAATAAAATGGTTAGGGAAGCATTAGGAATGATTGAAACAAGAGGTTTAGTAGGTGCAATTGAAGCATCAGATGCAATGGTAAAAGCAGCTAATGTTGAATTAGTTGGAAAAGAGCTTGTCGGTGGTGGACTTGTATCAGTTATGGTTAGAGGAGATGTCGGAGCTGTTAAAGCCGCTACAGAAGCAGGCGCAGAAGCGGTACAGCGAGTAGGAGAGCTTATTTCTGTTCATGTCATCCCACGCCCGAACAGTGAAGTAGAAGCAATTCTGCCGAAAAAAGAATAGGTGGTCTCTAATCGATGAATACATCTGCTAGGAGGCAAGTAAAAGCAATTGTTGAACAGATTATAAAAGAACAAATACAATCTCGTTCGCTTCAGAGACAAAAGCCTTTAGTAGTTGCCAATTGGAAAATGAATATGTCATTAGAAAAAGCACTTCATTTTTTAAACAGTGTACAAAGTGACCCACAAGATAGTACTGTCGTCATTTGTCCGCCATATCCATTGCTGTATCCAGTAAATATAGCAATGAAGAAGCTGCAAACGGGAGTTCAACTTGGCGCACAAAATGTTCATTGGGAAGATCATGGAGCACATACAGGAGAAGTTAGTGTCGGGATGTTACAAGAGGTTGGATGTAATTTCGTTTTAATCGGTCATTCAGAAAGAAGAATGGCAGGGGAATCGGAAGAAGCCATTCAACATAAAGTGAAACAAGTTTTACAAAGCGGTATGTATCCAATTGTTTGTGTAGGTGAAAACAGCGAAGAGTTTAAACAAGGGCTTACAAGTCAAATTGTGAAACAACAAATTGAAGCTGCTTTAAAAAACTTGCCAAATATTTCAAATATAATAATCGCTTACGAACCGGTTTGGGCTATAGGTACTGGACAATCTGCAACACCTTATCAAGCGGAGGGAGTTCATCAAACAATCCGTCAATCAATCCATGATTTGCATGGTTCTATTGCCCATAGGATTCCAATTTTATATGGTGGATCAGTTCATGCAGAAAATGCAAGAAGTTTGGCAGCATATGAAAATATTGATGGAGTATTAGTCGGAGGAGCTAGCTTGGAGGTAAAAAGTTTCCAGTCTATCATTCGCTCATTTAATAAGGAGTTGGGAAGTGCATGAAAAAAATAGCTATCGGAAGTGACCATGGCGGTTTTGAACTCAAAGAGAAAATAAAAGAAGAATTGACAGCACTAGGTTATGAATTTGTTGATTTTGGCTGTCATGAAGGAGAGTCCGCTGATTATCCTGATGTTGCTTTTTTAGTTGGTGAGTGTGTAGCTACTAATGATGACTATGTTGGGATAATGATTGATGGTGTTGGCATTGGAAGCGGAATGGCAGCAAATAAAATCCCAGGTGTACGTTGTGCTGTTTGTTGGGACCTTTCTTCGGTTATAAATAGCCGTGACCATAACAATGCAAACATGTTATCGATTGGTGGTCAGACATTAGGCCCAGGATTAGCTATTCAAATGATTAAAAAGTGGCTGGAAACTGATTTTTCAGGTGGGCGTCATGACCGAAGAGTAACAAAAATTATGGAGATTGAGAGTCGTTTTTTAGGCAGATAAGAAAGGATAAACTTTTCTTCCTCCATGTAACAACTGAGGCTTTCACCATAAAATTTTTCGAGAAGCCACGTTTTCTAAGAAGAGGAAAGTAGGTCTTTGTGATGTTTATTGGAAAAGTAACCGGTAAAGTTGTCTGTACGCATAAGGATGAGGGGTTACAAGGACTTAAGCTTCTAATTGTTCAACCTTTAACCGATAAATTACAGCCAAAAGGAAAACCACTGATTGCAATTGATACGATTGGTCAGTCAGGTTATGGAGATGTTGTTTACTTAGCCAAAAGTGGCGAATCAAGCTTGCCTTTAAAAAAGAATAAAGACTTAATTCCTTCAGACGCAGGGATTATGGGAATTATTGATTATTATTACACAGAAGAATAGGGAGGAAATAGAAAATGAATAATGCATTAGGAATGATCGAAACGAAAGGATTAGTTGGAGCAATTGAGGCGGCAGACGCAATGATGAAAGCAGCTAATGTTGAATTAGTTGGTAAGGTTCAAGTTGGTGGAGGCTTAATTACGGTGATGGTACGCGGTGACGTTGGTGCAGTTAAAGCGGCAACAGAGGCTGGAGCGGATGCTGCAGGTCGAGTAGGAGAGTTCCTATCTGTACATGTTATTCCACGTCCACATCAAGAAGTAGAAAAAATCTTACCTAAGCTATAATGAAATTGGCTAAGGTAATCGGACATGTCGTTTCCACAGTGAAAACAGACAGCCACCAACATTTAAAATTAATGGTAGTAAGTCCAGTTGATCATAAGGGTCAATCGGTTGCGGATTCATTTATTGCTGTTGATCATGCACAAGCAGGGATAGGGGATTTTGTACTTATTATGGAAGAAGGCGGATCAGCTCGGCAATTGTTAGAAAATCCAGAAGGGGCAGTTGATGCCATCATAGTTGGAGTAGTCGACAATATCGAACAATAAAGTAATTGAAATAGACATCGGAGGTGAATTCAGGTGAGCGTAGAGTTAGAACAATTAGTCGAGAAAATAACAGCAGAAGTGATGAATAAACTTTCACAACAGTCTAAACAAGCTGTTCAAAAAGAAGATGTAAAAGTTAACAGCGTAAACAGTTATAACAATCAGTTAATTACCGGAACGCAAATTGCTCGAATGATCGACCATACACTATTAAAACCTGAAAGTACAAAGGAAGAAATTGAGAAATTATGTGAGGAAGCAATTGAATTTCAGTTTGCTACAGTATGTGTCAATCCGTACTGGGTTCCAACTGCAGCCAATGCATTGAAAGATTCAAATGTAGGAATCACAACGGTCATTGGATTTCCATTAGGGGCAACAACTACCTTCACAAAAGCTGCTGAAGCTCGTGATGCTATTGCTGCAGGAGCGACCGAAGTTGATATGGTAATCAATATTGGTGCATTGAAGTCGGGAGACTATGATGCAGTAAGAAAAGATATTGAAGGTGTTGTATTAGCAGTAAATAAACAAGCTGTAGTAAAAGTAATTATTGAAACAGGATTTTTGACGGAAGAAGAGAAGAAAAAAGCATGTATGCTTTCTAAAATGGCAGATGCTGATTTTGTGAAAACATCAACAGGATTTGGTCCTGGAAGTGCTACCCCAGAAGATATCGCACTTATGCGAAAAACTGTCGGTCCAGAAATGGGCGTCAAAGCTTCTGGCGGAGTTCGTGATTTAGATACAGCAAGAAGGTTAGTTGCTGCAGGAGCAAACCGCTTAGGTGCAAGCTCTGGAAAAGAGATTGTAAAAGGTGGAAAAGGAAAAGGTTATTAAGAAACCATGTGATTAGAGTGTATAACAAATAAGTAGTTATCTCTCCATCATCATTTTTACCACCATGTAAATGCGATTCTAAAATGAATGTCAAATTAGAGAAAAATGAATTTAGAAAGGCTCCTTAGTTTAGCTGATACTAGGGAGTCTTTTGTTTTGCTGAAACGATAGCTTTCAAGAAAAACTTATTTCTTCACCTTCGCAGAGCGAATTGGACAAAAACCCAGTGCTCTACATTGACTTTGGGTTGACTGTTTGCTCTAAATAGTCATTTTTCCCTCCACTCCACCTCTCTTTTCGTTAACGTTTGTGATTCTTATGATGCATTTGAAATAAACTGTGCAGTAACTTAGGTTTGCTGAACAACTAAATTGCGTTCCATGCTACCGTTGTCTTCCGCGAAATGTGACATGCTTTCACCACAGGCATAAGTGCGACATCTGTTCAAGCTACGTTATCACTTGCTTTTACAGTGTCTTCTTTACCGCGGGCACGGCTTCAGCCCTCCGACGTACAGGACGTGCTAGTGCAAATCTTTACGGTGGGACGAGTAATCGCAGTCTCAGGTGTTGCGATAAAGCTTTTCGATGGGACGAACGAAAGTGCAAAAGCTCTTCGATGGGGCGAGTAATCGCAGTCCCAGTCCCAGGACGTGGCGTACTTAACCTGCCTCGGAAGAAAACCACTTCCTGCGGGGGCATCAGACTCGCGCTTTTCCCGCTGGAGTCAGTCACTTTCGCGCTAGACAACTAGAGTAGTTCATTGCATATGCAAAGGTTTTTGGTAAAACAGTCAAATCCCTTGTACTTTATATCGAGAAAAACGGGTACAAACTATTGATTTAGATGGGATATCTGTTTATTCAGTAGAGCCAACGTAGGCTGAATGAAAATTACTTTATTACATCCATAACAAATAACAGTAATGATTGACTACACACACCTGAGCGAAGGAAATACACGGGGACTCCTGTGGGAGGAAAGGCATCGGTGAGACTACGCAGTGCGTAGCACAAGGAGGCTCATCAGCCGCCCACGGTAAAGGAGACACTGTGAAAGCAAGCGATAGCGCAGGTTGAATAGATGTCGCTCTTATGCCCTGTGGTGAAAGCGGAGTGTATTTCCGTAGCGGTAGGTCATCCCGCTATCTGAAGTTACTGCGCAGTTTATGGATTATATGAAATAAGGTTATTTGGCAGAAGAAGTATTTGGAGCTCCCTACCTACACACACTTTTAGAAAACGGTTTATTATATAGGGGTGTCAAGGATGACATCGCACTCCAAGCTTAGCCAAGCGAATTGGTTGAACGCCTATTATTGGTGCGAAAGTTGAGCAATAAAAGGCCGATCCCCTTTCCCCTTCTTTCATGGGGTATTGCAATGTATCATCTCTAACAAAAGACATTTGCTCCTAATGCAGATCAATCATGAAGTAATGAGAAATATGGTAATCTAAATGTACATTGAAATGAACATGGACGGAAGAATACTCTATCTTAGTTTAAGATTTGGGGGAGTGTTTAAGCATGAATGTAGATCGAAGAAAGCTAATTAAAAAAAGTAAAAATAATGAATATATTATTGGTTTAGCTACTGGAGCTGGTGTTTCAACAAAACATGCAGTTGAAGCAGGGATCGACTTAATTCTTGCATTAAATTCTGGAAAATACAGACAAATGGGCGTAAGTTCTTTAGCGGGGTTTTTACCATTTTCGAACTGTAACAATTTGGTCATGGAATTTGGGACAAGAGAAATTATCCCAATGGCTCAAGATGTGCCAGTTATCTTTGGATTGTGTGCTACAGATCCCTTTATAAAATTGGAAGAGTATGTAGTGGAAATTAAGTCTGCAGGGTTTTCAGGTATAAATAATTATCCATCAGTTGGAATGTTAGATGGAGTATTTAAAGAAGCCTTAGAAGAGGAGCATATTTCCTATCAAGTTGAAGTTGAGGCGATTAAGATCGCAAACGAAACAGGATTATTTACTATTGCTTTTGTTTTTGATGAAAGCCAAGCAGCCCAAATGATTGATGCGGGAGCTGATGTTATTTGTGCTCATTTAGGGTTTACTAGAGGTGGGCTACTCGGCGCTAAAAAAGTATTAAACCTAGTAGAAAGCGTCAAACTAGTGAATCGTATATTCGAAGTATGTGATAGGATAAAAGGGAAAAAAGTGATGAAGATGATTTATGGTGGCTCCGTATATACGACAACTGATTTGAAGTATATGTATGAGAATACAAGTACAATGGGATATATTGGTGGTTCCTCTTTAGAAAGAATCCCACTAGAAAAATCAATGCCGTCTTTATTTGAAGAATTTAAAATAACGGGTCAAAAAGAAGGTGATCCTTTTTTATTGAAAATGTTAGAAGGTGTTAAAAAGAATTATAATTATGTTGACTTTGTAAAAGAATATATAGAAATGAATTATATGCATCGTATTTCTTTAGCAGAACTTGCGGAGGTTTCACATGTTTCAAGATCGTATTTAAGTAAATTATTCAAAAAGGAAGTCGGTATGACATTTACAGACTACTTGATTGAATATCGCATGAATAAAGCACAAAAACTTATCAAACAAAACGAATTTCGATTAGTAGAAATTGCTGATGCAGTTGGTTATGCAGATTATGCTCATTTTAGTAAAGAATTTAAAAAAAGGGTAGGAATATCACCAAGAGCATTTCAAGAAGAATAATGAAGACCATTTGAGTTGGGAGGCTTTTCTAGTAACTTTATGGTAATAATTTGAAGTGATAGAAAAAATAGCTTAAATGATACAAATACACATATAATCAACACAATTCTTCATGTTATTGATGGTAGAAATAGGGTATTCTCTATTTAAAGAGTTAGTGATGGAATAGTACCTTACATGATCAAAATTTTCCAGAAAAGAATGCTGACGTTCGGTTCAATCTTCTATTTGGGATGAAAGCGCTCTATAACAGAAGGGAGGAAATGTAATGAAGAAAACAATTTTACTAATCGGGACATTAGACACTAAAGAGGCTGAATATGACTATGTTAGGGAATTAATTACTGCAAAAGGACATCGTGTTATTTTAGTAGATGGTGGGGTTCTGTCTGAGCCCACAATCACTCCAAATATTTATGCGGGAGAGGTTGCAATAGCTGGGGGGAGTAGTATAACAGAATTACGAGCACAAGGGAATCGTGGCTTTGCTATGAATACAATGTCAGAGGGAGTCGCTAAAATCACGAAAGAGTTGTATGAAGAAGGCAAAATTCATGGTGTAATGGGCATGGGTGGCTCTGGTGGAACAGCACTTGTCACATATGCGATGCATCAACTACCAGTTGGGTTTCCAAAGTTAGTTGTATCAACTGTAGCCTCAGGCGATGTGCGACCATATGTTGGGGATCAAGATATTGTAATGATGAATTCAGTAGTAGATATCGCAGGATTAAATCGAATATCCAGACAGATTCTTGGTAATGCTGTAGGCGCTATTTGTGGAATGGTGGAACAAATTATCCCAAAAGTAAAAGACAAGCCGTTAATTGCAACGACTATGTTTGGTGTAACAACCCCATGTGTTGAAACTTTTAGAGCAGAAGTAGAAAAAAACGGATATGAAGTCCTTGTTTTCCATGCAACTGGAAATGGCGGTCAATCAATGGAAACATTAATAAATGATGGCTATATTGTAGGAGTTGCAGATATTTCTACAACTGAATGGTGTGATGAACTTGTAGGAGGTGTCATGACAGCAGGTCCCAACCGTCTTGATGCAGCAGCTTTAAAGGGAGTTCCTCAAGTCGTTTCATGTGGGGCGCTGGATATGGTAAACTTCGGTGCAATGAATACTGTACCAGAAGTTTTTTCGCATCGTGAATTCTATAAACATAATTCCAATGTAACATTAATGAGAACTACTCCGGAAGAATGTGCTGAACTTGGGAAAATTATTGCTCATAAATTAAATCAAGCAAAAGGGCCAACAACAATGTTTTTGCCGTTAAAAGGATTGAGTGCAATTGATCAGGAAGACCAACCATTTTATCGTCCTGAAGCAGATGCGGCTTTATTTAATGCGATTCGAAAAAATGTAAATAAAGATATCGTCCATTTAATTGAACTCAATTACCATATAAATGATCCAGAATTTGCATTAGCAATGGCACATCATTTACTCAATATGTTGAAAAGCAAACAAGAAAAGGAGACAAGCTAATGGCAAATTTTACAAGAGAACGTGCATTAGAACAATTAAAACAGCAAGTAGCTAAAGGGAAACCGATTATCGGTTCCGGTGCAGGAACAGGAATTTCTGCTAAATTTGCAGAAAGGGGCGGAGTAGATTTAATTATTATTTATAATTCGGGTCGGTTCCGAATGGCGGGACGGGGTAGTCTTGCAGGATTATTACCGTATGGAGATGCGAATAAAATTGTAATGGAAATGGGTTCAGAAGTTTTGCCAGTGGTGAAGCATACACCTGTGTTAGCAGGAGTTTGTGGAACAGATCCATTTAGATTAATGCCCAACTTTTTACAACAAATAAAACAAGCAGGATTTGATGGAGTACAGAACTTCCCAACAGTTGGTTTGATTGACGGAACCTTCCGCCTGAATTTAGAAGAAACAGGTATGGGATTTGATTTGGAAGTTGACATGATTCGTCAGGCACATGAAATTGATTTACTTACTTGTCCATATGTATTTACTCCAGAACAAGCTATTGAGATGGCAAAGGCGGGAGCAGATGTACTCGTTCCTCATATGGGACTGACAACAAGTGGAAGTATCGGAGCAGAGAGTGCACTTACGTTAGAGGAATCTGCTAAAAAAGTACAAGCAATGCGAGATGCTGCAGTTAAAGTGAACCCTGAAATTATTGTGTTATGTCATGGTGGACCAATTGCGGAGCCACAAGATGCACAATATATTTTTGAACACACAGAAGGAATTGCAGGATTTTTCGGAGCTAGTAGTATTGAACGGTTATCGACGGAACCAGCGATTGAAAATCAAGCACGTAAGTTTAAAGAGTTAAATATTTAAGGCAATCAGGAAAGACAACATAAATTATTATCTATATTCAAAGGAGGAAATAAGATGAGTTCCACTACAGAACGAGCAGGTTTACGTTATATACACCCACAAGACGTTGAAACACAATTATTTGATTGGGGAACAATCAAATGGTTTAGTGAACCAAATGTAACAGATGCACAGAAGTTCAGTATGGGGGTTGTCAATTTGAAGCCTGGAAAAGGACATACTCGTCATAACCATCCGGAGGAAGAGGAAGTATTGTATGTTGTTTCAGGTGAGGGAGAACAAACAGTCAATGATGGCCCAGTTACGAGGATATCAGCTGGAATGTGTATTCATATACCAGCAGGAGTCTATCATTCAACGGTAAATACAGGCTGGGAAACATTGAAGTTAGTTGCAATTTACAGCCCTCATGGTCCAGAAAAGGTTTTACGAGAAGATCCAAATTGTAAAATATTAGATCCTGGACAATTACCAGATTAATAATGAAGATGATGTATGGAAAAATGATCATACAGAGCTTTGCAACAGGGGAAATACTTGGAGGCCCTTCCAATAAAAATAGAGACTAATCAATTGACTAGTAGAAATGGCGGTTCATTAAGTGTGGCAAAATAAATTGGAAAAGGCTAGCTAAGAAATTTATGTACAAATTTACAACAACCATTAGAACGTGACGTAAACGGGCACAAGAAATGTAATTGCCCGTTTTTTGTTTTGTCTTACTTAAGCTATCAATGCTTAAGTATTCATTCTACTCACCTTAATGCGCTTTAACATAGAGGTATTAGACAATTTCTATATTGCAAGGGACATTTTCACTGTTTGAAATGAAGGGTCACCAAATCATTCTTCAAATTCGATTGTGAATATGTAAAAGATAAAAACTATCCCACAATGGTGAGATAGTTTCTAGTTAAAATGCTTTTTCAAGTAATTGATCACTAACGATCAACTCAGCTTCTGTCGATGCAATGACTTCATCGATAGTGAATCCATCGGCAATCTCAAGTAATACGAGTCCATCATCCGTCACTTCCATTACTGCACGTTCGGTAATGATTTTATCGACGACACCTTTTCCAGTCAGAGGTAGGGAACATTGTTTCAAAATTTTTGGTTCCCCATCACGAGTGACATGATCCATAATAACGATAATTTGTTGGGCGCCATGGACAAGATCCATTGCACCCCCCATTCCTTTAATCATTTTTCCAGGAATCATCCAATTGGCTAAATCACCCGTTTCCGATACTTCCATTCCACCTAAAATAGCTAAATTGATATGACCACCACGAATCATCGCAAATGATTCCGCATTATCAAAAAATGCTGCACCATCAATCGTTGTTACCGTTTCTTTTCCAGCATTAATTAAATCTGCGTCGATTTCATCTTCTGTAGGATAAGGTCCAATCCCGAGAAGACCATTTTCTGACTGTAAGACAACTTGTTTATCGTCTGAAATATAATTTGCCACAAGTGTTGGCATCCCAATACCTAAATTGACGTAAAAACCGTCTTTAATTTCTTTTTCCGCACGACGGGCAATTTTTTCACGAATAGCAGCTCTACTCAAACTGATTCACTCCTTTTATAGTTACCTTCATGCACACGTTAATTACTTGTCGTAGTTACAGTTCTTCTTTCAATCCGTTTTTCCTGGTTTCCTTGAATGATCCGTTGTACATAAATGCTTGGTGTATGAATATAGTTTGGATCAAGATCTCCGGTCTCAACAATTTCTTCCACTTCCGCAATTGTTACTTTTCCAGCCGCTGCAATAATCGGGTTAAAATTCCTTGCTGTTTTGTTGTAGACTAAATTCCCCATCCTATCACCTTTTATCGCACGTACAAAACTGAAATCAGCAGTTAGTGATTCTTCTAGTACATACTCTTTTCCATGAAATGTTCGGACTTCTTTTCCTTCCGCAATTTGTGTTCCGACCCCAGCTGGTGTAAAAAACGCAGGGATACCGGCCCCGCCTGCCCGTATTTTTTCCGCTAAAGTTCCTTGAGGAGTAAGTTCTACTTCGATAATTCCTTCTAAAACTTGTCTTTCAAATTCTTTATTTTCGCCTACATAAGAACCGATCATCTTTTTAATTTGTTTGTTTTTTAACAATAAACCGAGACCAAAATCATCGACTCCGCAATTGTTAGAAATGACTGTTAAATCTTTCACACCACTTGCTACTAGGGCATTTATTGCATTTTCAGGTATTCCACAAAGCCCAAAACCACCGACCATGATAGTAGATCCATCTTTTATATCACTGACGACCTTATCAAATGATGTAAATACTTGTTTCATTGAATAACCTCCTAAGCGAAAGAACTAATTTATGATGAAACCTTTATTTCATTGTAACATAAGTATTGAAGCATTTTTTACTTGTTTAAAAGTATTATTTTCTTCTATCCTAACACTTTATTTAAAAATGATTTAGTCCGTTCATTACTAGGATTTTTAAAAATAACATCTGGTGACCCTTCCTCCATAATAATCCCTTCATCGAAAAATAACACACGATCACAAACTTCACGGGCAAAATTCATTTCATGGGTGACCACGACCATTGTCATTCCTTCGTTTGCTAACTCTTTCATGACGGTTAGTACTTCTCCAACTAATTCCGGGTCTAGTGCAGAGGTAGGTTCATCGAATAACATAATTTTTGGTTTCATTGCTAGACTTCTTGCGATTGCGACCCTTTGCATTTGTCCACCTGATAATGTAGCGGGGGAGACGTTTGCCTTATCATAACATATTTAATGCCCAGTTTCTTGCTAGTTATTCCCCGCATATATCACAATACTAGTTCCATTTGCATAAATTAATCATAGTGTTTCACGAGAAATGAAGTGGCAGGTGTTGAAAATGGCAATAAAAGCCCCTATTTTGCAAGCAGGAGATACAATAGGGATCGTAACGTTGGGGAGTCCACTTAATGCGGGCGTTATTAATGAACGAATTCAATTTTTAGAAAGTTTGGGTTTTAATGTTGTACTTGGACAAAATGTATATGCACAAACTGGTTTTTTGGCTGGAACAGACGAGCAACGAGCAGATGATTTAATGCGTATGTTTGCAAATGATGCAGTTAAGTTAATTCTTCCAACAAGGGGAGGGGTTGGAGTAGAAGGAATTCTCCCTTATTTAGATTATCCTTTTATTGAAAGTCATCCGAAAATAGTTTCAGGATATAGCGATATTACCTTATTACTAAATGCACTTGCACAAATGTCGAATCTGATTACACTCCATAGTTTAATGCTAATTGATTTTAGGCCAACTACACCGGCGTATAACTTTGATCAATTTTTTGCAGCTACATCCGTCTATTCACCAACAAGAATAATCGTCAATCCACCCGGTATTCCCCAAATAAGTGTTGTACAAGGGAATGTGACTGGACCAATTGTAGGAGGGAATTTAACCGCATTAATAAGTACTCTTGGGACCCCATATGAGATTAATACGACAGGAAAAATATTGTTGTTAGAAGAAACTCACGAACCGATAAATACGGTATATAGATATGTCAATATGTTAAAGCTTGCAGGTAAATTCGATGATTGTATTGGCATTGTGATGGGGGAGTGCACGAATTGTCCTATAGCATATAATACGTCATATGCCGATCTGATCAATGGAGTAATTGTTCCTTTAGGCAAACCATTAATGATAAATGTTGCAACTGGTCATGGTTTTTATAAAGCGGCAATTCCTATCGGTGCAACTGCTAATCTTAATACTGTGAATAACACCTTTACCATAACAGAACCTACCGTTAGTTTACCGACCCCCCTTTAAAAAGTGGAGCATGCACTTGCACCACTTTTTTATTTTTCCCTATTTTTAATAAATAAAAAGATATGCTATATTTAGTAAAAGCATTGAGAGGAGAAAGTGCAATGCAACCATTATTTCAAACGGATCAAATTTTCAAATCTTTAGTAAGGGAGATTAATCAATTAATTAATGAAGATGTCATTATTACGGACGAAAACGGCGTGATCGTTGCTAGTACGGAACTAGCACGAGTCAATGAATTTCATGAAGGTGCATATTTGGCAATGAAAAAAAGAGAGAAAATGATTATGACAAAAGAATTAAGCGAGCAACTTAAAGGAGTCAGGAAAGGAATTGTTTTACCTGTCATTATTGAAGATAAACCTATTGGTGTATTAGGAATTACGGGGGATCCTATAAAAGTCGAACCTTATGCGCGAATTGTCCAAAAGATGTCGGAGTTATTTATAAAAGGTACGATTGATCAAATGACCCAAGAAAAAATGGCACGTAATTTAGAACTATTTGTTTTTGATTGGATACACGGAAACGTTTCAAGAGATGTGCTAATCGAACGTGGTGAATTTTTTAATCTCGATGTAGTGAAGTACAGTCAAGTTATTAGTTTACATATTCCATTTACAACGAATGATTTATCCTATAAAGAGATCATTTCTTTACGGACACAATGGGATCAAAAAGGGGATGCTATTTTTGTTCGCTGGGGGCAAGGGAAACTACTCATTATCGATAAGGAATATAAAAGAAATGCATTAAGTAAAAAGATAAACGTATTTTTAGAAAATGCAATGGAGCGGCTAGATAATGAGGTCTATGTTGGCGTGGGACAACCTTCTGGATATGAGGCGTTATCATCATCATTTGAACAGGCGGAACGAGCTTGCTTAATAGCAAAAAAGGAAAAGAGGATCGTTTTTGAAGAGGAATTGAGGTTTGAAATGGTGCAATATGAACTGAACGATCAGACGAAAGAAAAATTTGTCGAAAGAACGATTGCCCCATTATTAGATGATGAAACTATATTACTCACATTAAACAGTTGGTTGGAAAATGATATGTCGATTCAAAAAACAGCTGAAGATTTACATATTCATAAAAATACACTATATTATCGGCTAGAAAAAATAGAGAATTTAACAGATTTGAACGTGAGTAGAATGGAACATGTAGTGTTGCTTTATTTGGCTAATCGGTTTATAAGAGAAGACCTAAGTAATAAAGGGGGAAGATGAGTGATTCAATTTAAAAAAGAAAATTTAACCGTATTTCAAAGCTCGCTTTATATGACAACTTCCGCTTTGATCCAAACAGATGAAGCAATAATTATGACGGATCCTAACTGGTTACCTGTTGAGATTGAAACAATCAAGTATTATGTAGAAAAGATAAAAGGTGATAGGGAGCTTTATATTATATATACACATAGCGATTTTGACCATATTATTGGAGCTGGTGCTTTTTTAGAGGCGAAAGTGATTGCGACAGAGGAATTTGAAAATAATCTCTATAAAAAGGAAACGCTTCAGATGATTCAGCAATTTGATCAAAAGTATTATTTACAGAGAAATTATGAACCAATCTATCCTGCCGTAGATATTGTTGTAACGGAAGATGGGCAAAAATTAGAGCTAGGAGATGTCACATTACTGTTTAATAAGGCACCTGGTCATACGGCAGATGGTTTATTTACCGTTGTTGAACCATATGGGATATTTCTGTCAGGTGATTATCTTTCTGATGTTGAATTTCCATTTATTTTTGATAGTTATAAAAAGTATGTGAAAACAATGGAGAAAGCGAGACATATCTTGACAAACTATCACATTAACTATCATGTTCCAGGTCATGGTCTTACTACAGATGACCAGCACGAAATAGAAAGAAGGCTGGAGTTTTCTCATTTTTATTTAGAGCAACTAGTAACAGATAACGAGATAGAAAAAGAGTTACAGAAAAAATATTCTTTTTACGAAGGAATGAAGGCCATTCATGTTGATAACTTGAAACTAGCGAAACAGGAGTTGAAAAGATGAAGTATTAGCACCGCATAATTGTTGATTTTAGCACATAACTTTAATTTCCGACACCGCGGCATTTAACCGTTTATCGCAGCACATCATTACTTGTACTAGCACATAATCATTTGTCCGACGCATTATTTCTAACTTCAGCACATAATGGCTTATCGTTTCACATCATACCTAAAATCAACACATAGTTCCTGGCACTCAAGTGATTCCTCCCGCTAATCATCATTAAATTATAGTGTCCCGAAGCACTGACGAAAAAAATACTACATGATCAAAAGCAAACTCCACACCAATTGGATGTGGAGCATATGGTTATTTATTTGCATTTTCATAAGCTTCAAGTAAAAAATCGACAAGATGAATCGCTTCTATCTTTTCCCCAAGCCCCTCTCGTTCAATGCCTAACTTCATTTGAAGCAAGCAGCCAGGGTTCGAGGTGACAATCGTTTTTGCTTTCGTCTTTTTAGCTTGTTCCATTTTATAGTCTAAAATCTGCATCGACATCTCTGATTCAACAATATTATAGATTCCGGCTGACCCACAACAACGGCTTGCATCGGTCATTTCAACATAGTCTACACCACTAACCGCTTCAATTAATTGCCTTGGCTCCATAAACGTGTTTTGTCCATTTTTTAAATGACAGGAGTCCTGATAGGTGACAATTTGATCATCTAGTTGTAAATCTATTTTATGAAACTCCAATTCTACTAAAACGCTTGAGATATCTTTAATTTTTCCCGCGAATTTATTAGCACGTTCTTTCCATTCGGGATCATCTTTTAATAGATGGTCATAATCATGCAGGAAAGCACCACATCCACCAGCATTTGTAATAATATAATCGATATTTTCATCTTCGAATGCTGCAATGTTTTTCTTTGCCATCTCTTTGGATTGTTCTTGTTCTCCACTGTGCCCATGTAATGCACCACAACAACCTTGTGTTTTCGGAATAACAATTTCACAACCTGCATATTGCAGTAGCCTCATCGTTGCATCATTTGTTGTCATAAAAACGGTATCCATTAAACAGCCAGAAAAAAAAGCTACTCGTTTTTTCTGTTTGATGAACGATTGTAAATGTGTCGGTCTTCGTTTCATGTCTTTTCGTTTTGGAACTTGTGGCAAAACATTTTCCATCGCTCGTAAATTTTTTGGAACGACACGAATCATCCCAGTTTTTTTAGCTACCTTTTGCAAACCAGAACGTTGATAAAATCCAACAAGACCGGTCATCGTAATCATGTGATGATGATTAGGAAAAAGTTTTTTAAATGCGAGATTACGAGTTAACCTCATCGTAACGGATTGATTATTTGTTTGGTAAATAGCGTCTCGTGCTTGTTCAAGTAGGCGTCCAAACTGAACACCAGAAGGACAAACTGGCTCACAAGCACGACATCCAAGACACATATCGATCGAACGTTTTACTTCATCTGATGGTTCAATAACACCATCGACTAATCCTTTCATTAAAGCAATTCGTCCCCGTGGGGAATGTACTTCATTTTTCCCTGTTTCTATATAGGTTGGGCAGCTTGGGAGACAAAATCCACATCGTGTACAATTCATTAATTCGTTATAATCGACTTTTTCCTTGAAAGCTTGTTGAATACGTTCTTTTTCCTGTTGCTTCATTCGTTCACCACCTCATCCTTATTACGGGCAAACATTTTACCTGGATTCATGATATAATTCGGATCGATTGCTTGTTTGATATTGCGCATGACTTCAATCCCTGCTTCTCCCACTTTTAAGTGTAGATAAGGAAGCTTCATTGCACCAACACCATGTTCACCTGTGATCGTCCCACCTAATTCAACCGCCTTTTTAAAAATTTCCTCAAAAGCTTTCTCTACCCGAGCAATTTCTTCTTTATTACGGGCATCTGTTAAACAAGTAGGGTGTAAATTCCCATCTCCAGCGTGACCGAATGTACAAATATTTACGTTATATTTTTCTGCGATTTCATTTATCGCGTTCACCATATTGGCAATTTCAGATCTTGGCACGGTTGCATCTTCCAAAATCGTTGTCGGCATTAGCCGTGATAGAGCTGATAATGCTGCTCTTCTTGCTGTCATAAGTGCTTGAGCCTCTTCAACAGTTTTCGCCACTGTGACATCAAATGCACCATTTTCCCTGCAAAGAGCTGATATTTTATCGATATCCCTTTCCACTACCTCAGGTGCACCGTCTTGTTCAATTAACAAAATGGCTTTCGCTTCTGTAGGAAGTCCAATTTGGGCGAAATCCTCGACCACTTTCACTGTTGGCTGATCTAAAAATTCGAGTGTTACAGGAATAATCCGGTTGGCAATAATCGCTGAGACTGTTTTAGCTGCTTCTTCTAAATCATGATAAAGTGCTAACATCGTTTTAGTTGTTTCTGGTTTTGGAATTAATTTCAAAATTGCCTCTGTAATAATCCCGAGCGTTCCTTCCGATCCAGTAAATAATTCTGTTAAATTATACCCAGCAACATCTTTGGCAAGTTTCCCACCGGTACGAATAATTTCCCCATTAGGAAGAACTACTTCAAGGCCGAGCACATAATCGTTTGTCACACCATATTTTAATCCACGTAGACCACCTGAGTTTTCGCTAATATTACCACCAATTTGTGAGATATGCATCGAGCCAGGATCAGGTGGATAAAATAGACCGATTTGACTTGCGGCTTCAAATATTGTTTTCGTATACACTCCAGGTTGGACGGTCATCGTTAAATTGTCTTCATCTATTTCCAAAATTTCGTTCATATTTTTAAATAATAAAACGACACCTCCCTCTAGTGGAGTAGTACCAGCACATAAATTAGTACCTGATCCTCTAGGCACAATCGGTATCTTTTGCTCATTACATATTTCTACAATTTGAGACACTTCCTCTGTATTTCTGGGTGCAATAACTGCATCAGGTAATGCTTGGTATTGTGCGGTCGAATCATAAGAATATGCAAGCAAGGAAGCGTTATCATATTTAACATTTTCTTTACCAACGATAATGGTAAACTGTTCGATTACAGTTTCATGTAACATATGCATTCTCCTAATCACTTTACTTATATGTATTATAAAAGAATTAATTTAAAAAATATATGTGTGATTGTCTAATGTTCAAAGATTTAAAGGATTTATTTTTGGGTAAAGGACTAAGTGGTGGAAAGGTTTTTAATATATATTGCAAGAATCAATTTCATCATTCAATATGTCAGTAGTTACAATACACGAATATCAAGACTTTTCAATGGATCATGTTTTGGATTTATCCTTTGAATTAGTCTTGATGAAATTGACTCACATCTTAATTATTTTTGTTAAAATAGATTAAACAGCAAAAATAGGAGTGGAGAAAATGAATGAAGGATATTTCGTAGGGTGGGGGACACTGGCATTAATTAATGCAGGAATTGCGCAAGGGAAAAATAGAAGCGGGTTAAATTGGTTTTTAATATCTTTGCTGTTAGGCCCGATTGCAACATTATCTCTCGTATTATTTGATAAATTGCCGAGTAAATAAAAATGTAAGAGGTTTACTTAGTTGAATGCTTCATTTTTAAAAAATGAAAATGTTCGTGAATTTATCTTTACGTATTTCTTTCTTCTTGTTTCACTTTTCACAAATCCACTCATTGTTTTATGATGGAAGTATTTATGAAAATGTCCAGAACACCCGCGATTTCAATCGTGGGTGTTCTGGACGCCCGGGAGCTATAAATCTAATCTCAAATCCATTTGCAAACACACGTTCCACAAAGTATAATTAAAGTATAAAAACGAGGTGGAGCATATGTTGAAACTTAAAGCCTATAAATTTCGGATCTATCCCAATAAAATCCAAGAAGAACTAATTGCTAAAACAATTGGCTGTGCAAGATTTGTGTACAATCATTTCCTTCATCTATGGAATACGACATACTCTGAGACTGGAAAGGGATTATCGTACAATCAATGTTCTGCCATGCTTCCTAAAATGAAAAGAGCAGAAGAAACGGAGTGGTTAAAAGAGGTTGATAGCATTGCGCTTCAGTCCTCCTTGAAAAACCTCGCTGATTCTTTTTCTCGTTTCTTTAACAAACAAAACGAAAGACCCCGATTCAAAAGTAAGATGCACCCTGTTCAGTCCTACACTACAAAACAAGTCAATCAAAATATCTCTATTGATGGTAA
>NZ_QJJQ01000009.1:153202-205222 GCF_003201975.1 Pseudogracilibacillus auburnensis | reverse complement strand
CACTAATCAACAATAGGCCAAGAAAATGTTTAAATTGGAAAACTACACACGAAGTGTTTCAGAAAGAACTGTTGCACTTAATTTGACAAACCATCTTATAAAAAAGCGAAGGAATTAGCGATTGGTCAACAACTTCACTCATGAATTCACTTGATTTTAGAAGGTGCAGCAATCGTCTTAATTTGGTGGCCGAAAAATGTCTATATCATGGGGATTTCATTAGCTGGATGGCTTATGTTCTCGACTTATTTCATTTGGTTGCTCATCGGGGTTATCTATATATTTTGGATAGAAAAATGGGAAAAGAAATGAGAAATTACGTTTCACATTTAATGATAAGGAGGGAATTGAATCATGCAAGTAATGGAAACGATAATTGTCGGTTTGTATGTTTTCTTTATGATTCTCATAGGCATCTACTTTGCTAAGCGGGCCCATTCTTCAGAAAGTGATTATTGGACAGCCGGAAGAACCATCAATACATTTGTTGGTGCGTTCGCGTTATTCGCCGCTTTAGCAAGTTCAAGTTCATTAATGGGTGCAGTTGGTTCAGGGGTTGCATTAGGATTACCATTTCTTTTCGCATATGGTTTTGGTGCTGTCGCAATTTTACCGTTCACATTATTCCTCGTATCCGGACAAATTCGTCGTTCAGGCGTTAGTACGATGCCTGAGTTTTTCAAACAACGATACGGTAATAGTGTGCAGATTATTGCTGTATTTATCGTCGTCATTGGAATGACTTTCTATATGGTTCCACAATTAACTGCTTCCGGACTTATTGGTTCTTATGTACTTGGCATTGACTATAAGGCAGCAGTTGTCGTATTGGGAATTGGTTTCACTATTTATGCAGCCCTAGGGGGAATGTGGGCGATCACGTATACTGATTTAATTCAAGGAGCGGTCATTTTAATAGGTATGCTCGTTTTATCAGTTATTATCCTGACAGAATTTAATGGATTCACTCCCTTAATTCAATCTGCACTGGAGGTGACTCCACATTTTGGAGACATTACACAACCATGGATGTCTTACTTTGGATTATTTTTAGCATTTCTCTGGTTTGGGATTGTTTCCCCTTCCGCTGTGATGAGGAATTTCGCTTCTAGAGATGCTCGCACAGCTAGACGTACAGCAGTCGGCTCTTGTTTATTATACATTTTTGTTTTTATTTTCGGAATCATTATTGCCTCCGCCGGTGCTAGTTTAGGTGTCGCTGAGACTCTCGGTAACCGCGATATGATTTTTATTTCTGTCATTGAACATTTTATGAATCCGTTTTTAGCAGGAATTATGTTTGCCGGTCTATTAGCTGCAATTATGTCATCGGCTGATGCGATGTTACTCGCAATTTCCGCTGGTGTTGCCAGAGACATTTATAAAGAGTATTTTAAAAAGGATGCTTCAGAAAAAACAGTGACGCGATTAGGATTTTTCATTATGATTATCGCTAGTATGATTGGAATCGTCATTGCCATTAACCCTCCTGGACTAATTGCCATTATGGTAGGGTGGGTTGGGGGAGGCCTATTGTCCGCTTTCGGGTTCCCGCTTGTCCTCGGCATTTGGTGGAAACGAGCAAACACCCCAGGAGCATTGGCTGGAATGATTGGGGGATCACTCACATTCCTAGTACTCGTTATTACAAAACCTTTTGCTCTCGTATCCGAACCAATCATTGCAGCACCAGTTTCACTTATTTTAACGATTGTAGTCAGCTTATTAACAAATCCGCCTTCAGAAGAAATCCAAGCACGTGTTGATCGTTATCATACAGATGCACCTGTAAATTTTGATGAAAAAGTTAGTTAACAAAGGATGAGAAAAAATGAAAAGTGAAGAAATCATTTTGCTTGGTAATAATCAACTTATTTTAGAAGACAATCTCCATTCATATATGTATAAGGCATTAAAATGGTCGGAAAAGCTGAGAAAGAACGTGAATCGTCCTTTTTTGAAAAAACATATGACAAATAAAGAACTTGTTTATCATCCTTTATGGATTGCAAAAACACTCGTGCTTGCAGGACGTCATCCCTTTCCACCAAAAAAAATTCCTAAAATGGTATTTGTCGATGCTCTATCTGGTTATCGAGGAATGCTTTCAACCGTTCCTGAAACATCAACTTTAAAAGTGACTTCCAATCAATTAATAGAAGCTGATATTTTCGAAGAAGAAGCAAAAAAATATATTATAGATGTTCAAGAAAAACAAATTAATCGTTCGTATGTGCTGAAGAAACCCGATCATCAGTTGGTAGACCTTTCTTTACACTACCTACCTTTATGGAAGACAACTGTAAAAAGTACCATATTTAATAAAAACTTCATCATCAATGCCAATACGGGGGAGTCGGAGGAACATATGGGTAAGTTTTGGGCTGATAGAAATAGAATGAAAATAAGCTAACAATACTTTTCAAAACTGCCTTTAGGTACATATATACTTACAGGTAGTTTTGTTATTTTATTTTTACTGAAAATCATCTTTGTTCCGCTACCTAATAATAATATCATCCTTATTAAGCCTTTCTTAAAAAATGTTGATTTTCCACTTTAAATACTCCGTGAGTCTTCGTATCGATGACCTTATAATCTATAATGCTTAATGATTCATTTATCTTTTTTACTATTGGATAATACGGTTTTAATCTCTTTTGGTCAATTGAATTACATGTAACAGGTGTGTATTTTTTCTTACCACAACGTTCTCTTCCACTTACCAAACACTAATGCAACCCCAAATCCACCAAATAAAACGTCGGATTCTCCCTATTCTCTTGAAAATCTACAATGACATTAGTTGAACCAGCTGTACCTGTAATTGCAGCTTTAAATTCTAAAAATAATACAATAATATCTTCATTAAAATAGTTAACCTTTCCAATTGAAACATCATTGACAGAATTCAAATCTAATACATCTGCAATTTGCTTGAAATTTAAATCAAATTCTACGATATATTCATCATTTTCAGCTAAGTAATCTTCAATTTTTTGGATACGTTGTTTATCTTCTGCTAACGGATTTTCATTTCCATCCAAATACACATATTGGTTATCTTTACTTAGATAATCCGATTCACTTATCGCCTTCAATTCATTTTCCACTGTATCTGCAATTCCAAAACTATTAGCTGCTTTCATATATCTACCTTCAGAGTCTAACTTTACAAATAAATTCTCGTATAACTTTAAATTACCTTTGACAATATTTTTAGGAAATTCATCTGTATACGTCTCTGATACAAACGTATTTTGCAAATCTTGTGTCATAAAAATAGACATATCGCTTTTAGAAGAATCTTCCTTCCGTTTTACTTGTACATCGATTTGGAAATTATCTTCATCCACCGCGACAACATTAAACATAATTTTGTCATTTTCATGAACTTCATACTCATTTAAAATATCTGATAGCTTAAATCGCTTTTCATTTATTGATGTTTTAATATTGAATACATTTCCTTTTTCCAAAGTGATCTCCGGTAAATGATATACCTCTTTATCATCAACAGGTTGGAATAAAGATTCGTTCGATTTTCTTAAATTGGTAAAATCTGTCTTCGTATTTTCAGATTCAAATAAACGATCATAAAATTGTGTTAATTGTTCGTCACTGAACTGAACATATTCAATTGTCTTTTGTTGACTCCCAAGATTTTTCTCCGCATACACATTTATATGATCCTCTGTAACTAAATGGTATGCTAAATCTGATGTTATATAATTTTTTATAAATTCTTCTAATCCTGGTGAATCTGTAGGAAATTCAGTTTTATAGACCAATTCGGATGTCTCCTTATCTTTATTGCCTTCACATGCAAAAAGTAAGAGCGTACAAATAAATAATATACATATGTTTAAGGCTTTCTTAATCAATACAATCACTCCTACTCTTTATGATCACTGTTTACCTGTCTGATTAAATGAATAAAACCTTCATCAGTTATTTCATGAGAATGGGCTGGATTAGAAATACCTTCCCCTTTTACATCATAAGAAGGTCGATTATCTATTAATTCACCTAATGATTCTCCATATTGGCTTTTTACAGATACTGCCCCATCGTGAGTATCAGGAACAACAAATTCTTCTACTTCACCTTTAAACTCGTTATAAGACTTATACGTAGTTGTATCTCGTCCAGCAGCTGCCGTAATTTCCATCTCTTCTAGCTTTTGATAAGCCTCGGGATTTGCTACCTTTAAGTGCTCAATATCCTCAAGCATTGCTTCGCTTTTCATGTCCGTATAGACATTGCTGTGAAGGATTCCATCGTCCGTTCTTTGATTTTTTGAATTAAAATCTAAATAATTACTGTATTCGGTAGGGTTTTTATTGAAAAAATCTTTTGCAATTCCTGGAAATGTATTTGCCGTTCTGCTAAGTATATTTTTATCGTACGGAGTACCAATTGTCGTTATACTTCTGACATGATCAGGATAGTCCATCGCAAATTGTAAGGATCTTCTCCCTCCATAGCTATGTGCAAACAGGTCAATCTTTGTTTCGTCATTTAAAAGTCCCATTTCAATTAGTTTTTCAGTCAAGTCATCGCTTGTCTTTTGGCGATGTTCATTTTTGTATTCTGTTTCATAGACTATGTGAAGACGACCGTTTTTATCATTATATTGATCAGTTTGTTTTAATCTCTCAAATGTTAATGGCTCTTCATTTACATCCTTTATTCCTTTGTCGACGGAAACTACATAATATTCTATATTACCATGCCTATCTTCATAGGCAATGACATCTCCATCTTCCGCAGCTTCAACCGCACTTTCAAAAAACTTCTTCCCCGTATCCTCTATCCCATGCACATATACAGACACATTCTCAAACCCCGTAAAATCTCCGTCAATATTGTTCATATCATTATATAATTGGTTGATATCATTTAATGCTTGATGTAACGGGGAGCGATATGCACGAGCAGCATTAGCAAATTTGGTATCGATTATCCCTATTTTGCGCTTCAAATCCCTATATTCATAAAGAACATATTGTTCAATATCTGTTTTCAAATGAATAATATCCATTTTATCACTAAATGTAGGATCTTCTATTCGCTTGAACTTTGCCTCTTCGGCCTCCAAACATATTTCAAAATCATGTATCCATTTATTTATCATTCCCTCCATATCACTAGGATTAAACATAATCGTTTGGCCAGATATTGAGGCCTGAAAACTTCCATTATTTAAGTTACTCCATGAAGAGGTAAAAGCTTTTTTTACTAACTTAGAAGAAGTAGAACGAACGATACCCTCCGCTTGCACCTTATGAATATTTAATATTTGATCAATAATCGGATTTCGCTGGTACATCCATTTCCCCTCCCTAAATGGCTATTTTTAATTGGCTCGCCATATGATCAAGACGTACTATTTCTTGAACGAAAACTTCAACTTCTTTTAGTAGTTTTTCGATATGACTTTTCGTCTCTTCTACAATAGACCCCACTCTACCCAGTGCTTCAGCCCAAACACTTGTAAAATCATCCCAAGGTAGATTTGTTCCAGAGATTACTTCGTTGATCATCGAGTCAAAAGATGAAAATAATTCATCCATATTTGAGACGTTTGTTTTCAAAGAAAATGCTGCTTCGCTCATCGTATTTGCCTCTAATTTAATTTCCTTTTCAATTCGTTCCGATGATAACGAATATTGCCACTCTGCTCGCCCATTAGGTGTTATAAAACCAGCCCCATCATCATCAGTCGTCATAATCATCAACATAAAACTTTTCATAACATCAGCAAAATTCAATAAAATTGGAGCACTTTTCCCCATTAACTCTAGATGAATATTTATACTTCCTCTTAATGAAGATGCTGCTTTACCACGCTGATGATCTAACCCTTTTTGAAAATACTTTATTTGCCTGAAAACTTGATGGAATATTTCCTCTAATTCACTTATCGTCTTTCCAATACTATCAGGTAAGCTTTTAGTAAATCGTAAGTAACTGCCACTACCTCCGCCTCCACTTGAAACAATCATTTCTCCTCTTCTTCCTCTCCTTTATATTCCGCTTCATATAATAATCTGTCTAGTTCCACCTCTTTTTCATCTACATAACCGTAATGATAGATAATTTCAATATCTGTACGATCAAAAAGAATAAACTTTTCCTTTGAACTGACAAATCCATTTGGATATTCCAACGCTGCGTAATCTCTTATTACATGGTTGGTCTCTGAATATAATTGGCGACCAATAATAAGTAGTCTTCTAGAATCATTTTTTAAACCGACAACACTTCCAACAGGTACATAATGCTTTTCAAATAATATCCAAGTAACCCCCTTTAACATTTTCCTAATCTAAAATATATTTCGTTAAAATTTTACCAATATTTTGAAGAAGTGAAAAGCATATTTAGACCCATTACTTTATGCGGAACTTTAGCGTCTACTGAAATGAAGTTCACTTCTATCGTATAGATTGTATGAAGTTAGAAACAAATGTACAAAGCAAAGAAATTCCAGCCTTTAACCGGAGTTTTTTCCGCACTTCACTCCAATATTTCCGCACTTACTCAGATTTTTCAGCACTTTTACGGGAATTCCCGCACTATGGCTGAGTTTTTCCGCACTTGTTCGAAAGTTTCCGCACTTTGTTCCGTGCTACAAGAGTACCCGATGCACCATCTAAATTCTTCTCCACTTCAGAAAACTATAGTGCAAAAAACTTCAAAATATCTACACAGTTCCCCGTTCCATTAATACTCACTCCAACCTAAACCGGTCCAAAAACAATTGCATGGCAGGACTAACTAACTTATCTTTTCTTCTGATTAAGAAAATTTGTCTTTTGTATTTCCATTCAGGTATTGGATGCATACATAACTCACCATTTCTCACTTCACGACTAATAATATTTTCAGAGAGGATTCCGTAGCCCATTTCGTGTTTTACTGCTTCCTTCATTGCTTCTGATCCGGACGTTTCCATTTTAATTTTAAGGGAGACATGATGTTGTTTGGCCCATTCGTCAAATAATTTTCGACTTACTGATTCAGGTTCATGATGCACTAATGGTTGTCCAGATAAATCAGACGGTGTCAGTGTTTGCTTTTTATTTAGTGGGTGATTAGGATGCATTACAATGACTAAATCATCTTTCTGTAAAGGTTTGCTGATCAATTCTTCATCTTTAAAATTCACTTCCGTCATGATACCAAAATCTAATTGAAACTGTTTTACCTTTTCGATAATAACGGACGACGTATTCACGTCTAAAACAATAGATATGTCATTGTATTCTTTTTTTAATTTAGACAAATAAGGAATGATAATGTAAGTTGCGGGTGTATGCGTACTTCCAATCGAAATACGGCCAGCTTTCAATTCTTTAAACTCTCGCATTAAATCTTCAATTTCCTCTGATTGGGACGTAATATTTTGGGCGTAATGATAAAGAGACTTCCCCGCTTCAGTCAACTGGATTGTATGATATGACTTCGTGAAAAATAAAGGTACCCCCAGTTCTTCCTGTAGTTTGTTTAAATGAAAAGTTACAGTTGGTTGACGAATTCCTAATTTTTCCGCCACTAGGTATAACTTTTTATATTTCACGGTGTATACAAAAACTTTTAATTGCTGTAAATTCATTGTTTTTCCTCCTATCCAACTATGTTCCATCCCGATTATAGATAATATCTATGTAAATTGATAGATCATAGATATTGTTTTACATGAAGTTTACATCCTTTTTACAGCGGATTAATATTCGTTCTTTATATTTAACTATGTAAGTATTTCACCATAAAAAATGGAGGGAAAGACATATGTTAAAAAGTAAGAATGTATTATTTATCTGTTTATTTTCTTTTCTCCTTCTTACAGCTTGTACTGCAAACGAAGGCGAAAAGAGCTCAGCTTCAGATGAAGAAGTTGAAGAAACACCGAATGAAGAAAAAGTGGAAGATGAAAAAGGAAACGGAGAACCAATTAAACTTTATGGAAATGATTTTATTGAAGAAATTACTCCTAAATTCCAAGAAGATACAGGGTACGAAATCGAAGGTGTTCACTATGGTGGTGGAGAGGCACTTGCTCAAATTGAAGCGGAACAAGGGAATCCACAGTGGGATATCATTATGATGGATGGTCATGGATCAATTAGAAATTTAGCAGATCGTGGATTTTTGCTTACTGACTGGGAAACGGAGAATATTGATTTACTGAATGACGAAGGAAAGGCGTTAGTACCAGAAGATAATGCGTATACACCAATCGGCCTTCATGCGTCAGCTGTCATTGCTTATAATACAGATATCTTAACAGAGGAAACAGCACCGAAAACATGGGATGAATTTTTTGCTTACGACGGTCCTGTAGGTCATGCTGATCCAGCTGTTGCAGCACCAGCTTATCCTTTAGTATCTTCCTTTTTCCATCAATGGGGAGTCGAAGAAGGAAAAGAACGTTACACGAAACGTTTTGAAGATGGTTTCTACATCTATCCGAAAAATGGTCCTGTTACAAGCGCGTTAATTAATGGCGAAATTCATATTGCGGCTTTACAAGAACATAATGCTTATCAAGCTGAACTTGATGGAGAGCCAGTAGGTGTTATCTGGCCTGATGAAGGAGCTCCAGGTAGTTTACGAGTGGTTGCAATAAATAAAGATTCGAAAAATTTAGAAGCTGCTAAGGCATTTGTAGAGTATATGTTAGAACCGGATACGCAAAACTTCTTAACTTCAATGGAAAGTGAGAATTCAAGTTTGTTTACTCCACTTAGTGAAGGAGCTAAAATGCGTGAAGAGCGTAGACAAGATGGTACATTCTTACTTCCTCCAGCTGAATGGGCGGCAGAGCATGAAGCAGAAATAAAGACTTGGTTTGCGGACCAAAATGTTAATTAAGGATAAATCATATAATGAAACAAAGTGAAAACCGTATAGGTGGGGCAGTTACCCTCATTCTATTTATCTTTATCTTTTTACCCTTGCTTGCCGTTATTCTGAACGCTATATTCCCAGGCATCTTTTTTGGAAAGGTCGAGTTCAATGGGTTTCATATTATCTTTGATATTTTCGAACGAAAATTATGGTATGTTTCCTTAAAAAACTCTGTCACGCTTGGAATTGGAGCGGCAACTTTTGGAACGTTACTCGGCGGAGTGCTCGCAACGATTCGTTCAAAGTGTGATTACAGAATGGGGCGATGGTTAGATATAGCGGTATGGGTTTTACTCATTGCCCCTTCTTTTATGATTGCACAAGGCTGGGTCTTATTCGCAAGTTCCGAGGGGTTAGCAAACAGCGTGTTAGGTTGGTCGTGGGTAACTTCATTCATTTTTCAACCGATCGGCTTAATTTTCGTGATGGGATTAACTAAGTTTCCTTTAGCGTATTTAACAGTAGTAGCTGCGATGGAATGGAATGTATCTCGATTTGAACATGCAGCAAGACTAAATGGAGCTCGTCCTTTCACCGTATGGAGGACGGTACAGCTTCCACTCTCTTTACCAGCTTATATTGCTGGTTGGACACTCGTTTTCATCGATACAATTGGGGACTTTGGGCTTCCGGCGGCATTAGCGACTGTTTATCGATTTCCAACCTTACCTTATTCCATTTATTCGGCTATCAATCAATCACCAGTAAGATTCGATATGGCGGGAGTATTATCTTTTTATTTAGTGCTTATTTTAGCATTGGCCATGGCGCTTTTATTTATCGCTATTCAAAAATCAAAAGTAGACTTTTTAAATAGTACAGCCATTCGAGTAACAAAAAAGAAACCAAACCATGCTTGGTTACTAAATATCGGAACGGTTGCTTTTCTCCTTTTATGTTTAGGCGTCCCCATTGGAACAAGCGCGGCTGTCTCATTTATGAAGCAGTTCGGTGCAGGGATACGATTAGATAATTTTACACTCGCCCATTATATCGCTGTTTTAGGTGGAGGGGACAAGTTAGATCATGCCCAGCTATCGATTATGGAAGGATTAAAAAATTCACTTACTATTGCAGCTATAGCAGCAGTTATTAGTGTCATACTTGGATTTATCGTCGCTTACGTATTAACGTTTACCAATTCCAAGTTAAAAGGTTCACTTCATGTATTTACCTTAATTTCGTTAGCTGTACCTGGGGTTGTCCTTGGCATTGGATACATCTTTATCTGGAATCAAAAATGGTTAGAGCCAATTGGCCTTCATTTATATGGAAAGCCAGCTTTACTCGTCATGGCAGCCGTTGCGGGAGCTATTCCTTATGCAGTTCGTGTTCAACTTGGGACATTTGCCAATCTGTCCCCTTCTTTATTAAATGCGGCTGCTGTACAAGGTGCATCTACATGGACTAAAATGCGGACGATCATCTTACCAATTGTAAGAAATACGTTATTAATTGCTATGTTAGCTTCATTTGGTACAAGTGTGTTTGACTTAGCTACAGCTTCGATGCTAAAACCACCTAATTTTGTACTCTTGCCCTTAGTAATTGATGAGGCCTTTGAATTTGCAAAGTATGGATATGCTACAGCTGCTTCCGTACTTGGTGGAACCGTTGTTGTATTATTAATTATCGTTGTTCAGTTTGTTTTTAATATTATTTTCAAGAAAATGGATCAACAAGATAGAAAAGAGGTAAATTCAATTGTCACCAATTTTACAAATAAATAATATCCGAAAAACGTTTGGAACGACAAATGTGTTGGATGGTATTTCATTCGAAATGAACGAGGGAGAATGTATCTGTCTTTTGGGCTCTTCTGGCAGCGGTAAATCAACATTGTTACAAATCATTGCTGGTTTATTAAAAGCCGATCATGGAGAAATAAAGATGACTGGTTTACAAGTATTGAGCAATAACACATTTATTCCGCCAGAAAAAAGGCCAATTAACATGGTATTTCAAGATTATGCACTATGGCCTCATATGACCATTCGAAAAAATATTGAATATGGATTAAAAATGGAAAAAGTCCCTGAAACCGTTAGAAATGAACGTATTGCATCCGTTTCGAAACTACTTCATTTAGAAGAATTATTGAATAGACTACCTTCCGAATTATCTGGAGGACAACAACAACGGGTTGGAATTGCTAGAGCATTAGCGACAGAACCAAGTATCTTACTAATGGATGAGCCGTTGTCTAATTTAGATGTAAAGCTACGAACAGAAATGAGGAGTGAATTAGCTCATATATTGCGTAAGCTTTCAATTACAACGATCTATGTCACACACGATATGATGGAAGCTTTTGCCTTAGCAGATCGAATTCTTGTGTTACACGAAGGGAAAATTGCACAACTTGCGCCTCCTCAAAGAATGTATGAGGAGCCTAAAACGCTGGGAGTAGCGCAGCTGATGGGATACCAAAATCGACTAACTGGAAAAGTAATCGCGAAAAACGGAGAAGAAGCTACCATTCAATGTGGCGAGCATTTGATAAAAGGAATTGCTTCAACAGATCAAAGCAACGAACTAACAGTTGGAGATGATGCTTCAATTATGCTTCAATTGGAAGCAATTCATTTTGATTCGACCTCCCATCCACCTGACAATTACTTCGAAACAAAAATTGTACAAGTAATTTACGAAGGAAGTAGATGGAGGTATCGATTAGAAACACAGGATGGACAGCATGTAGATGGTCTACATACAAAGAAGTGGCCATTAGATGAAACGGTATGCATCTCCTTCTCTGTTCAGCAAACTCGTATTTTTACATCTTAATTATAAACTGCAAATTGGGGAACGATCTTTATGAAGAATCAAAAACGAATACTCGCAATCTCTGATATCCATGGAAATGGACATTTACTTACTAAACTATTACAAGCAACCAATTATTCACCTACTATAGATAGATTGATTATGTTAGGTGATTATATCAATAAAGGACCTAACTCAATCGGCACCCTGCAAACGATTCACGCTTTACGTGAGGAAGGGGCGGTAGCATTAGCAGGTAATAATGAATTAAAATGGTTAAACTCTGAAGATAGTGATGTGGAAGATTGGCGACCTTTTCTAAAATCATTACCATTCTTGAAAGAGATTGACCCTTTCGTATTTGTTCACGCTGGTTTAAAAAAAGGTGTTCCACTACACGAACAGCAAATGGAAGATCTTACAGGAATCCATACACCATCTATCGAATCCTTTTCTGAAAAAATAGTCGTATTTGGTCACACACCGACATTCAGACTTAGGTCTGATGTTGGGCGTGTTTGGTTAAGTAAAGGAATGATTGGGATTGATACGGGAGCAGGTCATGGGTACCATTTGTCACTGGTAGATTTAACGAACTGGATCGCTTATGCCGTAAGTACGCATGATAGTAAACAAGTAGAGGCTTATTCCTTACAGAAACAGATCGTCTTCGGCCACGACCAGGAATAGAAAGGAAGGAAAAGCAATGTATCCCTCCGCAATGGTTCTGAAGTGGTAAGCTTACATAAGAAATGTAGGATTTATCCATTATAGCTTCATATCTAAGATGTGAAAATGAAACCTTCCCCAAAATATTAAATTAGCTTACCACTATTTTTGGGGAAGAATGAACATTTTTTATCCACTTGCTACTCCCTCCTTTATCCAAAAAAGTTGATGACCAAAAAGTGAATATTAATTTTAAAAAAGCAATACCAGTATCACTCTACTTCCCGTCTACGAATAAAATTAGATGGAGAGTACCCAACATATTTCTTAAATACTTGGCTAAAATATTTATAGTCTTTAAACCCGACTAACTCCGCGATTTCATAAATAAGCATGTTACTCTCCTTAATCATTTCGATAGCTTTCATAATTCGAAACCTGTTTAGAAAATCATTAAATGTATATCCTGTGCCCTCTTTAAATTTTGCATTTAGATAGGCTGATGATACATGGTATGCTTCACTTAAATCGCTTAGGGACAATTTTTTGTGATGGTTTTCTTTAATGTATTCCAACATATCTGTTACCGGTGTGGATTGCTTAGAGAATGATTTTACATCTAGTAATTCCCTATAGATTGAAAGGGATTCCCATTTTAATACTTGGTTACTTTTTGCTTCAATTTTTCCAATCAGCTTTTTCACAGCTTGGTCAAAGATGCTTAAATCAATAGGCTTTAAGATATATTCACTTACCCCTAGGGAAATAGCTTTTTTTGCATATTCAAATTCACCGTAACCCGAAATAATAATTGTTTCAAAATCATGTGTTTTAAGCCCTTCTTCCAACATGGCTATTCCATCTTTAAATGGCATTCGAATATCAGTTACCACTAAGTCTGGTTGCAATTCTACAACCTTTTCTAAACCATCATTACCATCCACTGCACTACCAACTACAATGCAATCATTTTTTAACCAATCTACTTTATAGGTCAACCCCTTGCGGATAATATCTTCATCCTCTACTACAAGAACCTTATACATGCATCAATTCTCCTTTTAAAGAAATTTTCACTTGTACTGTTGTTCCCTTTCCGTACGTACTGGCAATGGATAGACCATAATTTTTCCCATACAAGAGCTGAATTACTCGATGAGAATGAAATAAACCATAGTGTTCCGATTCATTGTTACCACTAAGTAGCATTTGTTTTATTTGAAGTAGTTTTTCCTTTTCAATTCCTTGACCATTATCTTCTACAGACATGAAAATATGATCGTTTTTCTTCTTAATCATAATGGCAATTTTTAGATGCTTAGTATGTTCCATACAGTGTTTAATACTATTTTCAATAATTGGCTGAATAATTAATTTGGGAACTTCTATATCCAAAACATCCTTGTCAACATCCAAAGTGAAATCGAACCGTTCATTAAACCGTGCTTTTTGTATTTTTAAATAATCCTGTACATATTTTATATCTGTTTCTAACGGAATCGTCGTGCTACCATAATGAATGTTATATCGTAGTATATTTGCAAAAGATACGACGATCTCGGAAGCATTTTCCGGATCAAATAATATTTCATATCGCAGCATTTCTAAAACATTAAATGCAAAATGTGGATTAAATTGTGTTTCAAGTTGTTTGATTTCCATTTTTCGCTTCGTTTCGGCAATCGCTTCATTTGCTTTAATCAAGGATTGAATCTCTTCTAATTTTTCAGAAAACTCATTCTGGATGATCTGAAATTCTTCAAATCTCTGTTTATCAGACAGTTGATTTGACTCATGCTTATGAATAAAATCGATTAATGCATCAAACGACCGTAAACTTTGCTGCATAATTTTAGGTAAAGCCAAATAAATAAGCATAATCACAACCGATGCAATGCCTAGAAAAGTAAAAACACCCATCCAAGCTGAATGGTTAAATGTATCCATCGAAGTCATACTCACTACCTGTATTTCCTTGGATGATACGGAAGTGGAAGTGACATAATATGAATTTCCATCTATAGATGCTGTATTGCCAGTAAAATATTCTTGATTAAGCTTCCCAAGATTAGTGAGCAATTTTTGATCAGAAGAATAAATAACGTAATTAAATCTATCAGTAATAACCATTAAATCAGAAGTGTGCGTCAAACTCTTTTCAAGATCTTCCAAAAACAACAATAAGTATCCTTGTATTTTTTCATCTGCTAAAATAGGTTTTGCAAAAAAATAAGAACTACTTTGCCCTTTTTTAAATACATTTGGATTAAAGGTGCGTTGGATCATATCCTCTTCATAACGATAATCGATTAATTCCTTTATAAGATAATTGGCTGAAAGGTGATCGGCATTTTCTTTATATAGGCTAGTAGTTATAATAGTTCCTTTATCGTCAATTAATGCGAAATTTGCTTTAAATTCCCTTTCATTACGAAATTCGTATAACTCCTCATTCACTTCCCATAAAAAAGAGTGATCTGTAAAAACTTGTTCGATAGCATGATTTTGAGCGAGAGTTTCCAACCCATTTTCATATGTAGCAAATTCATGTTGAACTAACGAGCTTATTTCATGATTAATCTCTTGATTATTTTTCACCACTACAACTTTAAAAATAAAATATAAAGAAAAGCTATATAATAAGAAAATAAGCACAATCGTCAATATCGAATATTTGAGAAAGATATTTTTAATATAGTCCCTGAACTTTTCTTGATTTCCCATTTTCCAGCCACCTGTTCCTAATGAAAGAAAATCGAGCAAAATGCCCATCTATGCTGTATTCTACCACTCTATCAAATAACATGCATAAACAACCAATTCACTCGATCATCAAAAATAATGCTCATTTATACACTGACTTCACGTTTTCCTGTAAGTTTAAAAAATAACATAAGTGATAAAATAGAAGTAACTGTCAATATTGCCGAATAGGCGGATGCATTCCCATAATTACCTCGGATTACTTCCGTGTAAATCGATACTGTAAGAGTTTGCGTGTTACTTGTATATAAAATAATGGAGGAGCTTAATTCACTAATAACCGTAATCCAACTCATAATTGCTCCCGCCATTACTCCGGGCATCATCATCGGTACAAGTACCCTTCTAAACGCCTTTGTTTCGGAGGCACCTAAACTAATGGCAGCCTCTTCAATACTTGGACTAATTTGACTTATAATCGCCGTACTTGACCGGATCGTATACGGCATTCTCCGGATGGCGAACGACATAATCATAATGAATACAGTTCCACTCAATACAATCGGTTTATCACTAAAGGCAAAGATAAACGAAATGCCCAATACTGACCCCGGAATAATAAAGGGAAACATTGACACGGTATCTAAAATGGAGGTGATGATATTCTTTTTTCTAACTGTTAAATATGAAATGAGCACTCCCAAAACAACAATAATAACTATTGCCATGAGCCCCATCTTATACGTATTCCAAATGACAGCTGTATCTTTAGCCAAAAATATATTTCTGTAATTTTCTAGAGAAAAATTCCCCGTGTAAACTTGCCCACCCTTCGTTTCCAAAAAGGAGGTAAAAGTGACTACAAGTTGTGGAAGAATAGCTAAAAAAACAATGATATAGACAAATCCATGGGCTAGAATGTTTTTTATTCCAGTACTTTTTTCAACCTTCATCGGTTTTAATGCGGACATCGAATAAGAAAAATGATTAGCTACGATACGTTGAAATAAAAATAAAACTAATGTAACAACAATAAAAACAACACAAAGAGCTGCCGCAAATCCTTCATTCCCACCAACCTCACTCATAAATTGAGTATAAATTAACACGGGAATAGTCCGGTATCCTTCTCCAATTAACATTGGTGTACCAAAATCCGCAATAACTCGCATAAATACCAGTAGAGCACTTGCTAGCATAGTAGGAATAATTAGCGGGATAATAATTTTATAAATCCTTTGAAAACTGGAATAACCCAAACTCTCCGCTGCCTCATTCAAGGAATTATCCAAATTTTTCAAAGCGCCAGCGATATAAATATAAATTAACGGAAATGATTGGAGGGTTAATACTAAAACAATACCCGAAAAACCATATATCCCTTCAAAATTTGTACCGAACGTGTTATTTAAAAATTTTGTAACGACACCACTGTGGCCTAATACTTGAATCCAGGCATACGCTCCGATAAACGGAGGAGAAATATATGAAATAATAACTAAAACCTCAATTAATTTGCTTCCTTTAATTTTGATTTTACGCATCATATAAGCTAAAGGAAGACCTAGCACAACAGATAAAAAGGTAGTTACAACAGTTACTTTAAAGCTGTTTAAAATTGTAATCCAATAGTATTTACGTTCAAAAAATTTACCTAGATATTCAAACGTTATTCCACCTGTTGTCGGATTAATCATACTTTTCTTTAGGACAAGAAATAAAGGAAATGCGATAAAAAGTAAAAAGATGACCAAAATAATGAGAGTAGTTACATTCCAAATAGTAAACTTCCCATTTTTAGTGAACTTCATGGGCTTCACTCACTTCAATTAACGTTTTTTCTTCCTCTATATCGAAAATGTTTATTTTATCGGGCTTCACTTTTAAATGTACCGTCTCTCCAGGAGTGATAAGATCAACGATATCTGCATTTTGAATCACTTCCACTTGCTCATCTAAACCGAGATCGATAAAATAATGTGTGTTGATACCAAGAAACATACTATTTAGTACCTTTCCTTTTATACCGTCTTTTTCTTCTGTAATGATGAATTCATGAGGACGTACAGAAACAAGGACAGTATCACCAACCTTTGCCCGTTTCGATAGATTTTCAACCTTCTCTCTATACCCATCATTCAGCTCCATTTGTACCTCATTATTAACTTCTACCAACTTGGCTTTTAATATATTTGAGGTACCAATAAATTTGGAAACAAAGATATTGACCGGACGCTGATAAATCTCTTTTGGACTGCCAATTTGCTGAATTACCCCAGCATTCATAACAGCGATTCGATCTGAGATTGCCAATGCTTCTTCTTGGTCATGTGTAACATAAATTGTAGTAATCCCTACTTGTTGTTGAATGCTCTTGATTGCATTTCGCATCTCGATACGTAGTTTGGCATCGAGATTTGATAATGGCTCATCCATGAGTAGAACTTCTGGATGAATGACAATCGCTCTTGCCAATGCTACTCGCTGCTGTTGTCCACCAGAAAGTTGGTCGGGCATACGATCTTTAAAATCCTCAATCTGCACAATGTTTAAAATTTCATCGATTCGTCTTTCCATCTCGCCTTTACTATATTTTTTATTCTCCAATCCAAAAGCAATATTCTGTTTCACCGTCATATGTGGAAAAATAGCATAGTTTTGGAAAACCATTCCCATCTTACGCTTACTTACCGGAATATTATTGATCACTTTATCATTGACTTTAATACTCCCTCCATCTATTGAGTTAAAGCCGATCACCATGCGTAATAATGTTGTTTTCCCACATCCTGAAGGACCTAATAAAGTAAATAGTTCCCCTGGGTGAATATCCATTGACAGCCCATCAATTACCATCGTTTCTCCGAACTTTTTAATCACATTTTCAACTTGTATGGATACACTCAAATTCATTCATCCTTCCTGTCAATAAAAAGAGATAGAGTAGCTTATCGATAAGCCACCCTATATTTTTTAAGATTAATCCATTGATCTTTCTAGAACTTCTGTAAACTTTTCCGTTATTTTATCTTTGCTTTCCGAAACCCAAGCTTCATCATAATTTTTTGCCAACTTAATATCCTCAGTTGGCACCATGTAATCAGCAAGTTCTACACCATCACGTAATGGTCTAACCGTCAATTCAGATCCTACTAAATTTTGGATTTTTTCTGACAAGACATAGTCGACAAATTTCTTTGCATTTTCCATATTTTTAGCATCTTTGATGATCTGAACAGACTCCCCTGGAAAAATAGCTCCTTCGGCTGGAAAGACTACACTTACCGGTGCACCATTTATCTCATATTGAACAACTGGATCCTCCCATGTTAAACCAACCGGATACTCTCCGTCGGCTACACCTTTATGCACTTGTCCAGAACTTCCTGCAATTTTTCCATCTAAATTTGCAATGAATTTTTCAACAAAATCCCAAGCTTCATCTGACATTGGATCCCCGTCACCCATAGCATAAAGCATTGCAGCTAACGACTGAAATGCTGAACTTGATGCAGTTGGATCACCGAATGAAATTTTGCCTTTTAACTCTGGGTTTAATAAATCTTCAAAGCCCTCCATTTTAATGTCACCAATAATGTTTTCATTTACAATAAACACCGTCGGATCGGCAAATGCGGGGGAGAAATAACCTGATTTATTTCTAAACTCTGGAATCATATTTTCATCTTCGGGTGAAATATATTGTTCAAAAAGTTCTTTTTTACTTGATAACATTGTTTCATCCGCTGCCCACAAAATATCCCCCATCGGATTATTTTTCTCAGATTCAACACGAGTAACTAATTCACCAGTTCCAGCTACAACGATTTCAACTTTAATTCCTGTATCTTCCTCAAATTTAGGAATAACTGCATTGTTCAAACTTTCACTACGGGCAGTATATATAGTTAATGTATCTTCATCTTTTCCACTGCTACTATCTGAACAACCGAATAACACAGAGCCAATCACTACTAAAATCAATATAGTAAGCGTTTTCTTTTTCAATTGTACTTCCCCTTTCATTTATACATTGAATTTAATTATACACCCCTAACTTGCATGGAAATATCCCAAAATAATGATAAAAATATCCAAAAAAACAAACAAGGCGAACGTTGACCGATAAAACGTCATCTACTAATGGTTTCCTATAAAAATGTTGCAGAAAAAGAATGCTTCTTATTCCTCTCTTACCTCGTTGAAAATCGCTAGCGAACGTTGGAGAACAACTTGACAAATACAGGATCAGCATGACGATAAAGTAAATAAAACCCTATCCACTGTAAGTCGATTGAAACGATGAAGGTATTCTAATTTGATTATTATAGATGATCTTATGTTTATGAGTCTATTCTTTCATTTCATTAACGAGTTTTATTATCAATCTAACTGCAAACAAAGGGTCTGATGAATGGGGAGAATTATTGGGCAATCTCGTGATGGCAGCCATTCTTGATAGAATTATCTTCCAAGCTGAGGTAATTCAATTAGAAGGTAACAGTTATAGTTAAAACATCGCAGATCGATATTTAATAATAAAACTGTTCAAACTTAATGAACAAAAGTGTTCAATTTGACGGTTATAAAAGAAGGTAGCGGAATTATTCGAAAGGAAGTTGAATATGAAATTTCAAAGGAAATATAGGAACAACTTATCACAAAGATAGGTTAGCAAGCACTTGGCTGTCAATGGAATGAATTGAGGCCTTATATAGAAATGGAGCAATTTGAACAAGTACGACTTATCGTCGAATTTGGATGCTGAAGAGGAAAAGCAATGTATCCGTCCGCAATGGTTGGGTGAAGAGGTGGGCTTACATAAGAAATGTACGAATTATCCATTATGGCTTCATATCCAAGATGTGAAAATAAAACCTTCCCCAAAATATTAAATTAGCTTACGACTATTTTGGGGAAGCTTGCGGAGGTTCTTCAAACTAAGTACGTTATTTGATTAAAAGTATTTGGACTTCTTCAGGAAGTATATATACTCATCTATTTTCCAAATATACCTTCTGTTTGTAAAGTATGATTTAATTATAAAAGAGAGAAAGATAGCATCTCCGAAAGTTGATCGATTATCACGAAGGTTACAGGTGAACCATCTAAAACTGCTCCCTCCCTATTTAATCTCACCAATTACAATCCATTCGAAGTAATATAATCAGACAGTTCACTAATTGAATGTACAACAAGGTCTGGAATACAGTCTTGATGAAAAGCTACTTGACTAAATTTGTTTTCTTTTTTCCATTTTTCTTTACAAAAATGAATAAACTCAGCACTATCTTTTCTTTTATAGACAGGCAGTTCTAAAATGGTTGATGGTAGGTTCTTATTAATGAATATGGAAGTTATATTCAAGTTATTTGCTAATAAAATATCATGATCGATCCTATCCCCAACATGTGCGACTAGTTCTCCTTCTTTCTTTACGCTATTCAACATTTGAATATCAGGCTTTGCATAACCTGCTGAATCAGAAGTAATGATTTGATCAAATAATTCTACTAGCTGTAACTTTTCAAGAACTGGGTACTGATATTTATAATAACCATTCGTTGCAACAGCTAAAGCATATCCCTTCTCTTTGATACGCTGTAAGCTACTTAGTATCGTCTCTTCAAGTAAATGTATTTTAGGGATTTCACAATGGTTGGTCACTATTTTCTCAATATCGATGGTTAATGTAAGCTGTAACCTCTCAAGTAACTCTTCCACTATATGATCCCAATCATATGCTTCTAATATTCGATTTTTACTCATTCTTTTTAAATGTTCATCAACAATTAAGGCCATAATGTCGAGATCTTTATCTTCTAAATGACACTGAATTGTTTCGACGATTTCCGGAAATACCCAACCCATAAAGGGATTCTGCATTAATGTTTCGTCTAAATCAAACGTAATCCATTTCTTTTCCATTTATTTCACAGCTCCTTCTGTTAAACTTTCCATAAACTGTCTGGAAGCGAACAAAAATGCAATAATCATTGGTAACGAAGACAAAGTTAATCCCGCGAACAATAAGTTCCATTGTGTATCATATTCCCCGAACAACGTGAGCATGCCTAAGGGGATAGTTGAGAGTGAATCGGTACGAATAAAAATGAGTGGATAGAAAAAGTCATTCCAAACATTAATTAAATTAACAATCCCTACAATTGAAATCGCTGGCTTCATTAAAGGCAAGACAATTTTATAATATATTTGAAAATCGTTACATCCATCCAATCGTGCTGAATCTTCAAGGGCTTTAGGTACGGTCCGAAAAAATCCATAAAACAGAAAAACGGCAAAAGGAATTCCACCCGCTACATAAATGAAAATTAAGGAAAATAAAGTATCTAATAACCCTAATTTCATCATAATCATATAAAGTGGGATAACAGCTAGTTTCATAGGTAGCATAAGTCCGATCATAAAAAACAATAAAAGATAAGAGTTCCACTTAAATTGATACCTTGCCAAATAATATCCTGCCATGGAAGATACAAACAGGACGATAAAAACAGATGCTGCACTCACTATGACACTATTCCATATGTAACTTGAAAAATTGACAACTTCCCATACTTCAAAATAGTTATCTAAATTAAATGAACTCGGTAAACTCAATGGATTCGTAAAAATATCTACATTCGATTTTAAGGATGACGTAATCATCAAAAATATGGGGTAAGCAAAAATAAATGTAAAAAATGCTAATAACAAGTATTTAAAAAACTGAACATACCATTTTGTATGCATGATTTCTTCCTCCTTTTCTACCTCTCAAAGTCTTTTTTCTTAAAGAAAAATAAAATAATGCATGTTGCAATTCCAATGATGATAAATAATACAACTGCAACCGCAGAGCCTAGTCCAATAGCTTGTCCCCCATCAACTGTTCCAAAGGCCAAACGATAGAAAAAAGTAGTTAAGACATCGGTAGAGTAATATGGTCCACCAGAAGAACCTTGCATAGCAAAAACATACTCAAACGTTTCAAAAGAACCAATAAACACTAAGACAGACATCACCATTAAAGCTGGTGCAAGCATTGGAAGAGTTATTCTAGTAATGACCGTAAAAGTGTTTGCACCATCTATTCTAGCTGCCTCAAAAATTTCATTATCGATCGCTTGTAACCCTGCTAAAAAGATTAGCATTGAAAATCCAATTGATGCCCAACTATCAACAAATATAATACTAAATAGTGCCGTATCCATACTCCCAAGCCATGGTCGAGTTAAAGCTTCTAACCCAATCCCTTCCAGTAAGTTATTTAATGCACCTCTAGTAGGATTTAATATTAAACTAAATAAAAAACCTATTACGATAACAGATAGTAGCTTCGGTAGAAAAAAGACACTTTTAAAAAATTCTTTCCCCTTAATTTTACTATGTATAATTAAAGCCAATATTAACGATACAATTAACTGAGTAATAACTGTTACAAAAAAATAGATCCAGTTATGACTAATCGCGTTAAAGAAAAATTCATTATAAGGCTTTTCTGTAAATAATGTAACAAAGTTTTTAAAACCGATAAATTTTTCTCGATCAAATCCATTAAATGAATAAAGACTATTTAAGGCAGCCGTAATTAAAGGATACAATTGAAAAATACCATACAGTAAGACGGCTGGAAGAAGAAACAGATGAACAAGATGTTTTTTTATTTTTAATTTTCGTTGCCTTTTTTCCATTGTAATACCTCCAAAAATATGAATGAGGCTGAGACAAAAGTGTTTTCACCAAAGAAAAACCCGAACAATGGTAGCTGCATATAACCCGCTCTGGAAATATACTACGCTTTCCGCGGGCGGCTGGTGAGCCTCCTCGTGCTAGTGCACTGTGGGGTCTCACCGATGCCTTTCCTCCCGCGACGCACAGGACGTGCTAGTGTCGGGCGTTGGTCACAGGACGTGACCGCTTTTAGCCGACCAGGAGTCTACGTATATTTCCTCCGCTAAGGTGATACATTGTTCGTCTTTAGGTTTGGTCGTTTTAGTTATGTCCCAACCTCATTCACTTTTGATTAATAAAATTCAAAAATCAATCGTCTTCTTCAATCATTTCTAACTCCTCTACCTCTTCTTCGGCTGCTCTATCAGCATTTTCTTGTGCACTCTTTAATAGCTCTTCTTTCGTAATCTGATCTAAATACATTCCTTGAAGGGCATCTTCAAAGATTGTTTTAGTTGAAGGAGACCCATCTCCAAAATGAACAAGCATTAAATAAGGTGTTGAACTAGCTTCAGATGCTTGATTGATTTTTTGCACAATTTCATGATCAGCTGTAACTCCTTCAATAGCACTTACTCTATTTAAATTATCGCTAAACAACTGGCCAAATTCTTGTGTTGCCATAAATTCGATAAACTTTAAAGCTTCTTCTGGATGGTTAGAATCTTTTACAACCCCATATGAACTGTCTACCCAATTCATTACGGATACTTCACCAGAAGAATCATCTTTTAAACCTGGAATGACGCCAATTGGAATATCAGGAATATTCGTCTCGAACGTTTCTAAGCGGTAATCCCCGTTTATGTACATTGCTGCTTCTTCCGCATAAAACATAGCTTGAGCATCATTATCATCTAGCGCAATAAAATCCTTCGGTAAATATTCCGCTAATTCTTCCATTCTTTCTAGTGATTTCACCATTCTATCATCCTGTAAATCTGCTGTACCATCTATCACATCTTCTACATAGTCACTACCATAAGCTGAAGGAGAAATTACTCCGTGAAGCATTGACAGTAAGTATGCATCTCTACCTCCTTGAGCGATTGGGGTTATATCATTTTCTTTCATTTTTTTACTTACCTCGATAAGTTCGTCCCATGTTTCTGGAACTTCCAAACCTAAATCGTCGAATATAGTTTGATTATAAAAGATCACACCAGCATTTAAGGTTAAAGGAACTCCATAAACATGTCCATCACTTCCCTTAGCCGCCTCCAAGTAAGATTCATCAATATCCAGCACGCCAGGTACATCATCCAAAGCTACTAAATAACCATTATCGGCAATTGTACGTGAACCTGAATAAGGTCTAATTTGCACAATATCAGGACCTGTTCCAGAAACAAGCGAATTCGTTAAAATCGTATTATACTCTGTTGATTCATATGGTTGAAAATTAATTTTAATATCAGGGTTCTCATTTTCAAATTCTTCGATTATCTTTTCATAGGCTGATCGATCTTCTGTTCTCCAACTATACATTTCTAATTCAACTGCATCGTCACTAGATGACTTTCCAGCTCCTTTTTCACTGTCACTACTACAACCAACGGATACAATACTAAATACCATTAGCAATAACATATAAATAAGTTTCTTATTCATTTTCGCCAACCATCCTTTATCGTATTATTCTTTGGGTTCATTATCCTCTCACTTTAATACATCCATTTTTAGATACACCCAATTACTTTCTATCATTACTTAATTTTCTGTAAATTCATTCCTCCCCTGTTTCATACTTAATTTCATCAAAGCATCCATCCAAAATGGATGCATTAAAACGCTTACAATCTTCATTCTTTTAATGCTAAATTTATTTACATTGTACAGAACTTGAATTTTTATGTCAAATATTATTTTGTTTATGTAATTTTATTTCAAACAAAGTAGTAAAAAAAAATAGTATAGGGTGATGAATTATCTTGCTTCAATTTCCGCATAAACTACTCCTGAAATCGAATTTACCTTATGATAATATTTTAATATCGTTTCATTATCTTCTTTCATTTTGCATGCTAACTCTATCTTATGTCCTTCAACTTCACCGGAGATTTTTATATGTTTAATATCACCCAAAATCTCCCTAATCCCTACCATCATTTTCTCTATATCCACCGTATAATCTACGAATAGGTTGACACTGACATTTTGTTGATTTAATGTACTTGGTCCAACTTTATGAACAATATACGGTAAAAAGCGCACACTTATGATAATAATGATTACACCTAGTGAAGCTTCCTTATAATATCCTGCACCAATACCTATACCAATACCGGAAGCAGTCCATACTATTGCGGCAGTTGTTAATCCAGAAATTACATCGTTATTTCTTCTTAAAATAACACCTGCACCTAAAAATCCGACACCACTGACAATCTGGGCAGCCAAACGCATCGGATCTGCTCGAATAAACATCATATCATTATAGGACGAAATCGCTGCTTCGATCGATATGATTGTTAACAAGCAACTTGTGACTGAAATAACGACACAAGTTTTTAACCCTAATGGTTTATGTTTCGCTTCCCGTTCAATGCCCAATACTAAACCAGCTATTGAAGCATAACATAACTTGATTAATATCGAAGTCATCTTTTACCACCTTTCTACCGGTAAAATCTGTCTCTATTCTATTTACTATCCTCCTTAAAATTTCATAAAGGCATTATTGCACACCTTTTGCACTGTATTACCACTAGTACATTCTTTACACTTTCGAACATTGCTTCTCGATTCGGTATTAATGTTCCTTTTATAGTTGGGCTTACATGATGTTCAATTGCATATTAATACTTTCTCCTATTTTTACAAGTGTTGGGACTACCTCTCCTATTCCAGTAATCCTAATCAGTAGCTATCTTTACAATGATAGATTCAGCATCAGTCACTGTACGTAAAACGGTTTAAATAGCTGAATAAGTTGTATATTGACACAAACAGCTTCGTTAGAATTAATTTTTATTAAATCACTCCAGGCTCAATTGTTACTAATTTATTTTCTGTATTCATCGTCGTCTGAGCACCTAAAGGTACGGCAAAATGCGGCAAACAATGTCCGATCTTAAATCCAGTCATAACTGGACATGTTAATGAACTAAAATAATGCTGAAATACTTCTTCCATCTGAAGAGATGGGCTTCTTTTTGGTTCCGTATTTGCGAAATCACCAACTATGATCCCGTTCGCTTTAGTTAATTTATTTGCATATTTCAACTGATTTAACATAGAGTCAACTCTATATGGTTCTTCATTCACATCCTCGATCAATAATATGTTGCCTTTCACGTCAATCTCATATGGAGTACCAAGCGTACTAGTAAGTAATGATAAGTTTCCTCCAACAAGTTTGCCTGATGCTTTTCCTTCAACTAAAACATTAAGAGCTGCAATTTTTTCTGAATACCTCAATGTTGTTCGTTTGAATAATTGGTTAAACATATCTTTTGATAAATGATCAAAGTCATCTCTTGCTACATCTGACTCCAACATCGGACCATGAAAAGTTACAAGATTAGTAGATTGTCGAATAGCCGTGTGTAAATAAGTAATATCACTATACCCCCAAATAATTTTCGGATTTTTAGAGATTAGTTCATAATCAATACATGAGGCTAAACGGCCTGTGCCATAACCTCCTTTTGCAAAAAAGATTGCCTTTATAGTAGGATCTGCTATCATACAATGAAAATCCTCTAGTCGTTCAATATCTGTTCCCGCTAAGTATCCGTAAGTATTACGTATGTTTTTTCCTAACTTAACCTTTAGCCCATTGTTCTTTAAAAAACGTAATGATTTTCGTAACTTTTCCATATTGGGAGGACTAGCAGAAGCAATTACTCCGACCCAATCACCTTTCTTTAAACTAGGTGGATAGATAATCGATAAAACTCCTTTCTAGTTGCACATGATCATAAACTTTTAAAGCGATCAATGCGTATCATTTTTTCTACTGGAATGACTTCCTTTTATTCAATTCATCCATTGCTTTAACAAAATTTCCGTTATTTTTTTCAATCATCAACTTTGCTTTTTCCATGTCAATAGTAAACATAAGCATTAAAATCGCAACACGGGTGTCTCCCTTTGCTATTTCATTTACCTCTTTTGCTTTTTCCTCATCAACTCCTGTTAACTCACTGATGATGGAAATAGCTCTTTTTCTTAGCTTATTGTTTGTAGCTTGAACATTAACCATCAAATTTTGATATACTTTCCCTGTTTTTATCATGGTTGCCGTCGAAAGCATATTTAAGACCATTTTTTGAGCAGTGCCAGCCTTTAGACGAGTAGATCCCGTAACGACTTCAGGCCCTACTGGAAGTTCAATCGCGATATCCACACTTTTTGATAGGTTGGAATTGGAATTACAAGAAATCCCGACAGTAAATGCACCGATTTCTTTCGCATGGTCAACAACACCCAATACATATGGTGTTTGCCCACTTGAAGCAATTCCAACAACCACATCGTTTCGGTTCACATGTTTTTTAACGTCTTCTACACCTAACTCTTTCATATCTTCTGCGTTTTCAACCGCTACTTGTAATGCCGAATCTCCTCCAGCAATCACACCTTTGAAAATATCTGGAGAAACTCCAAAGGTTGGCGGACATTCTGAAGCATCTAAAACTCCTAACCTTCCACTCGTTCCTGCACCAAAATAGATAACGTGACCACCATTTTCAATAGCTTCTACCATTTTATGAATAGCAAGTTCTATTTGCGACAATGAATTTTCTACAATATGGGCTACCTTTTTATCTTCTTTATTTATTAATTGGATAATTTCAAGCACCGAATTTTGATGTAGATTTTCTGATTCAGTGTTCCTCATCTCTGTTACAATATTATTCATTCGTTTTCTCTTCTCCATTTCCGCAATATAATGAAAGCTAATTGTATATTGATTATTACAAAGTATGATTCTTTTTTCATATCACTTCCTCTCCGTAAATCATCGTATGAAGTTTTTTCTTCTCATTGGAAAATGATGATTTCTCCCAAATAATCAATGTTTGTATATAACAACAAGAATGGAAGCGCTACCATAACTTTCGCTAAAGATGCTACATAAAATATCGTTTCAGTGTAGTTACCTCGATTATTGCATTCTTGTTATTTTAGATGATAAAATGAACTCATCATTATGACGATAAACTAGATTGATGAATTGAGAAGATAGGTTCCGTCACCTTCTTCCCATCCATCATTAATGAAGTTATGCCTGTGCGTGGAGCTAGTTGATCCAATTGGTCAAAGACTGACCGGAGATCTTGATGAGATTCTATATAATAGCCACTTCCTGGGTCAGCGTTATCCAAATGTCCCCATCCCTTATACGTAAAACACTTGATTATTCATCCCATATCTAGTTGTACCCGTACGACAAATTGCTCTAATACTATCTACTCCATAAGTTCCAGAATAGAGTGCAATTAAAGCATCTGTTTCAATATTCCTGATTTTAATTGAATGAGGTAAATTACCTTCAAACAAACCCTGCCATTTTTTGTTTGTCGTTTTCTCTACTCAAGCTTGCAATACCTATAATATTCATTATTACTCACCCTTTATCCCGAAACTCCTTTTGCAATGTTTCGCGCGTCTTATTTAAATATTGAATAGTAGATTCATAATTTCTGGATGCTACCCCTGTAAATAAAATATCAATAATATTTAACTGAGCAATTCTTGATGCGGTTGCTGCGCTTCTAATAGTGTCTGACTCTGTAGCAGAAACATGTAGCGCAATATCTGCAATATTGGCTAAAGGATTTTTACCATAACGAGTAATACTAATCGTTGTCGCATTTGCATCTTTGGCATTTTGAATGGCGGATAATACGTGGCTCGTCTCCCCGGAATATGAAATACCTATCGCTACATCTTCCTCTGTTAAAGTTACGGATGAGGTAATTTGTAAGTGCGAATCTTCATAAGCAGTACAATGCTTATTAATCCTTAAAAATTTCTGCTGTGCATCTAGAGCAATTATTTGAGAAGCTGCTGCACCATAAAAATCTATTCTTTTAGATTTATTAATAGCATTGATAGCCCTTTCAACATTTTCATATTTTAAAATTTTTAACGTTTCCGTTATAGATTGTATGTTTTTTTGAGACACTTTTTCAATTAAAGGATTGATTTTCTCGTCTGGTGAAATTTCTTTATAGTTGTAATTGTATAATTCATTCGTTTGAAGGTCCCCTGCAATTCTAACCTTTAAATCTTGATAACCCGTAACACCAATACTTTTGCATAATCGGATTATTGCCGCCTGGCTCGACCCACTCCGTTCCGATAATTCTTTCACAGAAAGTCTTACAACCTCTTCAGGATGTTTCAAAATATAGTGAGCTGCATTTTTTTCAGCTGGTTTTATAATATTTAACGCTTCCCTGATTCTTACCAATCCATCATTATGTTTCATCAATTATCCATCCTTATAAATTATTCATATTATATAGTTGTTGAAATAAAATGTCAATAAAATAAAAAATAGAAAAATTAAATTTCAATCACTAGATTCTTTTCATCATCATAAGCTTCCTCCTAGCATATGAGAATATAAAATAAATTCCTTTCATTTTCCTTTCATTTTTGACTCATTATCAATGACTATTATACTATAAATTGTTCTATAAGATTTGTAAGTATAAGCAATATTTCCTGTACCTTTTTTAACGATCAAATTAATTTATTTTACTAGAAAAACATCATTTAGTATTGAATGATGGATAAGTATAACGAGGGATATAGATAGTCGAAGAGGTAATCATGATAGGATTTCTTCTTGTATTTCAGCAAACCTTCATGATACTATTCAATAAACTCTTGCTTCTTGATAAATGATTGCTAAGGCCATTATTGCTTCTATGAACAGTAAAATCATTGATGAAGTTATCGAGTAGGGTAACCCCTTTTTCAAGGCTACCCTCTCGCAAACCGTGGGTGCCCTATTAAGGCATACGGATTATCAATTACGAATCGTAATCAATTTTTAAGTTGTTTAACAAAATCGATATCCCCTTTGTAAGATGATTAAAATTCAATCGTTTTTTATTTTTCAACTTCATTTTTTAAATCTGTATATAAATGACAGGCTACATAGTGACCTTCTCCATGGTGTGTTAATGTAGGACTTTCTTGTCTACATCGTTCATATGCTGAGGGGCAACGGGTACGAAATACACAACCTGAAGGTGGGTTTGTTGGGTTGGGAATATCCCCTTGTAATATAATTCTTTCACGCTTTGCATGTGGATCAGGGACTGGAATAGCTGATAGTAATGATTGTGTATAGGGATGTAATGGGTTTTCATATAAAGAAGTTTTAGAACTTAGTTCTACGATTTTTCCTAAATACATCACACCTATTCGATCACTAATATGTTTAACCACACTTAAATCATGGGCAATAAATAGATAAGTTAAATCAAATTCTTCTTGCAAGTCTCTTAATAAATTCAATACTTGTGACTGAATGGAAACATCTAACGCTGAAACAGGTTCATCGGCAATAATTAACTGTGGATTAATCGATAATGCTCTAGCAATTCCAATCCGTTGTCGTTGTCCTCCAGAAAATTCATGTGGATATTTTAAAATAGCATCAGATGGAAGTCCCACTGTTTCAATTAATTGCGCCACTTTCTTTTTCCTTTCATCGGAAGAACCTAGTCCATGAACAATCATAGGTTCTTCTATTAGTGAACCAACTTTCATTCTCGGATTAAGAGATGCATAAGGATCCTGAAAAACCATTTGCATATGTCGTCTATACTTTCTTACTTGTAAATCACTTAAATTTGTTATATCTTCTTCTTGGAAAATAATTTTTCCTGAAGTAGGTTTTTGAAGCCGTAATATAGTTTGCCCTAAAGTAGATTTTCCTGAACCCGATTCTCCGACAATTCCAAAGGTCTCCCCACGCTTTACCGAGAAAGATATATCGTTCACAGCTTTTACATGCCCAATCGTTTTATTAAAAATACCACCTTTTACTGGAAAATAGGTTTTAAGACCTTCCACTCGAAGAAGGGCTTTTTTGGTAAGAGATTTATTTGGCTTTTTTTCCGTTATTATCATTTCTTTTCCTCCTTTATTTTGACTAATGGATCATCATAAAGGACACATCGTACAAAGTGTTTTGAGTTGACTTTCCTTAGCATAATTTCATTATCAAAACACTCAGATCTAGCAAACTTACAACGTGGTGCAAATCGACATCCTTTTGGATATTTATCGGCAGAGGGAACTATTCCCTTGATTTGTATTAAGCGATCCCGTTCTTCCTCCAACTTCGGCACACTTCCTAATAGGCCTTTAGTATACGGATGTTTTGGAAAATCAAAAATTTCTTCTACTGTTGCTTCTTCAACAATTTGCCCTCCATACATCACTATGACACGACTAGCCATTTCTGCTACAACACCTAGGTCATGCGTAATTAATAAAATAGAAGAATCAATATCATCCTTAATAGTACGGAGTAAATCCAATATTTGTGCTTGTATTGTAACGTCTAAAGCTGTTGTAGGTTCATCTGCAATGAGTAATTTTGGATCACATGAAATAGCAATTGCTATCATTACACGTTGCCTCATTCCACCAGATAATTGATGTGGATAACTATGGAAAATTTCATCTGCACGAGCGATACCAACCATATTGAGTAATTCAATTGCCTTTTCTTTAGCATTTTTTTTCTTCCATTTTCTATGTTCTATTAGTGGTTCCATTACTTGAAAGCCGATCGTCAATACGGGATTTAAAGAGGTCATTGGTTCTTGAAATATCATAGAAACATCATTGCCTCGTATTGACATCATTTCTTTTTTAGTAATACTTGTTAAATCCTTTCCATCAAATGTTATCGAACCGCTTTCGATCCTGCCGCCTGGTTCGGGTATTAATCCCATAATAGATAAAGAGGTAATGCTTTTTCCGGAACCCGATTCCCCAACAATACATAGCGTTTCCCCTTTTTCTATATGGAAACTAACTCCATCAACAGCCTTAAATATTTTTTTCCCTCTAAAAAAATACGTTTTTAAGTCTGTCACCTCTAATATATTTTCTGTTTTCATGAGATCTTCCCTCTCCATTTTAGCTATCATCTGCCATAAACAATTCTTTTATTTTTCGGTATGCTTCAAGCTGAGTAAAGGAGACTTTCCCCATAATTACCTTTCGATTTGAACCAGTTGCGGAAGTTAACGTGTTAAACATACCATTTAGACATTCATGACCTAATATTGCAAATCCAATTGCTTCTTTCTGGTCACTATTTATACCAACATCTGTACTCGTTTGAATAACTACATTTGGTAAATAAGCCTGCAATTGTTTTAATAAAGTGACATTTCTACTTCCACCACCACTGACAATCACTTCATCCATTTTAAACCCATGTTGAACTTCTAATTGTTTGTAACTGTCTGCTATTGTCAAAGCAGTCCAATTCGTAACAGTCCTTAGTAAATCAACATCTTTTACTTTATATAAACGAGCTTTCTTCCATAGATCAACGATAAAGTCTTTGTCAAACTGTTCGCGCCCGGTGGTTTTAGGGAGCTTTTGCGAAAAATATTTATGTTGCATAAGTTCATTTAATAATGATGGAATTACTTTCCCTTCTGATGCTAATAGTCCCTTATCATCATAGGTTTGCATCCCATTCGTTATTTTATTAACAATAGCATCTATAACCATATTTCCAGGGCCCGTGTCGAAGGAAATAACATCCTCTTCTTTTCCATTAGCCGGAATAAATGTAACATTACCTATTCCTCCTATATTTTGTAAAGCACGGTTTTTCTTAGAGTCGTGAAATAAGATATAATCCACATACGACATTAACGGAGCACCTTGCCCTCCAGCTGCCATATCAGCTGGTCTAAAGTCACCGACAACAGGGAGGCCTGTTTCTTCAGCAAGAACAGAAATATCCCCAATTTGTAAGGTGGAAGCAATGTTCCATTCAGCTGTGTTTTGTGGTTCTGGTAAATGGTGAATCGTTTGTCCATGGGAGCTAATAAACATAATATTCTCTTTTGGAACTTTTGATTTATTCAATAACAATTGAACAACATATCCGTAGTATTTCCCTAAATATGCATTCATCTGACAAATTCCATTAACAGAAGATGTAGTTGGATGAGATAATTTCAGGATATTGCTCCGAACATCTTCACAATAAGGTTGAAAAATCGAATCGATTAATTGTACACGAGTATTCGTGTACGTACCCTCTATCTCAATCAATGCGGCATCTACACCATCCAAAGATGTTCCTGACATTAAGCCTATAGCATATTTTTTAATAATGAACACCCCCTAATCTAGAAATTTAGCCATCAAATATTCATTGATCCATTTTCCATTCACATAAAACATATTTTTCTTCACACCTTCTAGCTCAAACCCCATCTTTTTATATAAGATAAATGCAGCAATATTACTGCTCATTACCCCTAACTCCAAACGAGTAATTGCCCTTTCTTTCGCCCAACTTTCTAACGTTTCAAATAGTCTTGTCCCAATTCCTTGACCTGTATATGCCTTTTTGATTCCTACCACTATATATACACTGTGTTTATTTCGTTTTGCTTGACCACCAACAGCGATTAAATAACCAATTAGTCTTCCTTCTTTTTCCACAACAAAAATAGTCGAATTGTTTCTCTCCTTCATTTCTTCAATTCTATTTTTTTGTTCCTGTAACGTTGTTGGTCTTTCTCCTGCTTCGAACAATAAAAACTCACTTTCTGCATCAATTTCTTTACATACATTTAAGTATTCTTCTGAATCACTAAGCTGGATTTCACGAATATACATATGAAAAATTCTCCTTCCTTCTTTCCTTTCTAAATGAAAGAAAATTATTATCTTACTATGCAAAAAAACTACTGATCCTTTAATCTAGGATCAAATATATCTCTTAAACTATCGCCAAGTAAATTAAAACAAAAAATAGTAAAAATAATAAAGACTGCTGGAAATATTGCCGTCCAAGGGGCTATCTCCATAAACTTCCTACTTGTATTTAACATGGATCCCCAAGATGGGTCGGGTGGTTGTATTCCAAGCCCTAAAAAGCTTAAAGCTGCTTCTGCTAATATCGCTGATGATAAAGCAAGTGTAATTTGAACAAGAAATGGTGCTAAAATATTTGGTGTTAAATGTCTGACAATAATTCGGAAGTGTGAAGCACCAATAGATTTTGCATTTGTTACATATTCCATTTCTTTTACCGAAATGACTGATGATCGAACCAGTCTAGTGAAAACAGGAATAAAAACAAGCCCGATCGCTATCATCGTATTTTTTAGATTTGGTCCCAATACTGCTACAATAGCTAAGGCTAGTAAGAGGTCTGGAAAGGCAAATAAAACATCCATTACTCTCATGATTATATTATCTATCACACCTTGGAAATAACCAGCAAGTAAACCAAATAATAATCCAAATCCTGCTCCAATACCAACAGCAATTAAACCGACCATTAAAGACACTTGTGCACCATATATAATGCGGCTTAGAATGTCCCTACCTAAATCATCAGTTCCTAACAAAAATTGTGAGTTTGGAGATACAAGACGATATTCATTAAATATCTCTGTAGGGTTATGTGGTGCAATGAATGGAGCGAGTAAACCTATAATACAAATCAATAAAACCCCTATTAACCCCATAAGTCCTATTTTGTCATTGCGTAATCGTGTTAAAAATTCTCCCATACTATCACTCATTTCGTTAAAAATTATTTATATGAAATACGTGGGTTTAGGTATCCATATAACAAATCGACTATTAAGTTTATCGTTACAAACATAACAGCAATAAATAATATACTCCCTTGTACAACAGGTATATCCCTTTGTGTTATTCCCGTTAAAACATATTGTCCTAAACCCGGAAGAGAAAATATTTGTTCCACGATCACGGTACCTCCTAATAAGAATCCTATTTGCATACCAATTACAGTTAATATAGGTATCATTGCATTTCTAAAGGCATGTCGAAAGATAACAGCTCTTTCTTTTATCCCTTTTGCTCTAGCTGTCCGAACAAAGTCTTGTCGTAACACTTCTAATATGGATGAACGAGTCATTCTCATAATCGAACCGGCCATTGCTGTACCTAGAACTAATGCTGGAAGAAACAATCTCTCCATATTTTTTAAAGGATTTTCAAAGAAACCAACATAATCCACTGGAGTAAAGTAATTGAATTGAAGTGACAAAACAAGAATCAGTAATGTTGCTAAAGCAAAATTTGGTACAGAAACTCCCATTAAAGATACAATTCTTAAGCCAATGTCTGTCTTAGTATTTCGATGGATACCAGCTATAATACCAAGTGGAATTGCAATGACCCATGCAATAATTGATGCGAAGATAGTCAATTCAAAAGTAAGCGTAAATCTGTTAAGAATTTCAGGTAAAATAGGGGCCCCTGTCCTTAAAGATTCTCCGAAATCCCCCACTAATACTCCTAACAACCAATTCCAATATTGTTGATATAAAGGTAAATTTAATCCAAGCTTTTCTTTTAATTGTTCCTTTAATTCTGGAGTAGCCTCTGTTCCCAACAATATACTTGTAATATCGCCTGGTATAACATGCATAATTAAAAAAATAAAAACGGTTATACCAAATAACACAGGAATAATGGATAATATCCTTCTAATAATGAAAATATACATATCTATACACCTCCTATGTGGTCAAGTAATTGTTCCATTTAACAAAAATACATATCTATGGGTAGGAAAATATAGCATGCAATTCCCTACCCATAGCAGGTAAACATTTATGGCTATAAATGCGTGTTCAAAAAGGCCGATAAAAGAAGACCTGAGCAGTTCCACTGGCTAAAAACGCCACGTCCTGCTTCTTTTGATTACTCGTCCCATCGAAAGGCCTTGTGGCAATGCCAGTACTAGAACGTCCTGGGACTGCGCATTCGCTCGTCCCATCGAAGACATTGCTCCTGCGATTACTCGTCGCAATAAACATTGTTTGTCGAAGGTGACGTAGCTTCTGAGGTACTCTCGTATGCTTTACCATACGAGAGTACCTATTTGTGACTTTTTGAACATCTTCTATAAAACCTTTATTACTCCAATGTTAATTCCAGGAAATCCTCCGAGTCATGTGGTAACGGATGATAACCGTTCACATTTTCTCTCACTATGATGTAACTCTTTGGCATTAATAAAAAGAGATTAGGAGCTTCTTCAATAATCATCTTTTGAGCATCTTCATAAATAGAATGTCTTTTATCCATATCCACTTCTTCTAATCCTTCCGCAATCAACTCATCATACGCTTTATTAGAGTATCCCCACACATTAGCCGATCCATCTGTTGCGAAGAAAAAGCCTAATGAACGATCCGGATCTCTTCCTGAACCATTCTTACCTACTAGCATGTCGTAAGTATTTTCGTTCCAAGCATCTATATACTCTCCCCATTCTAGTTGAACGATCGTTACATTAATTCCAATTTTCCCAAGTTGTTGTTCGATGATTTGTGCAGTTGATACTAGTTCTGCTTCGGTAGAAGGAACTCCCATCTCTAGTTCAAAGCCAGCTTCAAAACTCGCTTCTTCTAATAGTTTATTTGCCTTATCTATGTTCGGTTGATATAAATCTAGCTTACTAACGTCAATTGACCAATCCCCTAATGATTCCGGTACAGGACCAGAAAGTTTTGCTTCTCCCGCCATTATCGTGTCAATGATTTCTTGTCGATCTACTGCTAAGCTAATTGCTTGTCGTACTTTTTTATCTTTTAAAAAATCGTTCGTTACATTAAAACCTAGATAGAAATATTCTAAGCCATCATAACTTATGACATTTAATTCATCATTTCCTTCCACTAAAGAAACTGAATCAGGTGACACTGTAGTTATATGAACTTCACCAGTTCTTATAGCCGCAAGTCTTGAAGACTCATCTACCATCGTCACATATTTTAGTTCATCGACAATAGGTTTCCCTTCTATGTAATAGTCCTCGTTTTTCGTTAGATGAACGTGTGTATCTGGTACCATTTCCTTTAAAACAAATGGACCAGTACCTACAGCAACTTGATCTAAATTCCCATGTTCCTCCACTGCCTCTTTCGGAATAATTGCTGCATTTGCGCCAGAAGCTATATAGGATAAAAATGGTGCATAAGGTTGGCTTAATTTGAATTCTATTTCGTAATCGCTTAAAACATTTATTTCTTCCACTACTTTAAAATAGGATGCAGAGATAGCACCGGTTTCTGGTTCTAAAATCCTTTCAAAACTATATTTAACATCTTCAGCAGTCATTTCTCTGCCGTTATGAAATGTAACGCCTTCCCTTAAAATAAACTGATAAGTGGTCTCATCGACTTGCTCCCATTCCTTTGCAAGTAAAGGAGCAAATTGCATATTTTCATCGAATTCTAGTAAACCTTCATAAATTTTAGCCATAATACGATGAGAAGAATGAGCCGTGGTAGTGTGTGGATCCATTCCAGATGGATCTTGATCAGCTGCAACAAGAAGGGTTTGCTTTCCAGATGATTCGTCTCCCTCTGTTGTGCCTCCCTCATTTTCAGTAGTTGTATCATTACTAGAACAAGCTACGAGAAACAAGAAAACAATTAGTAAACTAAATAACGACCATTGATTTTTCTTGAACACATGAATAACTCCTTCCATTAGTTAAATAGTATTTATGATTTTCTGATGTACTTCCTTTCTAAAAGATTGGATCGATATTGGTTTTGAAACATGCAATCTGTTCGTTAAGATTACAACTACCATTTTTTTAGTTGGCACAACCCATAAAGATGTACCTGTAAAACCTGTATGACCATATCCATTTGGGAACACATCAGAAAATTCCCAACCTAATCCTCTTGTATGATTTAGTTTTGTTGTACTCCTTTGTATAATCTCTCTATTAATGATTGATTTTCCTTGGTACTCACCCCCCTTAACATATAAGTGACCTAATTTTAGTACATCCATAGCAGATGCAAATAGCCCAGCATGCCCTGATTTTCCTTGAAAATAATAATGACAATTACCATCATTAACTTCTCCTATAATAGGTAAATCAGTCGAACGCCAATGATTAAATTGGAGCCCTCTTTCTGCACACATTTTTTGTTCTATTCTATTTCCAAATTCTGTTGCTGCTACATTATTTCCAAATCCCGGCCCAAAGGTAAGCGTTTTCATTTCTAGAGATTGAATGAACACCCTATTTACACATTCCTCTAAACTAAGCTTACTTTTTTTCTTTATTACCTCCCCCAATAACATATAATTAATATCACTGTATGTAACATCCTCAACCATACTTGATGGTGAAACAATCGAATTCAATATCGTGTAAAATTTTTTATCATGTTCTACATAAAAAGGATACCAGGCAGGAATTCCCGAGGAGTGTGTCAATAATTGTTCCATTGTCACATGACCTATATGATCCATTAGATTGCTTTTTTCCCTGATGTCTAGTAAACATTCTCCTAAAGGTGTTCTTAATTGCAATTTACCTTGGGAGATAAAATGAAGAATAATAGTTGTAATAAACATTTTTGTAATGGATGCTAGGTCAAAAATAGTACTAGTATTCATTTTTTTAGTAGTACGAGATAATGAATAATTACTATTGCTTTCCATTGTTTTGTCTATACGATTTCCATAAGACGCTTTAAAAATTATTTCATCACCTTTTGAAATAAGACAAACCGCACCTGAAAAATATGATTTTTTTAAATAAAAGTGAAACAATCTATTAAGCTCATCTTCAAGCATATGATTCCACCCCATGAAACGACCTTTTATGTATCCGCTTACAATCAACTAAACCATTCTCCTCTCTTTGAATTTAGAAGAGGATTCTAATTTGTTTTTCCCTATAACTGAATATTCAATCAAAAGTGATGATAAGCTGATGACTTGATTACCTTTGATAAGATTATAGCTACTTTGAAATTAATTGTCAAATTAAAATGAATATTTAAAATTTACTTTCGTTTTCATTTTAGATTACTCCTATATTGATAGAAAATAGTATTACTTTAATTGTAGGTACTAGGAAGGATCTTTCTAGAAGTATCAAAAATCGACAAATAGTTACTAATAAAAATGTTAATATATAACAAATTTACATTTATCTAAATAAACTGATAGTAAATTTATAATTTTGTATTTGGTGTGCATCTCATAGGGGGAATCGAACAATGATATTACTATCCTTATTATTAATTTTAATGATTTTAGGTATGATTATTTACTTTTCGTCTACTTCAAATAAAAAGATGATAGCAAAGAGACGATTAACGCCACTACTATTCATGGCTATTTTACTAGTATTAGTAGGATGCTCTGATGGAAAAACAAATTCCGAACTAAGTGTAAACTTGGAGGAAGAAATTGAGAAAAACGAGCAGTTAGAAGAAACAAATGATGAATTGGAACATGTTAATGAAAAACTTGAGGAAGAAATCGATGAATTAAACAATGAAGTAGAAAGTCTTACTGCTGAAATGGACAGCATTCAAGAAGAATATGAGGAACTAAAAAATGAAAACAAAATACTAGAAGAAAATAATGAGGAATTATCCAATGAGGTCGAAAAATTTAAAAGTGCTAGTTCAAATCAACAGGAACAAACTTCCGCTAAGAATGAAAGTAATAGTGGAGACAGTAATAATACAAAAAGCCAAAGTAAGGAAGAGACCCAAACTGCAAGTTCAAGTACCGACGATTCGTCAGGTGATTGTGATATAAAAGGCAGCGTGAATGGAATTTACCATGTTCCAGGTAGCACTTATTATAGTAGAACAACTAATGTGGTCGAATGGTTTTGTTCAACGGAAGAAGCCGAAAATGCTGGTTATCGAGCACCGAAAAGGTAAAATTAAACGTTTAAAATAAGGAAAGAACAAAACAGGATCACAACTTCTTTTCGTTCTTTCCTCTTCAAAATCTATTTTCTTTTTATCTTCTAAAAATTCCAAAACTCGGATTGTTGTTTAATTACCTTTTGAACAGCTTCTTCCTCATGTGGAAAAAGCGTGTCGAATGGAACATCAAATCCTTCCATAAAAGGATCCTCCACCTCTGTTTTAATCTCACTCATAGCTTCCACAATTGCTAATGAACAGAATGGTACATATGCTGCACTGTAGCCACCTTCATGACACAATACTAAGCGACCATCACAATGTCTCTCCGCTAGTTTTTTCATGAATTCAGCAAATCGATAAAAGCCATTAGCTGTAACCATCATTCTAGCTAAAGGATCAAAAAAGCTTGGGTCTTGACCAGCTGATACAATGATTAACTCCGGTTTAAACTGATCTACAATTGGCTCAACTATATGTTCAAATGCATGCATATATCCCGCATTTCCTGTTCCAGCCGGCAATGGGATATTCACATTGTAGCCTTTCCCCTTTCCTTCACCACAGTGATCCACATATCCGCGTCCCGCCGGGAATAATCGATCTTGATGAATGGAGATAAATAACGTACTGTCATCCTCGTAAAATGCTTGTTCTGTTCCGTTACCGTGATGTACATCCCAATCAAGCACTAATATACGATCTAATTTATATTTTTCCTTAGCATATTTTGCAGCAATAGCAACATTATTAAATATACAAAAACCCATTCCTTCCTGAGCTTCGGCGTGATGTCCAGGTGGTCTAGTTAAAGCGTAGACATTATCAACCTCGTTTTTCATCACCGCATCAACACCTGTTATCGCTCCCCCAGCTGATAGTAGAGCAATTTCATATGACCCTCTTCCCACAATCGCAAACTGTCCTGCATCCCCACCGTTACTATTACTTAACTCTTGTACTCTATCAATGTAGTTTGGGAGATGGAATAGCTCAACCTCTTCACGTGTAGCTGGACGTGGAGCAATTGAACTGAGTTGAGGCGTTAGCCCACTGACATCAAGTAAATTTTTAAATCTCCTTTTCGTTTCTGGATCTTCCCCGTGTGTATGACTTTGAACCCAACCTCCCGTCGATAAATGCAACGCACCAGTACCATTATCGTGCCAAAAATAACTTTCGTCATAAATAAATCCTGTCTTCTTCATTTGAATTCCTCCCTCAATGTCATTTCTATACTCATTATTGCAAACGCTTACTTCTATAACAATTACACTAAAGGATAATTTTTTGAGCACCTATAATTTTCAATCTATTTTTGCAGTTTAGAAGTTATATGATAGAATTAAATGAAAAAAGTATAGGTAAATGGAGTTTCATAACAAATGATTGGAGGATTATGATGGACTTTTCTAAAAATGATTACGAAAAAATGATGCATTTTATGAATAGCACTTACCCAACTTCATCTAATATTTCTGAAACAGTTCAATCTTTTCTTTCTGACTTATTCCAATTGCACCACTCCTTGTTTTGGTTAGCTGATAATCATAGTAATATGTATAACCTGAAATTTTTTAATTATGATGATAAACTTATCTGGGATTATACAGAAACATACAAAAATCAAGACATCATGCATCCTAAGAAACAATTGAATCATATAGCCAACAAACGCGAATCCGTTTTAAAAATAGATGAAACTACGACATTTTCATCCTTTGTTAAGTCAGAATATTACCACTTTTTCAAAAGACATCAAATGATTGATCAGATGGTGATTTATTTCACTAAGAATAAATCGATCTATGGAGGGATTGGCTTTTCCCGATTTAAAGGAGATAAACCTTTTACTCATAAAGATAAACAAATACTTCAAGCTCTATCTATCCACCTTCAACATGTAGTTAAACACTCAATGGTTATGAAGGAATATGAAGCAGAGAACTACTTTCTTAAAAGGATGAAAAGTGACGAATTAGGTATTATTCAAGTGAATGAAAATCAAAACATTTCTTTTTATAACGAAGTAGCTCAAAAAATCATTGAAACAATTTATCCGGATACTTCCGTTGAAGAATTTTTTCAAACCTCTCTTACCAGTTACTTGCCAGAAGGAGAAAGCCCTATTCATATCAGCATAAATGGATGGAAAATGAAAATAATGCTTCAGAAAAAAAGATATTCTATATCTAAGAACTATTCTATTTATCTATACCCACAAGAGAAAAAGGATAAGAATGATGATTTAAGAACACTATTATCGAAAAGAGAATTAGAAATTTTTGATTTTGTGCTAAAAGGATACACAAACGAACAAATTGCTAATGAACTTTGGATCAGTATAAATACCGTCAAGAAACATTTACAAAATATGTATGAAAAAACTGAGGTTTCAAATCGGACAAGCTTAATATTTAAATTAAAAGAGTTAGAGAACGCTTAAATGATGGGAAAATTTCATATGACATTTAAACGCTAGATCAGCAAAAAAGAGGAAACAATTAAATTTCCTCTTCTAACTAAAAACTAAGGCTATTCCATGTAGAGAACACTAGAGGCACACATTCTACACCATGGCCCCCTACCCATAATGACAGGCCACCCAATGTCCTTCCATCTTTTCTTCAAACACTGGTTCCTCTTCTCTGCAGTGATCAGTTGCCAGTGGACAGCGTGTGTGAAAACGGCAGCCACTTGGAAGGTGAACTGGACTTGGGACATCTCCCTTTAACACAATCCTTTGGCGCCGCTTCTGCTCTACAGGATCAGGGACGGGAATAGCTGATAACAAAGCTTGGGTATAAGGGTGAGCCGCTTCCTGATAAATCTTTTCTGTTTCCGCTAACTCAACGATTTTCCCTAAATACATGACTGCAACTCGGTCACTAATATGACGAACAACAGATAAATCATGCGATATAAATAGATAAGTTAGCCCAAATTCATCCTGTAAATCTTGTAGTAAATTAATCACTTGAGATTGGACAGATACGTCAAGTGCTGAAACAGGCTCATCACATACAATTAGCTTAGGATTCAAAGACAAAGCACGTGCAATGCCAATTCTTTGACGTTGTCCACCAGAAAATTCATGGGGAAATCTTGATAAATGTTCCGCCTCCAAACCAACTTTCTCCATCAAATATTCTATCTTCTCTTGTCGTTCTAACCTACTTCCAACTTTATGTACCCTTAAAGGCTCTCCGACTATTTCACTTATTCTAAGTTTAGCGTTTAAAGAGGCATATGGATCTTGAAAGATAATTTGCATATCGCGCCTCACATGTCGCAATCTCCCTTCATTCAAATGCGTCATATCTTGCCCATTATATAAGATCCTTCCACTTGTCGGTTCTTGTAAACGAATAATATTTCTTCCTAAAGTCGATTTACCACAACCCGATTCACCGACAATCCCTAAGGTTTGCCCTGCTTGAACCGTAAAGGAAATACCGTCAACAGCCTTCACTGATCCACCTGATCGACTAAATAATCCACTCTTTAAAGGAAAATACTTCTTCAAATCATTTACTTCAAGTAAAGGGGACTCCGCATCTAGTAAACGAATAGATTGTTCCTGCTGTCCCGCAATTTGAACAGGCAACTAAATCACCTCCTCCAGTTGATCATAGTGCCAACATGCGACCTTTCTCTCATCCGAACCTACATTTTCTAGACTCGGTTCCTCCAAGCGGCACTTATCTGTTGCGAAAGGACACCGAGGATGAAAGCGGCAACCATTAGGCTTTTGAAGTGGATTAGGTAATGTGCCCTGTATCGTTCGTAGGCGTTTTCCACGTGAATTCAATGATGGCATTGCTTCTAGTAAGCCAAGTGTGTAAGGGTGGAGAGGCCTTTGAAAAATTTCCTCCACCCGAGCTTCCTCCACGACAATCCCTGCATACATGACAACAACCCGGTCAGCCATATCAGCAACGACTCCAAGGTCGTGAGTAATAAACAAAATCGACATGTTGAATGCTTCTTTTAATTCTTTCATCATTTCTAACACTTGTGCTTGAATGGTTACATCTAATGCTGTTGTTGGCTCATCAGCTATGAGCAATTCCGGATTACAAGTAAGAGCCATGGCAATCATCACACGCTGCCTCATTCCTCCAGAAAGTTGGTGCGGATACTGAAATGCTCTTTCTTCAGGTAATGGAATCCCCACTCGCCGTAAAGATTCGATCGCTCGTTCCAGCGCTGCTCTTTTCCCGATCCCCTGGTGATAGCGAAAACTTTCGGCAATTTGATCCCCAATTGTATATACCGGATTTAATGAAGTCATCGGTTCTTGAAAGATCATCGAGATATCATTTCCACGTAATCTCCGCATTTCTTTATTCGTTTTTTGAACGAGGTTTTCACCGTTCAATAAAATTTCTCCCTCTTTTATTTCACCAATTCCTTTAGGTAGCAACCCCATAATTGATAATGATGTAACACTTTTTCCAGATCCTGATTCACCAACAATACAAACTGTTTCCCCTCGTTGTACATCAAATGATGCTCGTTCCACCGCACGAACAATTCCCCTATCTGTACGAAAATGTACCGATAATTCCTTCACTTGAAGTAACGGTGAACTGCCCATTATTTACTTCCTCCAGCTACAACAGGGATCACTTCTGCAATAAGTTGTCCGGGCTGTGTTGGCCAGTACCGCTGCCCAATCGCTGCAATATAAGCATTGTCTTTAGAACATCTTAATTCCTCGATCACGTCCCCATACAAATTCATCACCGAACCGATCAAATCGCCTTCATTTACAATATCACCAACCTGACAAGCTGGTATGAATAATCCCCCATTGCCGGTAAATATAAATTCTGCACGATTAATGATCGTATATTTTTCTTGAACAGGTGCTTCTCCAGGAATCATTTCTAATGCTTTCATCGCGTTTAACATCGATTGGATAAATAAATGCTCATGCTCCTCTGTCACTATCCCTCCACCACATTCCACTGTAACAGTTGGGATTCCTTTGTTCATCGTATGCTCTGTAATCGTTCCACCTGCTATCATCACATCATCTGAACGCCATACGACATCAGAGCCCATACGTTTTGCTAGCCATAATGACTTCTCAGAAGCTTCCGTCCCATCCTCCTTCACGATCATATAAAAAGGAACCTCGGCACCAATCCCACCAGAATGTAAATCAATCACATAATCTGCATGGGCTTCCATCAAATGTAATACTTCAAAAGCTAAGCGATGACTGTACGTTCCTTTTGGATCTCCCGGAAACACACGGTTTAAATTTTCACCATCAAGTGGGGAAATTCGACTCCTCGCTTTAAATGATGGTAAATTAATGACAGGAACTCCGACAAAGACCCCTTCCAGCTGATCGACATCTAACCCTTGGTACAATCGAATAATGGATGCAGCACCACCATACTCTTCTCCGTGAATACATCCATGTGCCCAACAGACAGGTCCTTCCTTTTTCCCCGTTGCTACGATGATAGGAATGTTAAAAGGGGATCCATCTGTGTCCGTTCCTACTTGAATATACCCTTTTGTTTTTTTACCAGGTACCATTTCAGCCGTTCCAATTCTTTTCATCATCCATCCTCCTCAGGTTGATCTACTTTTTCAGTCAAGTCCACCCGTAAAAACACGGTTCGACTCCCACTTCATCTATATTCATCTACACTTCTTTTATACATCACGCTTACATGAAGCACACAACACAAACATCAACACTTGCTTCGTATATGACCTTGCTCAGTCTATTTCTTCCCCCGTACCATTTAAGCTGTACCTATCATTTGCACTACTATTCCTCCTCCCTATGATTTTTTCACGGTTCAACATAAGCATCACGAACGATAATATATTCATCCAATCTTGGCAAAAAGTCTTGTACATCTTTTCGTACACCAACCATATGAGGCTCATAATAGAGAGGAAGAGTTGGCTTATCCTCGTAAAAAATTTCTTGAAGTTCCTTAAAAAGAACAATCGCTTCTTCATCATCTATTGTTTCAACAGCCTGATCCATCAAGTTATCAACCTCAGGATTCGTATAACCACCTTGTGAGTTTTTCGAATGATAATAACTACCCCAATGTAATGGTGGATTGATTGTTAAGTCAGCCAATCCGATATAATAAATATCGTAGTATCTCTCATCTGTCTTTGGGAGAAAAGAACTGAACTCTAGTGTTTCTAACTCAACATTTATTCCCGCATCTTCAAGCATTCCAGCAATCGCTTCGTTCACTTGCCTATCCATCGCATAACGTCCTGATGGGGCACCCATTTTAATTGGAGAACCATCATAATCCATTTCCGCAAGTAATTTTTTCGCCTTCTCTATGTCATACTCATAAACTGGTAATCCATCATGAAATCCAATGGTACCTGGTGGGGAAGCCGATGAAGCTGGGATTGTATTTCCCCCAAGAATATTATTTACGATTAATTCACGATCAATTGCCATCGATAATGCTTCTCTAAATTCCTTCTTTTCCATCCAAGGATTGTCAAAATTGATAACTAATAAATTTACTCTTAATGTTTCTGTTACATACAAATCAAGGTTCGGATCACTTTCGACCTCTTCTACTTTATCTGCAGAAATATTTTCCGCAATATGTACATCACCACTTTGGAGTGCGGCTAAACGGACGGCATTTTCAGGCATAATTAAAAATTTAATCCGTTCACTTACTCCAGCTTCTCCCCAATAATCGTCATAGCGCTCTAATTCCACGCTACTATTCGCCTTGTATTCTACGATTTTGTATGGACCAGTTCCAACAGGTTTAATATTAAATTCTTCGCCTAATTCTTCGACGGCACTAGGCTCTATAATCGGTATTTGTGTTAATCCACTTAGAAGTCCTCTCGTCGGTGTTTTTGTTTTAATGTTCACGATTAATTCACCATCAGTAGTAATTTCATCGATATCACTAATCCACTGTGCTAAAGGGGAATTAAGTTCCGGATCCAATATCGTCTCAAGCGTAAACTTCACCGCCTCACTCGTTAAAGGAACCCCATTATGAAACGTCACCCCTTCACGTAACGTAAACTTCCAATTTAAGTCATCCATATTTTCAAACTCTTCCGCAAGTACTCCGACAATATTCACTTTATTGTCAACTATTTCACGAAAAACAAGTGGCTCCATCATATGTGCATTCATACTATATCCAGGACCGGACCAAGTTTTTCGTCCATCTAATGTTGTTGGATCGGCACCAGTTGCGACAATAAGTTCCTTCGTCTCATTTCCCGGGTCATTATCTGCCCCCTCCCCACCTGATGCAGCATCCGTACAAGCAACTAAACATACAATCGTCAACACGAAGATAGATACTCTAACTATCCTTTTAACCAATGAATAAACCTCCCCTATTATTGCTATTTTTTGATCGTTGTTAAAAGGTAGAACCTTTGGCATTTCCGTGAAAAAAGCGAAGGATTTTAGCAATCATTCACTCAAAATCTCTCTACTACATCATAAGTTGAAAACCCCACCTTATTGGAAGCGCATTCATATCCATGTAAACAGAATTCGACTCATTGCGGATCAAGCACATCTCTTAGTCCATCCCCAAATAAATTTGCGCTCATCGCTACTAACATCAGCATTAGTCCCGGGTAAATTGCAATCCACCAAGCATCTGTCATGTATTCTCTCCCATCTGCTAACATCGCACCCCATGTCGGTTCACTGGAAGGAACTCCAAGCCCTAGAAAACTTAAGGAAGATTCTGCAATGATGAGTGTTGCAACTTGAAAACTTGCTACGACAATGAATGGTGAAAGAACATGTGGCAAAATATGACGAAATAATATAGCCAATTTTGAAGTACCCGTTGCTCTAGTTGCTTCAATAAATTCTAAGTACTTTATAGATAGCACAGAACTCCTAACTACTTTTGCGTAAGAAATCCAACTAGTAAGTGATAAAACGACTACAACATTCATAATGCTAGAACCAAGAATGGAAACCATCGTTAAGGAGAGTAATAAAAATGGAAAAGCCAACTGCATATCGATTAACCTCATGAACACACTATCAATCCAACCACCCGAATACCCGGAAACAAGTCCGACAATTAAACCTATCGCTCCACCAATAAATACCGCACCGGCCGCAATCATAATCGATATACGAGAACCGTAAATTAACCGACTTAACACATCACGTCCTAACTGATCGGTGCCTAGCCAATGAGTAAATCCATCCGCATTCATCGTCATCGGAGGTAATAATCTCCTTTCAATGTTCTGCACAAAAGGATCCATCGGTGCAAGGAAAGGGGTTAAACTTGCGATTAAAAATACGAAAATAAGGAAAATAAATCCGATTAGTGCAGTTTTTCTTTTCGTAAGCTGGTTAAAGAATCGTTTCATCAACCCTGCCTCCTTATGAATCAACAATTATTCTTCGATCAACAACAGCATAAATAATATCAACGAGCAGATTTATTACAATAAAGACAATCGCCGAAACAATAACTAAAGACTGAATCATCGGATAATCTTGAGCCTGTATCGACTGAACGGTTAAAAATCCAAGCCCTGGCCAAGAAAAAATGAATTCAGTTATAATCGCACCACCGAGTAATTGACCTGTTTGCAGACCAATCATCGTAATCGTCGGAATAAGTGCATTTTTAAATACATGTTTAAATATTACGACAATTTCAGGTAGACCTTTAGCTCTCGCTGTCCTTACATAATCCAGATTCAAGACGTCTAATGTACTCGATCGCATTAAGCGGGCAATCAAAGCTAATTGATAAATTGCCAGTGTAAAGGCAGGTAAAATGATATGACTCCAATGCCCATAACCAGATGTAGGTAGGATACCAAAGTGAACTGCCAGCAATAAAATTAACATCATCCCTAGCCAGTAACTTGGCACTGATTGACCAAGTAAAGCGAGAATACTTACGATATAATCGGAAAAAGAATTCTTTTTTACTGCCGCAAACATACCAAGTGGAATCGCAATAACGATCGCCATTACCATCGCCCAAAAAACGAGTAACAATGTAGCTGGTAAATGATTTAGAATCAATTGCATGGATGGTAACCCACGACTAATAGAATGTCCAAAATCAAAAACGATCATTTGTTTCACATAATCAATATACTGCTGCCATATCGGAAGATTTAATCCCATCTGCTCTCTCATCTGATTAATTTCTTCATCCGTAGCATTTTCAGACAACATCAACATGACAGGGTCTCCCGGAATAATTCGGAGTAAAATAAACGCAATAGCCGAAGCACCGATTAAAACGATAATTGATTGCAGCAGACGTTTAAAAATGAACTTTGCCAATGTATCACCTCATCTTTTATTATCTTTTCTTCATTTTTACTGTTGAACAAAATCACCTCCCCTTCTAATAAGGTTTAATAGATATTCCTTCTTGAAGACTATATGTCTAAGTTGATTTTCAATAGATTTGTCACTTTACTAATCAGGAGCTAAAAAATATGTAGAGCACTTCTTTCCCCTTCGTTGTTACGTAAATGAGTACCACAATTAAATACATGACATGCTAAATTTTTCATATAGTCAAATACATTTTTCATTAGGTGAAATATAGAAATATAGTTGTTATTAAAATAAAAGATTTACTTAGAAAGCATGACATTTCATTAAAAAACTATCCCACTTAACAGACATTCGTCATGCCGCATTAAGTGAATGATCAAATCAAAAAAGAGAAAATATTAATTTCAATCATATTGAAAAGATAGCTGCTGCCTTGGAAATAAATGATATAAGAGAAATAATTGATTTAAAGGATCAAAAATAAAGTATGGTTTAAATAGTCCACATCGATCTTGATGGGGGCTTTTCATTTACAAAATGCCTTTTTCATCCACACCCCATCCTTTTTTGTTGAATTCGCTTTTTATGTCATTCACATACGCCTCCATTCCCCTTAATCATCAATTCATATAAACGAATGAACAAAATGTTGTTTACTTATTTTTCTATATTACATGTTAATACTTGTATTTTCCTTTATTGAATTGGATATCATGTAGTTAGATGGTATTATATACAACATTTAGTTGTTTGTAAAGTATTTGTGAGACTTTTTGTTGTATTTTTCCATTTGATCCAACATCAAGTTGTATAATTCCCTCAGAACAGGGAGGTAAATCACATGTATCTATTTAGAGAACGATTAAAAGATTTACGTGATGAACTGAATCTTGATCAAAAAGAAATGGGAGAAAAACTTAACTTATCTGCAAGTGCATATGGCTATTATGAGCAGGGCCGAAATGAACCCTCTTTACAAACGCTTATAAAAATTGCTCAAACATTTAATGTAACAACTGATTATTTGCTTGGATTAACAAACACTCGAGAAACTTCTGTTTATTATAAAATGTCCGACAAAATCTTACTATCTAATTCCGAAATGAATGCTATTCAAAAAATGAAAGAATTACCGCTTCTCGAAGAAGTTAGCGAAGATCCAAGTGAATATGTAGTTCGTCTAAATCGATATTGGCAATTTATAAAAAATGAACGCGATAATAAATAAAAAATTATTACAAATAGAAAATTGCTTCTGACTAGGAGCAATTTTTTTGTTTGAACTTTTTACTATTTTATTATTACACCATCTCCTCCTATTGCGGACAGAATGAGCCAGCTGTGTGGAGTTTTAAGTGGATAAATAGCTTTCAAGATAAAAAACAGTCCCATCTTTTTTATCGATAGGACTGTTTTTATCATAATAATTCAAAATCAATAAATATTAAGAGCTTATTCGTTCTTATAATTTGTTTTTGACGGGCTATCAAAATTAAAATTTTGTGATCAAGTAATTTATATTTTGGTAATGTTTTAACCTAGTTTCCAACTATTTTCTAATTATGCCTCAATAAAGGTGGGCTATTATGTTTTAGCTAGGCCTTCGCTTATGCTCTAATGGTATAATATTTCTTGTAAAACTCTAAAAACCCTTTACCCTAGCTCCTCGTTCTATATAAATGTTTTGCAATCTATGGGAACTGGAATAATAAATATAGTACGGTTTACTAACTGAATAAACATTCTCTTCTTTCCCTTTACTCATTAACACACGTTCTTCATCTAGAAATACAACAATATATAGTTCTTTTAACATTTTATCCACTTTTTTTTGTGGAATATTTTCTACTTTATATTTAAGTCGTGTTGTCGTTGTTAAAGTAGCAATAATTACTGAAATCATAACAAAAAAAGTGTTAAAAATTAGTAAACTGATAAGAAGAAGAAGAAATTCTTGATTATCTAATTTTTGATAATCTATTATCATAGCAAGAATAAAAACCATTGAAAACCAAATAAGAAAATTAGATAAAGCTAGTAGCTTAATCATTCTATTAAATCTTTTTTTAGCCTTTCCCATCCGTTTACTACTCATGATTAGGGCTCTAATAAATAGTTGAAATAAAAATGCCCCAGTGCCACATGCGATTAACAATAAAACATACTCTAAACTAATTGATAAATAATAATTATTCATAACCACAAAAGAAAAAGATAATGTAATTAAAAATCCAATTAAAAGTGCTCTTACGTAATCTGCCTTTAATCTAGAATTTTTCGTTTCTATAATGGTATCCAATTCAGTATGAAACTCACTTAAGTAACCGCGGCTTAAAATTGCTAAAAGCGATATAACAATTGGAATGATTGCAAAAATATTCTCAACAAGAATATCCATTATATAATTTATCATGTTCTCCTCCTCCGTAACTAAAACATCTAATATTCTCCTACTTATTATATTTCAAATTATTTGAGTTTTAAAATATTCCTATACGGAGCAACATAATTAGGCTGTTGAAAAAGTCTTCTAAATTTCAGGTGATAAAAATGGGGGAATCTATTAGATATTCTAATTTTTAAAACTTTAGAGCAATGTAAATTTAAGATCATAAAGAAAAGTTCAACCACTTATTGTTAGTGGGTGAACTTTTCTTTATCCTGAATTAATCCAATGGAATTTGTACCAAGTCTATTTATAACTTGCTTTTCCCTGAAACTCTCCCCATCACTTCCTCCACCAATTCCTTCAACACCTGCTCACTTGCCTCTGCTGTCTCTTCCTTCACGCCAAAATAAAACTTAATTTTTGGTTCCGTTCCAGACGGCCGCACACACACCCATGCTCCGCCCTCAAGCTTATACTTCAATACATTCGACTTTGGAAGCTCAATAATTTCCGTCCTTCCATCCATACCGTCCTCAACATAAACTCGTTCACTATTCGTATAATCTTCACGCACTAGAACTCGCCTTCCCACAAATTCATAGGTG
>NZ_QJJQ01000009.1:0-153103 GCF_003201975.1 Pseudogracilibacillus auburnensis | reverse complement strand
TCCGTCCTTCCATCCATACCGTCCTCAACATAAACTCGTTCACTATTCGTATAATCTTCACGCACTAGAACTCGCCTTCCCACAAATTCAACAGGTGGATTCTCACGAAAATCACTCATGATCGCTGCTATTTTCTCCACACCTTCTCTTCCTTCTAAGGTGAGTGACTCCAATCCTTCTAAATAGTATGCGTACTCTTTGAAAATTTCACTGAGCGCATCGAGCAATGTCATCTTTTTCGCCTTATAATAGGCAGCAACCTCCGCAAGCCACAGACAAGTTTGCACTGCATCTTTATCACGGACAAAATCACCAATCAAATAACCATAGCTTTCTTCATACCCTAATAAAAACGAGCGATCGCTCTGGGCTTCAAACTCTCTAATCTTTTCACTAATGTATTTAAAGCCTGTTAACGTATCAATCGTTTCAATTCCGTGAGCAGCGGCGATATCCCGTCCTAGTTCGGAAGTTACAATTGGTTTAAGCACTGTTGCACCTTTAGGTAGGTCATTTTTCTTTTGTGTAATTAAATAGTGATTATTAGTAATTAAATACTCAACAATCGCACCCTTTTGCTTAATAAGCTTTTAATTCCCATTAATATATCAAGGCTTCGGATTAATCCCCACCCAAGATATCCCGATCATTAAAAATGTAAAGACTAAAATAAACAAACTAATCCCTATTCCCCAAAGTGCATATAATCTCGATCTTTTGGATGTAATCAACCCAAACAACCCTAAAAAAAAACCAACAATCGGAAGGGTGATGAGAAACATTTCCGGAAAATCATCGATATCAATTAATAATGCAACATTAATCCCCGCCAGCGCCATAAGAGCGATCAGGAAGGATAGAAATCCCGAAATGGTTGGCAATTTTCTTTGTTTTCCTTTGCTCATATTGTTTATTTCCAGTTCCATAGCTTCATTTCCCCCACCTTCATGACTTTAATTAGATCATTATCTTTCAGTTTTCTTAATTCCGAAGTTGGTCCGGTGACAACTGCTCCATAGACTTGGATTCCATTTTTCTCAATGTAAGAGATTCTTTCTTTTAAAGCTAAAGATCTTGCCCGCGATATTTTCTCGGCTGTTTTTTCATCCTTAGTAAGGAATTTTAAAATATCTAAAAATACCTCCTCATTTGATTTTTCTCCATTAAATGGTGACCATGTGCTGGTGTCGACCTGTAGCGGATAGCCGATTGGCGCAACTGAATATCCCGCTTCATATAAGTTCTTATCCTCAAGCCCCGTATCAACGGCTACCCATCTTACCTCGACCTTGTTCCCGAACTGATTTTCAAGCTCCTCCGGCTTTATTAAATGATTCAAAGAAAGATAAATCTCCCCTACCGTTCCATCCGGAAGGTGCTCGAGAATATCCCAGTCCGAATTGACTTTTTTGCCATATGGCCCGTCTGGATGATAAAGCATATCTGTCTCCATGTCCCCTGTAATGGGAAGCGGCCTCTCAAGCTTCATATCACGCTCAGGAAAATTTGGCTTATCCAGCGCAATAAGAATAGAGTATTCCCCCGCTTTATAATCCTCTTTCCCAATCCGCTTAAACACATCAAAATAAATATTCATCGTAAAAAATCCGATATCCTCTTCTAACTCCATCTCTTCTAAACTCATGTTCGGTTCAGTTACATAAATAGTTTTTGTGGTGATATCAATTAAATGGTTCGCTTTTCCGCCAATCGCGTAATACAAATAGCTACTTAAGGTGAGCACCGGCACAATTAATAGTAAGATAGCTAGAGTGATCATAATGTTTGTCTTTAGCGCATGGTTTCTGCCCGCATTAATCAGCCGTTTTTGATTCTCTTCCGGCACCTTGTGGTTTTTTGCGTAGTCCTGCATCGATTCGTTTAAAAAAGATTGATAAAATTCCTCATCGTTTTGTTTTTGCTTTTTATCCATCCTGCCTCCTCCTATCCTTCACCCTTTCAACCACCTTTTTCCTTCCCCTTGATAAATGGCTCTTCAGCGTATTTAGATTTAATTGAAGAATTTCAGCCGCTTCTTTTAAACTCAAATGATGCAAGTCACAAAGAACAAGTGCATGCATTTCGGTATCCTTCAATGAATGAATATCGTTCATGAGTGCGGCAAACCCTTCCTTCTCTAAAAGATCAACTTCCGGTGATTTCATGCTGATTTGATTATGTACCCCATCGGTAATGACTAGTCGTTTATGTTTTCTGATAAAATCGATAAAAGCATGATAGGCCACTTTAAACAACCAAGGTTTAATATGGTTTATGTCATCTTCCATCAGCTGAAGATACGCCCGGTAAAACGTCTCCTGAACTAAATCCTCTGCTGTATGGTGATTTTTTGAAAGGGAAAACAAGTATCGATATAGATCATCTACATAAGCTTCAAACGCCTCATCTAAATCCACCGCCTTCCCCCCTTCAACCTATCCACGAAACAGCCATATAAAAAGTTGCAAAATCAGAAAATATTTTTTTGTTTTTTAAAAGACGAAATAGAATCAAGCTACTACTACTTAAAAGAAGAATAGCAAAGATTATAGTATTTATAATTTCCCCCGATTAATTACTTGAAAAGGAATAGAACAAAAAAGCACAATTTCTTATTCCTGAATTGCGCGTTTATTGAAGATCTATTGTATTATACCTGGGTGTTATTGTGGATTAGCAATAACTAATTCATGATTCTCCTTAGCAGCTGCATAACCTGTAATTACACTTTTTAAACTTGGAAAATATAATGAAATATGCCTGGTGGTATATCTTGGTGTTGCTACTACTTTACATTTATTATCTAAAATCATATCACCATCATGTACCTTTTCATCAATTGAAACATGCTTCAAATTCTTTAATTGCTGTATAAACCATTTACCAAATTTCATTTCTTTATTTGCCATATTTTCTAGCATTTCTTCGGCTTGAACCAATCTCTCTGACTTCATTTCACCACTAATTCGGGAATAGATTACGCAAATCTTATAATATTTGGGAAGCTGATTCAATTTCCTTCTCACTCATTCGACAAACATGGAACATATGTATCATTACTAGTAATTATACACTCACAATCACCATAGTCAATATATAGTGCTTATTATATGTTTTTTATTCTATATATTGATTTAAAGGCAGAGTTTGTATTATATTTTTGCTTTAAGTAAAATTATATTCTTCACTTAACATTCTAGTAGTATTGATAAAGTCACTAGTCACATTTCTTTTGATAAATGCAATTATTGAAAGTAATGCAAAATAAAAGTCAGGGTTATGCAATGAAAAATATTTAACTTTGCAAAACTAGATTTAAAACAAAAATCCCCGAGCCAAAGATCTTCTCTCCTTTGATTCAGGGATTTTATCATTACCTTATTTTAAACCGTACTCATTACCGATACTCTCCCCATCACTTCCTCCACCACTTCCTTCAACACCTGCTCACTTGCCTCTGCAGTCTCTTCCTTCACGCCAAAATAAAACTTAATTTTCGGCTCCGTTCCAGACGGCCGCACACACACCCATGCCCCGCCCTCAAGCTTGTACTTCAATACATTCGAATTTGGAAGCTCAATAATTCCCGTCCTTCCATCCATACCGTCCTCAACATAAACGCGTTCACTACTCGCATAATCTTCACGAATTAGAACTCGCCTTCCCGCAAATGCATAGGTGGATTCTCACGAAAATCACTCATGATCGCTGCTATTTTCTCCACACCTTCTCTTCCTTCTAAGGTGAGTGACTCCAATCCTTCTAAATAGTATCCGTACTCTTTGAAAATTTCACTGAGCGCATCGAGCAATGTCATCTTTTTCACCTTATAATATGCAGCAACTTCCGCAAGCAACAAACAAGTTTGCACCGCATCTTTATCACGGACAAAATCACCAATCAAATAACCATAGCTTTCTTCATACCCTAATAAAAACGAGCGATCACCCTGGGCTTCAAACTCTCTAATCTTTTCACTAATGTATTTAAAGCCTGTTAACGTATCAATCGTTTCAATTCCGTGAGCAGCGGCGATATCCCGTCCTAGTTCAGAAGTTACAATTGTTTTAAGCACTGTTGCGCCTTTAGGTAGGTCATTTTTCTTTTGTGTAATTAAATAGTGAAGTAATAATGCACCAATTTGGTTTCCTGTGAGTAGCTTATAATCCCCGTCCGCTTGCACGGCAACTCCAACCCGGTCTGCATCCGGATCTGTCGCAAGTAAGATATCCGCTCCAAGCTTTTTTCCATACTCCATTGCTAAAGAAAATGCTGCTGGATCTTCTGGATTAGGATATTTCACCGTAGGAAAACCTCCATCTGCATGTTCTTGTTCATTCACTACATGGACATGCTCAAATCCAACTGCCTTAAGTCCTTTTCTAACTGGTATATTCCCTGTTCCATGGAGGGGAGTATACACAATAGTAAAATCTTCTGCAACTTGATCGATCACGTCGCGTTTTACGATTAACGACTCTAATTGCTTTAAATAAGCTTGGTCCACTGTTTCGCCAATGATTTCAAGTAGTCCCGCTTCCTTTAACACCGCTTCCTCACTAACTGGAATCGTTAACTCATTTTCGACCTCATTTACTTTAGCAACTACCACATCCGCGTCTTCTGATGCAAATTGAGCACCATCCTCCCCATACACTTTAAACCCGTTATATGCAGCCGGATTATGACTTGCCGTAATAACAATCCCGCTAAATGCATGTAAATAACGCACAGCAAAAGATAATTCTGGAGTCGTTCGAAGACTTTCAAAAACATACACTTGAATCCCGTGGTAACCGAGCGTTTTTGCTGCTTCCATTGCAAATGCAGCCGACTTGTGGCGCGAGTCGTATGCAATGACGACACCACGATTTTTTGCTTCATCCCCATGTTGCACAATAAAACGCGCTAATCCTTCTGCCGCTTTACGAATCGTATAGATATTCATCCGATTCGTTCCAGGGCCAATGATGCCGCGCATCCCACCCGTTCCAAATTCTAAATGCTTGTAAAAACAATCCTCTAACTCACTTTGGTCGCCTATTGCTTGTAGTTGTTGTCTAAGTTCTTGATTTAACTCGGGAAAATGTAGCCATCTTTCATGTTCAGTTTGCCAGTTCAACGATATACCTCCATCGATTTATTCATTATTTTTAAAGCTTGGCTTCTCGCCAAGCCTTAGTTGTACTTATGTAATAAAAGTTTTATCTGCCAAAAAAGACCTGCAACTCCATCACAGGTCTTTCATTTCAATCTATCTAGTCCCTACTAAATAAGTCTCTCGTATATACTTTATCTCTAACATCTTTAATCTCTTCATCAAGGCGATTAGCGACGATCACATCACTAATCTCTTTAAATTCATTGAAATCCTTCACAACGCGAATTCCATCAAATTCTTCTGCATCTAAAACAGGTTCATACACAACAACTTCAATGCCTTTGTCTTTGATACGATCAATAACTCCTTGGATGGCAGATTGTCTGAAGTTATCCGAACCTGTCTTCATCGTTAAACGATAAATCCCAACAATCTCAGGGTTACGTGCTAAAATCCTATTTGCAATATGATCTTTTCTCGTATCATTCGCATCGACAATTGCCGTAATGATATTGTTCGGCACATCTTTAAAGTTAGCCAAAAGTTGCTTTGTATCTTTCGGTAAGCAGTAGCCCCCATATCCGAACGATGGGTTATTGTAATGATCACCAATTCGAGGATCAAACCCAATGCCTTCCACAATTTGTTTCGTATCAAGTCCCTTTAATTCCGCATATGTATCTAATTCGTTAAAGAAAGACACACGCATTGCCAAGTACGTATTTGCGAACAGCTTAATTGCCTCAGCTTCCGTAGAATCAGTAAAGAGCATTGGAATATCCTTCTTAATTGCGCCTTCAGCAAGTAGTTGAGCAAACTTTTTTGCACGTTCTGATCGTTCACCAACAATAATTCGTGATGGATGCAGATTGTCATACAACGCTTGCCCTTCACGTAAAAACTCTGGTGAAAACATAATATTATTCGTCATAAATTTTTTGCTCACTGCTTCTATATACCCTACTGGAATCGTTGATTTGATGACCATTGTCGCGCGTGGGTTAATAGATAAAACATTTTCAATAACCGTTTCAACTGAACTTGTATCAAAATAGTCTTTTTCAGGATCATAATTTGTCGGCGTAGAGATAATAATAAATTCCGCATCTGTAAAAGCTTCTTCAGGATCAGTCGTTGCTTTTAAGTTTAAATCTTTCGTAGTAAGAAATTCCTCAATTTCATTATCTGCTATCGGTGACTTCTTGTTATTAATCATATCGACTTTTTCTTCGATAATATCTAACGCGACGACTTCATTGTGTTGGGCTAACAGAACGGCGTTAGAAAGACCGACATAGCCAGTGCCGGCGACTGCGATTTTCATTTTTAACCACATCCTTGCTTTTATTTTACGTTATAGTAATCAACATACCAATCAGCAAATTTCTGTAGACCTTCTTCAATTGACGTTTCTGGTTTAAATCCAACAGCTTCATACAATAAATCAGTAGACGCATATGTAGCTGGTACATCACCTGGTTTAATAGGTTCATAGATCTTTTCAAACTCTACTTTTCTTCCAGTTGCGTTACTTAACGCTTTTTCTAAAGCATGTATGAAATCCATAAGTTTTTCTGGATTATTATTTCCGATATTAAAGACTCGATGGGGTGCACCTTCACTCTTTGATGGTGGGTTGGTTAACAAGCGCTCAATCCCTGTAACTATATCATCTATATATGTAAAATCACGATATAAGTCATTATCAAAATCACCATTGTTAAATATTTTAATCGGTTCACCAGCGAAATACTTATCTGCAAATCCGAAATAGGCCATATCTGGTCTTCCCATCGGTCCATAAACCGTAAAGAAACGTAAACCTGTTGCAGGAATGTTGTATAGATGACTATAGGTATGAGCCATTAATTCATTTGATTTTTTGGTAGATGCATATAAAGATACAGGATTATCAACAAAGTCAGTTTCTTCAAAAGGAACCTTTTTATTTGCACCATAGACAGAGCTAGAAGATGCATAAACTAAATGTTCTACAGGATGATGTCTACAAGCTTCTAGGATATTATAAAAGCCTATGATGTTGCTTTGAATATATACATCGGGATTCTCTATGGAATAACGGACTCCCGCTTGTGCAGCTAAATTCACTACAAAGTTTGGCTTGTATTTAGCGAAAACATCCGTCAACTGTGACTTTTCAGCAATATCACCTTTAATAAAAGTGAAGTTCTTATAAGATTTTAAAAGATCAAATCGTGCTTGTTTTAAATTGATGTCATAATAATCATTTAGATTATCAATACCAATTACTTGGCATCCTTGTTCTAATAGTTTTTTAGACAAGAAGGATCCTATAAATCCTGCCGCACCTGTTATAAGATATGTTTTAGTTGTATTTAATGTTTTATCACTCATGGTTTACTCCTTAAACTTAATAGTTCATCAACATATTTGATACACTTGAAAATAATCTTTAAAGTTTTACGAATTATACATTCCAATACTTTAAATAAGAAAATATTCACCATTGCAAATTTAGATAGGCACTAATCACTTTACTGCTTTAATATAGCAGGGGAATGGCGCAAAACTATTCTACATCAACTTCTATTTTTTGAAACCTTTTGCGGCAATACTCCTTTCCCCAAACTCATTATTTCTTTTCTCATTTTAGGAAACAAGAATAAAACACCAAAATAAATGAGTGCACATAAAAAAATCGATATTATACTCCATAGCACGTTATCACTTACTTTTATCAAAAGATAACCAAATAGACCCATTACTAATACAGAAATCATAGTTGGTAATACATTAATAAATGTTTTAAATATAGAAATTTTCATTACAAGCTTCATGATGATTAGATGAACAGCAACAAACTGCGTTCTAATCCAAGATCTTGCAAAAACAAGTGGCCAAAATCCGTATTTTGCAGCTATAATAACTGTAGGTACTAACACTATTAAATGTAGCACTTGTGCTAAAAAGGACAACTTAGGCTTTCCTTTTGCACGATACACTTCACTGCAAAATTGACCATATACTATCATTATTGCACTAGTTAAAGCCCATATTCCAATAATGCTGCTTGCTTCACTCCATTGATTACCTAACATTAATTGTGTGGCTAAGTCACTATATAAATAAACACCAACACCCATTGGAAATACCAAAACAGAAACTAATCTTTGGAACTTAAAATACATACTATTAAATTTATTATTATCATTTTGTAAGCGAGATAAAGTTGAAAATAACACTGGAACAATAGCGGCTGTAACTAACGCTAATAGTGAGTTAACCATAATTGTTGATGTTTTATAAAGGCCTAAGTAATATTGACTCAAAAAGTAACCAATAATTAATGTATCAATCCAAACTGTGAACCAAATAGAAATTGACTCTATTAAGGACCAAATACTAAAAGAAAGCATTTGTTTTAAAATTTTAAAATCATAAAATAAATTAGGTTTCCATTTTGATTTAAGTGTCAAAAATATTGCATTAAAAATTTGCATAGAAATCATACCAATTATTAAAGACCAATAACTAAGACCAAAGAATGCTAAAGGTATAGTAACTAAAAATGGAATAACAATCCCAATAATTCTAACTGTAAATAATGTTTTAAAATCGAAACTACGTCTATACAAAGCCATTTGAATACTAGAAAAAGATGTTAAAGGTAATTGAATACACGCTATAACAATCACAATACCAAGACCTGGGTTCCCAACTAGCATAGCTATTTGATTATTAAATAATATTATTATCGCCCATAAAAAAAGAGACAGAATGAAATTTGTCCAAAAAGCTACATTTGCACTTTGATACTTATCCTTCACATTTTTAAATTCACGTTGTACTAGATATTTTTGGAAACCAGCATCAGTAAACATATCAGTAAAACTGATAATCATTGTTATTGTGGCTATAACACCGAATGCCTCAGGAGCTAAAATCCTTGCTAATATCATATTAGTTAATGGAGTAATAATCTTAGAAACTACTTGCGTTAGTGATGACCATTTTGTTGCATTTGTAATTCTTTTATTAAATTCTTTCTCTTCCACCTTAATTTTCTCCTTTTATAACTTCAGGCTCTTCCAATAATTTTTTAATTTTTAAATTTTTAAATTAGGAAAGAAATATTATACTCCAATAACTATATCTAGAATTTTTTAGATTAATTTATACAAACCGCCAATAAGTCAAATGACTATTAATCAAACTTCGGTATATATTTTATTTTATAATAAGCAGATTAAATTTAATAATACCACTAGATTTTTTTCATTTCCTGTTTGTTTATTGATAAAAATAATTACTATGTATTGCATTTGGAAAAACTCAATTTTATCACTTTTCACAATATCTTTTTCAATCAAACTTCTTTTATTTCTACTTGAAACAAAAACAATGCCACTAACGTCTAATAAGTGCATTGGATTTTTTTCAACACTTTTTTTATGTTCTTAAAGCTGTGGATTCTAATCCCTATGTCCTCTTCCAAAGCAACATTTTTGAAATTATTTCAATCGGTTTTCGGTAACTTTAGCCATTCTCCTATTTGATTATCAAATTTAGTTGGTCTAATTTGACCCATACCACTTTGATGAAAAAATGTCATTTCACCAAATATTATTTTTTCTTTAATATAATAAAAATCGACTCTAAGATGGGGGATATTTGCAGATAATTTTTTGCTTAAATTAATCATTTCACATAATTTTTCAGGTTTTTTAACTTTGATTCCCAATTCCTTTGGATAAGATATCTCCTCATCCATAAGATTCCATTCTAAATCATATAAATTCCTTCTTGTTTTTTTCTTATTTGTTATACTAAAATCCACTGTTATAAATTTAGGTTCTCCATTAAAACAAAAAAACCTATAGTCTCGTAACTCATCACCATCGTTCTGTTCAATAAACTTTTCACAAATAATCCGCGGTCTAACTTGTTTGTAAGGCCATTCTCTACCAAACCAGTACCAATTTTTTTTCATCCACTTATTTAATTTTCCTTTTACATCCTTTATATTTAATTCTTTTTTATTTGTACAAATAATATTAGCACTGGAACCATGTGTACACTTTAATACAAACTTTTCTGGAAGGGAATTCCAGTCTATTTCATCAATACTATTATAGACTCCGATTAGTGGTATTAAATACTCATCACCAATAATTTCAGCAATATAAGATCTAACAGCATATTTATCAACATATTTAGTATATTCTGGTTTTCTATTATAAAGTTTTAACCATTGTAATTTTTCATTATATGTCTGAGGATTAACAAGGTTAAGTTTTTTTCCTGTTTCTCCCCAATATAATAATTTTAAGTAATATTTATCGGGCAACCAATTGAATACACGCTTATCTCCTAAGGCATAAATTAAACCTTTTGGTTTGTTTTTTACTATCCTTCCAAACGTTTTAATTTTTTTTATCATTATTATTCCTCCAAAAATAACCTATCTTGATATAAATACCGTCTATTTACCTTAAAAATTAAAGCCTTTTATTTGTTATGAATACAGGGATAGATTAGATTGCATTTTATTTGGAATAGCGGATATAAAATTATTGGCTACATCGGCTAATACCTTTTGAAATTAAAAGCTTGAATCCTTAAGCATGTTCTATAGACTTTGCCCTTCACCAATACTCTCATTGTCAAATGTGAAGAGTATAATTAAATTAATTTTTACTGAAGTATCAACAACTCTAAAAAGATAATTACTTAATAAGAGCTTTTCTCCATAAAATTAATTATATTCTTAGCTCGATTCTCAATTCTTAGTGTAGAAGCATGCTTTAATGAAGCTGCAGACATTCTACGCCTCAATTGTTCATTATCCCTTACTAACTTTATAGCATTTTTTATCTCTTCTATATTCATTGGATCTACCCTAATTGAATTATCTTCCCATAATATGTCGTCATTAAATGGTTTGTCAGAGGAAATAATCGGTAATCCACATGCCATAGCTTCAATTATAGCATTACAACATCCTTCATTTAATGTAGGAAGAACAAAAACATCTGCTGCACTCAACTTTTCAGCAATTTTATTATGAGGTACTTTCCCCATATGCAAAACACCCTCGCATGTTGGTGTTTCCGATCCACTTCCTATGAAAATAGACTTAACTCCAGGTAGCCCATCCAATGCTTTAGATACTCTCGCTGTCCCCTTTCTATGAATAAAATGTCCTAGAAAAGCAATAATAAAATCCTTCTGATTATAGCCAAGTTTTTTTCTCATTTCCTGTTTGTTTTTTTGACAAAAATAATTACTATCTATTGCATTCGGAAAAACCTCAATTTTATCACTCTTCACGATATCTCTTTCAATTAATCGTCGTTTATTTTCACTTGAAACAGAAATCACACCACTGACATCAGTAAGTGCATTAGAAATTTTTTCAACACCTATTTTTTCTATATGTTCTAGTGAACTTTCTCCAAATGCGAAAAAGGATGGAATTTTATACTTTTTCCCTAGTTCAACAGCTGTAATACCAGATGATACTATAAAGTGTCCATAAAAAGCATCTGCATTTAGGTTCAATCTGTTAAGTTCTTTATACACTGAATGCTTGAAGCTTTTTATTGTTAAACTTCCAGCGTTAAATCTAAATATTTCTTTTCTTGAGAAAGAAATATATCTTGGAGAATAAATTTTAACTTTATTACCTTTTTTAGTTGTTTTTGTCCATTCCCTAGGTCTTCTTTTATTTTTTTCAAATAAAGTATTGCTAATATTTTGTGGTGAAATAACTGTACAACTAATGTCCATATCTGCCCATGAACTAACTAATTGATCGACAAAAGTATATTTAGGTACTTCTGGGGTTGGATAACCAGATGAGATTATACATATTTCTTTAATTTTCTTGCTCATAGTTACCTCCATTATTTTTATATCTCTCATAAACAGCAATTGCTACTCCCATAAGTATCCATGGGAATAGGCCAACTCTAAGTTCTCTAAAAAAATAATAGCCTATAGAAAAAACTTGATAACTAAACAGTCCAACAAACGAAGCTGCCATTAAAGTCATTATAGTTTTATTATAATAAAGATATTTCATGCCCTTTAAAAAATATATTAACAATATAACAATTACAGAATATTGTAGTAAAAAACCAACAGCACCATATTGTATAAATATATTTACTGGCTCAATCTCAACTCCATAGGAATATACGCTATTATTTATCACTTGTTTAGAGAGACCAAATAAGAACTGAAATGGGGTTTCTATTTCCGAAAAAAAGTAAAGCGCCTGTTCTGTTCGGCCTCCACCTTCTGTCTCAAATAGTTGATTCCACTTAGAAACCATTGGAACAATGAAATTATTACCACTTTTATAAAGATATGTAACAACACCAAAAAGGAATGTTGTTCCAAAAAACATATATAATGTGGGTTTCAAACTTTTTTTGAATATATATATATTGATAATATAAAATAACAATATTGAAAATACTAATGCTAACATCCCTGCTCTAGCTTGACTTGCAAAAATAGTTACAATCGCTAGAACCATAAGAATCACGGATAAACCTTTATACTTCTTGTAATATTTAAAAACTGAGTAAGCAAATACAAAGAAGAATGTCGCTATTCCTCCGTTCGCTGTTCCATGTTGGGAAAACCCATGCATTCTTATTCCAGATAAATCTCTGTTTAATTGATTAAGCTGAAGACTTCCATCTCTAAAAGGATATAATTGTATGAAGAACTCTCTTCCTGGCCAAGGTATCCATTGAAGTATTCCTATTAGCATGGCGATATTTAAAAACACTAAAAAATACTTTATAAAAGTATCGGCTTTAATATTCCCTTTATAAAACCAGATTATAAAGGAAATCAAAGCTAAGTATCTTGCAATATATTGAAACGAATCTGTTGGAAATTCAAATTTATCAATAGTAGTTATTGTTCCATATAGAGTAGATATGAAAATTTCAATTAAAATAAGAATAAATAGCAAAATTATACTTTTGGTAATTTTCGGAACACCTATTTCACCTAATAGTACAAAGAAAAAAATAAGAACACCTATAGGTAATAGCAAATATAAAACTGGCATGCCAAAGGAAAGCACATAAACAGAAGGCAAGATACTTAAAAATAATATTAACATTAATACTAAATTGTTTGGTTTTATAGTGATCTTTAACATAAATAAACCTACCTTAATTATGAAAATAAATTAAATAATATTAACTCTACTCATTACTTAAAATTTCGGCAATTTTTTTACTCGCAGTTCCATCACCATAAGGATTACTAGCTTGACTCATCTTTTCATATTCATTTCCATCTTCAAGCAATAGTTTAAAGTTCTCATAAATTATTTCTTCTTCTGTTCCTACTAATTTAAGTGTCCCTGCTTTTATTCCTTCTGGCCGTTCTGTTGTATCACGCATAACTAACACTGGTTTACCTAAACTTGGAGCTTCTTCTTGAATTCCACCACTGTCAGTTAATATAAGGTAAGATTGGTTAAGAAAGTTATGAAAATCTAGTACTTCCAAAGGCTCTATAATTCTTATTCGTTTGTTGCCTCCAAATATTTTATTTGCCGCTTCTCTTACAACCGGATTCATATGAATCGGATAGATTACTTTAATGTCTTGATGTTCATCCACAATCCGTTTAATTGCTTTAAACATATTTTTCATCGGTTCACCAAGGTTTTCTCTTCTGTGAGCCGTAATCATAATTAGTTTGCTATCTGAGGCCCAATCAAGCTGCTCATGAGAAAATTCTTTATGTACAGTTGTTTTTAGTGCGTCAATAGCCGTATTACCAGTAACGTAAATACTGAAAGGATTTTTTCCTTCTTTTAAAAGGTTTTCTTTAGCCATCTCTGTTGGAGCAAAATTATACTTAGATACAAGTCCAACAGCTTGACGATTAAACTCTTCTGGATATGGAGAATAGATATCATGGGTTCTCAACCCAGCTTCAACATGACCAACTGGAATTTGCAAATAGAAGCAAGCTAAAGCAGTCACAAACGTTGTTGAAGTATCCCCATGTACTAAGACAACGTCTGGTTTCACTTGTTCTAAAACGTCTTTCATTTTTTCTAAAATATTTATAGTTACATCAAATAATGTTTGCTTTTCTTTCATAATAGATAAATTATAATCTGGCTTTACATCAAATGCCTGAAGCACTTGATCTAACATTTCTTTATGTTGACCTGTAACACAAACAATTGTATCTAAGTTATCTTTTTCTTTTAATTCTTTTACTAAAGGGCACATTTTAATCGCTTCTGGCCTTGTACCGAATACTACCATTATTTTTTTATTCATTTTATCAACCAACTTTATTCTATAATTTGTATGGACCTTCAACTATGCAAATATTTTTTGTATCAAGAATTAGTTTATCTTTAATAAGTTCAATATTTTCCTTAATATGATCGTGTCCAACCATTATAACAAGTATCTCAATTTCATTTAAAAAGTCTTCAAAATTCATGAATTGATTGTCAAACAATTCTTTCTTTTATAAATGGATCATATACCTTTACTCCAAATGCCAAGTGTTCATCCATTCTTCCTAGTAGTTGGAGTGTAGGACTTTCTCTTGTATCATCCACGTTTTCTTTATATGCCAAGCCATATAAGCCAACTTTTGAAATATCTTTAATATTATGATCCCTCATTATATCACGAATACGTCCAAGTACATGAGTTGGCATTGAGTCATTTGTTTTCCGAGCTGTTAATATTAGATTCGTTAAATCTGGATAACCCCCTACTAAAAACCATGGATCAACTGAGATGCAGTGTCCCCCCAAAATCTGGTCCTGGTTGGAGAATATTTACCCTTGGATGTTGGTTAGCAATTCTAATGATTTCATACACATCCATTGAATCTACGCGACATATTTTAGCCAATTCATTTGCAAAAGCTATATTAATATCTCTATACGTATTCTCAATAACTTTTGACATTTCTGCCGATCTTATATCCGTTACAATTATTTCCTCTTAACAAAAGTTTTTGTAAATCCTTTAACTTTTTCACCAATTTCCGAAATGTCTGTTTCTATTGTTCTTAAATTATGTTCAAGCTCATAAACCATATTCCCGGGAATAATCCTTTCAGGCACATGCAGCAAATAGACGTCTTCTCCAATTACATAGCCTCTTTTTTCTATTCCTGGACGAATATATTTGTCAATGGTTCCAGGGGATACTGTAGATTCTATAAGTAAATTAGCTCCTTTATCACATATATCAAGGAAATGTGGAGAGCCGAGATAACATACTTTGGATCGAGCTTTTTTACTTCCTTAACGTAAGGAATCGGAACTACAAAAATATATGTATGTGTCTTCTGATATTCCGTTGAAAGCTCTATTCCATTTGCTACAGCCTCTTTAAAAAACCTTTTTATTGAAAAGTTAATTTACCCTGATTTAAAGATTCTACTAGTTCACTATTATAATCAGTACCAACTACTTTAAGTCCACTTTTTGCAAACATTAGTGCAGTCGATAAACCAATATACCAAGACCAATAACATTAATTACTGAAATGAAATTCCCCTCTCTGAACTTATAATTTTTTTCCTCAAAGTTCAATTATTCTATTCAATTTTACAAATTTATATATATTTCTTGTACTCTCTTTTTCATTTTAGCCCATGAATAATTCTTAAAGGCCTCTTTCGAATTATGTTTAATTTGTTCTAACAATTTTTTCTGTTCCATAAGGGATTTGATTGTACTATTAAACTCTTCTTCACTATATTGAATAGAGAAACCTATTTTTTCCGTTTCAACAAGTATATCAATCCCCGTCCCTTTCGCTACAATAATTGGTAAACCCAACATCATTGCCTCATAGACTTTATTAGGAGCTGAGTATTTATGATTTGGTATCGCCGGATCATACATTGCAAACATCACATCACACTGAGAATACAACTTTAAAGCATCTTCGTAACTAACTCGACCATAATACAAAATATTATTATAATTAGCTGCTACTTCTTTTACTAATGCTTCTGAGCGACCAAAGCCCGCAATCTTCAAAGTCACCTGCGGATTATTTTTAACAAAATTTATAGTTTCATTAATGAAGCGATTTTTAGATAATCCACCTACATACCCTAATGTTAATAAATTCGAACTATTGTCTTTATCTTTATTAGCGTATGAATTGATAGAATCAATTTGCAATTGTTCAACAGGTGAATTATGAACTACATAAAGGTTCTTAGGGTGACTTCCCTTTATTTGTTCCTTACGCTCTTCTGTACAGATAATAGTTGCATCAGATTTTGCTATGATAAAATATTCTAACTTTCTCACATGTTTTTTAAATCTTGAAGGAATCCCTTGTCTACTATCTATATAAAAATCGGCAATATGATAGATAATTTTTTTTTTCGTTAAAATAGAACAAATTAATGCGGGTATACCAGAATCTAAATCGAATGCGTGGATTACATCAAACTTTTTTCTATTTTTTAATAACCATAGAATTGTAAAAAATTGAAATAATACAAGCTGAAAGATGTTTCTTATACCTCTCCCAAAATCCGTTTTAAATTGCAACTCATAATTTGGGATAGATTGTTCTTGATATTTAAAAGGTTTATATATGAATTTACCACTCTTGCTTTTACTAAATCTACTTCTTGTAAGTGTGAGTGGTTTAGCCTCTATGTCCATTAACGCATCTATTATTCTAAAAAGACCGGCATTACTGCTAGCCTCTGCATTTCGTATTATGCATACTCTCATTTTCTAACATCCTTTAAGTTATATAAGCTCTAAAAAGTACTAATGTAAATAAACAATATATAACTACAACTCAAACTAAATCATTTCTTATTATTCTTGTACACTAGGTCTTTTTTCTATCCACTGTTTCTAATACATCAATTAGCTTCTTTGTTAACTTTTTAAAATCAAAATCTTCTGCTCCTTCTCTAGCGCTTTGTCCGAGAGCCATATACTGCTTTTTAGATATACCCTTTATTTTTAAAATTGCATTAGCCAATTCTTTTGGTGTACTTTCCTCGAGTTCAATACCACAATTATATCTATTTATTATTGAATAGCCCATTTTAACAGTTGATATTATTGGTTTTCCAGAAGCCATATATTCAAATAATTTGTTAGAGCTATTTCCTCTTTTCCAATTATATTGGGTTTGGGAATAGTTTAATATATTTATTGACGACTTACTTAATATGTAAGGTATAAATTTCTTGTTTACAAATCCCTTCATTTTAACATTGGTTAGATTTTTTTCTGCTACTCTTTTTTCTAGCATTTCTTTTTCGGTACCATCACCATAGATTAAAAATTGAATCTCTTTTTCATCTTTTAATATTGTCGCCGCGTCTAATATATTTCCTACATTGTTAACTGGGCGAATTGCCCCAACATATATCACATTAAATTTGTCAAAAACTAAATCTTCATCTTCTATTGTATTTTGAATAGATAGTTCATTAAAACTTTTTAAATCCACACCATTATTAATGTAGTAACATTTCTTAAGATCGATGTCTCCCCCCTGTTTAATATCCCATTTCTTTTCAATGATATAATCAGTATCTCCTTCTTTAGTAAAGATAAGCGCATCTGCATTCTTATAAATCCAACGTTCTCCTGCTAATAACACTTTTCCAAGAAGGCTTTTTTCTTTAGCTTTTTTAAATGCAAAAATTGCTTCTGGCCACAAATCTCTTATTTCACAAATACAGGGGACTCCTAGCTTTTTCGCAATTCTGATACCGGCAACCATTGTTAAAGGGTGTACACTAGAGGAAAGAATAAAATCTGGTTTTCCATATATTTTTACATATTTATTTGCAATTGATAATAAATTAAAAAAGAAAATACTCATATTTTTGACTCTATCTATACCATTTCCTATGGATTTAGTAGTCTTAACAAACACAAAGGGGATATCATTTAAGATTTTTCTAGAATATTTGTTATTATGACAATCAATAACATCGTCTGTGTTATGCCTAATATTCGCACAAAAAATTGTTGGTTCATACCCATTTATGGATAAATTTTCAGCAAACCAATAATGTCTACCACCTTTATTGAAAAACATATTAGTAGCATAGTGGTTGAATATCCATATTTTTTTCTTACTCATATACAAACCTTCTCCTCTATTTCAAAAATCATCTACCAGCTAGTGAATATAATTTCTTCCTAGTTCAGGTTCCTGATTTTTTTAGCAGGAACACCTGCATATACACTTTCTTTTTCTATATCTTTCAAAACGACAGCCCCTGCGCCTATAATAGAATTTTCACCTATTTCATGCAGTCCAGTGACTATAGTAGATTTCATACCAAGGAAAACTTTATCCTCAATATTTATTGATGCGCCAACACCAGTAAGAGTAGATATTAAGCAAGCTTTACCAATAGTTGTATGGTGTGCAATTACTACACCCGGACTAATTATGCAAAAATCATCTATTTTTACATTTGTCCATATATATACATTCGCTTGAACATATACGCCTTTACCCATCTGTGCACTCGGACTAATGATTGCCGACGGATGTATTAAGGAGGGTGTCTTGCCACCAATTTGATTAATCTTGTTCATTAAATTAAATCTTATTTTGTTGTTACCAATAGCTACGATAAAATTTTTCCCCTTAATTTCTTGTTCATTAAGAGCAGAAAACTTATCAATAACTTTGATTCCCATAACAGTACTTATTTCTTCAATTTTTTCATCGTAGAAACCCTTAACCTTATAACCCAGGATCCCGGCAAGTTCTAGCATAACTTCACCATAAGTTCCTGCACCAACTATATATATATCTTCCTGCATTAAATACGCTCCTAACTATTAAGGTTATTTACTTTAATTTCCTGTTCCTTTAAACCTCTCCATAGTTACTGTTTCACTTTTATTTACTCCCTCTCTCCTAAACACCTTAAAGAAAGTTTGAAGTATTAACTTACAATCATATAAAAAGGATATATTTTCAAGATATTCAATATCAAACTTAAATTTATCTTCCCAAGGAATTTCGTTTCTCCCTTTAACTTGAGCTAGCCCTGATAATCCTGGTCTAACTTCATGCCTCCGTTTTTGTTCAGAATTATAAAGCGATAAATATTCCACCAATAACGGCCGAGGGCCAATTATAGACATATCCCCTCTAATAATATTAATAAGCTCTGGCAATTCATCTAAACTTGTGCTTCTCAAAAACTTACCAAATTTAGTATGTCGCATTTCATTAGGTAGTAACTCCCCATCCTCATCTCTCTCATCCGTCATTGTCCTAAACTTATACATTGTAAATATCTTTTCATTCAGCCCAGGTCTCTCTTGCTTAAAAAGCACAGGACTTCCTAGTTTCGTTCGCACAAGTATAGCGACAACAATAAATACAGGGCTTAAAACGATAAGAGCTAGCAAAGATAAAATAAAATCCATCGGCCTTTTTATGATTTTTCTATAAATACCACCTTTGGAATTTTTCATTACTTATTCCACAACTCCTTAATAGTCTCTACAACTCTCTTCAAATCCGTATCTGTCATCTTCGTGTCAGATGGCAAACAAACCCCGTTCTCAAATAACTTTTCAGAAACACCTTCTCCAACAAAGGTATACTTCTCAAAATATGGCTGGAGATGCATTGGTTTCCATACTGGTCTTGACTCGATATTTTCAGCTTCCAATGCGCTAAATATATCACTAGGTCGCACTTTCCCCATCACCGTCATTGAACTTAACCAATAATTTGGTTCATCCAATTCATTTTTGGGCATAAACTCTACATCTTCAAGATTTCCGAGCCCTCTCTGATAAAAATCGAATATGTATTTCTTTTTTGCAACTCGCTCATCTAGAATTTTTAACTGGCCTCTGCCAATTCCAGCTACAATATTACTCATACGGTAATTAAATCCTAATTCACTATGTTGATAATGCCTTGCTTGATCTCGCGATTGTGTTGCCCAAAATCTCGCCTTAGCAATGCGCTCCTCATTTTTCGAAACAAGCATCCCTCCACCTGAGGTAGTAATGATTTTATTTCCATTGAATGAAAATATTCCATAATCTCCAAATGTTCCAGTATGTTGTCCTTTGTAATATGTACCTAGCGATTCCGCAGCATCTTCTATAACTACTACATTATGCTTTCTACATATCTCCATAATCTGATCCATATCCGCAGATAATCCATATAAATGTACAACAATTACTGCCTTAACTTCTGGATATTTTTCAAAAGCTTCTTCTAAAGCATTTGGGCACATATTCCAAGTAGTATAATCACTATCTATGAAAACAGGAATTGCATTTTGATAAATAATAGGATTTGCTGTAGCTGAAAAAGTGAGAGACTGACAAAAAACTATATCATTTTTTTCAACGCCCGCCGCTTTAAGCGCTAAATGAATAGCAGCTGTTCCAGATGATAGAGCAGCTGCTGATTTAGAACCAACTTTGACTGCAAACTCCTTTTCAAACTCATCAACATTTTTTCCTAGTGGTGCTATCCAGTTTGTATCAAAAGCTTCCTTTATATATTCCATTTCATAACCTTCATCACTCAAATGTGGTGATGAAAGAAAAATTCTATCTTCCAAAGGGATAATCTCCTTTAACTAGATTTAGTCTATAAATAAATTATGCATTGATTTGATTTTTTCTAACTTCTTTTCAAGAAATTTATATAATTCATCTTTAATTTCATCATTTTGTAATGCAAATTCAATCGTCGTTTCAATAAACCCTAACTTCTCTCCTACATCATACCTTTTACCTTCAAAGTCATACGCGAAAACTTTTTCTGTTTCATTCAACGCTTGAATCGCATCTGTTAACTGAATTTCTCCACCCGCGCCAATTTCATGTTTATCAAGATGAGTAAATATTTCTGGTGTTAACACATAACGACCCATTATTGCTAAGTTAGATGGAGCTGTTCCAAGTTTAGGTTTTTCGACAAATTCCTTCACTTGATAACGACGACCTTCATTTGTACAAGGATCAACAATTCCATATCGATCTGTTTCTTCATCGGAAACTGTTTGTACCCCTACAACAGAACTGCCTGTTTCTTCATATTGGTCAATAAGTTGTTTAAGTCCAGGTGTCTCAGCTTTTACAATATCATCACCTAAAAGAACAGCAAATGGTTCATCACCAATAAACTTGCGTGCACACCATACCGCATGCCCAAGTCCTTTTGGTTCTTTTTGACGGATGTAATGAATATCTACTTCGGCTTGTTTTACTTTTTTCAGTAAATCGGTTTTTCCATTTGATTTCAGACTTGTTTCCAACTCAAAGTTCGAATCAAAATGATCCTCAATTGCTCTCTTTGTTTTTCCAGTAACAATGATAATATCTTCAATTCCTGATTCAATTGCTTCTTCTACGATATATTGGATTGTAGGTTTATCAACGATTGGTAACATCTCTTTCGGCATTGCTTTCGTTGCTGGTAAAAAGCGTGTTCCTAATCCAGCAGCAGGAATAATTGCTTTTTTAATTGGCTTCACGATAGAATTCCTCCGTAAATTTTTTCTGTCAAGACCCCTTGGCCGTTAACATTTCCCTTTCCATATAAACGACATTCATTAACGCGTCTTTCAGTTCCGAACACTCATATGTATCAAATCGTTCCATTAATTCTTCAAGATATCGCCGCTCGACTTCTACTGTTCGTCCAACATAAATTTTTTCATACACTTGTCCAGGTAAAATTTCATCTTCACCGAGAAGTTCTTCATACATTTTTTCTCCAGGACGAATACCTGAATATTTTATTTCGATTTCATCTTCCGTATAGCCAGATAATTTAATCAAGTTCTTTGCAAGATCAACAATTTTAACAGGCTCTCCCATATCAAGAACGAAGATTTCTCCGCCTTTGGCTAGCGTCCCTGCTTGAATAACGAGTCGTGACGCTTCTGGGATTGTCATAAAATATCTTGTCATTTTCGGATCTGTTACGGTCACTGGCCCACCTTGTTCAATTTGCTTTTTGAAAAGCGGGATGACACTTCCTCGACTACCAAGTACATTTCCGAATCGAACTGCAACAAATTTTGTTTGACTATTTGGATTTAAACATTGCACGATCATTTCCGCAATTCGCTTCGTTGCACCCATGACATTTGTAGGGTTTACTGCTTTATCCGTCGAAACAAGTACAAACGTGTCGACTCTAAAGGCATCCGCCGCTTCTGCGACATTTTTTGTTCCTATAATATTGTTTTTCACAGCCTCATGTGGATTATATTCCATTAACGGAACATGCTTATGTGCTGCAGCATGAAAAATCTTTTTTGGTCTAAACATTTCTACGATCTCAAACATACGGGCACGGTCTTGTACATCTCCGATAACTGGAATAATCTCTACATCAGATTGTCCATATTTTTGGCGTAGTTCCATATCAATCGAATAAATACTGAATTCCCCATGTCCGACGAGAACTATTTTTCCTGGTGAGAAGCGCATTAGCTGTCTACAAAGTTCTGAACCAATCGAACCTCCTGCACCTGTGACCATAACTGTATGCCCTGTGATCGTATCTTTGATTGAATCAATATCGAGTTCTACTGGTTCACGACCGAGTAGATCTTCTACCTCGACGTTTTTTAAATTACTTACTGAAACTCTACCAGTCATTAAATCTTCTATTTTTGGAATCATTTGTACTTTTGCTTTTGTTTTATTACAGTGATCGATTATTTTATTTAATTCCCCATTTTTCAAAGAAGGGATGGCAATAACGATATGAGCAATATTGTTTTTTGTGACAATCATTGGGATATCTTTTACCGAGCCGACAACTGGTAAATTATACACTTGCATCCTTTGCTTCGCAGGATCATCATCGACAAATGCAACAGGCCATAACTCTGAATTATTATGTTCATTATTTAATTGTCTAGCAATCATTGCCCCCGCATCACCTGCTCCAACGATTAATGTTCGTTTTTTCGTATCGGATCTTGTTATGTATCGAGCACGGAACACACGCCAAAAAAAGCGCGATCCGCCAATTAAAATGATATGAAGCATCCATGTGACGAGTAGCGCTCGACGATATGGCGTAAAATCATTGATTAACAATTGAATGATTGCAGCCGATAATATAGTTAATGAAACTGCTTTTACGATAGCAACGAGTTCTCCGACGCTCGCATAGGCCCACATTTTATTGTATAAGTTATAAATAAAAGCGTAGATGTGGTGAAAGAATAATAACGCAATCGCTGTTATGATGATAACGGTACTCTCGTAATTGATCGTTGCATATGGATACACAATCCAAAGGGCAATAAAAATCGCGATACTTACAATAACAGAATCGAGTAAGATAAGTAACGCAAGACGATTTTTATATGTCACAGTTCTACCTACTTTCTCCACTTTATGATCACACGCGTCTCTTTTTACCTTACATTAAACATATCATAAAGAGTATACATAAATTTGGTTTTCTGTAAAATTTAGCATTGTTTTTACATTGGACTAAAATAGCCCGAACAATTTCTTTCGTTTTGAACGGATTGGTGACGGTTCAATTCGATTTAAGTTCATATTTTCAACTAGTAGATTACTATTTTCTAACAACAGATAATACATATCTATGCCATACTTATTTTTTACTACTTCGAATGCTTCACGTAAATGAAACCCTCTAGTCGTTGTGTTATGTGCGTCCGATGCAATCAGATGGGTTAAATTGGCCTCGATTAATTGAAGGGAAAAGTCTTGGATCTTTTTCCCGAATTTACCGACAACACTTGCCGCTGTCACTTGGGATAGAGCGCCTTTTCGTACGAGTTGATACATCTTATCATGGTTTTCTAATAGTTCACGATTTCGCTCAGGATGGACGATGACTGGCTTGATTCCAACAAGTTGTAAATCGTAGAAAAGTTGTTCCGTATAATGTGGTACGGAATCTGATGGGAACTCAACTAGTAGATATTGTGAATCATTCACAAGTTGAATTTCGCCTTTTTCATAATCTTCTATTATTTCTCCGTAAATCCGCACTTCCTGTCCTGGTAATACGGTCAGTGGAATATTTTTCGATTGAAAAAGATCATTCAATACTGCTACATGTTTGACAATATCTTCTTTATAATTATCATATGTTCGATTTTTATGGTGAGGTGTTGCAACGATTGCTGTAATTCCTTCTTCGATTGCAGCTTTGGCCATGTCAATACTCTCTTGTTCGTTTTCTGCCCCATCATCGATGCCTGGCAGTATATGACTATGGATATCGATCAACGTGAGTCCCTCCTTTAATGTGTGAAACGTTTCACTAGCATATGTTAGTTTTAGGCACTTAGAACCATTTCCCTTTTAAAAAAATGATTAATTTAACAATTTTAAACAAAATGTTTACTTTAGTCTATCAAAATGTGACAAATTAATCTAGCTTTTAGCTAAAATTGGCAAATAGGTTACCTCTTAACACTTACCTCTCCTTTTCTAAGCAGGAAAACCCTCCCTAAGTACTGAGAGGGTTTTATTTAAGCTCCGTAATAATAATAATAATTTGAATTGTCTTTCGTACGGTCATTAAGAACTGCTCCAAGTAGTCTCGCTTTTGAATCTCTCATAATCTCAACTGTTCTTTCCGCTTCTTCCATATTTGTATTACCACTTCTAACAACAACAAGCGATCCGTCAACGATATTAGCCAAAATTTTTGCATCTGTCACCGCAAGTGCTGGCGGTGTATCAAATATAACAAAATCATACAATTGTTTTGCATGTTTAAGCACTTCTTCCATCCGCTTTGATGCAAGTAATTCGGATGGGTTCGGTGGAATAGGCCCACATGACAAAATGTCTAAATGATCGACATCTGATTTACTAATGGCGCCTTCTAATGTACTATCCCCTATTAACACATTACTTAAACCTCTTAAATTGTCGAGACGGAATGTATAATGTACAGTCGGCTTTCTCAAGTCAGCATCTATAAGCAATGTTCTTTTTTCCTGTTGTGCATATACGACGGCTAAGTTTGCCGCTGTAATCGATTTTCCTGCAGCAGCTCCAGCTGAAGTAATTAAAATAGAATGTAATGGTTCATCAACAGACGAAAATTGTAAGTTCGTTCTAATCGTTCTGTATTGTTCTGAAATGGGGGAACGTGGGTTCAATTTTGTAATTAGATGGCGCATCTTACTGTTGGGTGCCGGTTTTTTTCGATTGAACATGTGCAAATCCCCCTTGTTTTACTGGATTATTTATGGTAGATGGATCAAGACGAATATCTTCTGCTTCCATTGTCGAGATGACCCCTAAAATTGGTAAGCCTAATTTTTCTTGGACATCTTGTTCTGTTCGTACAGACGTGTCTAAGTATTCTAATAGAAAGGCAACTCCTACCCCAGCCATCAGTCCGAGCACGATAGCGATTGCGATATTAAGGGTTGGCTTCGGTTCTACTGGCGATGGATTTTCCTTCGTTACTGCTTCTGACAAAATTTTAACATTATCTACGTTCATCAAGTCCGGAATACGGTCTTGAAATACTAGAACCGTTGTGTTTGCAATTTCAGTCGCAAGTTTTGGATCTGGGTCTTTTACTGTAACGGTTACAACTTGTGAATTTTGTTCACTCGATACTTGAATATTACCTGCAAGCGCCTCTGGTGAGGTGGATAGTTTAAGTTCATCAATTACTTCGGTTAAAATAGCATTACTCGTGATGATAACATTGTATGTATTAATGAGTTCAACGTTTGTCCGAATCGTATTTGTGTCAACTTGAATCCCTTGGTTCGAATCTTCTTTCAGGCTTTGGTTGACAATAAATTGCGTACTAGATTGATAGATTGGTGTTAATATAAAAAAACTAACGATCGCCGCAATGAGTGCAGCTGCTGCCGTAAATGAAACAATAAGAAGAAGCCTCTTTTTGACTACTTCGAATATTTCCTTCAAAGATATCGTTTCTTCCATTTCTGTACCTCCGCTAATATTCTTTTACATCACTTTTTCAATATATAAATTGCTTTTACAGTAAATAATTGCATCATATAACACTCTAACATAGTACCAAATATTTATAAGAATTTAAAGGGAAATTACCTTTATTTATTACAAAGTTTCACATAGTTATGTACTTTTTCATAGGTTTATGTCGGAAAATGGATTATTTTGTGAGTTTAGTCGGGTTCCTCATGTATCGATAACCTCATTTAGTTCGTGGGTATAATTACCCTTATGGAATTTTTAGATTTTTCTATTTTTATAGGCAAAAAGTATTTTTGTTCATTTATGGGTATTATGATTCATTTTGTGCGAAGTTATTGTATATTGTGTAGTAAAAAAGGTAAATGGATGCTATAATAAGTAGGACTTATTATTCTTACACAACCGAATTTATAGGGATTTTATCTGACTCTCTTATGGGAGTATGTCGAAATTATCACTAGAAATTAAGGTAAATAGTGGTTTATTTATTTAGCGTAAGGGTATATATGCTTAAGTCTAATTTTGTACAAAGGGATTTTTCCGCATAGTTTTATGGTATTTTTTTATATTTTCGTAGGATTAGAGTCGAATAATGGCATGATAGTATGGAAGTTTTTAAACTATTTTGGAGGAAGAGTAAGAGAAAGTTTTAATAGAAAATGGAATTTTTTTAATTCGTAAGATGTTTTGGAATGTAATTAATTTTTTAATATAAATCTAATGTGCTTCTATTGGAAAGGAGAATATCATTGTCTAATACAAAGAAATTCATGTCTGTCACCGCATCAGCGGTAATTGCATCGTCACTTGTCGCAGCAGAGGAAGCAGATGCATCAACTACAAAAGTGAATCCAAGTGACTTCCCATTGGATATTACTCAGACTTATGACGCAAAGTCATGGCAAAGCATCATTTCCAAGCTTACTTATCCTAATCATTCGCTTGACGATAGTAGTCTAGGCGGTCAGGCGTATACGATTGATAAAGATGCAGTGGAAAAAGCTCTAGCCGCGAAGAAGAATGCAGAAAAAGAGCCACGTACATACACAGTAAAAAGCGGCGACACACTTAGCGAAATTGCGTATAATAACGGGATTTCAACAGAAGAATTGATGGAACTAAACAATTTAGAATCAACACTCATTTTCCCTGGGGACAAGTTTATTGTTAGTAAAGGTGCTGGTGATGTAGAAGTTGATCGGACGGTTGCGTCTGAGACTGAATCAGCGAATGATGTGGGGGTTGCGGGTGCTGAGGTTGCCAGTGCAGCGAGTAGTCAAGTAGATACTGATAACACGCTTGTTGCTAATATGCGAACGGAGGCTGAGAATCCGCTTGTTGCCTCCCTTGAATTTGAGTCGAATGAGGTAGAAGCAAATGGTGCGTCTGCCGACGACTCGGAGTATGGGCCTACCGTTGTCATTGACTTAGCCGAACTTGATGGAGATGACGATGCTACGGATTCACTTGACAATGCGGATGGTGCATCGGATGTATCGAATGCGTCGGCATTTGTTGGAGTAGGTACATTGACTACTTCCCTTAAAAGCGAAGTTGCTTTCGGAAATAGCGATGCTCGCACTATCGATTACGCTGTTGCTTCTGATGAATCACTAGCTGCGATCAGTAGTAAATTTGGTGTCTCCGTTTCAAATTTACTCATTTGGAATAACTTAAGTCCAAATTCACCAATCGCTGGAGCAACTTTAACCATTCATATACCAGAAGATAAAGAGCCAACTGCAGTTGTTGCTGCACCAGAACCAGTTGTTGAGGAAGTTCCCGAGGCACCTGTAGTAGCAGCAGTGGAAGTCGAAGAACCACCAGTGGTAGAAGAACCAGTCGTGGAGGAGCCTGTTGCAGAGGAGCCAGTAGTTGAGGAACCTGTGGAAATTGATATACCAGAGGAACCTGCTGAAGAACCTGAGCCGATTGTAGAAGAGCCTGAGGAACCTGCGGATGAAGAACCTGCTGAAGATATCGAAATTGAAGAAGAACCTACTGATGAGTCCGATAATGACATAGATGTTGCAGAAGAGGACGAGCAAGAAGTTGCTGAGGATGCTGGTGAAGATGTTTCGACAGAAGTGGACGAGCCTGCTGAAGAAGACGTAGATTCAAATGAACCTACACCAACTCCAGAACCGGAGGAAGAGGCTGAGTCGGAGCAAGAGGATAATCAGGTAAACGAACCGCAGCAAGAAACAAATACAGAGGCGAATACACCTGCACAAGAAACAACTCAGCCAAAAGAACAGGCAAAGCCTAAGGAAGAGCCAAAACCGCAACCAGAACAAAAGCCTAAAGAGGAACCTAAACCAGAGCCTAAGCCTGAACCTAAGCCGGAGCCGAAACCAGAACCTAAGCCTAAACCTAAGCCAGAGCCAAAACCTGAGCCAAAACCTGAGCCTAAGCCTAAGCCAGAAGAACCAAAACAGGATACTAGCTACAGCCCTAGCACTTTAGTAAACACAGCCAAATCTGTAATGGGTACTCCATATGTATGGGGCGGCTCTTCAACAAGTGGATTTGACTGTAGTGGATTTATCCACTGGGCATTAAACAACTCAGGAAAAGAAATGAGTCGTATGTCAACAGACGGATATTACAACCGTTCTTATATTGTTAACTCACCTGAAGTTGGCGATCTTGTCTTTTTCGAAGGAACATATAGATCAGGCATTTCCCATATGGGAATTTATGTTGGCAACAACCAATTCATCCATGCCAGCTCATCCCAAGGCGTTACAATCACTAGCCTTGACAACCCATATTGGAGCCAACATTTCCATAGCTTCAAGAAATTCTATTAATAGATTATCGAAAACTCTAGCAGATTTGCTAGAGTTTTTTTATGATTGGTTGGAACTTCTTATTTCTAACAGTCGCATAAAGACTTTATTGCTTGCATATTTTTTTGCGTACTTGCTCCGCACTTCTATGCTGTTTTTACGCACTTGCGCTAGAAATTTCAGCAATCGCAATCAGGGTTTGCGCACTTTTTTAAATTTTTCCGCACTTGTATTAAAAATTTACGCACTTTATGTTATTTTTCCGCACTTACATATGAACTTTCCGCAAAAGACCCAAGATTTTGCGCACTTTCAGAAAATTTTACGCACCCAAAGTAATTTACTAGTTTTTAAATACTCTCGAAATTGCTCGCTTGTTTTTACACGTCACCAGATTTTCCTACTTGTCTCTTCTTTCATTTTTTACTAATTACCCCGAAGAGAAACACTTGTTCTCATTATTGTTTTGTATTATACTATTTATAGAACTTCATCATGATACTCATCCATTAAGAGAGGGGTGTGTTATAATGATTTCAACAAGCGTTTCAACAACATGGAACAATTTTTTAATCAAAGAAAATTCCTCGCAGTATACGAAGCACGATCTTTTATTCAAACAACTAATCAATGAATTTTTTGAAGAGTTTCTTGAAGCATTTTTCCCAGAATTTCATGCACAAATCGATTTCCAACACATTACTCCCATACCTGAAGAAATATTCACTAATTTAATTGATGGTGAAGTGAGGAGACTTGATATTGCCGTCAAAGTAAAGTGGAAAGAAACAGATACATTAATTATCATCCATATTGAACCTCAGAGTTACGAGCAAAAAACTTTTAATAACAGAATGTTTAAATATTTCAGCTTGCTTTATAATAAATTTCATAAACCAATTATCCCAATTGCGGTTTTCAGTTACGATGAAAATTGGGAGGAAGATGTATTTAATATGCAGTTTTTGCATTTGAAAGTCTTACATTTTCAATATTTAAAAATTCATTTACGAAAGCAAAACTGGAGAAAATTCATGAAAAAAGATAACCCTATATGCTGCATTACTTAGCAAAATGGGCTTTAGCTATAAGGAGCGAGTGCAAGTAAAGCTTGAATTTATGCAAATTTTGGCTCGTCTACAAGTAAATAAGGCACAGCACAGATTACTTTATGGATTTTTTGAATCTTATTTGAAATTAACTAAAGAAGAGGAGGAAATGTTTGTGAAGGAGGCTAGAAAGCTTGAGGATGCTGATAAGATTTTAAAAATTCCTATTTCTTATGAAGAAGAAGGAAAGAGACTAGGAAGGGTACACGGAAAAAAAGAAGTTGCTCTAGAAATGTTAAAAGACGGCTTTCCTATTGATAAAATAAGCAAATTAACTCGATTAACTAATGACGAAATTGAGCAATTGAAACAGTTAATGTAAGAAATGTAGCATGAATGTTGGTTATTTTCTTAATTATTGCTATCGTTCCCCAAGATCGCAACGTTACGGAAAATTTAGTAAACCCGTAGTTTTTAACGCCCGTAGGAAGAAGAAAATACGGGCGTTCCTCCATTGATCGATCCTTACATTTATTTTCCTAGTGAAATTAATTAACTAAAAATCGAACATTTCCATTTCATTCATTACCTGTTAATCTTTTCAGTGGATCGGTTTCTTTACCCTCTAAACGTTTTAAAAATGTTTTTTTCCAATTTGTTGATAGTTCTTCCACTTCGAGTAACTTATTAATACCCTCGATATCCTGCTTATCATGGTGCATGATACGATTGGCATATGAAACGGTAACTGCTAAGGGATGAGAATAAATACGGATTAAACCATCTAATTTTGACACAGCTCCTTCTTCCAAAACTCGAAGGTAATATCCGGTAAAACCAGTTTCTTGAACAATCAACGGCAATTCTCGCATGTCATACTTTACGGACAGTTTATAACACGGCTGTCTTGGTTGGCTAACTTGAACAGTGGCATTTCCAAGTTTAAATATGTCACCAATACAAACTTCCGTTTCCACTAATCCCTCCGTCGTTAAATTTTCTCCAAATGCTCCATAACTTAACGACTGTTTTAAAGTATTTTCATAAAACGGATAATGTTCAATCGGAAAAACACAAACAGCCTTCTCTTTTCCTCCATGGTGCACAAGGTCACCTTGACCATCACCTTCAAAATTTACCGAAGATAGATATACTGATTCTTCGATAGGTGCCTTAAATATTCCTGTAGCAATATTTTTATTTTTAAATGGCACTTCGATTGGCTTCCCTACATTGATTGATAATATTTTATAATATTCCATCAGAACGACCTCAACTTTCGTATGTGATGATTTTTTATAGTTTGTAGTTGCGACCTAATAAACTGATGAGCTGATTGGTAATAAAAGCACATAAAATATACGGAATCCCCTCAGTTGGCGCTCAGCACTCCATATTGCTTGCTCAAAATTACTGGATGGGTCATTTTTCTCCGTAATGAGCATATGGCCTTCCGCAATTGTATAGGAAATTTCGGCAATGACACATATGTTTTACGCAATTGTGTATGAAATTTACGCAATGAGCCTAAGTTTTCCCGCACTTGTGTGTGGAATTTCCGCAATGAACCTAGGTTTTTCCGCACTTGTGTATGAAATTTCCGCAATGAACCTAAGTTTTCCCGCACTTGTGTGTGAAATTCCCGCAATGAGCCTAAGTTTTCCGCACTTGTGTGTGAAATTTCCGCAATGACACATGTGTTTTACGCAATCGTGTATGAAATTTCCGCAATGAACCTAGGTTTTCCCGCAATCGTGTATGGAATTTCCGCAATGAATGCTCCAGATTCCGCACTTAAAAAATGAACGAAACCTTTTTCCTACCCAAATCGCTTTTGAAAGTCATCCATAAAGTCTGTTAGGGCTTTGCATTGTTCATAGGGAACTGCATTATACATCGAAACACGTAGATGCCCTGCATCCCTATGCCCTTTCAAGCCTACAAATCCATTTTCCTCTGCTTGTCGTAAAAATTCCTTTTCCAATTCGTCATTCACAACGCTAAATGTAACATTCATCATTGATCGGCTTTCTACATGTGCAAGTCCGTTGTAAAATCCTTCACTATTGTCGATCGTGCGATAGATCAAATTGGCCTTTAGTTGGTTACGCTGTTCCATCCCTTTCACACCACCGTTTTTTTGAATCCATTTCAACATTAGGTTTACCATATATACAGCAAAAACAGGAGGTGTGTTGTATAACGAGTTCTTTTGTGCATGAACCTGATAATTCATCATATTAGGGATACTGTTAGGAATCCGGTGCAATAGCTCGCGTTTGACGATGACAACTGTGACACCAGAGGGTCCTAAGTTTTTCTGGGCGCCGGCATAAATAAGGGAAAAATTTGATACATTTATTTCCCGGGACAAAATATCACTAGACATATCTACAATCAGTGGTATTTCCCCTGTGCTAATAAAATCGCGGTACTGAGTTCCCGCTATTGTTTCATTGGATGTGAGATGAACGTAAGCCGCTTCTGGATGAATTTTCAATCCTTGAAGGTCAGGAACTTTTCGAAATTGATCAGCTTCCGAGCTTGCTAAAATTTCCGTCCGTCCTATTTTTTTTGCTTCCTCTACTGCTTTGTGCGACCATGTCCCGCTCTCTATATAGTTCGCGACGCGTCCTTCCGTTAAAAAATTCATCGGTACCATCGCAAATTGCGTGCTTGCGCCTCCTTGCATAAATAGCACGTCATATTCGGATGAAATCCCAAGTAGTTCTTTCAACAATTGTTGCGTTTCTTCATTGATTTGTTCATATTCTTTACTTCTATGTGATATTTCAAGAACGGATAAACCAGTTCCTTGCAAGTCACGAAGTTCTGCCTGTACTTGCTGCAAGACTTCTAATGGAAACATTGCCGGTCCTGCGTTGAAGTTATATACTTGTTTCATTTCTACTCTCCTTTAATAGCTTTTTTTAATTGTTTATTTTATAATGATTGTTACACCCTATCATTTTGACGGGAGGAGAATGTTTGATGGAATTAAAGCAATTAGAATATTTTATGATGCTTTGTCAAGAACTGCATTTTACCCGTGCTGCTGAAAAGCTTGGCATTGCTCAACCGTCGCTAAGTCAGCAAATTGCTTTGCTTGAGCACGAGGTTGGCACTCCTCTGTTTGATCGCGTTGGCAAAAAAACGATTATGACAGAAGCCGGAAAAACGTTACAGCATCATTGTTACAATGTGTTCCATGAGCTCTCACAAGCCCGGGCGGCGATTAGTGAAATTCAAGGATTAACAAGGGGTACGTTGAAAATCGGTGCACTCCTTACAGTAGTCAATTATTTACTTCCGCCAACAGTAATGAAATTTCACAACAGTTATCCTAATGTAGAGCTGTCCATTCTCGGTCTGCGAACTGGTGATATTTACACCGAACTCTTGCAAAACAAACTTGATTTAGGAATCGTATTATTACCGATGGAGCATGATGATCTGGAAACGATCCCGCTCTATAGAGAAAATCTTGCTCTTGCAATACATGCCGATCATCCTGTTGCACAGGAACCTTTTGTTACACTGGAAATTTTAAAAGAGGTTCCATCCATTCTATTACCGAGTACGTATTTCATGCGCAAACTGATTAATGACAAATGCCGCTCGCTTGATTTCACACCAGAGCCAGTGATGGAAATGACGACAATGGAATCAATTATGAATATGGTTAAAAATAAAGTTGGTGTGACCATTTTACCGAAAGCGTATCTTGATTATGTGAATCATGAACAGATTAAGACGATACCTATTCAAAATCCTGAGCTTACTACCCAAATTGGTATTGCTTATCGGAAAAATAAACATTTATGTGCGGCGAGCCGTGTATTTATGGAAGAATTAATTAAGACGGTCAAAAGTGAACGTTTTAACTAATTTTCTACTATACTACTCATTCCCGCTGAATAAATGGGGGCAGAAATTCTGCCCCTATCATCGACAACACCTAATCTCGAAAATATGCGCTCATTTTTTCCTAAAACTTTTATCGGCATTGTCTACCAATTCAGCTATTTTAAACTCTCCCTTATCCTAGTCGCTTACGCACCGACGATCCTTCCCTACCTCACACTCATTCCCTGTTCATATAATGGGAATTGAGAAGTTATCTCTTTTACCTTTATACTCATTTGTGCCTGTATACTTGAATGATGTGGATATTTTAAAACTTGTGCAATGATTTTAGCAATCATTTTCATCTCTTCTGTTCCCATTCCTCTAGTTGTTGCGGCTGGTGTTCCAACCCGAATCCCACTCGTAACATTCGGGCTTGCCGTGTCAAAAGGAAGGATATTTTTATTAACGGTAATGCCGATCTCATCAAGCAAGTATTGTGCCTCTTTTCCAGTAATTCCGATATTGCGAAGATCTAGAAGGATTAAATGGTTATCTGTCCCGCCTGTAACAACATGGAGACCTTCTGCCATTAATGCTTCTGCTAAAGTTTTTGCGTTTTGTAGTACTTGTTTCATATAGGTGATAAATTCAGGGTGGGCATTTTCTCCAAAACCGACCGCTTTTGCTGCAATCATATGCATCAATGGACCACCTTGTATAGTAGGAAAAACTGCCTTATCAATCTTTTTGGCCCATTGTTTTTTGCATAAAATAACCCCACCCCTTGGTCCGCGTAAAGTTTTGTGGGTCGTAGTTGTGACAAAATCGGCATACGGAACAGGGTTAGGATGAAGACCAGCTGCAACAATTCCCGCAATATGTGCCATATCTACTAAAAACAGTGCATTTACTTCTCTAGCAATCTCGGCAAATCGTTCAAAATCAATTGCCCGAGGATAAGCACTAGCTCCTACAACGATCATTCTTGGCTTGTGCTTCCGTGCTAGGTCTCGCACTTCGTCATAATCAATAAGCATCGTTTGCTTGTTCACTCCGTACTGGATAAAGTGATACAATTTTCCAGACATATTGACAGGACTTCCATGTGTTAAATGCCCTCCATGAGAGAGGTTCATTCCAAGAATCGTATCGCCAACTTCTACTGCGGAAAAATAGACCGCCATATTTGCCTGAGCTCCCGAGTGAGGTTGCACATTGGCGTGTTCTGCACCGAAAAGTGCCTTCACTCTCTGGCGTGCCAATTCTTCTACGACATCCATATATTCACATCCGCCGTAATATCTTTCTCCAGGATAACCTTCCGCATATTTGTTTGTTAGGACCGTTCCCATTGCCTCCATTACCGCTTCACTGACAAAATTTTCTGAAGCGATCAGTTCAATGTGATTCCGTTGTCGTTCAAGCTCTTTTTTTATCGCCACATCAATCAGAGAATCTTGGGTAAGTAAATGGTTCATTGTATCAGCCTTCTTTTTTAAAAATTTTCAGGTAATTATATTAAAAAATCACAAATTGAATTCTATACACTCTTTTAGTATAAATAATCGAGAACGATTATACAATACAATATAAGTTATCATTTTAATAGGAGTTTCCTATTATGGGTAAGAGGAAATTAACTATTTCCTTTTTAAGGAGAAGGTGTATGTTCTGGACATTCCTTAAGGGAGGCTTCATGGGAAAGATATTTTTGAATAAGGTTACAATAATGAGGAGTAGCTCCATCGTTAGCATGTGGACGGAAATGGATACAACCTAAACAAGGTTCTGCTACGACAAGATCTCCACGTTTCTCCATAACAGAAATGATCGAGCCAAGTCCAAGTTCTAATTTTTCTATCGTTTCATCTGAAATAGGTTGTAGCGCTTCTTCGAGAGAGTGCCCAAAACCTTTAATATGGGAAACGACTTCTTCTCCCTTTGATGTTAAGACGAGCAGCGTCACACGACGATCTTCGGGCTTTTGCGATTTACTCATGAGGCCCTTTTTCACAAGTCCATTGATAATTTTTACGGCCGTCACATGCGTCGTGCCAATGGAATCTGCAAAATTGCCAACAGTTGCCATCTCTCCACGTGTATAGGTAGCAAAAAGTAACGCTTGAATTTGAATAGGAGATAATCCTAAGGCATCACTTTCTGCTTGGGTCATCTTTTTTATTGCCTGGGACATGCGAAATAATGCCATCCCTATTCGGGCTGAACGTTCTTCCTTTCGACGTTTCGGGTCAAATATCATATTGATGCACACCTTCCCTTCGTATTCACTCTTTTATCTAGTTTACATGTTTGATCGAATAGATAAAAGTGCGTGTTCAAAAAGGACGATAATAAGGACCAAGAAGTTCCACTGGCTAAAAACGCCACGTCCTGCTTCTTTCGATTACTCTCCCCATCAAAAAGCCTTGGGACGTCGCGCCTTTAGCCAGTGATCAGTAAGAAAGGATTTATCCTTTCTTATCTGCCAACACAGAAATTCGATGCGTCATTTTTGTTGGACTTTTTGAACATCCTCTAAAAGTATCTTTTTAAAAAAAGGGAAGGCGCCTGGCACTGACGCCTTCTTCAACAACCTTTTCGTCGATAATACTTTCCCAAAAATAGATTAGCCTATACCAAACATACGTCTCTTAACCCTTTTCCATCTTCTTTCATTGTTCAAATTGCTATTTTACTAATGGTTTTGTTCAAATCACAAATAATTATGTCGACATGTTTCTAGTTATCCATTTTTTACATCTTCTAAACTCGCACCATAATTGATATGGTATACGTTTTGGTCAATCACTAATGCTGGAACTGATTTGATACCTGCTTTTTCAGCATCTTCAATGCGATTTCGCTCTGTTCCAAGATGGACGATTTCCGGATTAATTTTTGCTTTGTCTAGATACTCCAAGACGACTTGTTCTGCATCTACACAAATGGGACAACCCGCATGATAAAAAACTGCTCTTGCCATCTTCATCACCTCCTCGGTAAATTTTATGTAGTTATGCTACATATCTATATTATAGAGGTAGCTTTTTCCTATAACAATCCAAAATTCCCTATCATTACGATAGGAAAGCATAATAATTTTCAGAAAGGGAACATATGAATCAATCGTGTATAATAAAGAATTAGATGCTAGTTTTAGAGGATACTGCGATGCAAAAGGAATAGATTTAGTCGCGTATAATAGAGAATTAGATTCTAGTAACGGATGGGGGCTAAGCTGGATGAAACGAATGTATCTACTCATTTTCTGCTTATTATTGTTAGGGTGTAGTGAGCAAACCATCAAGGTGGCGTCTGATGTTCACGAGATGAATAGACATGTTATTCACAAAGAGGTACCACAACATGAGGTAGATTCGGAGGCCTTTTTCGTAGATTTGACTTCATTTGAACGACGTGAGCCGATGGAATGGGGAGAAAATGTTACTGCCGTGAAAAATCAGTTCCAAACGGAGGAAAAAGAAATTGCTTTAACTTTTGATGCTTGCGGAGGAGAGTATGGTAATGGTTATGACGAGGAACTTATTCATTTTTTAAGGACAGAAAAAATTCCCGCAACTTTATTTGTAAACGAAAGATGGATTCTCGAAAATGAATCCATTTTCATCGATTTAGCTACAGAGCCTCTCTTTCAAATTGAAAATCACGGTACGAATCATTCTCCCTTATCTGTCGATGGTGGAGAAGCTTGGGGAATCGCTGCAACAGAATCAGCAGAAGAAGTCTATGCCGAAATAATGGATAACCACAAAACAGTACAAGAGTTGACTGGAAAAGAAATGTCTTTATTCCGTTCTGGTACCGCATATTATGATGAGGTTGCTGTTGAACTAGCCAATGCGCTCGGCTATGAAGTCGTGAATTATGATATTTTAGGCGATGCAGGTGCGACATATTCGAGCAATCAGGTTCGAGATGCATTGCTCAACGCTGAGCCGGGATCAATCGCTCTGTTACATATGAACCAGCCCGCTAGCGGAACCGCACAAGGCGTGATTGAAGCTGTTCCATCGTTAAAGGAGCGTGGCTTTGAATTTGTGTTGTTAGAGGGGAAAAAATTGGAGTAGGATGAGTTGAGTGGAATAGGAATCTAGGATTTTAAAGGGACTTAGAATTTATTTTTACTCGAATAGAGGGATGTTTCTACTAAAGTGAAATTGCAACATTCGTTTACCATTTTGTAAAAAGGAGCGCTAACTCACACGCCCCTCCTAACTCTTTTAATCTATTGTTTCCAAATAGCATGTTTAAACCAACATCCGTATATTTCCATAGCTATTCGTTATGTAAGTATTTATTCAAAAACTCCGAACGGTATAATCCAGCTCAGTGTGGGAAAATACGGCTTCAATGCGGGAATTTTTCGAGAAAGTGCGGAAATTACCGCTTCAATGCGCAAATTTTCGAGAAAGTGCGGAAATTACAGTTTCACTGCGCAATTTTTTGAGAAAGTGCGGAAATTACAGTTTCACTGCGCAATTTTTTGAGAAAGTGCGGAAATTACAGTTTCACTGCGCAATTTTTCGAAAAGGCGTTGGAGTTTCTAAGACTATTTTTCCGCATACATTGGGATATCATAATAATATGTCGGATCGGTCAATTGCTCATATATTTCTTTTATTCTTATTGTCTGCTTTTCCGCCCAACCGATATCTGTGGCGTATTGCTTCCATTGCTGGCCCTCGCCCATTTTCGGATTCCACTTCATTTTGTAAAGTGTATTTTGGTCAAACTCATTATAAATATACCCTTCACCGATCCATGCGGCTCCGTCTTTGATAGCAGATTCGGGTGTGAACCACTTGTTTTCGTACGCCGTCTTTGCACCACATTCGAGTGGACAGCTATCCGCTGCACCAATTCCGAACATATTGTAAGTTGTTTTAATTTTTTTCAAATTTTCACGATTACTGTCCGTTACGACGACAGGTTCACCTTTTCCGTTTACCCCAACTTCCACTCCAGTTGCAAGTGCTGATGTACCGTGACCAGATTCTAATAGCGCGTGTGCGATAAGGTATGCTTCATTAATCCCATGCTCCTTACCCGCTGCTATGAACGCCTCCCCTTGTCCTTCTAAAATCCCTTTACCCTCAAGCACTGTATCAAGCTCCGATGCAGGAACATCAATCGTTGCATCAAGACGTATGTGTTGAAACAAATTTCCATCCTCACCATTCGGATCGAGTTGAACTTTTACATCTTCTGGAGTTGGAATCCGCCAACTTTTATAATACACTTCTACCCAATTGGGTTCTAGCCCAGCAATCGTTAAAGTGTCCCCTTTTTCCAATTTTCCAAAAGCGTGATTGCTCTTTGCAGGTCCTTGGCGCACCTTCGTGTTCGTCTTTACTTCAATTTGATCCGCATGGACGTCACTCGTTTGCACAAAATATGTATTTGTCTGGTAGGCAATCTTATACCATACATCACTTTCAGATCGATTATGCTCCTGCCATTCTACGGTTCCAAACCGCTCCTGTAATAATTTTGTTAATGTAAGTGGCTCTTGTTTGGACGACTTTCCAATATTTTCCTCAATGCCAACAATAAAAACAGGCGCCATTTTTGGAAAATCAAAAGCAATTTCACTTTCTAAAGAAGGTGCTGTCCTCACATTGGCTACTGGCACCGAAATTATCGGGCTGACCATTTTAACATCATTAAAATGAACATAACTAGGCTCATTTCGATAAATATCTGTAATCGGATTCGCATTCGCATTTACTTGAATATCTACCGCCTCATCAAGCGTAATGTGATAATCCGTAAATTCTTTCTCCTCATTTTTGTCCGAACGTGGCACTTCACCATCAGCAGCCACCCTTTCTAATGGTTGCCAGCTCAAAAAAATGAACATAACCACCGTTAAATGAATATATTTATTTCTCACTCTGTCATCCCCTGCTAGTAATCTAGTCCTAGAATAATAATATAGGAAAACACGGTATTTTAGTAGTAAATTTATAAAGAAAAATTTCCCTCAACTTTATGAACAGAAATTTTAAATGGTAGGGATTTAAGGAAGTGGTCTGGTTGAGAAAGTGCGGGAAAAATCAGGCTCACTGCGGAACTTTTCGGCAAAGTGCGGAAAAAGTCTCACTCATTGCGGAACTTTTCGGCAAAGTGCGGGAAAAACCTCGCTCAGTGCGGAATTTTTTGAGCAAGTACGGAAAATGTTCCGCACTTACTTCCTTTTTATTTTTTCATCCATATTTGTCTGCTTTTTTTGATAAATAGATGGGAACTTTTTATAATATGGAGTGCTTCGTGACGGTCATTTAATTGTAAAAATTCTCTACATGCTTTGTTAGTAATGGTCTTGCTTATGAGTAGTATATAATCTTGTAATCCTTTTAGGTATGCGTCTTTTGAGTATGCGCCACATTTGTAACAACGTCCTTTCCCATGTAAACGTTCCATGCCCAAGTTTTCGCATTGTTGGCAGTGAACACCTGGCAAAATTTCATTTTTCTTTATATCGAATGTTGCTAAGATATCATAATCAAAATCTTCACATTCTCGCATGATTGCACGAACCACTTTATTTTTTAGAGTAAGATTTACTATTCGATTTTTTGATATATTTTCATTCAGCTTCATTAACCTAAGTGGGATGTCATCGATATATGATACAACTTTACCTATTGTATCTTCATCTCCTTTTACATTGATGATTGTGCTAGATTCAGAGAATGCGATAAAATAGTAAATTGGAAAACTACTTATGTTACGGCTTTGCAACCATTGATGTAGATAGTATTGAATTTTTTCACCTTGCGTCAATGGATATTTGTACCCTTTCAGCGTTTTTCCATTATCTTGAACAAATTGTTTCAGGATCGTGTCAAAGGTGACAGTACCTTCGAAGCTTTTTACGTCAAGAAGAAAAATCGCAAACGGTGTTATGATGAACGAGTCAATTTGAACTTTTTTTCCAAATATTATTAATGTGATATCGCTTAAAATAGAATAATGATCTGGTAGTCCCTTGAGATGATAATCTAACTTTCGTTCCCCATGATATCCTTTAAGGTATTTTGCCGCTTGTTGCTTTATGAGTGGTAGCTTAGGGTGATTTGGAGCTAATCGAGAAATTAATGCATCTAGTTTTTGAAGTGGTATTGGTGGCTTTCGTTCGCGGATAAAGATGTTTTCACCTACTTTTTATAGCCATCATAAAGCATCTAAGTGAGTTCGTCAAAAAAGCAAAATGCGGATTTAAGGTATCTTTCATCGTGAGAAATGCTATTTTGCTCTTAGACAAAATTCCTTTTTAATACGATTCTTCCGGGGCAAAAGACAAATTTAACTATTAAAAAAGGGTTTTTTCCGTCTGGAAAATCAACCCGTCCGTTTTTCAACTAAAAAACACGACAATAAATATGCAGCTAAAGACACTGTACAAAACTGTCCCTCAAAACACGCCGAGCTCTGAAGGCGTACAAAAATAGTGGTAGATTTAGGCGCTTACGCTACGTATGAACAAATAGTGAGTCTTCCCTCATTTTAACTATGTCCTTTTCTTATGGAAAACGACTTTTTTTATTTTTAAAAAAGGCATCGTTCAGTTAATAGAGGAGTGATCCGATAAGCTTCGCTACACTCCTATAGCGAGACCACTGAAAAATTGTTTACTAGAGTCATAATGTTGATTTTCGCTTCAGACGGACGGGCAAGTGCTGAGCCGCTGTCTCGCTTTCCCGCAGAAGTCGCCGCCTCAAGCTTCAATTAGGAACATGGCACTTATCAATATCCAAGCTATACAGTGAGATCATAGCTAGAAGCTGCCGCCACTTAGATGTTTACTATCTTATTTACCGCTTTCCTACTTAATCCGCTACACACATCTCATCTTCATAATTTTCATATGTGCATCGTGTTAACTTAAAAATTTCCTGCTAAATCTATCGAATAAAATCAATATAGCACGAATGCCCTTTAATATAGCGACAGGCTTAGCGGATATGCACGATATTGCGATTCCACCATTTTCCGCATAAAAGTATCTTTCATCAGAATTTGTTCGGACACTAAGTAATAGTAAATCCGGCGTTGCACCCGTGTCACTTTTTAAGCAAACAACATCCGGCCCACATAAATAAAAAACGTTACAGTGAACGCACTCGCCAATGTTGAAAACAACACAATTTGCGCAGCTAAATCAGGATGATTTTTATACTCTTGCGCAATAACGGCACTATTTACAGCAGTCGGCGTTGAACTTGCGATAAGCAATGCTTGGGCGGTAATGCCGCTAATTCCGAAAACGAAAATCATTCCTAAAGCAACGAGCGGACCAGCGATCAACCGCAACACGAGACTAAAATAAACGGTGCCGAGTCCAGCTGTCAATTTCAACTGAGCAACTTGAGCGCCGAGCGTAAGGAGTGCGATCGCAATCATGGCGTTCGCAATATAATTTGCTGGCACCCAAATAAAACCTGGAACGCTAATGTTTAATGCATTCACGATTAGTCCACCAATCATCGCGTACATGACAGGCATTTTGAAATAAGCAAATGCAGCCTTCAGTTTGCCCGCAGACATCGATTGTAAAGAAAAAATGCCGTATGAAAAAATAAATATATTTTGAAACATTAAGACAATGACTTGAATGGACATTGCAAAGGGATCGCCACGAAAGACAAGATCATTCACTGGAACGGCATAATTACCCGAATTGAAAAAAATGATGCTATTTGTAAACGTCACTTTTTTTCCATGTTCAAGCTTTAATAGATGGGCAACGATAAAGGATAAAACATATAAAATAAATACGAATAATCCAATAAAAAAAAGCACTTTAATAAACATATTAAACGCAATTTCGGTACTCGATAATTTGACAAAAATAAATGCTGGCACGACAAAATATATATTCAAACGCGCCAAGGTTTGCACATCGAGTGAAAACTTTTTTTGTAGAATATAACCAATCGTCATAATAATAAAGACCGGCAAAATAATATCACGTAAGATCGTTATTAACTCAAGCAAAGTACCACCTTCAAATTTTTTTCTAATCCCTTTCCTCTATCATAAAGAATTTATCAGGCGAAATCTTAAATGATGAGAACTCTTCTGTTAAAATTTACATTTATTTAACATCGATTAAAATTATTAACTAAAATGGCTCGTCTATTTACAACAAATGTATCTTTTATTCTAAAATGCGTCAATCATTTTTTTATTTAGAGGGAGGGCTTATCTTTATTAAGAATAGTGATATTTGAATATTACTAATATTCTATTATAATAAATGATATCTTTTTATGAAGGAGGATTTACTATTGATGGATAAGTATAAGAATCATGTTCTTGTTGGAGGATTTGCTCAGCTTCCAAAGGGTACACCTGCATTTGAGATGCAAAAATCGATTGGTTGTATCTTAATTGTTAATCAAGATACTGCAGTAATTGAAAAGGCTACCTTTACATTTATTAAAGATTTAACGAATGACTTTATTTCTTCTCTGCTTATTGGATATTCATTAGTGGATGATATTGATGAAATATTATTAAATATGGAAAAAAAATTTTTAGTCCCTCCTCAAAAGGCAGTTGCACAATCGATTCTTTCTGCTAGAAATCGCTATATAGAAAATGCTCTATTAGAAAAATGAGTGATTTATTTTTTCGAAAAACTCTTGCGTTTCAATCGCTGTTTTCCTATACTATAATGTACATACAAATAGAACTGGCTAATCTATGGAGTGAAAGATATAGTTCTAAACTCGTCTAAAAGTAGATTAACAACCAGTAATATTTGCTTCATCTTTGCATGGCTTTTTTTCCTGCAATGATTACGCAAAATTATTGGTTTTTTGTCGTTCAGAATTTTTACGTAGATTGATTTTGACCGAATCGATTCGTTGAACAACTGCTTGTAGACGAAAGGGGGTACATGTTCTGAAACACTGTAAAAATGTAAAATTTCAATATCCGAGTAAAAGGAGGGAGGGAATGAAAAAGAAAGACTATACGCTTAACTTTGTGTTATTACCTTTAGTAAAGGAGAAGGGTGCACAACCAAGATCCGAAAGTATCATAAGAAATAAAAAAGTGGTGAAAAATCCTATTCATAAATAGTTTCCAGATAAAGCTCATGTTATATCAATCTCACTAAATATCACCTGAAATAGAAAATATAGTGTAAACTTAATTTTCTATCCATTTCTTATTGCTTATTTTTTCCAGCATGTTAAGATAGAAAGTGACAATAAAACCTCATGAAATGACAAAGAAATTTGTAAATGAAAGTTCTCGTTTTTTCACTCACATCTTAGAAAGTCTTTCCACTTATATACTTGCTCGATTGAAAACGTGGAATGTAATGATTCCACACTCTACATACTGTTAGTTGCGCAAAACTTTTTCACAAAAAAAATGACAATCAGTCGTTTAATACTGCTAAGTACGATCATTCATTGAATATAGTTGATCTTTGTCATCTTCCCTTTAAGCTTCACTTAATACTAAAAGTTTTTCGTGGTAGTTTTCAGAAGATTCTACCTGATAAGAGACGTATTTTTTTAAAAATTTATATAGAAAGAAAGGATGGTTTTTTTGAAAATTCTTAGGCTTGGTCACGCTTCTTATGTATTAAAAAGCAAGGCAGGTAATAATTATTTAATCGATCCATTTCTACACGCAAATCCTGGTTGCCCCGAACAGTACTTGAGCCCTGATTTTTTACAATCAATAAGTGCCGTATTTTTAACACATGGACATTTTGATCATACAGAAGGCTTGCAAGATCTAGTAAAAAACAATCCAGATGTACAAATCATTGCCCAATATGATTTAGGTTTAATTTTATTGCAAAACGGCTTCGAAAATGTCCAACTAATTAACATCGGTGGAAAAGTTCATTTTAGCGATATGCATGCAACAATGGTCAAGGCAAACCATTCCTCCTCCTATAATGAAATAATTGGAGCACCAATGTATGCAGGAACTGCGGTTGGGTATATGTTTAACTTTATCGACGATATGACCATCTATCATTCTGGAGACACAGCCATGATGTCCGATATGGAATTATTTCAAAAGTTCCATCAACCAGAAGTAGCTATTTTGTCGGCTTCAGGTCAATTTGTCATGGAACCGGAAGAAGCTGCCTTTGTCGTTAAAAACTTACTCGACGTCAAATACGTCATTCCAAATCATCAATTTCCAAACCACCAAACAACACCACGAAAAGAAGTCCTAGACGGCATGTTAGAAAACTTCCCTGTCATTGAAACGATGATGAATAAAGACCATAAGTTAAAAGAACTATTAGAAGACTATGATCAGACAGAAGTCGTTCTATTGAACTACGGCGAAGAAAGAGAGTTTTCATTTAGTATTAGTTAAGTGAGGTTAAATTTCCAACAAAAATAGGGAAGCCCTTGCACGATCATAGCTTTATCATGCAAGGGCTTCGTTCTTGTTTAATTAATTTTGATAGTGCATATTCTTAAGATTCAGTGCGAGAATTTTGCTGCAATTGCGGAAGTCAAATGGTCCATTTCTAAAGCATTTGTGCGATTGCGGAAGTTGAATCGTCCATTCCGGTATTGTGGATTGTCAGGATGAATTTTGGCTTTCAAGTGTAACATTCGAAAAATTCCCGTGATGGAATAGCATTTTTACGCACTTTCTTGAAAATTTCCGCACTCGGCTAGAGTTTTACGCACTTTATCGAAAATTTCCGCGCTCAGCTAGAGTTTTTCAGCACTTTATCGAAAGATTCCGCAACGAACTAGAAGTTTTACGCACTTCATCGTTCCAGTGCAGAATTCAAACATCACATGATGAACGCTTTTACGGAATTCGCTTATCTCATTACGGAATGTATACCATCCATTGCAAAAGTTCAATCGTCCACTGTCAGCAGAAATATTCCTTCACTATCTATAAGTAACTTTCCCTTTTAGTATTATTGCCTTTGCATACTATTCTACAAACATCTGAACCTTTATCATACTGGAACTCCCCTATTCCTCGACTTTTTCCTGTCCGCTCGGTGCGTCCTCATGCAAGCAAGAAGATGGTCCGGCTTTAAGCATATAGCTATCTCCTGGAACACTAATTAAATCGCGCACTTCCTTCGCCACTTCAATTAAACGATTCAAATTTGTGCCAGTCGCAATTCCCATTTCCGTTAGCATATGGGCAAGATCTTCTGTTGCGACATTTCCCGTTGCACCAGGGGCGTACGGGCAACCGCCAAGCCCAGCGATAGAACTATCGTACAGTGTGACACCCTGCTCTAAAGCAGCGAGCGTATTCGCAAGTGCCATGCCACGCGTATTATGAAAATGCATCGAGTAGGCAATATGCGGAAATACTTCCTGCAGAACTGCTAATGTGTCGTATACTTGCTTCGGATGTGCCATACCAGTAGTGTCGGCAAGTGAAATTTCGCGTACACCCATGGAATCATAGCGCCCAACTATTTCAACTAGACGCTCTACAGGTACCACTCCTTCAAATGGACACCCAAACGCAACCGAAATCGATCCCATTACTTCAATGTTATTCGCTGCAGCATAGTCAAAAATTGGTGTCTGCTTTTGTTGTGCGTCCGCGACTGTTGCATTGGCGTTTGATAAGCTATGCGAATCAGTTGCTGAAAGCATTGTTTTTACCTTTTTCACCCCAGCACCGACAGCCCGTTCTGTTCCTCGTAAATTAGGTACTAATGCTCGAACATCGACACCTTCTAGTTCATCGATGACAGTGCGCACAACCTCTTCTGCGTCTTTAAGCTGCGGAATTGCACGAGGATGGACAAAGGAAGAAATTTCTAAAGAAGAAATTCCTGTTTGGGCTAATGCACGAATTATTTTCACTTTATTAGCTGTTGGAATGAATTCCGAAATGGACTGGAATCCATCGCGTGGAGCCACTTCGCAAATTGTCACACGTTCTGGAAATTGTAAGCTTTTTCCCATGTAAAATCATCCTTTTAAAAAAGATTTTTCTTTATTTTATAAGGCGGAGAAACGAAAAAATAAAATGATTGCCGCTATGATGGAAAAAACATTTGTGAAAGTGGAACAATAATATTCCTCTCCCATAATTTCCATTTTGTGCTTTTGAACTACGTATCCGTTTAGCTTGCCTCGTAAGTTTTTTATATAATGCCTTGTTCTTTTAGTGCATTAATTTCTTCTTCTGAGAGTCCTAATGCTTCACTTAGAATTTCATTATTATGTTCACCAAGTTCAGGTGCACGGTGACGAATTGCTCCAGGTGTTTTTGAAAATTTCGGTACGATTCCTGGAACTTTTACTTTTCCTAAACGAGGGTGTTCCACCTCGACGATATTTTCACGTGCTTTATATTGTGGATCATTAAAAATATCTTCAATCGTATAAATTGGACTAACTGGAACACCTTGTGCATCAAGATTTTCCGTTAACTCTTTTTGTGTATATTGTTTAATAAAGTCGGAAACAATTTTTTGTACATCGTCGTCATTTTTTAATCGTTCCGAATTCGTATAGTAACGGTCATCTTCTAACATATCTTCACGTCCCATCGCTTTCGCTAGTCGATCGAACGTTGAATCTGTACTGCAAACGAGGACAACAAACTTTCCGTCTTTCGTTTCATACGTTCCAGCCGGGCTTGAGTGACCTGATAAACCTGGACTTCTTTCTCGAATTTTTTTATTTTGGTCGTATTCGGCAACAAGGAATTCAAGCATCCGGAAAATCGATTCATACAGCCCCATTTCAACGACTTGTCCCTCATGTTCCTCTCCAGTATCGCGATGGTATAATGCTGCAACTGCTGCGAATGCTACATAAACCCCTGTAATATAATCGAGCAATGAATACGATGGGCTAACTGGAGGACGATCCGGATACCCTTGGATTGCGGTATGTCCGCTAAAAGCAGTTCCAGGTGTCCCGAATCCAGCTTTTTCTCGATATGGGCCAGTTTGTCCATATCCAGAAACTCGTACCATCACTAGTTCTGGATTTTCCTTTTTTAAATCTTCATAGCCAAGATCCCATTTTTCCAGTGTACCTGGACGGAAATTTTCGATTAAAATATCAGATTGAGCGATCAGTTTTTTGAAGATTTTTTTCCCTTCATCTGTGCGAATATCAAGTGTTAATGATTTCTTGTTTCTGGCAAGCCCTGGCCATCTTAACGCTTCTCCATCTTTCCAAGGTCCCACTGTCCGGAGCGTATCTCCCTTATTCGGTAGTTCAATTTTTATGACTTCTGCTCCAAAATCTGCTAACAATGTTGCCCCAAAAGGTGCCGCAATCATCGTTGAAATATCTAGTATTTTTGTTCCAGTTAACGGACCAAAATTCTTTGCTGTCATCCTCATTACCTCCGTATAGATGTTGGATCGATCCAAATTAAAATGCCATTTGTACGTTGTAATAACTTTTTTTCGTACAAATGTCTTTGAACATCATTTTGATAATAAAATGATTAGTGCTCGATAAAATTAAATGGTGAAGATATTCATGTATTCGTTGACTCATCATTGTAAGTCTTTTAATAAAAAAATCGCTTGGTTGCTATTTGCACCTATTTGAAAAGTAGTGTTCGGTTATCCGAAGTTTTAACACAATACTGTCCTATCATTTATAGGCAATCCATCCGTACTACTAAGTATCGCCGGATTTTGTCGGCGTGCCTCATTTTCCGGAATGCAGTAAATTCTTCCGTCCTTACCGAATGCATTGTTAATCACACAGGCATTCCACTCTTCCACCAGTTTGCAGTCAATCCCTCCGTGTTACCGAGCGTTCACCTTTCCGCTAGACGAACTTGGCGATTTACCAAGCGGTATACAACTTTCAGATCTTCCAAGCGATTTTCCAGTCTTTCTCTACATGCTCGCCAACGCCGGTTGGCATTTAAATCGTATATCCCATATTCGTCGAAATTTCAAGGGCGGACGCGACAAGAATAGTCTTTAAATCAGTAACTTTTTTGGGATTAAATCGCTGTGCTGGCCCTGAAATCGAAAGTGCGGCAATTACTTCACCATTAATATTAAACACGGGAGCGGCAGCTGCTGATGTGCCGAGTTCTCTTTCTTCAATACTTTCAGCGTATTTTTCCATGACGATTTGATTTAATTCAGTTAAAAGTTCTGATTTGCTTTTCACCATACTTTGCTTTTCCATGACATCGTCTATAAATTTTCGTGATTGATAAGCTAATAACACTTTACCGCTTGCACCTACCGTTAATGGTAACTTTTGCCCGATTTGAATCATATGTTTCACCGATTGTAAACTTTCAAACTGTTGAATACAGACGCGGTGCTCTCCTTCTATCACGTAGAGATTTACTGTTTCTTTCACTTGATCGCGCAAACGGACCATGGCAGGTTGGGAAACTTCTTTTAATTCCATGGAACGACCGGCTGCATGACCTAAGAAATATAATTGTCTGCCGAGCCGATATTTTCCTGATGTCACTTCTTTTTCTAAAAAGTTATTTTCTTCTAATGTAGCGAGCAATCTTGTCGTCGTTGATTTAGCTAGTCCTGTTTCATTCGAAATTTCAGTAAGCGTCAACTCCTCACTGTTTTTTCCGAAACATTGTAATATATCGATTGCCCGTTGAACGGATCTAATCACTTGTGGGTTATTTTCCATTATTAACTAGTTCCCCTTTCATATTTCACATTAATGGAACTTAGTTCTGTATAATAGAACTCTAAGTCTAGTGTAAAACAATTAGAGTGCTTTTTCAATCTTTTTTATTTCTTCCTTATATACAAATTTTCTTTCCACAAAAATAAAACAAATGAACTGTATTTCTATATCCAATCTAAGGAAAAATTCCTATAATCTTTGATTTTTTTAAAAATTTCTAATGACATTCTTATTTTTTTATGTTAGAATGCTTTTATCATCAAATTCCATGTAGAAGTATATTGTTCCACACAATGGAATTTCATAAAGTCAGTAGTAAACGTTTTCAGATTTAACTAAAAAATGGAGGTGAGTTTTCTAACCGTAAATACTTATCATTATGCAAAAAAATGAATTATAATGAATAAGGAAGGTAGAGTGATGATGAATAAAGTGATTAAAAAAATTGGATTTCTATTTGCTTTACTTGCACTATTTTCTTTAGCAGCATGTGGTGGAGGTGAAAAAGACGCTAGTTCAGCGGACGATTCTTTTCCTGAAAAAGATATTACTGGTGTGATCCAGTGGGGTGAAGGTGGAGCAACCGATATTATTTCCCGGTCGCTAGCATCAATTGCAGAAGACGAACTTGGCGCATCCCTCATTATGCAAAATAAAACAGGTGCGACAGGTGCGATTGGAGCACAATATGTATACGACCAATCTGCTGATGGATATACCTTATTATTCGGAGCGGAAAACCCAAACCTTTATCAACTTTTAGGCATTTCTGAAAGGGATTACGTAAATGATTTCGTTCCAGTTTCAATTATTGGACAAAGTTACGCTGGAATCGTCGTAAATAAAGATTCAGAATTTGATACATTAGAAGATTTAGTTGCTTTTGCAAAAGATAATCCTGGCAAATTAAATATGGGAACTTCAGGTACTGGTGGTTTACCGCATGTGGCAAGTGCGATGTTAAAAAGTGAGCTTGAAACAGAATTTAATTTAATTCCTTATGATGGGGACGGCCCTCTTGCTGTTGCATTACTTGGAAAAGAAATTGATGTTACAGTGTTAGCCGTTTCAGCAGCACAGGAGTATGTAGACTCTGGCGACTTTAAAATGCTTGCCGTTCTTAATAACAGTTCATTAGACTCTATTCCTGATATTCCACCAATTACGGATATTTATTCGCAGTTTGATGCATATTTACCGTGGGGACCATTCCAGGGCATATTCGCACATAAGGATACACCTGAAGAGGTCGTTCAAAAGTTAAGTGATGCATTTGAAACAGCGCAAAATGATGAAGCCTTTATTGAAAAACTTACGAGCCTTGGCGTTGACCCGTTAAATTTACACGGAAAAGAAGCAGAAGACTTCGTAAAAGCAAACCGTTCAACATCTACTTGGATGCTGTATGAAGCCGGGGAAACAGACGTCTCTCCAGAAGATTTAGGCATTCCAAAAATTGGTGAAGAATAATAAAATACTTGAAAGAAAATGAAATCAAGTAACAATGAAAAAAACAGGGGGAAAAAACAGCATGAAGAACAAATTTTTAAAACGAACAATCCCACTTCTCGCAATTGTTATGCTAGTGCTAGCAGCTTGTGGCTCTGGTGGCGATGGGGATAAAAAGGATTCAAAAGATAGTGAAGATGCAGCGAGTTCATATCCTGAGAAAAACATTGATGGAATCATCATGTGGGGTGAAGGTGGAGCAACGGATATTATTGCTAGAACACTCGCTCCAATTGTTGAAGGCGAAATTGACGGTTCATTCGTTATGCAAAATAAAGCAGGATCGGCTGGTGCAATTGCAACGAAGTATGTAAGTGATCAACCTGCTGATGGATACACTTTATTATTCGGTGCAGAGAACCCGAACCTTTACCAAGTATTAGATATTGCTGATCTTAGTTATCAAGAAAATTTTGTTCCTATCTCAGTTATTGCTAGTAGTTATGCAGGAATTATTGTAAAAGCTGACTCACCTTTTAACACGATTGAAGATTTAGTAGATTATGCGAAAGAAAAGCCAAATGATTTAATTTTCGGTACGACTGGTGAAGGTGGGCTTCCAAGTGTTGTACTTGCAATGTTAAACAATGAATTAGGTACTGAATTTAAAACTGTTCCATATGATGGAGAAGGTCCTGTATCAACTGCCCTTTTAGGTGGCGAAGTGGATGTGACATCTGTAACAGTTTCAGCTGCACAAGAATATGTTGAGTCTGGAGATTTCCGTATGTTAGCAGTTGTGAACGATGAGTCAATCGAATCACTTCCAGATGTACCAGCTGTTACAGACGCTTATCCAGAGATCGGAAAATATTTACCGTGGGGTCCTTTCCAAGCAGTATTTGCACATAAAGATACTCCAGCTGATGTCGTTGAAAAATTATCAGCATCTTTCCAAACTGCAGTAGAATCAAGTGATTTTAAAGCTACTTTAGAAAGCTTAGGAATGGAATACATGAATATTAGTGGACAAGAAGCAATTGATTTTGTCGACAAAAACCGTTCTACTTCTGCATGGATGTTATATGAAGCAGGCGAAACGAAAGCATCACCAGAAGAATTTGATATTCCAAAAGTAGAAGAATAAAAAAATGTGGAGAAGCTCGCTTTAGGGCGGGCTCTTCTTTATTTTCATTGTAAGATATTCTGGCTATACGCAAGTATTAGATTTATTACCGATGAATTTGGTTAAGTGCTGATTGATGTGCTGTGCTCCATTTAATATGTTTTACGCACTTGCATTTGAAATTTTTGCACTTTCGATAAATTTTTACGCACTTGAACTCGAAATTTGCGCACTTGCTATAAAGATTTACGCACTTGAACTCGAAGTTTGCGCACTTTTGTATAAAAGTCAGGTACGACTTCACAAATTCGCAAATGAATATGTGACATGTCCATCTATTAATAAATTTACACCTCTAATTATTAGCTTTGAAAGGAGGAGTTGATATGCAAGCTGTAAAAAAATTAGCTCCTGGAATGATAATGGTTATCGTTAGTCTTATATTTTTTAGCCAGGCACTCGTCATGGAAAAAGCCTCAATACTTGACCCTGCAGGCGGAAGTTTTTTCCCAGCGTTAATTTCGATTATTATGCTGTTAACTGGAATTAGCGTTTTATTGCAACAGCGTCCTACACATCAAAGTGAAGAGAATAAGGAAGAGACTTTTTCATTAAAAGAGTATAAATTTATTTTAACTTTCTTCGCAATGATCGTCGTTTACGTTATTTTACTTTCAATCATTACCTTTTTTCCAGCGACGTTTATTTTCTTATGTGCCAGCATGCTTTACTTGAAAAATGTTTCATGGAAAGTGAATATTCTCGTTTCCATAGGTAGTGTTATCGTTATTTATTTATTATTTTCAAAACTTTTTCACATTATTTTTCCATAGTAAGGAGCGTTATCCATGGAAGTACTTCAAGATTTTCTTATACCATTTTTAGATATTAGATTATTATTACTCGTTGCTGCTGGTACATTTGCTGGGATTATTATCGGTGCCATTCCTGGACTTTCAGTTACGATGGGGGTAGCGCTACTTCTTTCCCTCACTTACTCTTGGGAAATGTACGATTCGTTAGCGCTTATGCTCGGTGTTTATTTCGGTGGAGTTTTTGGTGGTTCAAGAGCGGCTATTTTAATTAATATGCCTGGTGCTCCATCCTCTGTTGCAACAACGTTTGACGGGTATCCGATGGCTCAAAAAGGGGAGGCAAAACTTGCATTGACACTGACGACGATTTTCTCTTTTGTTGGAGGGATTGTTGGTGTTCTCATTTTAGCAACTGCTGCCCCACTTGTATCAAAAATCGCCATTCATTTTGCCCAACGTGATTATTTACTTTTAGCCTTGCTTGGACTTCTTTTAGTCGGAAGTCTCAGTAAAGGAGCAACCGGGAAAGGAATTTTTGCTGCAGGTGCTGGTATTATTATCGGTCTTGTCGGAATGGATACAATTGGTGGCGGAAGTAGATTTACATTCGGTTCTTTTCAATTAATGAATGGAGTTAATTTTGTCGTAGCGATTCTAGGGTTGTTTGGGATGTCAGAAATTTTGTATCAAATGAAAAATCTCTCTGCAGAGGGAAAGGCATCGATATTGAAGAAGACAGCTTTTCCAACGATTGCTTTTTTGCTGAAGTTTTTACCGTTATCATTACGTGTTTCGGTACTAGGTGTGTTAATTGGAGCTTTGCCGGGTGCGGGGGGAGAAATTGCGGCACTACTCGGATATGATCATGCGAAACAGACGGTTAAAAACCCGAACCGACCTTTCGGTGAAGGGGCTCATGCAGGGGTTATTGCTCCAGAAGCAGCGAATAATGCGGCAATCGGTGGTGCACTTATTCCACTTCTAACATTAGGAATTCCGGGAGATGCTGTAACAGCTATTTTTATCGGAGCTTTATTCATTCACGGCTTACAACCAGGACCATTATTAATGGAACAGAGTGGCGATTTATTTTGGATGATGGTCGGATCAGCAACACTTGCGAACATTTTCTTGCTTATTTTTGGACTTGCTGTCGTTACAATCTTCATTCGTATTATTACAGTTCCGAACCAAATTTTACTACCAATTATTGCGGTCATCACGGTGATTGGTTCTTATGCACTGAACAATAACATTACGGATGTTTATTGGATGCTCGGCTTTGGATTTATCGGTTTCTTTATGAAAGTATATAAATTTCCAGTGGCACCACTCGTGTTAGGAATTATTTTAGGGCCACTCGTGGACACGTCCTTCCGTAGGGCTTACATGGGATCAGATGGTGGATTTGACTTTTTACTCGGTTTTGTCAACGCACCAATCACACTTATTTTAACGATCGTTTTTGTCTTTACATTGGTATCACAGACGAGTATGTTCCAACAACTAAAAGCAAAATTTAAAAAAGCTTAATTAGAGGTGAGTACGAAAATGAAATTAGCTGTACTCGGACTAAATCATGGGTACAAATTCGCCCAAGATAGTAAACAGATTGCAGGTGTCGAACTTGTAGCAGTTGCAGGAAATGACAAATTAGCTAAGCAGCGAGCGGAATTGCTCGGTGCTCCTCTTTTTGTCGATTATCGAGATTTACTTGAGACATGTGAACTAGACGGGGTGATCATCACATTGCCTAACCATTTACATGAAGAAGCTGTTCGACTATGTGCAGAAAAAGGAATTCATGTGTTAGTGGAAAAACCAATTGCTGCAACGGTGACGGATGGTGAAGCGATGATCCGCGTTGCTAGAAAGCATGGGATTCATTTATTAGTCGGACACCATCGCCGCTTTTCAAGTAAGGTGAGAAAATTAAAAGAAACGCTTGCATCTGGCGTGATTGGTAATCTAGTTGGGATCAATATGATGTTTACGTTAGCGAAAGATCATGCCTATTTTGCCGAGAATTGGCGTATAACTAAAGGTGGCGGTCCCCTATTAATTAATGCGGTCCATGATATTGATACGATTCGCTTTATGACAGGCTTAACAATAGAGCGCGTGTATGCATCAAGTCAAAACCTCATTCGAAAAAATGAAGTCGAGGACACAGCTTCCATTTTAATGGAAACTGCTGAAGGTCCAACAATTAATTATTTCGTCTCTGATGGTGTTCCTGCCCCTTGGTCCTATGAATTAACGACTGGGGAAAATCCGAAATATGCACGTGCTAAAGGAGATTGTTATTATTTTTTCGGGACAAAAGGGAGCATAGCTTTTCCAAGTTTTACGGTTTATACATATGATGAGAATCAATACGGTTGGGATCATCCTTTGCAATTGAAAAAAATGAATGTTCAAGATAATGACCCAATGACAGCTGAACTATTGCATTTTATCGATATTGTAAAAAGTGGAGTGTCCCCATTCGTCACAGGGGCAGACGCTTTGGAAACATTAAAAGTGATCTTAGCGATTAAAAGGTCGGCAGAGGAGAGAAGGATTGTCGAGATTTAATGGACACTTTTTAAGGAAGTGAAAAACACCAAAAGGAAGGACACGATCGTCCCCCGTTTGGTGTTTTTTATATGGCCGTTAGGAACCGGCCGACATTGCGACCATTTTACCCACTCGTTTCGCCATTCTCCCTCGCACTTTCACTCCAATCAATGATATAATTGGCAAATACGTTCACGACCTCCACGACACTTTCCAAATGAACATTTTCATCAGGACCGTGCATATTTTCACCTACAGGTCCAAAGCATATGCCTGCCATCCCGTTGTAATATTGCGTAAACCGTGCATCATTTCCAGATGCTCGCCCAACAATCTTCACGTCTCGACCTAGCACATCGCCTGCTGTTTTTAAAAAGCCTTGGACGAAAGAATGTTCGGGATCTTGATACCACGGCTCTGTTGTCCATCCAAACCATTCAATCTCGGGTGGGTGAGCTTTAAACCAATCATCGTCAACAACTGCCCTAGCCACCGTTTCTTGAATTAATTTTTTTATTTCCTTCCTGCTTTCTCCCGGAATAAAACCGATTCGGCATTCTAACATCGCCCCTCCTGGAACCGTTGATACCCAATCACCTGCACGAAGCACCCCGAGATTCAAATGAACCGATTGACCAGATCCTTTTTCATACAGGTCAAATTTTACATTTTGGGCCCGCAACTCGTTCAATTCCTCTAGTGCAGCAACAATTTTATACATTTTTGAAATGGCATTGATCCCATGATGTGCAAGACCAGCATGTGCGGTCCTGCCAACCACCTTTACTCGAAAATACATAATGCCAGCATGTGAGATCGTCGTATTAAAATGGTGTGGCTCCGTTGAAATATATCCATCTGTTCGAAAGCCTGCTTCCAAACAAGCGAGTGCTCCACCACCTCCACCAGCTTCCTCTTCAATCACGGAGTGCAACTGGACATCGCCCGTAATCGGATAGGCAAGATCGATAAGTGTTTTCAGCGCAAACCAGTTGGCTATTAAACCCGATTTCATATCGGCAGCGCCCCTGCCGTACAATTTTCCGTCTATTATTTCCGCCCCCCACGGGTCAACGGTCCAATTCCCTACAGGCTCTGGTGGAACGACATCTATATGACCATGCAAAGTAAGAGATTTTCCATCCCCAACGCCATGATGAATGCCGACTAAGTTCGTTCGCCCCGCAAAGGGAATTTCAGAATCGACAAAAGCCTCGTGTTTTGCAAGCTCCTCGTAGTCTGGGGCCACTTCATGGATCGTTAAACCAATTTCCGCAAATTTACGCTTCATATAGGCTTGACCCACCATTTCATTACCAACAACTGTTTCAATTTGGACGAGCTCTTGAATCGTTTTAAATAACGCTGTTTTATTTTGTTCGATATAATTGCGAATTTTGTTTTTCAATGCAAATTCTCCTTTTAGTGCGTGTTCAAAAAGGCCGATAAAAAGGATCAAGAAGTTCCACTGGCTAAAAGCGCCACGTCCTGGGACTCCGCTAAATGCTCATCCCATCAAAAAGCATTGGGGCTCCGCTAAATGCTCGTCCCATCGAAAAGCATTGTGGCAACGCCAGTACTAGAACGTCCTATTCGTCGAAGGCGGCGTAGCTCCCGAGAACAGAGCGTATGCCTTTACATACGTGAGTACCGGAAAAGCAAGATTAGAAAACTTTGCATTCGCTACGCCTTTACTGCGAATGCCCTAGTTGCACTTATGCAGTAAGAAAGGATATATCCTTTCTTAGCTGCCAACGCAGAAATTCGATGCGTCATTTTTGTTGGACTTTTTGAACAACCTCTTTTACGTTTTGGCAAGTTGCAAAGGATTGATCCGTTTGACCATAGACAAAACTAAGCCTCTTTATTCACCAAATCATCCGCTTCACTTTCATCAAATGTACCCATCTTCTTTTTAAAAAATCTTGTTATAAACAACATATAAATAACACCTACAATGATCCAAACAAGACCTCCAATAAACGCATCTGCATGCAGGTGATACCACAGAATTCCCGTCGTTGCAGCTCCTAACAATGGCATAATTAAATACTTGAAAATATCGTTCGCTGATTTGTATCGTTTTTTCCGAAAAATAAAGTACGCAATCACAGACAAGTTAACAAACGTAAAAGCAATTAATGCTCCAAAATTAATGACAGAAGCAATAAGCTCTAAATCCGGCCCAATTGCCAGAAGCGAAACAACTCCAGTTAACACAACCGTAAAAACAGGCGTCCGAAACTTTGGATGGACATAGCCAAATGCTCGTTTTGGAAGCACTTCATTTCTACCCATAACGTAAAGCAGTCGTGACACACTTGCATGGGATGCTAGCCCTGATGCAACAGTCGCAGCAAAAGCTCCCGCCAAGAAGATGAGTTGAAAAACTTGCCCACCGACGTAAAGCCCGATTTCCGGTAATGTATCATCCAATAAATTAAATACACCGATATCAGGAAATAATGATTGTGTAAAATAGGCCGCAATGAAAAAGACCATTCCACCAAGTAACACTGTCACGATAATCGCTCTTGGTACTGTATTTGCATCTTTTGCCTCTTCCGTATACATCGTAATCGCATCAAATCCGATAAACGAGAAGGCAACGACAGTCGCTGCGGTAAAGACTGCTATCATCTCCACATCTTGGTGCCAAAGTGGATCGATTGTAAAAATGGTCCCTGCGCCCATACCATGATAAAGCTGAACAGAGGCGATAATGATAAAAATGATCATTAACGCTAATGTAAAAACAACGAGGATGACATTCAGTCCTGATGTCGACTTCATACTATATACATTAATTGCGGTAACGATTGCGACATAGGAAACGACCCAAATCCATACAGGCACTTCCGGAAAAAGGGATGCCATATAAATACGAATAATAAGTGCATTAACCATCGGCAATAATAAATAGTCAAGTAATGAAGCCCAACCGACCAAAAAACCGACATGCTCTCCCATCGTTCTTCTCGTATACGTATACGCCGAACCCGCATCAGGGAAAACTCGTACCATCTTTCCATAGCTAATTGCTGTAAAAACCATGACGATCAGCCCGACAAGATATGCGAGCGGCACAACCCCGCTCGAAATTCGCGAAACAATCCCAAACGTATCAAACACAACAGTCGGTGTCATATAACCTAACCCAAGCGCAACAATTGCCCAAACACCTAACGATCTTTTCAATGTCGCCTGTTTACCCATATTCCTATCTCTCCCCCATCGTAATTATTCTCGAAAACTTTTTATAATAAATTGATGTGAAACTTGCGCACTTACGATCTAAAATTCCGCACTAAATGGAGATTTTTTTTCCGCACTTGCAGTCTGAATTTCCGCACTTCAAAGTGGTTTTTCCGCAATCGCAGGATAAATTTCCGCACTTGATGGTGGTTTTTCCGCAATCGCGAGCTTATTTTCCGCACTTCATAGTTATTTTTGCGCAATCACAGACATATTTTCCGCACTACATAGCTTATTTTCCGCAATGAGTACTCCATTAACGAAATATGCAATCGCTTACAATTATGTTAATTCGTACTCATCATTTTTCCATTCCATCGATGTTGCATATTGTAAAGATTCTTTATCATCAGGCAAATAATTCGCGATCACCTTATTTAGTTGAAACCCATTCTTCTTCTGAAATGTGAGCACAGGATCATATATTTTATCCGCCATCACTGCTTTCGCATATTGCTCTGCACTCATTTTGTCTGCGTATTGATAATAATTCGGGATACGCCCACCAATGATAATACTTTGCAAATGTAACTCTTTACATATTTTTTTGCGTGCCTCATATAATTGCTTACCAATACTCATATTCCAATAATCTGGATCAACGCCAACCTCTATCCCATACAAATTAACACCCTCGGGATTATGGTTACGAATATATCCGTCTCCCGAAATCTCGTCATACGTATGATCATATCCATAGTCGGAAAAATTGACGATTAAACTAAGTGCACACCCGACAATTTTCCCACCATATTCTACACAAATTTGCCCTTTCGGAAAAATGTTCAACTGACTTTCCATATGCTCATATTTTAGTGACATCCCTGGTCCAAAACATTTATGGGATAATGCTGCCACTTCTTCTAAATCTTTCTGTTCAATATTTCGAACGATTATTTCCTGTTCTACCTGTTTTGCCATTCTCTTCCGCCTCCTTATTAATGTTTGCATAGACAAAACGTTTCAAAAGTTTGTGCTCATTTTTTAAATAATTAGGGTCTGCTGAACAACTAAATTGTGTTTCATCTTACCGTTGTCTTCCGCGAAATGTACAGTGCTTTTTAGCGGGCACGGCCTCAGCCCTCCGACGCACAATGTTTATTGCGACGAGTAATCGCAGTCGCAGGACGTGCTAGTGCAATCTTTACGGTGGGACGAGTAATCGCAGTCCCAGGTGTTGCGACAAAGCTTTTCGATGGGACGAACGAAAGTGCAAACTCTTTTCGATGGGACGAGCATTTAGCGCAGTCCCAGTCCCAGGACGTCGCGTACTTAACCTGCCTCGGAAGAAAACCACTTCCTGCGGGGTATTCCGACGTACAGGATGTACTAGCGCAGACGAAGACATAAGGACGTGGCGTTCTTAGTCTGCGTTCCTCTGTTGCTTTTCCCGCTGGAGTCAGTCACTTTCGCTCCAGACAACTAGAATAGTTCATTGCATGTGCAAAGGTTTTTTGGTAAAACAGTCAAAACCCTTGCACTTTATATCGAGAAAAACGGGTACAAACTATCGATGTAGATGGGATTTCTTTTTATTCAGTAAACCCTAATTAATTGAGTCAATTTCATAACAGACTACTTCTAGAATAAAACCGAACAACAAACAAAAGTATAATGTTATCGTTTGTTTTTACATCCTATAAAATTTTGGCTGGAACGGCAGGTGGTCGACTCCTGCGGGAAAGATTACAGACTAAAACCGCCCCTTGCGGGCAACGTCTGCATACCCCTTGCCGGGGCAGGAGGCTTATCAGCCGCCCGCGGAAAGCGATCACCTGGAGTGAAAGCCTTTTAGCAATATAGTTCGGTTTTTGAAGCGCTATAGTGAATGATGAAATTGATTTCATTAGCTTTCTATGAAAGTCTTTAGTCAAAATAAATGGTAAGGATGCAATTTTCCTTTTGATAAAGCATCTTCTGAATCTTAAAGAAAGTACATCCTTTAAATACACACGCATGTTGCTAGACGAATGCCGGGAAGAAATGACCGCGTATCATACGAGAGCGCTGCTTAGACATATATGAATGTATCAATCAAGATGAATGCATCTGTGCAAAATTAACGCGTATGTTAGAGAACGATGCGGCGGTGCGAATGTAAAGAACAAAGTACAAGGTTTTGTGTAATGAATACGTATATAGCACAATTAAATGTGCTGATTGCTATAAGATACGTAACCACATCTGACCTTCTTCTTAAAGGAAACACGCTTCCTTTGTTCCTTCCTTTCATCGGTTGCCGCTACTTCTTAATCGAAATGCCTTAGCCCGCGCTTATGTAGTAAGAAAGGATGTATACTTTCATATCTACCAAAAAACTTCCACACTAAGAAGCGTTCATTTCATATGAATAGACACAAACTTTTCTTCCAAATATTCTTCTAGACCATATTTTCCGCCTTCTTTTCCAATTCCGCTTTCTTTTATTCCACCAAAAGGTGCTTGAATGACGATTGGTGCAAGGTCATTAATCCCGACGATACCATATTCCAATTCACGCATCATCCGAAGCCCTCGCCCTAAATCTTTCGTATAACAATAGGCAGCGAGCCCATATTCTTGATGATTCGCTTTTTCAATTACTTCCTCCTCTGTTTGAAACGTAAAAATTGGTGCGACTGGACCAAATGTTTCCTCTGTCGCGATTTGCATTTCTTCATTGGCATATTGAATAACAGTTGGCTCATAAAAATAGCCGTCGCCACCGCTAAATGAATGCACTTTACCACCAGCTATTATTTTCCCGCCATTTTCGGTCGCATCTTCCACTTGGGCGGCAACTTTTTCAAGTGCGCCAGCGTTTATTAATGGTCCGACATCAACACCATCGTCCATTCCATTTCCAATTGTCAATTCAGCCGTTTTCGTTGCGAGCAACGCACCAAATTCCTCTGCAATACTTTCCGCCACGTATACACGGTTCGTACTAATACATGTCTGACCAGCATTTTTAAACTTTGTCATTAAAACACCAGTGACTGCTTCTTCTAGATCTGCATCTTCAAAAATGATAAATGGCGCATGGCCACCAAGCTCCATTGAAACCTTTTTTACCGTATCAGCTGCGTCGCGCATTAATTTCTTGCCAATTCTTGTTGATCCAGTAAACGTAATTTTGCGCACGTCAGGACTTGCTGTCATTACTTTTCCAATTTCTGCTGCAGGACCAATCACTAAATTGACGACCCCAGCTGGTAGTCCCGCTTCATGAAAACATTCAAATACTTTAATCGCCGATAACGGTGTTAAAGATGCAGGTTTTAATACGACTGTGCAGCCCGCCGCAAGCGCAGGGGCAATTTTTCGTGTGATCATTGAAAGTGGAAAATTCCACGGAGTAATTGCCGCACACACTCCGACCGGTTGCCTTAAAACCATTAAATGTTTATCTGGATGGGAAGCGGGGAGCGTGTCTCCATACAACCTTTTTGCCTCTTCGGCATACCATTCTAAATAATCGATCGCACTTATTACTTCCCTTTCTGCATCTGCTAACGGTTTACCGTTTTCACTCGTGATCGTTTCGGCTAATTCCTTGCTCCGTGAACGCATGAGCTTGACGACTGTTGCTAAATAGTTACTCCGTTTTACACCAGTCGTATTTTTCCACATTTTAAACGCTTCTGTTGCCTGAGCAATTGCCTCTTCTGTTTCCTCCGCACCTCCAGTGACGATGGATTCAATTACTTCTCCTGTGGCCGGATTAATGACATCGAGCTTTTCACCTGATGTCCGCCATGTTCCGTTTATATATAGCATTGTAAATCCTCCTCTTCTTTAAAACGCTTTCATTTCACTACGCTCCTGCCTACACCCTTTTTATTTAAAAGTAGTGAGCGCTTCATCGATAATGTGAATGATTTTTTCCATTTCTTCCGCATTTGTTACTAGTGGTGGTGCGATAGCGATAATATGATTATGGGCTCCAAGTGCACGTAAAATAAGTTGGCGTTTAAAACATTCATCGACAACTTTATTTGCCGGAAAGACATCTTCGCCAAAAAGCTTCCCACGTGACGGATCTTCATACAATTCAAACGCACCTAACAAACCGATACAGCGCGTATTTGTCACGATAGAATGTTTTTCGGCTAAAAATGCTAACCCTTTTTTCAATTCTAGCTCCATCGCCTGCACGTTTTCTACGACATTTTCTCGCTCGATTATTTCAATGTTTTTTAACGCAATGGCACAAGCAGTCGCATGAGCACTATACGTGAATCCATGTGCAAGCATTCCGTCATAGTCTACAATCGTATTTCTCACTTCATCATTTAACATGACACCACCAAGTTGTGCATACCCACTCGTTATTCCTTTCGCAATCGACATCATATCAGGAACGACATCCCAGTTTTCAACGCCGAACATTTTTCCAGTACGAGCAAACCCACAAATGACTTCATCGGCAATAAAAAGGATTCCGAACTCATCACATATTTTTCTAACTGCTTGCAAATAACCTTCTGGCGGAATATTTACCCCTCCTGCACCTTGCACAGGTTCCATAATAATGCCCGCAATCGTGTCTGCACCTTCTCTTTCAATGATACCGCGAATGGACTGTTCATAATTTGGATCCGTTTTATCGCCTAATTCACAGTTTAGTAAATGAGGTTTCGCATGAAAAATTTCATCAATATTCGATCCTGCAAATTCATGAAAAGCAGGAATTGCTGTAACTGTTTGTGCTGCCAATGTCACCCCATGATATGCGCTATTTAAGGAGATAAAACTTCTTTTTGTCGGTTTTCCTTTTAACCCCCAATAAAAGCGAGCAAATTTGATCACTGTATCATTGGATTCTGATCCTCCCGAAGTGAAAAATACGGCATTTAAATCTCCCGGGGCAAGGTCCGCTAATTTTTTTGCAAGCTTAATCGCTGGTTCATTGGAAAAGCCTTTAAACGCCGAACTATACGCGATTTTTGACATTTGTTCTTTACCAGCATCCACAACTTCCTCTTGTCCATGCCCGATATTTACGTTCCAAAGCATCGACATTCCATCGATATATTCTTTTCCATCCATCATATTTTTCACATAGATACCTTTTCCTTCTGAAAAAATAATTCCTGGCCCTTTCGCGACTAATTCATGTGGATTTGTCGATGGATGGATAAAATGTTGTTTATCCAACTCGACTAATTCATTTACTTTATTTGTTTCAACTGCATTTTTGTTCATTCTTTTTCCTCCTTGTCTTTTCAAGAATTGTGTTAGTTTATATTATTGCAATTTATATGCCAACATGAAAAAAAGCAGTGAATGATATACGAATAAACGGATATATTCCCTGCGTTGATACTATTTTAAACTAGTTGTTATTCCATCTTATTTTTCTAAAAGTCTGAAAAATCACCAACTTTTCTATGCGTGTTTGCATAATGTATGTCTAGATGCATAAAGTTATTAAATTCGTACCATTTCTTTATCTTGTAAAATTTTTTTATATTTACGACTAACAGTAGATTGATTAATTTGTAATACTTCTGCAGCTTTTGTTGTCGTTTCATATTTTTCCATCGCTAATGTAATTAATTGTTCTTCAAGCAATTCTTTCGCTTCTTTTAATGGGACAATTTCAGTAATGATTGGTTGAGCCTGTCTTTCTATTCCAAAATGCATAAATGGACGGATGAAATCAGCTGTAATAACATCTTCATCTGCAAAGACGACGAAACGCTCGATTAAATTTTGTAATTCGCGAATGTTTCCTGGCCAATTATATGCCTCTAGTAGACTTAATGCCTCTGGTGAAAGATGATAGTTTTTATTATATTGGTTATTTAATTGTTCGATAAAATGATAGGCCAATAGCGGAATATCTTCCGGACGCTCCCGTAACGGCGGAATCGTAATTGGAATGACATTAATTCGGTAAAATAAGTCATCACGAAATGTTCCTTCCTCAACTAATTGTTTCAAGTCTTTATTCGTCGCCGTTACAATTTGTACGTCGATTGGAATCGTTTGTGTACTACCGACTCTCGTAATTTCTTTCTCTTGCAATACTCTTAAAAGCTTTACTTGAAGACGAGAAGGTAATTCGCTAATCTCATCTAAAAATAAGACCCCTTTATGCGCTTTTTCAAAATAACCGATTTTCCCCTCATGATCTGCTCCTGTAAAAGCACCTTTCACATAACCGAAAAGCTCACTTTCTAACAATTCTTCCGGAATCGCTCCACAATTGAGTGCTAAAAACGGTTGGTCCGCTCGCTTGCCGTGCTTGTGGATCACTTCGGCAATTAAATCTTTTCCAACACCCGATTCTCCTAAAATCATCACCGACGAATGAAACTCTGCTAATTTTTCCAGTTTCATCATGACCCGCTCCATTTTCGAACTGCCATAGATCACTTTTTTACCAAACTTCTCTTTATTCTTCAAATCTTCTAATTGTTTTTGATATTCTTTTGTCAATTTCCTCGTTGCATCTAATTCATCTCTTAGTTTCGTCGTCTCCGTAATATCTCTTGATGCAATCACAATTCGGTGCAAATCTCCACTTGCATTAAACACAGGATTCCCGATGGCCATCATATTTTTTCCACTTTTTGTTTCTTGCACGATCGATACTTTCGTTTCTCGTTTCATGACAAGCCTTGCAACGGTCGCACCAATTTCACCAGCATGTTCAAGATCGAATAAACTTTTTCCGACAAGTTCTTTTACATCTGTCTCTGAAAAATCGTCTATAAAATTATCACTGTAGCGAAGGATAACTCCTTTATGATTAACAACCAAAATTTCATCATACATCGAGGTCAAAATCGCTTGTAAATCCGCATTTAAATCTTTCACATATTGAATTTCCATCGCCATTTCTTCGACTTTCGGCAGATCCTGAACGATAATCATAATCCCTTCCACATGTCCAGCCGCATCAATAATGGGGCTATAGTCAAACAAAACTCCGAGCTCATCCGTAATGTGAATTTGGTTAAGCAATGCTTTTGATGTTGCAAAAACTTGTTCGATTTTATGACGATTAAAAATTTCTCCCACATCTGCATTCATCACTTTTTCATATGAAGATTTCACCATTCGCAGTCCAGCTTCATTGCAGTTAACAAGTTTTCGTTCTGTATTGACGATAAAAATACCCATCGGAATCGATGCGAGCATCACTTTTAATAGATTCGTATTCGTATCTTCTTCTCGGAGCAACTCAATTAAAAGGTCCTCCCTACGAATATAGCCGATCCATTTATCATCACTTTTTACAAGGGCAATCGGGTCACCTAACGTCTGAAAAATAAACGGTAACGAAATAGACTCTTCATCTTTTAACACACCGACCATATCGAGTGAATTTGCATGGGATTTCAACACTTCTATCGTCATATTTTTATTCATATTCCCAATAAAAACATACGCATAAAGCTCCCCTTTCTTTTTTAAAAACAAAAAAGGGTCTCGATTATTCTTAATTTTTTCCTTCCAATTAGGTTCAAGAGGATCTACCGAAATACTAAATAAAGAATGAATTTTATCCCGCGATACATTCAACATAACAGCATCTCCTTCATTGACTATTTGCAAAGCAGTAACTAATATCGTACGCAGTTCAAAAATTTTCCGCACTTTCGATGAGAATTTACGCACTTTTCGCAATCACGATAAAAATTTGCGCAGTTACTAAAAAAATTCCGCACTTGAAATTAGATCTTCCGCACTTTCAGAATTTTTTCCGCAATCGGAACGGGAATTTACGCACTTTCCTAATTTTTTCCGCACTCACCATGAGATTAGCCGCACTTTCGAGAGTTATTGCAATCTTATGAGATAATTATTTTAAATTCTTCAACTATTTTATTGATTATACCATAATTTTATAAGCCGATTTTTTTCGCGGTAATAGTTAAAAAGGTTCACACTAATTTATTCATCCGTGTAACGCTTTGAGAGCTTCTCCTTATGAGAATGAAATATTTCTTCTAAAGAGATGTTATATTTATTGGCGATCACCATTACGTTACCTAATACATCTCCTAACTCTTCTACTAAAGCCTCTCGATTATTCCGATATGATTCCGTTACTTCGTCCGGTCTATCCCTCCCAATTTCAAGGGCTCTTATGGCTCGTGCTACTTCTCCAGTTTCCTCCGCTAAAAAGCCAATCCGAATAAAAATGTCTAGCTCTGACCAGCCTCTATTTTCATAATAATCATTTACCCACTGTTGAAATTCAGTTACATCCATTTTTTTCTCACTCCTTACATTCCATTATCGTAAAGTTTAACAAATCATTGTGACTTTTGTATAATATAAACGCGAATTCGTTAGGGGGAAGGTCAGAATGAAAAATGTAGCTGTATTTTGTGGTTCAAGTAATGGAGCATCTAATGTTTATATAGACAGTGCCAAAAAACTTGGCAAAGAACTAGCTAAACGTAATATTACTCTTGTTTATGGAGGAGCAAGTGTTGGCGTGATGGGAGCAGTTGCGGATGCTGTTCTAAAAGAAGGTGGGCAAGTCATTGGAATTATGCCTAGTTTTTTAGAACAGAGAGAAATTTCCCACCAAAGATTATCAGAACTGATCGTTGTCGATTCTATGCATGAAAGAAAGGCTAAAATGGCAGAGCTTGCAGACGGGTTTGTCGCTTTGCCGGGGGGACCAGGAACATTGGAGGAGTTTTTTGAAATTTTTACATGGGCTCAATTAGGACTTCACCAAAAACCTTGTGGCCTTCTAAATATCAATCATTACTTTGATCCTCTTGTGGAACTGTTTAATCATATGACAAAGGAACAATTTTTACAGGAAAAGTACCGTTCTATGGCACTTGTAGATACTGAACCAAATCGGTTACTTGAAAAATTTAATGTGTATGAACCGCCAGCCATAAAAACGTACATGAATGAAAAGCAGACGTAAGACAGACCAAGTTACAGATGCTTGCACATAAAAATGACCGTACACATAATTTTTTACCGAAAAAGAGGTAATTTTTCACTCGATTACCCGAGTTAAGATTGTAAAGTGAGTCAATTTCATAATAGACTACTTCTAGAATAAAACCGAATAACAAACAAAAGTATAATGTTATCGTTCGTTTTTACATCCTATAAAATTTTGGCTGGAACGGCAGGTGGTCGACTCCTGAGGGAGAAGAGGCCTAGATAAGACCCCGCAATATCGAAAGATTACAGACTAAAACCACCCTTTGCGGGCAACGTCTGCATACCCCTTGCCGGGGCAGGAGGCTTATCAGCCGCCCGCGGAAAGCGACCACCTGGAGTGAAAGCCTTTTGCTCAAGCAATATAGTTCGGTTTTTGAATCGCTATATTGAATGATGAAATTGATTCAAGTATTAAATCCAAATTCAACAGATAAGAACACCTAAAGGATTTTTTCCCTTAGGTGTTTCCAGATGACAATATATTATTTCACGCTTGCGTGGTGCACTTTTTTCCCTGGAGAGTAGATGTCCATAATATTCCAGTGGCCATCTGTAGGAACTGGATTGTTAATCATTGGCACATCGATTACAACAGGTTTATTCATTTGAATCGCTTTTTCAAGTGCTGGTTTAAATTCGTCTGCTGCATTAATTTTAATTCCTTCGACACCATATGCTTTTGCAATTGCCGCGTAGTCAGGTGATTTGTCAAAGACAGTTCCGAAAGTTGTGTCATAATGCGCTTTTTGGAGTCCAGCAATTGTTCCAAATGATGAGTTATTCATGATAATCCAAATGACTGGAATATTTTCTTCTGCCGCTGTTGCTAAAATGGCTGGATTTTGGCCGAAACCGCCATCTCCAACTAATGAAATAACGACATTGTCCGGTGCTGCTATTTTTGCTCCCATTGCAGCAGGTGCGCCGAATCCCATCGTTGCAAATCCACCTGGAGTGAGGATACTTCCTGCTTTATAAATCGGGAACTGCTGTCCGACTCCGTTTTTGTTCCAACCTACATCCGTTGTAATGTATGCATCTTTTGGAATGACTGCTTCGACATCCGCCAAAATTCGTTGTGGCATTAATGGGAAGCTATTATCATTACGGACTTCCTCATTACTTGCTTTGAATGCTTTTCTATTTTCAGCTATTTCCTGTTTCACTTTTTCATTCGTTTTTCCTTCTGGATAAAGCTCTTTCGCTACACGATTTAGTACAGTAAGTGCCTGTTTTAAATCAGCAACAACGCCGATTTCAACTGGATAATTGCGCCCAATTTCGTTTGCATCGATATCAATTTGAATTAATTTTGTGTTCGGAATGTCAAACGTATACTCAGATTCCCATGAGCTACTATCTGCTTCAGCAAATTGAGTTCCTAAAGCTAGAATCGTATCTGCAGTACGAGTTTTTTCGTTAATAAATTTCGTTCCCCAGAACCCAGTCATACCGAGCGTTAAGTCGCTATCATCTGATACGACACCTTTCCCCATCAGTGAATGAGCGACAGGAATATCAAAATGCTCATTGAATTCACGTAATTCTTCGGCAGCATCAGCTAAAATAACCCCACCACCCGCATAAATGACAGGGTTTTCAGCGTTCACTAGTTTTTCAATAATTTCTTTCGCTTTTTCATCATCGATAGAAGGCTTTGTGATAGAACGAGTATGATGTTTTACACGCTCAAATAATGCTGAGTCAATCTCTTTTGAAAACATATCCATCGGCACCGAAACTAATACCGGGCCAGGACGGCCTGTTTCTGCAAGTTGGAATGCTTTTTCGATAATTTCCGGCATTAAATCTGGACGATCCACACGCCATGCACGTTTGACAAATGGCCGATAAATTTCATACTGTGATGCATCTGCATGTAAATTTACTTCTTGGTGTGGATGTTTTCCGTAAAAATGGCTCGGAATATCGCCAGCAATAACGACCATCGGAATGGAATCAAGTGCAGCATTCGCCACACCTGTTGCCGCATTCGTAAGTCCAGGTCCTAAGTGGCTTAAAACTACTGACGTTTCTTTTTTTACACGTGCATATCCATCTGCCATATGAGCAGAAATTTGCTCATGTCTTACATTGACAAACTTGATGGAGCTTTTCTCAAGCTGAGAAAGAAATGCAATATTCGTATGACCACAAAGTCCAAAAATGTGTTCTACGCCACGATCTTCTAAATAATCAATTAATAAATTTGACACTAATTTTTTTGACATATAATTGCCTCCTAAAAATTCATTTGATTTAAGGTTGGGTACTATTTGTTCGTGCTGCAATTCTCCAGATTGTATCGATCTAAAAATTACTTAATACTTCATTATTCTCAAACGTCAGTGCGCAAAATTCTCGCGATAGTGCGGAATTCTCAATCGCCAGTGCGCAAAATTCCGCGATAGTGCGGAATTCTCAAACACCAGTGCGCAAATTCTCGCGATAGTGCGGAATTCCTAAACACCAGTGCGCAAAATTCTGAGATAGTGCGAAATTCTCATACGTCAGTGCGGAAATTTTCGCGATAGTGCGGAATTTCCAGCCCTTCTGTAGAAGTGACTAGTAAGCGTAATATGCTAAAATGCTAAAACTATTTTGCGATATTTTCCCGACGCAGCTTTTTCGTATGCTTTTTCAAAATCTTCAACCACCATAATATCGGAAATAATCGGCTCTACATAAAAATTTTCGTCCAACAAATAATCGATACTTGATAAAAAGTCATCTGGCACATTGTAAATGATCGATCCAAAAATCGATAATTCTTTACGCACCATTTTTACAACTGGGATTTCAGCAACTGCTGGAAAACCGATTGCGACAACTGCTCCACCAGGTTTTACGATCTCAATACATTGTTCAAATGACTCCTTCACACCTGCAACTTCAAGGACAATATCGAATTGATTCTCGTGCACATTTTCCGGATGACAAATTTCAATGGCCGGATAATGATCTTGTACTTTTGCAAGTTTTTCCGGATTTATATCGATTGCCGTAATTTTTGCCCCGAAATAACTGGCCAGTGCAACTGCTAACATCCCCTCCGTCCCACAGCCGATAATGGCCATGGAACTACCTTTCGCTATGGTCACTTTTTTCAATGCATGCACGATGACCGCTAGCGGTTCAATCAAAATCGCTCGTTCATTCGAAAGTTTTTCTGGTACTTTCACAATATAGTTTGACGAAACGACGAAATACTCGGCAAACCCACCGTGTTTATTGATACCTAATGATTTTTTTTCGGGACAAATATTTGTTTTGCCCGCACGACAAAATTCACATTTTCCACAGTAAGAATTCGGTTGGACGACAACACGATCGCCGATTTCCACTTTTGCATCTTGACCAGCCTCGACTACTTCCCCTAAAATCTCATGGCCTGGAACGACGGGATAATTCGCATGTGGAAGTTTCCCTTTATATACGCCGATATCAGATCCACAAATTCCACCATAAATAACGTTGATTTTCACTTCATCCGCTTGAAGTTTTTGCGTCATTGGTACTTCACACCAGGTCACTCGCCCTGGCTTTTCCATATATAGTCCGTTCACCATCGTCCCACCTCCTTGGATCAACATTTTCTATCCATATCATATCACGGATACATTTAATCCATGCGAAGGACGATCATTTTCGATTCGGTCATTTCTTGTACTGCATAACGTGGGCCCTCTCTACCGATCCCACTATTTTTCACACCGCCATATGGCCAGTGATCTAGTCGGAAGTTTGATGTTCCATTAATGACGACACCGCCAACTTCCATTTCGTCCGCAACTTTATAAGCTAAGTCGATTTGATTCGTAAAAATTCCTACTTGTAACCCAAATGGAGAATTGTCTGCTTCCGCAATCGCATCATCCAGATTGGTAAACGGAATAACACTAACGATTGGACCGAAAACTTCTTCACAAACAACTTTTGCTTGCTTTGGAGGGTTCTTAAGTACAGTCGGCACAACGGATGCACCGTTTTTCTGTCCCCCATGCAAAATTTCCGCACCAGCTTTCACTGCCTCATCAATCCAGCTCATAATTCGGTTTGCTGCATTTTCATCTACTAACGTTCCCACATCTGTTGTCGGATCAAGTGGGTCACCCACTTTTAGTTTTGCCACTTCTTCTACTAAACGTTCTGTAAACTCATCGACTATTTTTTCGTGCACGTAAATGCGTTGAACTGATATACAACTTTGCCCTGAATTACTATATCCAGTGCGCGCACATTGTGTTGCTGCCCGGTTAAGATTTGCATCTTCATGAACGATTGTTGCCGCATTTCCACCGAGTTCGAATAATTGTTTTTTAATGCCCGCAATTTCAGAAATATTTTTACTTGCGATAATTCCTCCAGTGAAAGAAATGATATTGACGCGATCATCACTTACAATTTGCTGACCAACTTCTACTCCACCTAACACCATATTGATCGCACTTTTCGGAAATCCGGCTTCAAAAAGAAGTTCAAGCAATGCTGTTGCAATTAATGTTGTTTGAGGAGCAGGTTTTAAAATCGTTACATTCCCCCCAGCAAAGGCTGGACCAACTTTATGACAAACAAGATTCAGTGGCGCGTTGAATGGTGTAACTGCTGCAACGACACCTACCGGAACACGGTACGTAGACGCTATCGTATTGACACCACGTTCAGAAACATCTCCAGGCAATGTTTCACCATGAAGCCGTTTCGCCTCTTCTCCCGAAAGTTCCAATGTTTCGATAGATCGATCTACCTCATCCAATGTGTTTTTTAGCGGCTTCCCCAATTCACTTGAAAGAATTTTAGCAAAAGTTTCTTTTCTTTCTTGTAAAAGTGCTGCTGCATTTTTTAAAATTTTTGCCCGTGTACTAGATGGGATTCGCTTAATTTCTGTTTTACTTTTATAGGAAGCTTCAAGCGCACGATCCACATCATCTTTCGTTGCGACATATTGTACACCTATTTTTTCATTAGAAAATGGATTAATAATATCTTGCTGCTCACGATCAGTCGAAAGCCACTCGCCTTCTATAAAAGAATTTGCAATTTTCAACTCCATTTAATCACCCTCTATAATAATTGTATCGATCTAATTTTTTGTTGATTTTCTCTGAGAATACAGTAATATTGTATATATGTGCATCTTATTTAGATCGATCTAATTTGAAATCGTTATCAACATAATACACTATATCTTATTAAATTTCAATACAATTACTATTTGAGTCCATTTCACAAATGCTAATTTTAATGATAAACCCGAACAATTAACCAAAATATGTCTATATAAAATACTTATTACAAGATTGGAACGTATGGTGGCGACTCCTGTGGGATAAAAGGCATCGATGAGACCCTGCCCCGGCACGACGTTGGGCGTAAAGGCCGGTTTTATCTGGCCATCCTAAAATTACGAGGAGATCATCAGCCGCCCACGGTAAAGGAGACACTGTGAAAACAAGCGATAGCGCAGGTTGAACAGATGTCGCTCTTATGCCCTGTGGTGAAAGCAGACCACCTGAAGTGAAGAACGACGTATTTCTGCAAATCTGTAGATTGTTCGGATTTACATGCAACTATATGAATTGAGAGATTCATTCATATGAAAAAACAGCAACTTTAATCCGTATTTTAGTAGATTGGCATTTTAGCGATTGTGCAAGGATCTGTTCTATATTTATTGACGAAACTTGCTCGTGATGATAGAAAAACATTCGACCACTCGCGAAATTCGTAGTAAATCAATACCCAATTTCGGAGCCATTCGTTCAAAAAGGAGGATTTTCATGTTACGGGTATTTTTATATCCCTTCATCATTATACTTTATATTGCCGCTCAATTAACGGAGAGCACGACACTCCTTTATATCGTCGGAATTTTTGCCAATATAACCGTAATCGTATCCCTTTTTCATGCGCGAGGATTGTACTTGTATTCAGGAATTATATTTTATGTGATCGGAATGATTCTATTTCTTCTAAATGATCTTCCTTGGCAGGCATTTTTCCTTCAATTTGATACGATGCTTGGGATTTTGGCTTTATTTTTATTGCTACCGTTTTTAAATTCGTTAATCCTTGTTGGACGGTATGATAAGCATTTAAGTTCCCTTTTACAATATAACATCAATCATGTTGGAGATTTATATAAGCGTGGTTCATTTGTTAGTCATATTCTTGGACTGTTTTTAAATATTGCAACAGTTCCATTAGTATTAAAATCACTGCATAAATCGTTAAATATTTATCCGACTTCGATCACAGATAGATTTTATACTACAAGCATTTTACGGGCATATGCACTTTGCTTAATGTGGAGTCCGATGGAAATTATGATTATTAAGTCACTTGAAATTACAAATGTTGATTATTTATTTGTTTTTCCAATCTTATTTCTGCTCACTATTTCGATATTATTCATTGATACAACGATCGGAAAACGAAAATATGGGCATCTCAAAATAGGGCTTGAACAATCGCACGTTTCACTTGAGATTATTTTTAAAAAAATGAAAGATTTACTTGTACTTCTCTTATTTTTAGTCGTTTCCGTTACTTTATTAAATCGAATAGTACAACAAGGTTATTTATTTTCATTAGTTCTCATGATTATTCCCATTTCGTTTATTTGGGCAATAAAAATTCGTAAAGTTAGACGATATATTATCCATAGCAAGCAACATTGGCAAATGAAAACGAAAGGATTAGCGAATTACTTTTTCATGTTTTTAAGTGCTGGTTTTTTCGTCAATATGGTAGCAAATACAAAATTATTAACAGTTTTACAATATGCATTTGTTCATTTTTCTGAGCAGTTGCTTTTCCTATTTTGCCTAATCGGTCTTTATTTTTTCATCACATCTTTTATTGGGTTTCATCCATTAGTTTCGATCGTTTTGTTAGCTGAAATTTTACAGCCAATCATAGCAAATATTCCAAGTATTCCGTTATCGATCGTCTTAATTATATGTAGCTTAAGCACTGTTATGTATAGTCCTTTTAATGTTTCGATCTCCATTTTAGCAAGTGAAATTAATTTACATCCATATCGAATTGGTGTGTGGAATATAGCATTTTCATTATTATTAATGGTAATTTCGATTGTTTTTGCTTATACTATACATATAGTAGGAGGCTTTTTTACATAGAATTTTCATCTACTCCTGCTTGTATACAATTTTTAGGCAATGTAATATAATGAAAATACTGACAAAAAAAAGAAAAACTTGAGCGTTAACATTTGGGGGGGCAATTATGAAGACACCACAACGCCGCGTTACATTGCAAGATGTCGCTAATCATGCTGGTGTATCTCGAGCAACTGCATCGCTCATCGTAAGAAACAGTCCAAAAGTTGCTGAAAAAACGAGGGAAAAAGTTTTAAAATCGATGAAAGAACTGGGATATGTATATGATCGAGTTGCAGCGAATTTACGTTCACAAAGTTCAACAACGATTGGTACGATCATTACGGATGTCGGGAACACATTTTTCGCACAATTTTTACTCGGGGTTCACCAAGAATTAGAAAAATACGGGTACACTGTTTTATTAGGTACTACATTTGATTCATTGCAAGACCAAGAACGTCTCATTTCCACCATGTTAGAAAATCGGGTTGGTGGCATCTTACTCTGCCCAGTTTCAAGCAGCTCAACTGAAACAGTAGAACGGATTAAACAACTTGATATCCCTATCGTATTAGGAATTCGGGAATTGCCCGATCTTGCTTGTGATTATGTCGGATTAGATTATCAAGCTGGCGCCTATACTGCAGTCAAGTATTTACTTGAAAAAAAGAAACATAAACGGGTAGCTTTTATTGGTGGGATTTCTGATTCATCCACATGGCAAGAAAGAATGAGTGGATACCAAAGAGCTCATGAAGAAGCGGGTATTCCAATCGATAAATCACTTATTTTTGATAGTGAACCGACAAGAGAAGGTGGACTGCTTGCGGTGGAAAAAATAATGAAGCATCCCGAGCCACCAACGGCTATTTTTTGCTTTAGTGATTTAATTGCGTTTGGAGCCATTATCGGCCTCAGAAAAATGGGCTATCAACCTGGAGAAGATATCGATATCGTTGGATTTGACAATATTCCAGAGGCAGAAATTTCGTATCCTCCATTAACGACCATTTCATCCTTTGCTCAAGTGACAGGAACAAAAGCTGCAAACCTTCTCCATCAACGGATTAGAGAACCTGTTCGGGAACGACAACGAATTATTATTGAACCACAATTAATTAAAAGAGAATCATCTTGAGAATTGCGAAAAAGATGTTTTGCTAATTGCAAAACATCTTTTTAATGGTACAAATAATTTACTATAAAACAAAGCCTATCCTATTTTATACATCTCGTTTAAAATGGTTATGATCGGTTTCAATAGAGGAGATAATAGAATGAAAAGAAGAAAGGTTGGAATGTTTCTTTTTGATTTTGTCGATTTACTAGATGTTTCAGGCCCTCCTGAAGTGTTATCATTAACGGCCAATAATAAAGCAGAACAGGCATTTACCCTTTACAAAAAGCAGTTATTACCTACACGACCGTTTGAGGTAGTAACGATTTCAGAATCGGGAAAGCAAATTATCACCCACTCGGGGATAAAAATAGAACCCGATTTTTGTATAGATCGCTGTCCTAAATTAGATATTTTAATCATTCCGGGCGGGCCATTAAGAGGAATACAATCTATCCTGAAAAATAAAAGAATGATAGATTGGATTAAAAAGCACCGTCATATTGAATATGTTTGCTCGGTCTGTACGGGGGCAATTATATTAGGAGAAACAGGATTACTAGATGAAAAAAAGGCAACAACTCATCACTTAGCATTAAAAATGTTTCAAAAAAATTACCCGCCTATCCATGTAGTAACAGATCGCAAAGTTGTCCATGATGGAAATCTGATTACTTCTGGTGGAGTTTCATCGGGAATTAACATGGCACTATATGTTGTGGAACAAATAATGGGAAAAACTGCCGCTGAACGGACTGCTAAAACAATTGAATTTGATTCGTTTTTATACTAAAAAGAGGCTCCCGATATCGTTTTAAAATTTAATTGTTATTCGTTTAAATGGTAAAAATAAAAACGCATGTAATCAAGAGGTGGTTACCCCCGAAAGATAGACATTTTCACTCTAACTCCCGGGGGTCGGTACCATTGAATTTCATGCGTTCTTTCATTTCCATACTAGATTAGTTTATCGTCCCTTAAATTTCGGTACTCTTTTTTCAGCAAATGCTGCTAACGCCTCAACACGATCTTCTGTCGGAATCGTTATTTCATATGCTTTCGCTTCAATTTGGAGTCCTGTTTGGAGATCAACATTCATTCCTTGTGTTATGGCATACTTTGCTTGCCGAACCGCAACTGGTCCATTTTTCATCATCCGATCCGCCAACCTCCGACATGTCGCCATTACTTCCTCACGTCCTACAACATCTAGTACGATTCCCAGTTCTTTCGCCTCTTCCGCCGTTATTTTTTTAGAAGTGAAAATGAGTTCTTTTGCACGCATTTCTCCGATTAAGCGTGGCAAGCGCTGGGTGCCGCCCGCACCTGGAATGATGCCCCAACTCGTTTCAGTTAAACCTAACTGGCAATCCGTACTTGCAATACTCAAGTCACATGCTAACATGAGCTCAAAACCGCCGCCAAAAGCATATCCGTTCACAGCGGCAATCGTTGGTTGTGGAAGTGAAGCGATTCCGTTAAATACATCTCCAATCAATTTTACATTTCTCTTTACTTCATTTGGCTTTAACGTTTTTCTTTCTTTCAAGTCTGCTCCCGCACTAAATGCTTTCTCGCCTGCCCCCGTGAAAATGACGACATTTATTTCTGCATCAAGATGAATTTCCTCTGTCACTTTTTGCAGTGCACATAATGCATCGTAATTAAACGTATTTAGCGCTCGTTCCCGATTGATCGTTACGTAACAAATGCCGTTTTCTTTTTTTGTTAAAATGGTAGACATAAGTCGCTACTCCTTTTTATGCTCTTTATGAAAAAATTCTAGGGAAATTTCCAAAAATCTTTTCCCCGTATTGCGTTTATTTCAGTAACAAAAATATTACAAATCTATAGCTCATCCACATTTTCCACAATTGTCGCAATCCCTTGCCCGACACCGATACACATCGTCGCAAGGCCGAATTTTGATCTACGTCTTTTCATTTCATAAATGAGTGAGGTCAAAATTTTTGCCCCGCTAGCGCCTAGAGGATGCCCAAATGCAATTGCTCCACCATTCACATTTACTTTTTCAGAATCAAGCTCGAGTTGACGAATACATTCGATCGCCTGTGAAGCAAATGCTTCATTTAATTCAATCAGATCAATGTCCTCCATCTTCAATTCTGTCCGCTGGATCGCTTTTCGTGTCGCATAAATAGGTCCTAACCCCATAATATTTGGCTCAAGACCTGATACAGCACTTACTACATATTTTGCCAATGGCTTCACACGCAATTCCCGTGCTTTATCTGTACTCATTAGCAGCAACGCACATGCCCCATCATTTATGCCAGAAGCATTTCCAGCTGTCACTGTCCCACCTGGAAAAATTGGCCGTAAGTTGTTTAATTTTTCTAAACTTGTTTCTGGTCTAGGATGCTCATCTTTATCGACTGAAATTGTATTTCCTTTTCGGTCTGTGTAAGACACTGGTACAAGTTCTTCCGCAAATGTATTTGCATCGAGTGCACGTTTTGCCCGTTGCTGACTTGTGTAGGCAAATTTATCCTGCTCCAGTCGAGAAATACCAAATTGCTCTGCCACATTTTCAGCTGTTTCAGGCATGGAATCTGTCCCGTACATTTCTTTTAATCGTTCATTCGTAAAACGCCAACCGATCGTCGTATCGAATAATTTCCTATTACCACGTGCATATGCCATGTCAGGTTTTGCCATCACATACGGTGCCCGCGTCATACTTTCCGTTCCCCCAGCGATATAAATATCACCTTCACCAGCGATAATGCCGCGCGCCGCATATGTAACCGCGTCAAGTCCTGAGCCACATAACCGATTTATCGTCGTCCCCCCAACATTTAGCGGTAATCCAGAAAGTAAGGCTGCCATACGCGCTACATTACGATTATCTTCACCCGCTTGATTTGCATTTCCTAACACTACATCTTCTATTTCTGTTGCTGGCACGTTTGGATTTCTTTCAAGAAGTGACTTAATCGTCACTGCAGCTAAATCATCTGGTCGGACATCTTTTAAAGCCCCATTATATCTGCCAAACGGCGTTCGCACCGCATCTACAATCACAACTTCTCGCATTTTTCATTCACCCTTTTTCGTGTAGTCGTATACTCCTTTTCCCGTTTTTCTGCCAAGTCTACCTGCTTTCACATATTGCTCCAATAAGGGCGCAGGACGGAATTTATCCCCCAATGTTTCATGTAAATAGCGCAAATTATTTAAGCGCGCATCTAAGCCAACGAGATCCCCGAGTTCGAAGGGACCCATAGGAAAATTGAGGCCGAGTTTGATCGCCTTATCAATATCTTCTGCTGATGCCACCCCTTCCTGTAACATATGAAATGCCTCATTGCCAACTAATGCACTAATTCTACTCGTTACAAAACCAGGAAATTCATTTACTTCAACTGTCTCTTTCCCCATTTTTTCCGCAACTTGCTGTACTTTCTTGACCGTTTCATCGCTCGTTTCTAGTCCGCGCACAATTTCCACAAGTTGCATGACATGAACTGGATTAAAAAAATGCATCACTGAAAATTGTTCAGGGCGGTTCGTGTAAGAAGCAAGTTCCGTCGGGCTAATAGTCGACGTATTTGAAGTGAAAATCGTATGCTTCGGTGCATATTTTTCCGCTTCGTTCATAATAGTTTGTTTGAGGTCCCGTTTTTCAGGTACTGCTTCAATGAAAAAGTCTGCCTTCTCAACCGCCTTTTTAAAATCAGTCGATGTGTGCAAATGAATGAATAAATTTTCAATTTGCGCTTCCGAAACCTTCCCTCGCTCAATCCCCTTTTCGCCAATCCGCCTCATATTTTGTCTCGCATCATTCAACTGACTTTTAGAAATATCAACCAATGTCGTTTGAAAGCCAGCAAGGGCGGAGACATACGCAATCCCTCGCCCCATCACACCAGCTCCCACAACTGTAATATTTGATATCGTCATGGTGTTGTCTCCTTTTCTTTTTAAAAATAAATGAAACTTTATTGCCGAAAAAATCACGCATCGTAATCCAGTCGCAGAAATTGCTTCTTCCATTGTGGAAGTTGTTACTCCCTGTGTGGTGGATGCTACTCCAGTGCGGAAATTTCTACTCCAGTGCGGAAATTTCTACTCCAGTGCGGAAATTTCTACTCCAGTGCGGAAATTTCTACTCCAGTGCGGAAATTTCTACTCCAGTGCGGAAATTTGCGCGGTAGACGCGCAAATTCCCTTATACGCCAAATGGATTGATTGGTTTTGATCCGTAATAGGATAGTACACTTTTATCTTCCATATATAAATCGAGTGACTCGACTGCCAACTCACGCCCAATTCCAGACTCTTTATATCCACCAAACGGTGTCCCGGGAAATGCGGAGAATGGACTATTCACCATGACAACTCCAGCTTCAAGTTGATGGGCTACACGTGTTGCTCGCCCTTGATCTGTCGTCCAAATTGCTGATGCTAAACCATATTTTGAATCATTTGCACGAGCGATTACTTCTTTTTCATTTGAAAATTTCTCCACTACAACAACAGGTCCGAAAATTTCTTCGCGAACTGCTTTCATTTCAGATGTCACATCAACAATAACTGTCGGCTCATACCAATAGCCATTTTCAAATCCTTCGATTTCTGCTTCTTTTCCACCAGTAAGAATGGTTGCTCCATCTTCTACCGCCGATTGCACATAACCATCGATTATTTCTAATTGTTCACGGCTAATAATCGACCCGACATGTGTCGCTTTATCAAATGGATCACCTAAATTGAGTTTTTTCGTTTTCTCCACAAATTTTTCCAAAAACTCATCATATATCGATTCATGAATAAACATCCGAGAACGTGCTTCACAAGACTGACCAGTATTAAAATAAATTCCGAATAATGATCCTGCAACAGCCCCATCGATATCCGCATCTTCAAAAACAATGTTCGGTGATTTTCCGCCGAGTTCAAGCGTGATCCGTTTTAGTGTGCGAGAAGCTTTTTCCATAATATCTTTTCCTGTTGGAGTGGAACCAGTAAAGGCAACTTTATTTACCTCTTCATGATTCACCAAATAATCACCTATGACAGCGCCCGAACCAGGAACTGTATTCACAACTCCTTCAGGCACACCTGCTTCATGACAAATTTCATTGATCAAAATTGCTGTAATCGGCGTCAGACTTGCGGGCTTTACGATAACCGAACAGCCTGCTGCAATCGCAGGTGCAATTTTCCACGCCGCCATCATCACTGGGTAATTCCACGGGATAATTTGCGCACACACCCCGACAGGCTCTTTATGCGTATAGTTGAAAAATCCATATGGCATATTATTCACAGTTCCACGATGACCGACAATCGCACCAGCATAAAATTCAAAATCCTCAATCGCCTGATTGATTTGCCCAATTGCCGCTCCTGCTGATTTTCCACTATTTAAAACTTCCATTTCGACTAGTTCTTTAAAACGGTCACGCATTATTTCAGCTATTTTGTTCATTACACGTGCTCGTCTACCCACCGGCCATCTGCGCCATTTTCCATGATCAAACGCATTTCTTGCTGCTTGAATCGCTTTTTCCGTATCCTCCGTATTTGCTTTGGCAACGGTAGCTAATTTTTCTCCTTTGGCCGGATTGTATGTATCAGAAAATTCACCAGATACACTTTCAGCCCGCTCTCCATTAATAATCATCGAATAATGTGCTCGTTTCATCGTTCCTACTTCTGTAATCGGTTCATTAATTGCAGTCTCTTTCACTTTTAATTCTCCCTTCCATTTTTAAGAATCTACTACTTTTAACTTACTTGTTCGAAGTACAGAAAATTCCTATCTAATAAAGCTGAATTTATTCATATAATGCCAAGTGCAATACCATAATGCGGGCTTCTTGCCTAAAAATGATGGCCCTATAAACATAATGCCGACTTTTCACACGAGAATGATAGCTCCATAAACATAATGACGACTTTTCACCTAATAATGATGGTCCCATAAACATAATGCCGACTTCTCAACTAAGAATGGTGACTCCAAACTCATAATGACGACTTTTCACACAAAAATGATGACTCCATAAGCGTAATGCCGACTTCCCACCCAAGAATGATGGCTTCATAAACATAATGCGGGCTTCTCAACCAAGAATGATGACTCCATTAACATAATGCGGACTTCTCACCTGAGAATGTTTACTTCTCTAGCCAAGAATGTGGAGCTTTTTCTCATTTTGTTCAGTGATACAGCGATCATCCTGCTTACAAACAATGTCACTTCCCTACAAATTTCGGTTTCCGTTTTTCTCGGAAAGCTTGTAGTCCTTCTTGATGATCTTCCGTTAATCCTGCTATGCGCTGGGCTTGTGCCTCCTGTTCAAGCGCCTCCTCAAATGGCAAATGCATACTATCCATCATATAGCGTTTTACTAATGAAAAAGCTTTCGTCGGCATCCCCGCAATTTTTCCGGCAAATGCAGCCACAGCATCATCCCATTCATTAAACTCGACTAGTTCTGTCGCTAAACCAAATTCAAAAGCTTCTTTCCCTGAAATTGGCCTTCCAAGCGTGGCAATTTCTAGTGCTTTCGCATATCCGACTAGACGTGGCAAAACATAGATAAATCCTGAATCAGGAATAAGCCCTATCTCCATAAATGCGCTCACAAATTTGGTTTTATGATGGACTAGGCGAAAATCACAAAGAAGTGCTAAACTCATGCCCGCCCCCGCTGCAACGCCATTCACGGCTGCAATTGTCGGCTTGCTCACAACTCGCAACGCTTTTACCATTGGGTGATAACGTTCTCTTAAAAACGTTGCATGGTTCGTATGTTCATCGACATTTCCAATATCCTCCCCAGCGCAAAATGCTCGCCCAGCACCTGTGATCACGATACAACGGACATCGCTGTCGCGATCTGCATCTGTCACCGCAACGATTATTTCCTTATTCATCAACGGTGTAAATGCATTAAAGGAATCAGGTCGATGTAATGTAAGCGTAGCGACACCAGCCTTTTTTTCATACAACACTGTTTCAAATTTTTCCATTGTTTATTCTCCTTACATAAAAGGTGAACGTTATCCGAGCAATTGCCACATCTCCCAAAATTACCATACACTTACAACTTACTCTCCCTTAAAATGGGCTGCTCGTTTTTCTATAAACGCTTGCATTCCTTCTTTTTGGTCGGCTGAATCAAAGGTAAGATAAAAGTTTTTCCTTTCCAAGGTGAGACCATCCTGGAGTGGTAAATCTTCTGCTTTCCCTACCGCTTCTTTTATTAATCGGACGGCAATCGGGGCTTGGTCTGCCAATTTTCCCGCGAGCCGCATTGTTTCTTCCTCTATTATTTCGGGAGCAACGACCCAGTTAATCACACCAAGTTCAAGCGCAACTTCTGCACTAATATGTTCGCCGAGCCAAATCAGTTCAAGCGCTTTTCGCTTTCCAATTGATCGGGTTAAAAGCTGTGTACCACCAGCACCCGGCATGACCCCGAGATTTACTTCTGGAAAACCGAACTGCGCATTTTCTGCAGCAATGATTAAATCACAGTGCAGCGCAAGTTCAAATCCGCCACCAAGTGCAAAACCTGATACCGAAGCGATGACTGGTTTGTTCACAGACATAAATCTGTCCCAAATTGCGAACGGGTCAGCAAGTTCAAATGATAAAGGCGATTCTTTCATCATCTCTTCAATATCAGCACCTGCTGCAAAAGCCCGTTCATTTCCTTGCAAAACAATCACACGAATGCGAGGATCGTTATCAAAAGCTTCCATTTGGCTGGCGATTTCTTCAATCATTTTTCGGTTTAAGGCATTTAATCTTTTCGGTCGATTTAATTCAATTACACCGATTGTTCCTTCCGCTTCCGTACGAACGTTAATAAACTTACCCATCGACTTCTTCACCGATCATCAGTGTAACGAGATCACCTGCAAATTGCATAACATCCTTTCCAGAAGCTTTACCTTCGTCTGTTCGCATTGCTGTCTGCAGTGCGTCCATATCGTCGTACACCATTTCACATAACAAATAAAATTCACTTTTTCCCATTGGTGATCCAACAATTTTTGTCACATTCATTTCACGAAGTCCAGGAATTTTTTCCGTTAGTGGGGCATGCACATTAAAATAATGCTCATCAAACTTTTCCTTATCCTGTGGTTGCTTGTATAACGCAATTACTTTTGCCATTTTTCATTTCTCTCCTTTTATTAAAAAATTTTATGCAGATGAATCAATTTCATCATTCAATATAGCGATTCAAAAACCGAACTATATTGCTTGAGCAAAAGGCTTTCACTCCAGGTGGTCGCTTTCCGCGGGCGGCTGATAAGCCTCCTGCCCTGGCAAGGGGTATGCAGACGTTGCCCGCAAAGGGCGGTTTTAGTCTGTAATCTTTCGATATTGCGGGGTCTTATCTAGGCCTCTTCTCCCGCAGGAGTCGACCACCTGTCGTTCCAGCCAAAACTTTATAGGATGTAAAAACGAACGATAACAATATACTTTTGTTTGCTGTTCGGTTTTATTCTAGAAGTAGTCTATTATGAAATTAACTCAGATGTATCTTTTAATACAGGTTTCATCGCTTCAAATGGATTCCGACAATCTAAACAGTAGAGAATGCTTCTACAAGCTGTCGGTCCAAATACATTTTCCATCGACGTATAATTTGATTCACAATATGGGCAAGCCACTGTCCATTCCGTACCGATTGTGTAATTTTCAGGAGGTGGGGAAATACCGAGCTTTTTCAACTGAATTTTTCCCTGTTCTGTAATATCATCCGTCGTCCACTGTTGTTCAAAAGAAAATGTCACCTCACAACGCTCTACCCAAGGAAGTGTTTCCACTGCAAGCTTTACATCTCTTTCAATAAAATCGAGGGCTGGACATCCTGCAAAAGTGGGCACCATCGTTACATAAACATCTTTTTCTGAAATGAGAATCGAGTGCACCATGCCAAGATCATAAACACTTACATTCGTAAGTTCCGGATCATCGACTGTTTTCAACACGTCTAAAATCTCTTCCTCTTGTTTCACCTGTGTCATCGATCCCCCTCCTCTCCTGTTGATGTAATAAGTTTTATACACCCAACCCTACCAGCTCCTCCCATTCACATCACCATACCGCTTGCTCATCTATTTGGTACACTTCTGTAAAAATGTTGATCGCTTGTTGTAAATCTTCCCCATGCATTCCCTCTCTACCATTTCCTAGTGACTTTTTTGGAATCGTGGCATATTTTGCAGGGAGCGTCTTTTTCACTTCTTCTAACCAGTACTGTTTGAACGTTTCTTCCTCGATTAAAATACCAAACTTCGCAATATCAGATGCTTTCGGCCCAAGACTTAACGCATCACCAAACTCTTCCCATGCCTCATCAAGGCGAGATAGCAGTTTCTCTTTCGCTTCATCAGTCGCACCAAGCAACTGTTCCATCCACAATTTCCAATGTGCAAGATGGTAAGTTTGTTCCATTATTATTTTCGTTGCCATATTTGCGAGTGGTTGATACGTGCTTTTCATGGCTGCCTGTAATTTTACTCGTTTCATTGTTTCATAGAGAAAATTCCTTACGACCGCAAGTGCCCAATCATAGTCGGGCTCTTCGATATAATGCCCATCTCCATTCATTTTTTCGAGATAAACAGAACTACGTCGCTCATCGACTTTTCGTGCATGGGCTAATGCATCTGCATCCCCTTCACCTAGTTCTTCAAGCAGCTGGAAAAACATCGTCGCATGCCCCATCGTATTTTGAGTGATGGAAGAAAAAGCAACATCTTCTTCAATAAACGGAGCCAATCCTAGCCATTCAGAACCACGAAACGAAATAATGAAATCATCATCCGCAAACTGATAAAGTAACTCGGCTAGTGCCTCGGCATATGCTCGATTTTGTTTTGCTACTTCGGCCGTTTCCATTGATTTGTTCATCCTTTTCTCCCCTCACTCCACGACATAATTTCCTTTTCATCTAACATCTTTAATTTTTCTTCTTTTTCGCGCCACAGTTTTCGTAAATAGCCGTACCCTTTCGTATTGCGATAATCTTTATTATCAAGCCGTTTCGTCAATACTTGTTTTTCTTCACCTGTAAGCGCCCGAATATCTTCTCGTGCAACGACCCATATATCGATCGCATCTTCCCGTCTCATAAAATTTTCCTGTGCCATCATTAATGCCATTTCCTTATTGGGCGCAAGCAAACTGAACTGATGTTGAAGGGGAAGTTTATTACTTTTTTTACTAAACACTTCATATTCTTTATAAAAGTTTTTTTCATTTGCTCCCGACATTTTCATCTACTCCTTTCTCGCAAACTATATCCCATTACGCCTCGGTGTAATGGCGTCCAGATTTTCTCGAGCCTACTCGGAAATTTCTTTTAAAAATCTGGTGCTATCCGCCGAAGTCTTTAACTTGATTCAGTTGGGGTTTGAACCCCCACTAAATGAAAAGGATAAACTAGAAATCGAGGACTTCTGCTGAAGCAAGTTAAACGACCGCTTCCTCTTCGGCTAATGCGCGCCTTACCCACCTACTATTTTCATGAGCAATCTCTCTTAATCTAAGTCTTGCTTTTGACCTCGGACCATGATTATTAATAATTTGTTTAAAGTCATCCCAATTCGGTTGTGCATATGTCCATTCTTTCGTGTCTTCATTAAATGTGAGCGTCTTATCTGGAATCTCGAGTCCAAGCGCCTTGACACGCGGAATATATTTATCAAAAAATGCTTGGCGTAATTCTTCATTCGTATTGATGCGAATTTTATATTTAATCATAATATCTTGGCGCGAAGAACCGGTAACTTTCGGGCTCGGCGGTCCAAAAAACATAATTAACGAATCCCACCAACGACTAAATGCTTCTTGTAACATTTCTCTTTGTTTTTTCGTCCCGTTCGCAAGTGCCATCACAAGTGCCTCTCCATGTTGAGCATGAAAAACTTCTTCCGCACAAATTCGTTGTAATGCTCGCTGATACGGCCCATAGGAAGCATTTAGCATATTCGTCTGCGTAATAATTGCCGCCCCATCAACTAGCCAAGCAATAATTGCCGCATCTGCCCATGACTTTGTTTTCATATGAAAAACATTATGAAACTTAATTTTTCCTGTTAATAAATCTTCCATCACTTCTTTTCTCGTCGTTCCAAATGGTTTTTGTAAGTCTTCTGCAACACGAAGAAGTAACTGGCCATGCCCCATCTCATCTTGCACTTTCGCCATAATAGCAAGCTTCCGTTTTAAAGATGGTGCTTTCGGTGTCCACTCCTTCTCCGGAAGCGCTCCCATTATTTCGCTAACCCCGTGCATCGATATTAACCGGATGAGCGCAGTCCGATAATCATCAGGCATCCAATCATTTGCCTCCACTTTTTCACCATTGTTTATTCGTTGCATAAAATGTTCGTATTTTTCTTCATCAGTTGAAACGTTTTGAATGGAGTCTGCACCTTCTATATAATGATACATTACACTTTCCTCCCACTACGTTTTATTAACGTCATACTATCATTAGGTAATTCTTTAGTCAAGATGTATTTTTTGATGGACAAAAAGGATAAAACTTTCTTACTACCTAAATGCAACTTTCGTTCTCGTTCCTTTAAGCTTAGCGATAAACTAGGTTTTCTTATTTGATAAGTCCTACCATTAAAATTAGGATGAACTTTGCTGTGCCGTCGTCTGCCAAACACTTATTTACGAGAATCCTAATAATTAGTATGCCAATTTCAATCCTCTTCACTTCAGAACGCTTATCCGTCTGGATAAACTCATTGTTTAATAATCAGTACAGAAGAAACACAATTTGCTACAAGCTTATTCTGTTGCTTCACTTCCGCGGTTAAATAGGAAATTCTTTTCCCACGTCTTTCCACTTTCGCCGTAATTTCAACTTCTCCCTCTGTCGTCGGTCGATGAAAAGTCGTATCAAGATCAATCGAAGCAAACCCTTCCTCATCCGTTAACTGAGAAGCGATCGCATATGCCATCATAATATCAACCGCAGCCGAAACAAATCCTCCCATCACAATGCCGTGCCCATTGATAAACTTATGATCGACCACCCAAACTCCATGCGCCACCCCATCAGCCGCTTCCGTGACCATCACTTGCATCGTTTCATCACATGGTGGTGGATTTTTCATTTGGTTAGCAACCTTTTGTAAATCTGTTATCGTGTAAATTTCTTTCATCTGTTTGCCTCCTTTATGATTTTTCAAGCAAAAAAGTTTTGAAATGATCCAGTCTAAAAATTAGCGCCTTCGCTTGCTGGATTCTGCGCCCATTGCGGAAAATGATCCATCTAGTGCGGAAATTTACTGACCCACTGCGGCATTTGATCGCCCTACTGCGGAAATTCTGCGATCAAGTGCGGTAATTTTGCTCCCTATTGCGGGATTTTTCCACCAAGTGCGAAAATCCGCTACCCTAAAACCGCCTGATCACTTGCTAGTTGCCTACCGCGAATACGCTGAAACTCTTCTAGTAAATGTTCAATTGTCAGCTTGCTCTTTTCCTTGCCACTTACATCAAAAATAATCTGACCTGCATCCATCATAATGAGCCTGTCACCCATGTCGAGCGCTTGCTGCATATTATGTGTCACCATCAATGTTGTCAGGTCAAACTTTGCGACAATTTCGGATGTTAATTCGGTGATTAACTCTGCCCGTGCTGGATCCAGTGCTGCCGTATGCTCATCTAGTAATAAAATATTTGGTTCTGTAAATGTGGCCATCAATAACGAAAGTGCTTGCCTTTCTCCACCTGAGAGCAGCCCAACTTTTGCGGTCAGTCGATTTTCAAGTCCAAGATTTAAAGTTTTTAAATAATCTCGAAAGGAATCTCGGCGTTTTTTAGTGACACCAAGCTTTAATTTTCTCGACTTATTACGTGAAAAAGCGATCGCTAAATTTTCTTCAATTGTCATTGATGGTGCTGTTCCTGCCATCGGATCTTGGAAAACGCGCCCAATAAAAGCAGAGCGACGAAACTCCGGCAAATGATCGACTCGCTTGCCAGCAATTAAAATGTCACCAAGATCAGAAAGGAGGTTTCCTGAAATAACATTCATTAACGTCGATTTGCCTGCCCCATTTCCACCAATTACCGTTACAAATTCACCTTTTTTCAATCCTAAATTAATATGTTGCAATGCCCGCTTTTCATCAGGAGTTCCTTCATTAAATGTAATGGAAATATGTTTTAAATTAAGCATTTTTCACATCCTCCATGTTGAGTGCTGCACGCTTTTGTTCGCGACGCTGTTTTTCCCGCTGAGCCTGCAATATTTTCGGTGCAACTAATGCTAAAATAACGAGTAAAGCGGTAATAAGCTTCATATCACCTGTCTCTAAAAATTCGACACGGAGGGCAAGCGTCACAACGATGCGATAAACGATCGCCCCTAAAATGACCGCGAGAGTTGCCCGAAAAATCGTTTTAATTCCGAATAAAGCTTCCCCGATAATAACAGAGGCAAGACCGATAATGATCATCCCAATACCCATTCCAACATCGGCAAAGCCACCGTGCTGTGCAATTAATGCGCCAGAAAATGCGACAAGTCCATTCGAAATGCCAATCCCAAAAATAATCAAAGTGTCCGTATTCGCGGAAAAACTCCGGATCATTCGCTTGTTATCACCCGTTGCTCGAAGCGCCAATCCGACCTCTGTTTTTAAGAAATAGTCAGCTAACATTTTAATAATGATAATAATAATGATCATGACAAACACGATGCCCCATGTTGGAGGAACTCGTTCAATTCCTACCATTGTAAGAAGATTATTTAACAAATGATCAAATCCAATTTTCTCCCAAAACGAGATGAACTGTGTTTTTAATGTCGATTCATTTAATAATGAAATTTGTGGAGATCCCATAATCCGTAAATTAATTGAATAGAGTGCAATCATCATTAAAATTCCTGATAATAACGCATTAATTTTTCCTTTTGTATGAAGAATACCTGTTATACACCCCGCGAAAAAACCTGCCGTTGCACCTAAAATAGTTGCGAGAACAGGTGACAATCCATTCATAATCGAAATAGCTGCAACTGCCGCTCCTGTTACAAAACTTCCATCAACCGTTAAGTCCGGGAAATCGAGCACTCTAAAAGATAAATATACACCGAGAGCCATAATCGCATAAATTGCTCCTGATTCTACTGCACCAAATAATGATAAAAACATGTCATCCTCCATCCCATCACATATTTTCAATGAAGTAAACGCTTACAATAATATAGGATTGTATGAATCATTCACCTCATTGCAACACTTATATGACATTAAAATAAATTACGTTACTATTACGTTATGTAAATTATATATATAATCATATATTGTGTCAATATCATTTTTATAACTAAATAAGGGAAAATCTATTGTAGAGATTTGTTTACCAGTTTACAGAAAAATATCGTATAACGAAATATGTGTATGACGATGAGAAAATGGTATATAAAGTTGACTTTATGTTATAATAGTGAAAATTGCATCATCAAGGTTATTAAATCATCATTATAAATACGGTTAGAAAACTTGGCTTATCGTCAAGCCTTAGCTACACGTATGCAATAAGAAAGGATTAGCGATGGATAAAAATTTTAGCACACGCTCCATGATTTTTACGATTTATGGAGATTATATTCGACATTACGGAAATGTTATTTGGATAGGAAGTTTAATTAAATTATTAGAGGCATTTGGCCATAACGAGCAAGCAGTCCGAGCAGCTGTTTCACGTATGAGCAAACAAGGATGGCTAAAGTCAGAAAAAAGAGGAAACAAAAGCTATTACTTCCTTACCGAACAAGGGGTAGCTCGTATGAAGGAAGCCTCGAAAAGAATTTATAAAGAGCCTACCCCACCTTGGGAAGGTAAATGGTGGATTCTCGTTTATACCATTCCTGAGGAAAAAAGACATTTACGAGATAAATTAAGGGAAGAGTTAGTTTGGAGTGGTTTTGGCCTTTTATCAAACAGTTGCTGGATAACACCTAACGATTTAGAAGATGAAATGACGCGAATGATAAAAAAATACGAAATTGAAGATTATGTCAGCTATTTCCAAGCCACATATAAAGGTATGCAAACAAATGAGGAATTAGTCAAAAAATGTTGGGATCTTGATGAAATTAATGAACGATATGCGCAATTTATTGAACAATACAGCCAGAAATATGTGATCGATAAAAGTAAAATAAATAAGAATGAAATCAGTGATAGCAGCTGTTTTGTTAAAAGTGCTTGGCTTGTCCATCAATATCGCAAATTTTTATTTATTGATCCGAGTTTACCTGATGAGCTTTTACCAGAAAAATGGCTTGGTGATTCTGCAACATCATTATTTAAAGATTATAATAATATTTTATCGAAACCAGCGAAACGTTTTTTTGAGTCGATCTTTGAACTTGGTGAGCTAATTGAACAATAAAAAAACTTGACTACATTGTCAAGTTTTTTTGTTTTGGCGAGCCATTAATTCGATACTTTCTCAAATAAGTGAGTGCTATGAACATTGACCCGTGCCTTCGGATCAAGCATCAACTTCGCTTGATTGACAGCAATGGTTGCTTCTCCAAACCCAGTTGCAATTAGTTTCGGCTTTCCTTTATACGTGCAAATATCTCCTGCTGCATAAATTCCCGCAATAGTCGTTTCCATCTGTTGATTGACACGCAGAGAATTACGTTCAATCTCTAAACCCCATTCTTTTAAAGGGCCTAAATCTGTGATAAATCCATAACTGACAATAATTTGATCGACATTTATAAATGCCTTTTCTTCTTCGCGAACCTTTTGAATTAAGACTTGCTCCAATCGTTCACCATTCCCGATTAGTTTTTTTATTTCAAAGGGAGTGACCACATGCACTGTCGAGTTTTTAAGTTCCGTTATGCTTGATTCATGGGCACGAAATTGGTGACGACGATGTACTAATGTCACCTCTTCGGCAACTGGTTCAAGTGTTAAAGACCAATCTACTGCAGAATCACCCCCACCACAAACGAGCACGCGCTTGTTTTGGAATTCAGCGACATTTTTAATAAAGTAATGGATGTTTTTTCGATGCGTTTGTACATTTTCCACTTCTAATGGACGTGGTTCAAATGCCCCTGCACCAGCTGTAATAATAATGGCTCTTGTATAATACACGTCTTTCGAAGTCACGATAACAAAAACCCCATCTTCTTGTTGCTTCACATCTAAAACTGCTTCACCTAATGTTATTTTTGGTGAAAACGTGAGTGCTTGCAGATGAAGTTGTTTCACTAAATCTTGCGCTTTAATTTTTGGAAATCCAGCAATGTCATAGATGTTTTTTTCCGGATAAAGAGCTGCCAATTGCCCACCAACACTTGGCATGCTATCAATGAGATGGACAGAGGCTTCTCTCATTCCTGCATAAAAAGTAGTAAACAAGCCAACAGGACCCGCACCGATTATGGTTATGTCTGTTATTTCTTTCATCCATTTAAGCCCCCTGTTCAAAAGCTTCTTTTAAAGGATCTCCATTAAACGGCTCATTCGAAACTTTAATCGATCCTGTTGGACATTCATCATGCGCATCTTCCAAATCAAATAAAACATCCTCGTCAACTGGGATATTCCCAACGTTATCATCCCCAATAAAATAGGATAATCCCGCATCATCATAGGCAAAAATATCCGGCGCAATTGCCCCACAACTTCCGCATGAAATACATGTATCTTGATTTACAATTGTATATTTACACACCACTTTCACTCCTTGAAATTTTATATAACGTAATTATAACGTAACCTTATTTTTATGTTATACTAATAATACAGAAATACATTTCGTGTGTCAATATCGTTTTAGCAACACTAACTAAATCAATTTCATCATTCAATATGTCAGTTAAAAATCCGAATACCGAAGATTAATTAATGGTTTCAACTCTAGATGAATGTTTTTAGCGACCGGCCGCTAAGCCTTCGTCATGCTAAAGCGCTCCTATTCTTACATGGGCCTGACGCACAATGTTTATTTCGACGAGTAATCGCAGTCGTAAAGGCGGTCCCAAATGTTTCCGATGGGATGAGCATTCAGCGCAGTCCTGGGACGTGACCGTTTTTAGCCGACCAGAAAAGTCGACCACTTAGAGTGAAAGCCTTAGCTGTTCGAATAGGAAGATTCTTCAATATCTCATGTTCAGATTTATCCTTTTAATTAGCTATCTATGAAAATAACTCAATTTATAAACATAGAAGGATAACAGTTTTCGGGAGAATGCTTAAAGAAACCCTTACAAAAAGGGTAATTTTTTAAAAGTAATTTATAAAAGGAGCGAATAGGAAATGAGCCATCACTTTTGCAACATGTTACAAATCAACTATCCGATTATTCAAGGTGGGATGGGAAATATAAGTAATGCCCCACTAACGGCGGCTGTATCAGAAGCGGGGGGGCTTGGCACCATCGGATGTGGTACAATGAAGCCAGATGAGGTGCAACAAATTATTGTGGAAACAAAAAAACGTACGAAAAAACCTTTTGCTGTCAATATAGCGATCAATGTCTCTCCATATACGAAAGAATTAATCGAGCTTGTCATCGAACAAAAAATACCAGTTGTCTCCCTATCAGCAGGAAACCCAGCTCCAATTATTCCATTATTAAAGAAAAATAACATCAAAGTTCTTGCTATCGTCGCTGCAGTTAAACATGCCGAGAAAGCAGAGTCTGCAGGTGCAGATGCCGTTGTTGCCGAAGGGTTTGAAGCAGCAGGAATTAATTCAAATCTTGAACTTACGACAATGACATTAATTCCCCAAATCGTAAAAAATGTATCGATCCCTGTTATTGCTGCTGGTGGAATTGGTGACGGTAAAGGGCTTGCCGCTGCTTTCATGCTTGGTGCTTCCGGTGTTCAAATGGGTACACGGTTTATCGCAACGAAAGAAGCACCTTTTCATGATCTTTATAAGCAAAAAGTTATCGGAGCGAGCGATACAGAAACAATGATTATTGGAAGATCAGTCGATCAGACAAGACGTGTATTACAAGGTCCATATGTCGAAACAATTCACACGAGAGAAAAATCAGGCATTTCAGTAGAGGAATATAACGAGATGACAACAGAAGCTCAACATACAAAAGGTGCTTTAGAAGGCAATCTAACAACAGGATTTATGAATGGTGGTCAAGTTTCTGGATTAATTGAAGATATGCCAACCGTTTCTGATTTAATGGAAAAAATGATGACAGATGCAAAAAAACAAATCCAAAAAGTGAATGAGCAGCTAATATTACCAATCAATAACATACAAAAATAATGAAGATGATTTGATAGGATGAGATAAATTACTTCAACGGTTTTGACTCCAAAAAATAAATTAATGAGCAAAACGGATTACATCTTTTAGTGTCCAGAAGCTTGATAATTGTTCAAAATTTCATATGCTCTAATTCACACATCGTTTCCAGACACTTAAAAAATACTTATAAAAGTACTAAAATAAATACTTTTTCATTATTAAAAGAGGTCCAGCAAATGAATCTACAAGACCTCTTCGAAAAATCATTTTTATTGCGACGAGTAACGTAATCGCAGGGACGTGCTAGTCTCCTCATTTAAGTACAATTTATTTTTTAGCAAGCCAAGTGACGATGCCATTCCATAAATTAGCGTAGCCGTCCCAATCTAAAAATTCCTTTGGCCCCCAATGCGGAGAACAATCCGATGCAAAAGCTGCTGTTCTCCCATCGCCATATTCATGAACAGCTAAGAAAGGATCATCTCCAGCTTTTACTAACACTTCAGCAGAGTCTTTTGCAATTAATTGATTATACCCTAGAAATGCGGGCCACTGTGATGGAACTCCTTTCAAAATAGGATGTCCCCCATTCATTTCTAACGGAATGATTCCTTCAGGTTTCTCCATACGATCATCATGTGGGTGCATATTCACTGGTAAACACTTTTCAATTGGCGTTCCATAGTATTTACCTAACGCTTCAATTCCTTGGAAGGTTAAATAACCACCAATCATCATAAATCCGCCACCTTGTTCTACATAATCATGTATCAATTGTAAACGGTTTGGCGCTACGACAGATTGATCAAAAGTTGTGCTTGACAATAACAATGAATTTGCCCCTACATCACTAATAATCACTACATCATATTTTTTAAGTTCTTCTAATGTTGTTGGAAACTGGTTTGGAACTACATGGCTAGGTAAATAATCAAATGCATGTCCTTCTTCTAAAAAAGCTTCTCGAATCCACTTAACACCTTCATCATATTCCGAAGTTGTAAAACTATCGAATCCTTTTACATGGATAATATGTTTCATCCATGATTCACCTGCAAATAATATTTTCAATGACATCTAAATCTCCCCATTCTCTCATTTCTCTTTTAACATCAATCAATTTTTTATCCTATAATTCCATTTGGATAATATTCAAAAAATTCATAATCATGGTTCGGAACGATGATATCCGAGTTTCCCTTAATATATTGGAAATTATTTACCCATTGTTGTACATTCCAAATTGGACCCATTGGCCATTCATGTCGAATATTCGAGTAATTATACAGAAAGTCCGATGCTAGACACACTTTCCCATCCATTGTGTTTGCCATAATAATCATTTGTCCAGGAGTGTGTCCACCCGCTTGTATTAATTCAATGTTTTTCGTCAATTTCATATTACCTTCAATCACTTTTAAACGATCACTAATCGCCGTAATTTTATGTTGCCATTCACGGTAATAAAAGTTAGTGAATTTTGGTGGACTGATTAAAAATGGAATTTCTTCCTTCTGCACAATAAATGTTGCATTTTTAAATAACTCGTTATTGCCAATATGGTCAAAGTGCAAATGCGTTAAGACAACAATATCAATATCATCAGGGGTCAACCCTTTAGCTGCTAATGCAGTTGTAATTTCCTGTTCTTTTGTTTTCGTTGCAATATAATCAATACCGTATTGATTTTGTAGCTCCATGATTTCTTCACAATCACCTAAACCTGTATCAATGAGGATGTTTTTGTCCTCACCTTCGATAAACCAAATAGGTACTGGCACCATTAAACCTGGTTCCACTGTCCCGTCTTCGTTGTATTTTCTCTCTTTATACCCGAATGGTACAAGTTCTTCTTTTGTTACTAATGGGTGTTTTTCAGGACTTCCAAATACACTCGTTGCATAACTACTTTCTAAAGCACCCGTTACTATATTATGAAGTCTGACAGTCATGTTATTTCCTCCTAATCTAGTTCCAGTCATTTATTCTACTTATTTAATAACCGCTTTCATCTGCACCATATTTGTCCATATATTTTTGTTGAAATTCTTCCCCTTTAAATGCAGAATATGGAACCTCTTTAGGAATTAATTTATCTACCTCAACAAAATATTTATTATCATTGTCCCAAGTTCTTTTCCAATACCCGAAACCTTTTTCATCAAGGATGTTTTCATTTACGAGCGCTGCATTTCCTGGGAAATCTTCAATTTCTGTAAAATATTTTTCAAATTGATCAACGGTCATTCCCGCACCTGTCTCAGAATTTATTTTATCTGTGATGATGTTACCAACTTCCTCCATGTTCTCCTCTGTGTAACGAATAACTTTAAACATGACATGCTGTAATTTTAGAAGTGCCTCTTCATTTTCTTTTGTGAATGAATCAGTTGAGATCCAACCATTTATTGGTACAGGAGCAAGATCAGGCCCAACTAACATCGTTGTATATCCTTCTTTTTCTAATCGTGTTCGTTGTGGAATACCACCAACATAAGCATCACCAGTTCCTGAAATAAACGCTGCCAATCCTTGGTCAGGGTCCATATCGATGACTTCAAAATCTTCCCTAGCAATTCCATTGTTTTCTGTCACTTCAATGACACTTTTACCCATATCGCTTCCCATTGTTGTAACAATCGTTTTTCCTTTAAGTTGTAGGGCTGTTTCTTTTACAGCGTCCTCATGAGACATTCCTTCAGCTTCAAAATCTTCTACAGTTTTAAATCCAACATCAGGACGCCCCATCATCGCTTGTCCTTCCGTAAAAATATTCCATGGATAAAGGAAAATCGCTTCTTCCATTTTATTATGTCCAGAAACAATACCAGTTGTATTGTAAACAGCAACATCAACAGAACCAGAAGCTAAAGCAGGCATGACTGCATTCCATGCAAGCATTTCAAATGAAACATCAAGTCCCTCTTCTTCAAACCATCCTTTCTCTTCTCCAATGATCGGAAGGAGTGTATCTTGAAAAGGAGAAACTCCAATCGTTATCTTCGTTAATTCTTCTTTTGATCCATTTCCTGCTTGTTCCTTTTTTTCTGAAGCTCCGCCACATGCAGACATCGCAAGTGCTATGATTAGTAGCAAACTCAAAACCTTACTTGTTCTCTTCATCTTTTCCACCTCTTCTTTTAGTAAAATTAATTAGGATTTTCGGTCCATTTTGTTGCTTTTGAACTAATTATTTTTAGCAATCTTTCTAATAAGAAAGCCTCTATTCCAATAATAATTGTCCCTAGAATAACTACCTCTGTATTTAATGTTCGACTTGCTTGCATAATAAGATAACCTACACCATATTTTGCCCCCATAAATTCAACTGCAACAGTTACAGCAAAAGATAATGCAATCCCAATTCTTGCTCCAGACATGATTTCTGGAATAATAGCTGGCAGTACTACAGTACGATATGTTTTTCCAGGTGTTGCACCTAATGTTTCGGAAGCTTGTAAATATACGGGTGGAACGTTTCCTGATGCAACAATCGTGTTAACAACCATAACCATAAAACACGCTAAAGCGCTTAAAAATATTTTGCCCGAATCTCCTACACCAAACCAAATTAATACGAGTGGAATGAGTGCGACTGGTGGAACTGGGCGTAATGCTTCAATAATCGGGTTTAAGATATGGAATGTCCATTTACTTTTAGCAAGGATAAGTCCAGTAATAACTCCAATTGCTGAACCAATAAACCAACTAACCACAACACGAATCAATGTCGCACCTGCATGGTAAAAGACACCTTCATTCATCATCGTAATCGCAGCCCAAACACCTTCTGGACTCGGAAAATATAGTGGTTTTATTAACCCAGTACCACTTGTTAGTATCTTCCAAAGAATCAACATTACGAGCAAAGAACCGATACTCACAAGCATCCACTTCGAACGATGGAAAAATTTATTCACTCTTGTTCAACTCCTTTAAATATTCCGTCTATTTGTTTACGAAGCCGCTGAAATTCGGGCTCCATTTTTAAAGATGGATCTCTATCCTTAGGAAACGGAATTTTTATATCGGAATGAATTTTTGCTGGTCGAGCTGTCATGACGATGACACGATCCCCCAGAAAAACAGCTTCTTCGATATCATGTGTAATAAAAATAATACTTTTGTTTTCCTCACGTGTTAAATCTAATAAGTCTTTTTGCATTACTTCTTTTGTCATTACGTCTAAAGGTCCAAACGGTTCATCCATTAGTAGTATTTCTGGTGAATTAATATAAGCTCTGGCAATATCCACCCTTTTTCTCATACCTCCAGACAATTCTTTCGGATATCGATCAGCAAATTCAGTGAGTTTTACTTTTTCCAAATAAAAATCAATTTTTGATTCCCATTCACTTCGCGGGAGACCTCTAACTTTCGGTCCATATTCAAGGTTCTTTCTTACAGTCAACCATGGAAATACCGAATCTTTTTGAAATACTACTGTTCTGTCAGGGCCAGGTTTGACCACCTTCTTTCCGTTGATGGACACTTCTCCACTAGAAGGCTGTAAAAAACCAGCAATCATATTTAATATTGTCGTTTTACCACATCCCGATGGACCTACAATACAAACTTTCTCCCCTTTATTTACAGTTAAATTAATATGTTGTAACACGGTAATTTTTCCTTTTGGTGTATCAAAATCTTTACATACATTATTTAGAAGAATAAGGTTTTCTGATGATAAGGTACTCACATAGATTCTTCCTTTCTTTGCATGAAGTTATTTACTTTGTCCACGTTTGGTATTGAGTTTTGAGCGCCTTCTATTGTGACAGAAATCGCAGCCGCTACAGAAGCATAATCCAAGCTTTTTTCAACTGAATGTCCTGACATATATTTTGCGATAAACGCTCCGATAAATGTATCTCCAGCGGCTGTCGTATCTACTACCGGTACTTGTAAAGCAGCAGTAGAATATACTTTTTGCTTATTGTTCATATAAAATGACCCTTTTTTTCCTAATGTAATAATTACTTCTTTCACACCACAGTCAATTAGGAATTGTACTGATCTTACTATATCTTCCTTTGTATCGCATTTATATTGTGTCATTTCAGTCGCTTCATGTTCGTTTAAAATTAATATATCAATCAGTGATAAATAATCTTTTGAAATGGCTAGAGCGGGTGCTGGGTTAAAAACTGTTTTTACTTGATGATGTTGCGCTTTTTCCAAAACAAATGCATTTGCTTCCCATGGAATTTCATTTTGTAATAATATGGCATCGAACCTATCATATGATACTCTGGATATATCTTCTTTTGTAATAAGTCCATTTGCTCCCTGGCTTAAAATAATATTATTTTCACCTGTTTGATCTATGGTGATGAGTGCCATTCCAGTAGTACTGTTTTTTTCTTTCACATGGGTAAGGTCAATACCATCATCTGATAAAATTCTCTTTATTTCGTTTCCAAAAAGGTCATTTCCAACTGCTCCTACCATACAAACGGAGGCTCCTAATCTTGCAGCGGCAACTGCTTGATTCGCACCCTTTCCCCCTGGAAAAAGAGATGTTTCCATTCCATGTATTGTTTCCCCAGGTAATGGATGTCGATTTACTTTTGTAACGATATCGATATTCATACTTCCCGCCACCAAAATCGTAGACATTTTCCCTCAACCTCCGTTACGTAAATTCCGTACAGAACCAAATTTTAGTAGTTCACAGCCTAATGTTACTTTCTTTGGAACGGTACTAGTTGATTCCTTTTTTGTTAATTTTTGAATTAATATCTCCGTAGCATGTACTCCCATTTCATGTGTAGGACGTTTTACAACAGATACTCTTGGTTCGACAAATTCAGCAATATCATTTTCATCAAAGCCGATTAACGAGATATCTTTCCCAATTTCCAGTTTTAAATCTCTTAACGCTTTAATAGCTCCTTGGCAGATCATGTTATTTGCGCCCAAAATGGCGGAAGGTGGATTAGAACCATTCATTAATTCAAAGGTTGATTCGTAACCATGTTTCTCTGTCCAATCTCCCTCCTTGTAATATTCATTAACTGGTTCAATATTATGATCCTTTAAAGCTTGTTCATACCCCCAATATCTTTCGGTTCCATCATTGAAATCTTGCGGACCAATAATAACCGCGATATTCCGATGACCATTTTCAATAAAATGGGTGGTTGCATCATATGCTCCCCTGAAGTTATTAATCACTACACCGTCCAGCCCACTTTCTTCAATGTAACGATCAACCAAAACAACGGGTTTATTAATACTCTTGTAAAACGCTTCCTCTTTATGTGCACCGACAAGAATGACTCCATCTACATTTCTACCTTGTGCACTTTCAAAAAATATGCTTTCTTCCTTTACATTGTCATTTGTTGAAAATACAAATACATAGTAACCCTCTTGACGCGCTACACTAACTGCTCCCTTAATGACTGCTGTATAGAAAGGGTTTTCAATATCAGGTACAACAACCGCCAACATTTGCGTTTGTTTTGTAATCATCGATACCGCCGTTGTATTCGGTACATAATTCAGTTCTTTAACAACCTTTAATACTTTTTCTTTCGTTTCCTTACTAACCCTATCCCGTCCATTTAGTACTCTTGAAACGGTTGCTACTGAAACATTTGCCTGTTTGGCTACTTCTTTAATGGTAATTTTCTGGCCCATTTGAACCTCCAATTTCATTGTTATATATAAACGTTTACATCGTTTATAACCTTGTTAATACCACCTTATAAAATATAATAAGATCTTTTTTGTAAAAACGTTTACATTGATTATAATAGAATAAATTACATTTTTCAACATAATTTTTTTCATATTATTAAATATTCTTAAGAATCATAGAATGAAATGGGCATTGTTAATATTTTCCTACGTAAATTTTAAGGGATAGGATGATCGCGATTCCTCATTTTCTGTAAAAACGTTTTTACATCTAACAGCACCTAAATTAAAAAGATGTTCCTTCAAAAATAGAGGGAACATCTTTTTTAACTTTAATAAACAAATATCTGATCGATATCATTTATCTCTTTTTCTGTTAACTTAACGTTTAATGCCTGTAAATTGCTTAACACTTGATCACTACGTTTGGCACCAGGTATTACAGCATCAATCGCATCTTGCGTTAAATACCAAGCTAGCACAAGATGAGCAATTTCCACACCTTTACTCGTAGCTATTTGGCGTAGTTTGTCAACATTTTGTAAATGTTGTTGGAAAGTTTCTCCTTGAAAATGTGCTTGTTTCGCTCGTAAATCTCCTTTTGCAAATGTTGTTTCTGCCGTATATTTACCAGCCAATAACCCAGAAGCAAAAGGAAAATAAGGGACAAAGGAAATATTATTGTCCAACGTATATGGGAAATAATCATTTTCGGCCTCTCGTTTTATTAAATTATACTCCCCTTGAACGACATTCACATAACCATCCCGATTCGCTTCTTTTAATTGTTCAAGTGAAAAGTTCGACACTCCGATCGCACGAATGATCCCTTTTTCCTTTAATTCTTGTAATGCACCAACTGCCTCGTATTTCGGTGTTTTTTCATCCGGGTAATGGATGTAAAATAGATCAATATAGTCCGTTTGCAATCTTTTCAGGCTTTCTTCTACTGCTTGCTTTAAAAATGCTGGTGAATTATCGAAAATAGTGTTTCCGTCCACATAAGTATGTGCGGCCTTCGTTGCAATGACGATATTTTTACGTTGCTTCGTTTCTGCAAGCACTTCCCCAATAATTTCTTCTGAGCGTTTTGGTCCATAACTAAAAGCGGTATCCCAAAAGTTGACATCATTTTCAATCGCTGTCAGCAAAAATGCCCTGCCTGCTTCATCCTTTATATTTGGATAAAGTCTTTGTCCCCCAACTGCATTCGTTCCAAGACCAATTGGATTGACATATAAATCTGTACTGCGAATAGTCACTTTTTCCTTCATTGTATCCCTTCTCTCTATTACATTTTTATTTCCCACTTTTTTGCAACCAAGTCTTTATAGACAAGATTTTTTATACATCCTTTTCTTTCATCATATATGTTGCAATGCCAATTGCAACCTCTTTGCCTTCATCATTTTCAATAACCGCTTCTCCGACGACTATTGATTTTCCTAGCTTAACAATCCGCCCTTTTGCGACCAATTTTTCTCCAACTGCTGGTCTTAAATAATTCACCTTTAAATCAACGGTAACCCCACCACGTCCTTTTTCAACTCGTGAACGTAAGGCAGATCCAACCGCCGCATCTACTAAACTTGCAATTACCCCACCATGAACCGTTTTTCTACTTTGCGTTATTTCATGGATAATCGGCAATTCAAGTACAGAATGACCATTTGCCAACTCAATCTCCTTCAGTCCAATATGGTTCCAGTACGGGTTATACCCCATTGTATTCTCACAGTTTTCGTTCATAAGACCATCCTTTCTTTTTTAATGGAAGATTTACGCACTTTGGATGAAATTTCAGCACTTTACTCGAAAGTTTACGCACTTTGCCCGAAATTTCAGCACTTCACTCGCAAGTTTACGCACTTTGCCCAAAGTTTCAGCACTTTGATGAAGAAGTTCCGCATTGCATTAGGTGTGCATACTCGTCAATCTTATTGCGTTCCTCATCATATCATGAAGCATGCTTAATCTTATATACAAAAAGAGGACAAGAATCCCTGCCCTCTAGCGTTCAGCTACGAATGAACTTTTTATTAACTTATTCCCAACTCGGAACTAATTCCTGAGTTAATTTAATTGTTTCACGTAATTTTTTAACTGGTATTTGACCTGGAGCCGAAAGTTCTACTCCAACTCCAAATGTGATGATGGAGCCGTATGCCCAACCAACGATTCTACTTAAACCACCAATATCACCCATTGACATTGTAACGACTGGCACATCGAGTAAATCGTCAATTGTTTTTGTCACTTCTAGTAAACGAAGCACATCTTCCTGTGTCTTAGGCATAACCGCAAATTTGGCAATATCTGCTCCATGCTGTTCTGCTAGTTTTGCACGTTTGACAATTTCTTCATTATCAGGTGTGAAAGTAAAATTATGATACGATAAAATTAATTGTTTTCCATTTTCTTTCGATACTGACCGTATTGCTTTTACAAATTTTTCTTCATTTGATGTTTCATAGTCAACAAAATCTACTTTTGTTTTGCGGCAAACTTCACTAATTAAATGTACCTTTTCATCTTCAGTTAACGAAATTTCCTCTCCGCCTTCATGTGCTGCACGAATTGTAAATAAAAGTGGAATATCCGTTGTATTCTTAATCTCTGCAACAAGTGCTAAAACAAGTTCTACATCCGCTAAATCTGTTAAAAAGTCTGCACGCCATTCGATTAAATCTGGTGTTTGTGGAAGGATTTTTTCTAGTTGATCCAACACTTCTACTTTTGTTTTTCCCGTTAAAGGTGTACAAATATATGGTGCTTTTTTATTTTCAAATATATCCGTTGTCATTATACTACACTCCGTTTCGTCTTTCTTTCTTAAAATAGTATACCATTGCAATCATCATTTGAATTAGCAATTCACTTTTTCTTTATTTCTTGGATGTTTTGCAAAATATTCTTTTGCAGTTACTAGGCATCGACGAGCAAATTCTTCATACCCAAGTAAATCGGACTGTTGTTTATTTGGTAGTTCAATCGAATAAGGGACCTGTGGAATCGTATTTACGATGCCCGCTACATCGATACCGCCTTCACCAACGTATGAACGAGCCTCTCGAACGATGCGGATCATCTCGTCATGATCTGTCGGAATAACGCCTGGAGCATCACATAGATGAACAAAACGGAACCAATCTTTTGGTACCTTTTGTAACTCGTCAATTGTATCATGTGATCGGTGGAAATGATGAATATCAATCATAAGCCCAGCGTTCTTTTTATCTACAGTACTTAACACATCAACCACACCTGCTAGATTTGAAACGCTTGCAATTGGAACAAATTCAAGTTCTACCGTTAATCCGTACTGATCAGCCAATTCGCAAAGCTTAGCAAATTGCTCGATATAATATGCGCGATCATCCGTCCAAATACTACTCAACACATGCTTTCCACCAAGTTCTGCTGCAACTTCAAGCTCTGGCTCATATTGTTTCGGGTCAACTCCATCTGCAATTCTAGCAAGTTCAATATCTAATAATTTTAAGCCTGTGTCTTTCAATGCTTGTTTCGTTTCTTTCAAAAGCTGGCTATTTTGCGCCAATGAAAAATTTGGTTCGCCAGGCAATCCCATATAAATTGGGCGAAGACTGACAAAGTCATACCCTGCACGAGCTGCCATATACGTCATCTCTGGCGGTGGAGTATTCACCACTGTCAAATAAGCTAATGAAAATTGTTGTGTCACACTAATTCCTCCTCAGTTGATTTTGGATCGATCTAATTTTTAGTGCGTAAAATTTAAAGTTATATCTTTTTCAAGTAAATCGATCTACTTTTAGAAAACGTTCTTTCGGCCATTAGCAAAAATAATTGAGTTTTTAGATCGATCTAACTGTGAAAGCGTTAAAATTATCATACAACATTTAATTTAAAAATTCAATTGATATTTATAAAGCATATAATCCCTTGGTTCCTTACTACCGAGCATTCACATCATACTGTTTTACTTCCTATGTTTATCCAAGATGACCACAAAGAAAATGAATAGTAACCATTTATGTAATTACTCTCAAAAAAACTGATAATAACCGGAGACTCTATGGGGCTAGTTCTTCATATGACAAAAATTTACGAGCTCAATATATTGATTTCAAATTATTATGCAATGCTATAGGCACTAAAATAGGTAAAAGAAAATTGATATGAAAAGAATCAGCTTTAGAAAACTATTTTTCCGACTATATGTATGCACACTTTCCAAAATTACGTTTTAAGGCAACATCAAATAAACTCCCCTTTCCCTAAGAGGAGCTCAATCATTATACAATATTATTTCATTTTCTCTGGCAATATCCGGATTGATTCGTTCAACACATCTAGCTTTCCTTCAATACGGTGCAACAAATAGAACGTTATCGCGATCGGAAAACTTAGCTCGGTGATAAACGTTACCCAGGTTTCCATTAAAGTCGCCTCCTTACCATCGGTTCGGGATACTTTTTTAAGGAACTTCTACTAAAACTGCCCCTACTTAAAAGGTAACGCAATTTATTAGGTGCTAAGTTTGATTCCGGCAAATTCACAAAATTACTTAACTACCCAGCACTAGATTAACTTCCAATCCATTTTCTTAGAGCCTTTACTAAAAAAGTTCCTAGCTTGTAAAAAAAGAGACCAGAGATTTGCACCACTGGTCTCGTTATCTTCCTTCCATTTCACTTTCATCATTACATTCCGATATCAATGTCGGTTACTACACGTTCAACGATACGAGCTCCTTTTTTGGCAACAATATTTCCACCAGTAGAATCGAAAACATTTTGTGCGATAATTTCATCCATTGCCGTGTTTATTGCAACTTCATCTGCTGGATCTACTGGACTATCCAATGAATATGTGACGGTTTTTCCTTCTTCATTTTCAAATAGTAATTCTAATTTTTTCACTTTGTCCCCTCCTCTCCTGCAATTTTCCGAATGTCATGAAGGATGCTTCCCCCATCCTACATCAACTTCCTCACTTAATTTTTCTCCCTCGTATCCCTCCATAATGGAGAAACCTTTATTGCCCCTCAATCTCAGAGTGGTCGAATCGCTCGACACTATGAAGTGGAAGTGTTTGTAGATTAGCTAGTGCTGTAGCTACTGCAAACAACTGGGTTGGGCTTGCGTCTGTTTTTACGTTATTAAATGATTTCGTTTTGAAAATAGGGTTTCCACTTGTAGAATGTTTTCCATTTTCCAAAACGAGACGCACTTGGGATTTCATCAATGTACTTGTTGCCATCAGTTATCACCCCGCTTTCACCACTATAATCGAAACTCGATCACGAAAAGTGGCATCCTTTGATAAAGAATTTAAAAATATTTACAAATTGTCGGATCAACTGTCACAACATGACTGATTCATTTAGTACTATTTTTGCTACTTTTCAACACTTTTTCATTCGTTTTGCCGATTATATAAATAAGGCTAATACTATTAAAATGCATGAGAAATTATTCGACAAAATCACTATATTACACTAAAATAGATAATAAGGCTTCAAACTTATTTACTACTTTAAATGTAAATCTAATAATAGGTATAAAGAATCTTGAACCAAATGAACTAGTCGAATAAGTAGGCCTTTACTAATCGATCTTTTGTAAGGAGGTGAAAATAAGAGAGTGGTAGAAAATAACATAGGTTTAAGAGAAAAAGGTGATATAAACTTGAAATTAAAAAACATCCTTTTTTCGACAATTGCTCTATTTTTAGTTTTTTGTCTCTCTCCCAAAATATCTTATGCAAATGAGCCCGATTCCTATCATTTGTTACAAGTGACAGAAACAATAGATTTAGATGAAGGTATAACTATAGTAGAAGGTACATATCTTTATGGGAAATTAGAGGACAGTGTAGTTCGTATACAATTTTCCAATGGAGACATTACAATCCCATTTAGTTCAGTCGAAGAGGTTAATAACCATTCAAGTTCACTCGAATTTATTTATATTAATACAATAGACGGAATGGAGCAAACCCTTTCCAAAGACACAAAGGTATATTCAACAGAGACCTTTGACAGGGTCCAGCTTCTAATTAATAAAGAAATATCTTATCCCGTTTTTAAAGATGAATTAGGAATTACATTTATTTATATAGGTAATTTGAAGTACGTCATAATAAATGAGGATAAGGAAACAGACAGTGAAGTTGAATTGGAGATTCCTAATATTCCAACTGAAGAAGTAGAGGAAGTAGTTCAAAATCAAGATGATGAACTGGTAGAAGATTCTAGTGATCTCACAGGTAATGAATACGAAGCAGACGATTTATCCGATTCTTTAAATGATGAGATCAATCAAAACGCTCAAAAGAATACTGAACAAATTGATAATGAAAACCATAAACAGCCAGTTAGAGCTACTACGTCTTTTAGCACATTACAAAGAGCTACGACCTCTTCAGCCGATCCATGGAAAGGTGTATCTACGAATTATTTTAAAGTAACAAAAGATGATTTGGTTGTCTATGATAATCGAGGTGGAGGTCCTTTAAAACCAATAGGAAAACTTAAAAAAAATCAAGTATATCCAAGAGTAAGTGATTACGGAAACTGGCATCGAATACAATATGGTAACATTTATGGCTATGTACGAAAGGCAGATACGATTCCTGATAATGGTTCAATCCTGAAAAATAAAAATAGTGCCTATAAAAATCAGTCTCGTTCATTCAAAGCATTAAAGGATGTTGTTATATATGATAATACGTCTGGTAGCCTAGTCCCTTATGGTGTTATTGATAAAGGACAGTCCTATCCAATTGCTACAGATTATGGGAACTGGTGGCGAATCGTTTTTTCTGATCGTGTAGGATACGTTCGAAAAAGTGACGTAGACTCAGAGTTCCTAAAAAGTGATAAGTATTTTAGGGCTGAAGGAAATATTCCTATTTATGATAATCGAAGTGGATCACTAAAAAAAGTTGGAGAGTTGAAAAAAGGCCAAATCTATCCCCGAGTAAGTGACTACGGAAACTGGCACCGTATCCAGTTTGGCGATATATATGGATATGTTAGAAAATCTGACACTTCTGTTGCATCTGGAAGTAGTATAAAAAACTTGAATAAAAACTATACAAATCAATCACGTACATTTACTGCCTTAGAAACAGCGACAGTGTATGATAATACATCAGGCAAATTAGTACCTTTTGGAACCATAGATAAAGGCGCAACCTTTCCGATTGCCACAGATTATGGGAACTGGTGGCGAATCGTTTTTTCTGATCGTGTAGGATACGTTCGAAAAAGTGACGTAGAATCGGAGTTCATTAAAAGTGATAAATACTTTAAAGCTGAAGGAAATATTCCTATTTATGATAACCGAAGTGGATCACTTAAAAAAGTTGGAGAGTTAAAAAAAGGACAAATCTATCCAAGAGTAAGCGATTATGGAAACTGGCATCGTATCCAGTTTGGCGATATATATGGATATGTTAGAAAATCTGACACTTCTGTCACATCTGGAAGTAGTATAAAAAACTTGAATAAAAACTATAAAAACCAATCACGTACATTTACTGCCTTAGAAGCAGCAACAGTGTATGATAATACATCAGGCAAGTTAGTCCCTTTTGGGACCATAGATAAAGGTGCAACTTTTCCAATTGCCACAGATTACGGGAACTGGTGGCGAATTATCTTTTCTGATCGGATTGGGTATGTTCGAAAAAGTAGTGTTCACGACTCAGTCGAGAAAAACGTAAAAATATTCATTGATCCTGGTCACGGCGGAAATGACTCTGGTGCAACTGGAAACGGTCTAAGAGAAAAAGATTTAACATTAGCCATCTCGAAAAGTATTGCAGATTATTTAATAAATAATTATTCTAATGTTGAAGTTAGATTGTCTAGGACAAATGACACCTTTATTACGTTGGAAGATAGGGCTAAAATGGCGAATAGCTGGAAGGCTGATTACTTTTTAAGCGCTCATATTAACGCTGGAGGGGGCACTGGCTTTGAAAGCTATGTTCACCCTACTAATAATTCCAATCAATCAAAAAAATATCAGGATATAGTTCATGAAAATGTAGCAAAAGAGGCTGGCGAAAGAGATAGGGGCAAAAAGACAGCTGATTTTAGTGTATTGAGAAACACAAACATGCCAGCAATACTTATAGAATATTTATTTATAGATTCAAAGAGTGATTCAGAAAAATTAAAACAACAAAGTTATATAAATAAATTAGGGAAAGCGACTGCTGAAGGAATCGCAAAAGCCTTCAATTTAAAAAGAAAGTAATTCAGTGATAAAGAGATGGCTAAAAAACCCCTAAGATAAAACAGTTGGAAAAAGTATAACTTTTCTCCAACTGTTTTAAATTTCTCAAAAAAATTGATATCAGCTTCTTTCAAGGGAATCTAGGTTAGAAAACTTTGCATGCACTTTATCAATCGCCCTTCGGAACAAGGAATCACCGATTTCCATTTCGAACCTAAATGCTTTCTTCCTCAATCGCTAACAGTAGATCTCAGCAATAGAGCTGTATATTCCAATGAATTTGACAATTCTTTCTGTTTTGTCTCCATACATTATTTAATGACTACAGATACCAATCTATTTGAATGTTGAATTATGTTTAGTTTAGTTTGTACATCTATGGAATCATCCGTCAAGCCAAAAAACGATTAAAGATAGCGAAGCAAATTAGAAATAAGTAGAAATGCTTTCAGTACTACATGTGATAAATACTTTAAAATCAATTAAATGAAAGCAGGTAACAGATATAACTGACTTATATGATAATTCATCGTTCGCTGTAAAAGAGTATTTTTCTTATATGACTTATGTTGGAGAAGTGGTTACCAAATCTTATAAAACATAAATACATTTCGAGAAAATCAAAAGATTCTCAATGCGATAGTTTTAAAGAGCAACCAAGGTAATGAAAATAACTTTCACAATTACGAAAGGTCACAAGAAAAAAATTAATTAAACGGTCTTAGTTCAAAACTTCGAATTAAAGTCGTTGATTATTTATTTCTACTGTCTACTGGATAGGGAGCAATTCACTTTTCCTAAACAGCCTAATATTAGTTTACAACGTTACATCTGTAATAATTGTAGTATTTGGGTGACGTTGTAAAATGGAGGCAGGAACTTCTTCTGTTATTTCACCATGTAGAACCTTTTTAAGTATTTCAGCTTTTTTATCACCTTGCACTAAAAGCATGATTTCTTTCGCTTCCATGATCGTACCTAAGCCCATTGTAAGAGCTTCTGTCGGGACTTTATCAAGCGAATCGAAAAAACGGGAATTTACTTCTCTCGTTGATTCCGTTAATTCAACAACATGTGTTCGTGAATCAAATGACGTTCCGGGCTCATTAAATCCAATATGGCCATTTAAACCAATACCTAATACTAAAAAATCCAAGTTTCCTTCTTTTGTTATTGAATCATCAAATATTTTACATTCTTTTTGTAAATCATCTGCTAACCCATTTGGGAGATGTGTGTTTTCTTTTTGTATGTCAACATGATTAAATAATTTTTCATCCATATAAAAACGATAGCTGTTTGGGTTACCTGCTGTAAGGCCAGCATACTCATCTAAATTGAAAGTAACCGCATTTTTAAACGATACGTCACCGGCTTGGCATTTTTCCGTCAATTTTTCATACATTCTTTCAGGAGTTGAACCAGTGGCAAGGCCAATTACTGGCTTTTCTAATCGACTTAACGCATGAACAAAAAGTTCTGTCGCTTTCTCACTTAATTCTTCATTGTTTTTTACTTTCACAATTTTCATCTGTTTCACTCCTCGTAAGTTGACTCTTAGCAAATCAAATATTCATTGTAGAAATACTTTCATTCTTACTAATTTACTTTTAAGAACTCCCCATAATTATTTTTTTATTACAATCATTTTTATAATAATTCATGTTCCAAGATAAAAGAGTTGCTTTAGCCAAAATATCTCCTAAAAAGTTCATTAAAACACAAACTCGTTGAAAAAGCTTCATTCCCATGCTTGAGCCTATGATGATCCGGACATTCTAATGATGGATTGATCCATATAAGCAGGAGTATCGCCTTTTCAACAAGTTTTAAAATGTAAAAAACTAGTATATAATATTCGAATCAAATTTGTTATTTTCACTTGCTTTTTCAGGATAGCCCATTTACAATTTAATTATTTATAGATGGATCCGCACTTTCAAATTCAGTAGATTCATTAAACGAATCTACATACTCTGATAACTCTAAATGTCCCTTAAGCATATTAATAGTCTCTTGTAATGCATCATCATCTAATTGCCAATAATAAATATTTTCTGGTTGATAGTCATATCCCTCAAGTGATAGTTTCTCGACATTCAATTTACTTCCATGGGTAGCGTATGAAAAAAAACTTTTCATTTCAGTAAAAGTCATATTAGTCGATAAATTGTTACCTACTGCTTCGATAATATCATCATATTTAAAAACTGATGTAACCGAGGTTGATTTGTTAATAACTGAATCGATCAATTCTAATTGACGCTTCCCCCGTTCCACATCGCTATCTTTCTTTCTAGTACGAGCAAAAGCCAGTGCTTCTTCACCATCTAGTATCTGTTTACCTGGAAGTAAGTGGATACTATCCCTATGGTCGCCAGAATCTGATTCTTTTACTTCGTAAGGAACATCCGCCTCAATTCCTCCTATAGCATCTATTACATCTACAAAAGCATGGAAATTCAATTTAACATAGTAATCTACTGGAATGTCTAGCAATCTTTCTACTGTCTCTATAGTGGCATAAGTTCCCCCAAAAGCATGCGCATGATTAATTTTATCTTCATAACCTACTTCCGGAATATAAACATAAGAATCACGTGGGATACTTAAAAGTTTGATGCTTTTTTCATCCTTATTTAGAGTCGCTAAAACAAGAGCGTCCGTTCTTGCAATTTCTCTACCTTTTCTCCCCTCATTCTCATCAACACCCATTATTAATATCGATACATTATCAAATTTTGGATCTACATAATCATCCCTTAAATCAGATTTATCGCGTCCACCATCTTCAAACGCACCACTTAGCGCAGAATCCGCTTTAATATATAAATAGGCACCATAGAAAGTTACTGCAAAAAAAGCCAAAAGCATCGGTAAAAGAATAAATTTAATTCTTTTACGTAATCGTCGTTTTGGTTTTCGTGTATCTATCCTCGATCTCTTATTATTATTCCCAACCATAAATAAAATCCCCTTTTAGTATTTAGGTACTCCTAGATTCTAAAAATAATTAACATTTATAAATAAATTCCATCCTAAATTATACTACAAAATCAGAAATTAGTACACAATAAAAATATTTTGAAATATGTCAACTTTTTCTCGATAATATTATTATATCAATAATTTGACTCTTCTCTTTATATGATTTCTACTACTGTCATTGCTTAATGCCATAGCATTTAACCTATCTTAACTCAATGTTATTTCAGACAATACTTTTCGGCTTATTAAACTAATTAGCTATACCAATCTACTAAAGCAAAGATTATTGTTGATAAATTCTGTAGTAGTTTGATCAATTTTTTTAAAAAATTGCTATTGCCTTTTGTCTTTTTTTATTCCAAAGTTTTGTAGAGTATAAATACGATAATCCATTAGTAATATGTTATAATAATAAGTTGAAAATGAATACTTTAGAAGGAAAAACACATCAACATTTTACATGGTGAAATTAACCAAAAGTACATACTAAAAATAGAATAGATGTCTCCTATATGTAAGTGAATATTGACATAAATAGCAATCTCTAAAAGAAATATAATTTACATTTAGAGATACAAAGTCTTCTGAAATTTCTTGTGCCTATTCTTCTCAGTTGTTTCTTTTAATCTTTGAATTTTGGGTTTTATACTGACGAACATTAAGTATTTAAAAAGCAATTCTGTTCGAATAAATAACGAATAAAGTTATTTATAAAATTTAAAAATGTTTTTAAAGTGAGGTTTAATGTAATGTTTAAACGAAAAACTATTATTCACAGAAAACTAATGTTTATACTGATATTAGGAATTATTATTCTAGAAACTTCTTTGAATAATTATGTTGTTAAAGCTGAAGAAGATCAAAAAACAGCAATTTTTTTAGTTCCACATCAAGATGATGAACTATTAACTTTTGGTGTTGCTATTCTAGATCACTTGTGGAACAATTATGACGTTCATTTAGTCCTAATGACCGATGGTGGAGCAAGTGCAGCTAATAAAGTGATATGTGATAAATTAGGTTTTGAATTAACAATTGAACAATTTGTTGAAGCAAGAAATAATGAATTTATTAGATCTGCACAAATATTAGGTGTAGATCAAGACAATATACATTTCATAGAATATAAAGATGGAGAAATTACCACAGATGATGTCAAAAATACTATTTTAACTTTTCAAGAACAATATCCAAATGCATCGTTTAAGGCAACAAGTTACTTAGACAAAAATAGTTCCCATGCAGCTGTTGGAGAAGGTTTACAACAAATGTATGATGAAGGTAAAGTTAAAGATGCTCGTTTCTATATGACCTTTTATCAATTTGGGTATGAGCCAATCCCTGAAACTGGCTATGATAATTATCATCCACATTTTCAGCCATTAATAGAAGCATCAGCGGATGTATATAATAGATGGCAACCAGAATTTGCATGGTATGCAATAGGAGGGCATTCAGTCCCAATGTTATTAGAAAAAGTTAAAGAGAATCCTATTAGTAGGTGGCATATGCCCGGATTTGAAAGATAATATAGTATTCAAACTAAATTTCTTTTAAAATTTAGTTGATTCATTCACACATAAACTACTACTTCTTAATAGTTTAAGAAAAGGATGCAATAGTATATAATATGTGTGGAGTTATAAACAGAAAGACAATCTAAGATTATTATAAGCAGTTTTTGGAGGGAGTAAGTTGACTAAAAAAGTAAAAGTAATGACTATATTTGGAACAAGACCTGAAGCAATAAAAATGGCTCCACTTGTTTTAGAGTTAAATAAAAGAAAAAATGAATTTGAATCAATTGTAACAGTTACTGCTCAGCATAGAGAAATGTTGGATCAAGTATTACAAATATTTGAAATTACACCCGATTTTGATTTGAATATTATGAAAGATAAACAAACGCTTGTGCAAATCACTAATCGTACTCTAGAAGGCCTAGATCAAATAATGAAAGAAGTAAAACCTAATATAGTACTTGTCCACGGAGATACTAGTACAACTTTTGCGGCTTCACTAGCTGCTTTCTACAATCAAATAACAGTTGGGCATGTTGAAGCAGGACTTCGTACATGGAATAAGTATTCTCCGTTTCCAGAAGAAATGAATCGACAACTTACAGGTGTAATGGCAGATTTACACTTTTCACCTACAGAAAAATCAAAACAAAATTTATTAAATGAGAATAAGCCTGAAGATCGTATATTTGTTACAGGAAATACAGCCATTGATGCTTTAAAAACTACAGTTGATAAAGCCTATACACATCCTATTTTAAATAAAATTGGAAATGATCGACTAGTGTTAATGACTGCTCATCGAAGAGAAAATTTAGGAGAAAATATGCACCAAATGTTTCGAGCAATAAAACGATTAGTCGAGACACATAATGATATTCATGTAGTATATCCAGTACATTTAAATCCAGTTGTTCAGCAAACGGCTGACGAAATTTTGGGTAATCATGATCGTATTCAATTAATTAAACCATTGGATGTTGTTGACTTCCATAATTTTGCGGCTAACTCCTATCTTATATTAACTGATTCAGGTGGAATTCAAGAAGAAGCACCATCCCTTGGAGTTCCTGTCCTCGTTTTACGTGATACAACTGAACGACCAGAAGGTATTGAAGCTGGAACATTAAAACTTGCGGGGACAGATGAAGATACCATATTTGACCTAGCTAATGAGCTATTAACAGATAAAAGTAAATATGAGATTATGGCAAAAGCACAAAACCCTTATGGAGATGGAAGTGCATCAAAAAAAATAGCTAACGAAATTATTAAGTTTTTCAGATAAGTCGTAGATTTAAAATTAAAAAGACAGCATAGTATTGCTGTCTTTTTTGAAACTTTCCAAATAGCTATTCATTTATACACAATATTTTGTTTTATGAGAAACAATGATCTTAAGATTGAAATGGGATGATTTAAATGAGAGAACTAAAAACTCCAAAAAAGGTATTTAGAAAAGAAATAGAAGGATTACGAGCAGTTGCTGCTATGCTTGTAGCAATTTATCATATTTGGTTAGGAAACGTTTCGGGAGGAGTGGACGTTTTCTTTGTTGTATCGGGATTTTTAATAACAACTTCACTTTTATCTAACTATGAAAAACACGGTAAAGTAAACTTTTTTAACTTCATTAAACGTTTAGCTACTAGATTATTTCCCGTTGCATTTTTTGTATTATTTATTGTTACCATTTTAAGTATCATACTACTCCCTAAAATTCAGTGGATGCAAACAGTAAAGGAAGTATTTGCTTCTTCTTTATATTATCAAAATTGGCAATTGGCTTTTGATGCAGTTGATTACCTTGCACAAAATAATGAAGCAAGTCCTTTTCAACATTATTGGGCCTTATCTATACAGGGTCAATTTTATTTACTTTGGCCGCTAATACTTTTCATTTCCGTACTTCTTGCAAAAAAAGTTTTTAACAAGTCAATTAGAGTTAGTTTTTTTGTATCACTAGTGTTTGTCTTTGTTCTATCATTCACTTATTCTATTTATAAAACATCTATAAATCAACCATGGGCATATTTTGATACATTTACTAGAGTATGGGAATTTAGTTTAGGTGGTATTATAGCAATAATAATTCCATATATTGCTGTACGTAAATCTTTAAGTTTTATTTTAGGTTGGACTGGATTGATTGCTATTATATTATGTGGAATTATTCTCCAGGTTTCTACCGTTTTCCCTGGATATGCTGCACTCTGGCCTACACTAAGTGCGCTTGCTATTATTATTGCGGGATCACAAGGAGGTACTTTTGGGGTTCATCGCATACTTGCATCTAAACCTTTTATGAAGCTGGGAAGTATATCCTATGCGTTTTACTTATGGCATTGGCCAATTCTTATTTTCTACTTTGTTCTCTTTGAAAATAATAAAGTACCCTTTTGGAGTGGAATAGTTTTAATCTTACTATCATTAATACTTTCTTACTTGACGACTACTTATATAGAGAAGCCTTTAAGAAATATGAAATATATAAACACAAATTGGATAAAAACACTTATACCAGTTTCTTTGACAATACCAGTTCTTATAACTGCAAGTATTTGGTCAATAACTATAGAAAAAACAGATACCGAACTTGCATTTGCTTATTATAATTCAGATTATGCTGGAGCAATGGCTTTGTTAACAGGAAATAGTGAAATAACTCCATTAAATAGTGATCAAATTGCTCCACAACCAATACAAGCTAGGCAAGACCTACCAAAAAATTATGAAGATAATTGTCATCAAAAGCCTGGGAAGTCGGATGTTATTGAGTGTGAATATGGTGATTTGGATAATCCAAAATACGAAATTGCACTAGTTGGCGGGTCCCATTCAGCGCACTGGCTCCCTGCCTTAGATAGCTTTGCTGAAAGCGAAAATATTAAAATTTTGAATTTTACTAAAAGTGGATGCAGGTTTTCAGCAGAAGGTAGTGTTGATAAAGATTGTAAGGAATGGAATGAAAAATTAATTGATAAATTAAAATCAATCAAACCAGATTTAGTATTCACACATGCTGATGTCGCTGGAGAAGATAAGGTACCGGATGGATTTTTGGTACAGTGGGATAATCTTAACGATTTAGATATACCTGTTTTCGCAATTAGAGATAATCCTAGATTTGGTTTTGATGTTGCTGTATGTGTTGAGGAGAATGGTGTAGATTCTAGTAACTGTATTGTTAGTCGTGAAAAAGTACTTCCCCTTAATAGTGCTTGGAGCCAATTAAAGGAAAAACCTGAAAACGTTCATTACGTCGATTTAAGTGATTCATTTTGTGAAGATACAGAATGTAAACCTGTTGTAGGAAATGTACTTGTCTATAGGGATAATGGTCATATAACTGCAACATATGCACGTACGCTTGGACCAATTTTACAAAATGAATTAATGACTATTTTGGAAAAATAGCATATTAACTTAGTTGAATAAAGAAAATTGACATTCGTGTAGTTTAGGATATTTAATAATTATATTTGTCATAATGTATCTTATCTTTATCAAAATAAAGCTGTCTACGTAGTTAACTTGTAGACAGCTCTTTCATTTGATTAATTATAGGATGGGTAATCAAACTCTAATGAATCAGTTATCCCCAGTTCTTGATAAAGATTATAAATAGCATTAACTTGTTTTGAAGCCCAGGCAACATCTGTAGCATATTGCTTCCAAGCGTTTCCATCTTTCATTTGTGGGTTCCATTTCATCTTATAAAGCGTATCCTGTTTAAATCTGTTCTGGATATAACCATTACTAATCCATTTGGCTCCTCCATCAATCGCCAGGGCAGGTGTAAACCATCCATTTGCATATGCCGTCTTGGCTCCACCATGTAATGGGTTTGTATCAACTGCACCAATTCCAAACATATTATATGTCTTTTTAATTGCCGTCAACTGGCTACGATTTTGTGCAGTTACAACTTCTAAATCACCTTTATTATTTATTCCAACCTCAACACCATTTGCTAGTGTAGAGCTACCATGACCAGTCTCATGGATAGCGTGTGATAATAAATATACATCATTTATTCCATGGTTTCTTGCTGCGTTGTAAAAAGCACTTCCTTGACCCGAAAGGGATCCTTTTCCTTTTAGATAATTATTAAGCATTGTGACGGAAGCACCGCTTGGTTTAGATAGAACTAAAAATTGAAATTTTTGTTTCGGATCATTCATAAAATTTTTAGGGTCCAAATAATAACGTATCTGGTCTGGTAATGCAGTAACTTCCTGTACTTTATCAGTTTTAATTGCATACCAATTATTCATTTCTCCTAATATTTCTACCTTGGTTCCTTTTGCTAACTTATCAATTACCTTGCTATCCTTGTCGCTTGAATTAGGTTTATTTCTTACATTAAGTGAATTAGCGGTTACTCTATTATTTTTGTCTATATATCCCTTATAAACAAAAGCATGTGAAGCCCAAACCTTAGGGTTCCGTTCTGGATCCTTTTGAATATCTACTGCTTGGTTTAAAGTTAAATTGTAATTTGTATAGGACACACCATATAGGTCTACTTCTGTTTTTCGTACATACCCTACTCGATCCAAATAAATGATCCTCCACCAGTTACCATAATCTGTGGCAATTGGATAGACTGTCCCCTTTTCTAATGTACCAAAAGGGACTAAATTACCCGAAGAGTTATCGTAAATAGTAACCTTTTGATTTGCTATAAATTTATTATTTGAATTTTTGTATTTACCATTTAAATTTTTTATTTCTTTACCAGTAGCATATCCCGTATGGGACTTTCTTACGTACCCGTATATGTCTCCGAATTGAACGCGCCACCAGTTGCCATAATTGCTTACGATTGGATAGGTTTCCCCTTTGTTAATCTCTCCGACTTTAATTAGTTTTCCTGTTCGATTATCAAATACTTCTGTATTCTGAGTTACTCGGAAATATTTATCCGTTGAACTGGATGTAGCTCTTACTTCATCTTTACGGACATATCCTACTCTATCAGCATAGATAACTCGCCACCAGTTACCATAATCTGTGGCAATCGGAAAAGTTGTGCCTTTATCTATTGTTCCAAAAGGGACTAACTTGCCTGATGTATTATCGTACACTGTTGCTGTTTGTAAGGCAGTAAATGTACGCGATTGGTTTTTATAGTTATTATTCATGTTTTTTATACTACTTCCAAGTGCAACAGAAGTTTCTGACTTTCTGACATACCCATAAAAATTACCAAACTGAATACGATGCCAGTTCCCGTAGTCGCTTACTCGTGGATAGATTTGTCCTTTTTTCAACTCTCCAACTTTTTTAAGTGACCCACTCCGATTATCATAAATAACAATATTTCCCTCTGCTCTAAAGTACTTATCACTTTTTATAAACTCTGATTCTACGTCACTTTTTCGGACGTATCCAATACGATCTGCAAAAATAACTCGCCACCAGTTACCATAGTCGGTAGCAATTGGATAAGATTGTCCTTTATCTATAATTCCATACGGTACTAATTTACCAGAAGTATTATCATAAACGACAACATTTTTTAATGCTTTGAATGAACGTGATTGATTTTTATAGGAACTGTTTTTATTTTTTAGGCTTAAACCATTATCAGGAACGGTATCTGCCTTTCGTACATAGCCATAAATATTACCATATTGAATACGATGCCAGTTACCATAATCACTTACCCTTGGATATACTTGATTTTTTTCCAGTTTTCCAATTGGTTTTAAAGATCCACTCCGGTTATCATATACGACTAAATTATCTTTAGTTACTTTAAAATAATTTGTAGATACACCTTTCCATGGATCTACTGTACGAGTCGCGGTACTTTGCATTGCACTAGAAGTTGTAAAGCTTTCTTGAGAGATATTCTCCTTTACTTCATCTGTGGTATCAGCTTCACCATGTTGATTATCTTCATCAAGAGTTTGTTCTTCAGATGGATATGTATCCTCAATTGGATCATTACTTCCTAAATCTTCTTCGGGGTCTTTAGCCTCTTCTTCTAAACCCTCATCCTCTTCCTCCTTTACATTATCGTTGTTTTCTTCCTCACCTGTATTATCTGATACTAAATTCTCAAAAGCTACAATTCTATCTTCTTCACTTAAATAGAATTCTATGTTCCCTAAATAGAATACTTCCATTCCAAGTTCATTTTCACTTATAGGATATGTTAAATCCTCATTAATTACCAAACGAGGGTTTTCATTAGGTTCTAATGAATATAATAGGAAGTCTTTTGAAAATTGCTTACTATTTTCTTGTGCAAAAGAATCGTGGAATGTAGGAGTACTCTCATCTTCACTAACCTCTCTAACTATTTGAAGAGGAATTACTGCAAATGTATCCGCATATTGGAAGGAGATTACTTCTTCCTGTATTTCTCCATAAAGATATGTATCCTTATTGATGATTATGCCTTCATCTAATTCAACTTGTTCAGTTGTTTGAAATAGCTTTGCAGTATTAATCTCCCCATCTTCTTTTACAACTCCAATAGAAGGGATAGGAGATAAAACTTGAGAAAATAGTAATAATATTGCTAGTGATAATACTGTGAAAATACGTTTCATTTTTATCATTTATAACCCCTTTCCATATTTTTATAAATATTTGATACACATATTATTATACTATTGATACATAGTAAACACAATGTACTAGGACATAAGTTTGTGTTAAAATAGGAAAACACTCCATGAAAGAGTGTTTTTCTGGTCGATATTGACAGTTCTATAAACTAGTAATTAATAACTCCTTTTTATTTACAATAATAATACATGCATTATCGAATGCTCTCATTAATTAAACCATTCTGGATTCAGGTATTAAAACGAAACTCACCCTGCTCTTGGTCTTCCGTTTTCTACATGTAAGAAAAATGTACTTCCAGCACCCTTAATAGGTTTATATGTATTGTAATTAATCACAATCGCATACATGTACTGAACTGGGGATTTAATTAAATGCTCATCAAGTTTACTAGACCTCGTTCTTTCTTGTCATGTATTATAATGTTTATCATTCACGTTGGAAACCCAATACGAGTTTTTCGTAGTTTTCTTAAAAGTCATTCTCGTTCCTGGGATTTGATGTTCTAAATGAATAAACTAATTTAAATGCACCTTTTGGTGTTCTCTCTGACCTTCAAAGAAAGAATTGCTGTATTTTGCTTTGATAATGTGTTTGTAGTTATGAGCCTCCAGTAATCTATCCAGATCTTTTATCCAAATGCTTCTTCATAGAGTCAATTAGACTCACCGTAAGATCAACCTACCATCTGGGAATAAAAGATTTGCTTCAGATGCTTCTCATATTTCCAATTAGTCTAGTTGTCGTTATGGGTAAATAACATGTACGTTTTTGTAGTAATAAATTGAGATCGATTCGTAGTCTAAAAATGTAAAACCTCCCAAAATTTTATAAATACTCATCCTGAAAGTGCTATAACCATCATTTATTTTTTCCGATCATTTTATTCCTAGTTAATTGATCACTAATGTAGATCAACTAATTAACAAATTTAAAGTCACCTATCCACAACCTAGAAGCATTTACCCAAGAAGCTAAACTAGAAGGTGAATGATGTTCAATATTTATATATAAGTCTTTTTGTTCAGATAATTTATCAATTTGAAATACATGTTCACCATAAAGATCTATAATATCTCTTGGTTTTTTAAATAAATTTGATTTAACTGTTATTTTATCTCTACCGTTTGGGTTATTATAATAAAATCTCAATTTAAACTGTAATCCTTCCCTAACATCATAATTCAAAAAGTTAATGTACAATTCATAAGACTCTTTTTTTTTTATATTATTATTAGAGAACTTAAATAAAAATCCACCATTAGTAATTTTTTGATAGATTCTCTCCGGCTGTGTCGAGGATGTTTTAATTAGTTTTAGACCTAGTTCTGACAGTCCACTTAGATTAGAATTTATTTTTTTATACTTTTTTAATTGACTTGCAGTGGATAGATATTTACTTTGTAAATTATTTGGTGAGTTTATATCCCAATAATTTAAAATAGGCCATAACTGATCAATAAGTTCAACAAATAACTTGTTTTTATGTCTATCCTCGATTGGATAAGAAAGTATTAAATCAACTATTTTTCTAGCGTTTAATAACAATATTGTATCAAATGCAATATCTGACTCACCAACAACTCCACCATGCCATTGAATTAACCTGTATGACAAAAATAACAATTCTAAAGGATTATAATTATAAAAGTTTTCTAACTGCGCATAATCCAATAAATTGGATACGTGCTTATTATTATCTGCTTCGTCCTCAATATTTGTCCATTTTTGTACATATTTCGCAATTGTTTCTACATCCCAATCCTCAACGTTTATAGATTCAAACGGAAATATATATTTTCCAATATTAAATAAAGCAGATGACCTAATATGTAAATAATTTTCACCTCCATATATTCGGTAATAATCATTAGCTAAATTATAATGGTGGTTCGAAAACACATTATGCTTAATTGTTTCTATAACACTTAAGTCTGTTGATTCATCCGATGAAATTTCAATAAATTTATGATTTAAGTTCAAATTATTTACAATAGAATCGACAATTTCTTTATCATTTTGGAATGTCTTTTTTACAAAATTACTCTCATTTGTAGTATCCTTTAAATATGTGAAAGTTTCCAATCTATGAATGAGTGGCTTTAATATAGCTAAAGACATTTTACTATCTCCACCACCTGTTAATGAGAGGAGTAATTTATAATTAGATTTATTTAACCATTTAACTGTTTCATTTAAATAAGAAATTAATTCGCGTCTGATTTCTTCTTTTGACCTAACTGAATATTTTCCAACAGGATAATATCTTTCAATTTTTGCAGTAGTTATTTCTAACGACATGTTAGGAATCAACTTTTCAACAGATTCAAAACGTGTATGACTTGAAAAGCTAACTTCTTTAGGATTATTGTAGAGCTTTTTAAGCTTATGTTCCATTGCTTCATTAATTAAGGTATCATGCGAACCGATTACCAATCTTCCTTTGCCTTTATAGTAACAAACTGCCTTTAGCCCTGCAACGTCATGAAAGAGCCGGATTTCCTCATTAGCATTTAAAATAAGTAGAAATCGACCACTTAGGTAAGATAAATTTTCTAAAAAATCATTATAGTTTGATTGTCTAGACATAATTAAGTTTTTAATAATAGCGTTTTTACTTAGGTCTCCATTTCTTATATCAAAAAAATAACCTAATACAATAATTTGTGATTTATTATACTGTAATTCAAAAAATTCATTACTATTGGAATAATAAAGTGTCAATTCTTCATTAATACTAAATTCATGCCAATTATATTTATTATTGAATTTTTCCCTTGTTAATAAAAAACCAAAAGGGTATTTCAAATCATCCTTAATGGTTATCACCCGCTTCAAAATAGCTTTTACAATAGTTAATAAATCCCAAATAATCTTCATTATGCATACATCTTTCAAAAAACTCAATTGGTTCAGCCTTTTTTTGCAACTCACTTTGGTATATTTCATAAATTTGATATAAAGTTTTTAAGCTATCTTTTTCTTCTCCTTCTCGGATTTTTGGGACTCTGAATAAATACCAACGGATAAAATAATCCGAAAACCGATCTGAAATATAGTGTTTAAACAGTCCATTTTTGTTTAAAAATACATATCTTTCTTTCTCTAAAACTAGGTACTTATCGAAAAATTTCTTTGATATTGTATTTGTTACAGAATTACTAACCGCGGCATAATATATGTGTATATCTAGATCAATCGCTTTAATTTTTTCACAGTTAAGTAATAATTCTTGAAAAAATAAGGAATCCTGTCCGGCTGCCTTCTCAATCATTTGTAAATTATTTTTGAGTATTATTTCTTTTTTAACAATTAATGCTTGAATACTCTGCACACGCAAATTTGAATCTTTCAAAAACTCAGATGTATTTGTTATGACACCTAATGGATTTTTGTTTAACACATAGTGAGAATAATTTAATTTTTTTTCATCAAAGTCGATTTTTACTATATCTCCAACGACAAGATCAAGTTCCTCGTCTTTTTGCATCTCATTAAACATGCGATAATATCCATCATTAATTGCTTCATTATCAGGATCAAGATAAGTAATATAGTCTGTTTTAGCTAAATGAACTCCTTTATTTCGAGGACGTGAAGCACTTCCGCTTCCACCATCATTAAATTTGTACAATTGTACATTAGGATATAACCTATTTAATCTATCTACCATATTTATTGTAGTTTTATCTGTAGAACCATCATCTACTAAAATAATATCCATTTGTTCAAACATAGATGAACGTAGTAGACTTTGGAAACACTTTCCATACAAATGTTCTCCGTTATTATAAACAGGTACAATAACAGACAATTTTAATTCTATTACTTCTTCGCTTACATTTTTTGGATCTGTGTTTAATTCTAGACAGTCTATACTATAACCATTATTACATTCAAAATCTCTAACAATTTTTGTTAATTCTTTTGCCAGAAAGCTTCCAGTAGAGAAAACGGTCTTATACTTATCTCTTATCCTGTTAACATAATCATGTTCAACACCTAATACTTTATCATCACCATCATAAAAAGAATCTTTTGTCACATATGATGAAGCTGTGTATTTAAAAGCGTTAATCATGTCCTCTAAATAATATTCTCCATATTCATATTCATTATTGAAAAACGTAACATAATCAAAAGAATGATAGTTTTCTTGCAATTGTTCAACCGTAATTAGTTGTCTGTGTTCGAATGTTTGGCGTTCAAAATTCTCAGCGTTGTTGGAATCACTTATATCTTCTACTACTACGGCAACTACTTTTTTAGGAATAAAGTCTTTTCCATAACCGATTTTTTCCAAAAGAGTATTCACTCTATGAAAAGTTGTATGTTGTTTTAAAACCTTCCTTACCCCATACATCTGATGTGAATAAAGTTCTTTATTCTTCGAATTATTCATGATCCCTTTAACTTCCGAACTATTTTGGACCATGAAGACATTTGGGAAGAGATTATTAATACCAACACTATAATTGGATAATATTAAATTTCCCATGGCTTGTAATTCATATACTCTATTTGCAAACATTGTTTCACTCGTTTGAACGGAATTTAAATTGATCGTCCAAGGATATAATTTAAATACTTTCTGTAGTATTGAATGATCAATACTTGGTGAGATATACTTTAAGTATTGATAAGGAAATAAGTGGTTTGGTAAGTTTTTATTAAAATTCCGATCTATTATTTTTAAATCATGGTTGGCAGAAATAATACCGTCAAATATTAATCGAGTGTCCCTCATTCTATTAGGATATTTCTCATACCAAGAGCCTGCAAATATCGCTCCTTCTAGCTTTTCATTATTAGCACTGATCCCGATTGGATTATTATATATAGGATTTACTCCAAACTCTAATACATAAACATTATCATTGTTACAATCATTTTTATAGTCATTTATTTTTTCAATTGCAGTTGTAAAAATATAATCGCATTTTTTTGCTATGTCAATAAAATTATGATAGTTAGTTGGATCCTCTTTAGAATAAAATACTATTTTTGCCCCTTGAGAACGAAAATAATAAATAATATTGTCTAGCTCTTCTCTTATTTTGGAGTTATTAGGATTTCCCATTCCTCTCCAATTTTCATTAATCCCTTTCCATGATGTAGCAATAACTAACACATCTAATTCAAGAGTAGAATAGCTGTTTCTATCAACATAAATGACCTTGGCAACATCTTTAAACGAATTAAAGAGGAATTCATCTGCTATTAATCCAATTCTAACATTTATTTCATTAAAATATTCAGTTCCATTGCTTTTCGGTATTTTTTCTATAGAATTTTCTATTCTGTCAATAAAATTTTTGTCACTATAACGTTCTTTTAACTTTATATATTCACTTTGTCTCACAAAATAATCTAAATTCTTTATATTAAAATCAACGTTTATATCTTCCTTTTCTAAAAAATCGAGTTCCTTTTTAATATTTACAAGCAAATCGACTTTTCTAGAACTTATTACTTCTAACCAACTATCTTGAATTATTTTAGAACACATTATTTCTTACTCCTTCTGTTTCTTAAATTCCAATACTTTACAGTCAGTTTACCCAGTGTCGAGTTCTTAATATTATTATATCTATGTTGTAACATTTCATATTGTCTACTTAATTCCCTTTGTTCCTTTAACAATTGTTGCTCTCTACTATATTGTTCTAATAATTCTTTTTGGATCTTAACTTTTTCTACTTTTTCATTTAGAAACTTCTTTTTAAAATCATTGTTTGTTTTGATTGAAGTATTAATATCTTGTGCTTTTTGTAATTTATCTTTGAGTATTTTATTTTCCTTTTGGTATTGATTTTGCTTATTAATATAATCTCTTTCAATTTGATAAATTGCTTTTTCAAATCTATAAAGTAGATCATTATCCAATTCTTTTCTCGTAATATTTGATCCTTTTTCAAATATTACCCCTATCCATTTTCCGAAAAATTCTATTTCCGTTATATGCAACTGTTCAGTTTGTAGTTTCAAAAAGTCAAGTAAATAAAAAGTTCTTTTATGATCTATAAAATCGTTTATTCCAAATGGGGTAGTCACAATTAATCTTCCGTTATTTTCCAATTGCGCAACTGCCTTTGAAAAGAATGATTGGACATCATTAATATGTTCTAACACTTCACCTAAAATTACACAATCATATTTTTCTTTAAAACTGAAAAGCATCAAATTTTCTTTTTGAAAGTGTACTAATTTCTGTGTTGTTTCATCTTCTTTTTGTAGATTTTCATTAGCATCATTGATTGCTGTTTCCGATAAATCGATACCAAATACTTTTTTTCCTTCTCTCCCCAATAAGATAGAGGTTATTCCTTGTGAACAACCAATGTCTAAGATTTCTTCACCTAATGCATTACTACATACCCAGTGAATCCTCTTTCGTACATTTTTTCTAAATTGCGTATTACCTTCTGAGTAATATGCATCATAAATTTTATCTTGCAATTTTTCAATATCCATTAAATAATCCTCACTTTTAAGCAACTTTTATATAAAAATATAATTTAAGTATATCAGACTAAATACATTATAAAGTTTGTCTTTTATTAATACAAGGGTTTGTCAAATATTGACGAAAACAGCAAAATGATACTATTCATTTTATTAAACAGATTCAAATCCTTAACTAAAGAAAAGCATGTACCTTTTCTGGCACATGCTAACTTGTTCGTAATCATTACAGTCATTCACCAAATATTATATCATCTAATTTGCTAATAATAGTTCCCATGTCGTATTTTTTTACCATTGCTTCATAGTCATGTCTTGAATCAGTTCTGTTTTCAACCTGATTCAAGATCAGTTCTACCGCTTCTTTTTCATTTTTAACAACATTCTCTAGCGGATATAATGTTTCTGCTCCTGGCCAATTGAATACAATTGGTATCGTTCCACTCGCCATCCCTTCCATTGGTGCCAGGTGGAAACTCTCTACATCACTTGTTGATAATATAAAGTTAATATTTGTAAACCATTCAGCAACATCGTCTCCATGAGATTCAAAAATAACATTTTTTCTCCATTTCGAACGTTTTATCTTTTTAAATAATTTTTTAAAATATATAATTTCGATCGGTTGCTTCCATAACCACGGTAAATCCTTTGGGTGCTTCCCTTTAATATAAAGTTTAAATCGCTTGTCATGATTATATAATTCTTCAAAAATTGTAATTGCCCGATCTAATCTTTTTAACCTCGGTAAATAACCTAATAAACCAATATGGTATTCAACATTCTCTTGTTTTAGTTTATTGAAGCGATTTACATCAACCATATTAGGAATGATCATCATTTTATTTCTAGGTATATTCTTCACGCGATGAAATTCTTCGTAAATATGTGTGCTTATAGCTATTACCTTCGTTACATTATTAAAATTAACAAGCTGTAAATGATCGGTAACTAATTCTTGACGATGAATACGAATATATAGTTTTTGCCCTTTTAGTTTATTGTTGGAGTAAAAAACCGCATTCCCTAAACCCCATTCACAAAATATAATATCTGCCTTCTGAAGTAAGCTAATACTTTTACGTTCATCATGAGCACTGTGATTTCTCCATTTATCAATTAACACATTGTATTTTCCAGATTGTTTACAATGATCAATATACCAATTAAGGAATTTAAAGTCATGACTAGCAAATAATATCGTAGGTTTAGATTGAATTAGTTTATTCAATTCGCTAATAATCGCTTTACTTACATTTGTAATTTGATATTTCTCACTTGCTTGATAACAACGTTTAGCTGCTTTTCTAAAGATTTCCTCATTTGTAAAGGCTAATTTGATTTTTTCAACTAGTTCGTCAAAGCTATTACAAAATAGCGGATAATCTTCACCTAATAACTTTACATACTGTTTTGTTTTTCTGACAACGACCGGTTTTCCACTAATGCCGTATTCCAAAAACTTTGTCGATAACTCAAGACTTTGATCATTGTCTATTTCCGATGATCGATAAGCAAAGCCTAGATCGGACGATTCGATCAATTTCATAGATTCGTCTCGTGATACAGCACCAACCCAATTAATTCCGCTTGTATTGTCAAATTGATCCGCTATCTTTCCTTTTCTTGATGATAGGTCCGCTTGAAACTTATCTCCAGCAATATTTAAAGATAACATATCAATATCTTTTTTCACTTCTAAAAACGTATCAAGCATTGCCTCTGTTTCCCACATTTTAGCGAACTTTCCAGTATAAACAATTGAAAAATTAGAAATACCGAATCGAGGTTCTGTTCCGATATCCGTAACTGTAGGTGGTAAAATAATAAACTTTTCACCTGAAACGTGTAAATGATCAATTAGATAATCACGCATCTCTTCCGTCTGGACAAAGAGTGCCTTAGATGTTTTATATGCTTTCTTAAAGAACTCTTTGTCATTTGAAGACTTCGTAAAATTAAAATCTGTAATATAAGGAATTAATTTATAGGCATATTTCTTTTTTAAGCAATAGGAAGTTAGATCTTTACCTCTTGTGACGATAATATCATAGTTGTTTTCCTTGTCTAACTTCTTTATTACTTCACTAGCTTCTTTCGGCTCTAACCTAGGAGTTCTCTTTAATATGGTTCTACCCGCTACTCCAAATGGATTAATAAACGTTATATTTTCTTGTTGCTTAATATTATCCATTACTTGTCTTCTTTTTACTGGAGTCTTTAAAAGAATACTTAAGTCTACATTTCCATTATACGTTAAGATATTCGCTAAAGAAGTTAACCAAATTGCAGACCCATCCATAATATTTAAGTTTTGGTCACCATATAGTAATATTTTTATTCTCTTCATCATTGAAGCTCCTTACTATTACGAGATTCATTTCCGAATGAAAAATTAAATTTATCGGAACTAAATATTCTTTTCCCTTCCTGTTTATATAGAACTTCAATCAGGTTGGATCTACATTGAACGATATCCTTTAGTGAATAATATTTTATGTCCTCCACTGTTAATACGGCTGTTTCTTCATAAATATTGTCTACATACTTATATTCATGTTCAGCATAATTGTAATCATCTAACGCATCCATAAGACTCTTTTTCCCTACGATATCTGCATTCGAATAGATACATGCATGCATTAAATCTTCTAAATAATGCTCTCCGTATGTGTACTTTGTATCCATTACCGTAATATATTTCGTATCAATTAGCTCTGTAATATCCCTATTTTTTGTGTGATGCATTAAATATGAAGAGTATTTTTCATTATTGTACTCATTGATTATTTCTTCATGACCCTCAAATAAATCCAATACCAAAAACACTTTGATATGTTCAAACGTTTGATTTTCAACAATGTTAAGTGCTTTTCCCAATTCTTTTCCTGATGTTAAATAGAATAAGATTGTCACATCATCTTTACTTTTACGGTATGTCACTTTTACCGTATCCAATATATATTCCATTCTTTTTTTGTACGTATGTTTATGAAATACTTCACGCATTCCTTCTATTGCTCGCTTACGATAAAAAATTATATCTGTCATCAAACGCTCAGTTTCTTTCTTAAAATCTGGTTCATTTTCATATATAGTAATAAGATCCTTGAATGTTTTTTTCAATCCTACAGCATAACTACTAATGACTGGAGTTCCACTAGCTAACCCTTCAAAAACTCTTCTTGAAAACATTGTTGGTGAATTTTTCACACTATTAACATTTAAAATCAGACGGTAATCTTTATATGCTTTATAGATTTGATGATATGGGAGTGAACCTAAAATATTATTTTTAAATTCATTTGGAAAATTAAAGTCTGTATTACTTTTTCCATAGTTTCGATCAAAAATATCTAAACCAAATTCTTTCGCAACCTTTAATACGTCATCCATATCTTTCTTCCGTTCAGGGTGACGATTTGAATAATAAGAGCCCGCAAAAGAAATTCGGCTCTTTTTATTGTTGTCAGCAGTGATTGGATTATGAATTGTTGGATTAGCGGCGAATTGTAGCGTGTAAACACGGTCATGTCCTACAAACTTTCGATAAGCTGGAATCATATCCGCGTCTGTTGTAAAAATATAATCAAATAATGCCGCCGTTCGTTTAAATTTTTCAAAGTGTACCGGATCCTCTTTATTCCAAAAAACAGTTGGAATTTTATGTTTATTACACCATAACAACAGCTCTTTTAATTTTTGATTCTGATTATTATTGTTATATGTTGCAACCTCGTATTCCCATGATCCCTGATTTCCTTTCCAAGCAGATTCCACCATTAATAAATCAGGTTTTTCATGTTCAAATACGATTGACCAATTGTCTGGGGTAAAGGTCGTTAATGACACGACATTTTTAAAGCTAGCCATACTAAACTCATCAAAAATACAAGCCATTTTTATATCTTGCATTTTTTTCCCACCTTGGCTAGCAAGTTCGTCTATTAATCCATATTTTTTGGCAGTAAAATTAGTAATCTCGACTTTCCCTTTTCCCGCGAGTCTGATTGCTATCCGTGCATATTTCGTTTGGGGTTGAGTAGTGATGATTTTTTTATCGTTTATTTTCAAACGGTTCGTATGAATCCTTTTATATTTTTCGTCATACTCTAGCAAATAGAAAATAACATCTACATTAGCTGACTTCACTCCAGAAATTTCGAATATATTTTGTTTATCTAATAAAATCTTAGGTTCATTTTTCCCTACATGGGAAAACTTCGTATTATTTTCATATAGCGTTAAATAGTCTACTCTTCTTGACTTAGATTCAATTGACATCGTGTTACTATCTACACTCATCTTTATACGATTCTTATTAAAATTCCAACTATTAAATTGAAAAATATCCTTGGGAAGGTTGTCAATTACTGTATCATTCTTTTTACCTCTTAATTTAAACATTGATTTTTCTCATCCCCCAGAGTTAAGTTTGTACACTTACAATCCATTCGTTAGTAGTAAGATACCCATAATAACTACAGGAACAACGACTAAAGTACCTTTAACCATTTTAGAAACGAAATTTCCGCCCCTCTGCTTTTTATGATGCTGCATTTCTCTAATTTGTTCGCCAAACATTTCTGCCTTATATTTCTTCTTACCCGCTTCTGGTAAGGCATTAAACCATTTGGTAAATTCAGTATAATTTTTCAACACTCCGTCTGCATTACCGAATTCCTTAATTTGGCCATAATGCATCCAGATAACTTTTTCACAAAATGATTTCATCTGACTAGCTGAGTGACTAATGAAAAATATCGTTTTACCTTGTTTTTTAAACTCGTCCATTTTCAATAAACATTTTTGGGTAAATGTGCTATCCCCTACCGAAAGTGCCTCGTCAATAATTAGAATATCGGGATCTGTATGGACGGAAATAGCAAACCCTAATCGGGATCTCATCCCACTAGAATAATCTTTCACTGGCTGATGAATATAATCGCCAATATCGGCAAAATCAATAATATCAGGTTTTACCTTTTCAACTTCTTCTTTTGATAATCCGTGCATAATACATTTTAATTCAATATTATCTAACCCAGTTAAATTATTATTAAGCCCAGCGGAAATAGCAATTAACGAACTCACACCATCAATGTATACTTCTCCACCCGATGGTTGTAAAACTCCTGCCAAAATATTGGACACGGTAGATTTACCAGATCCATTTAATCCGATAATTCCAATCGTTTCCCCTTCGTAGACTTTAAAGTTGATGTCTCTTAAAGCCATAAATTGTTTATTACCATCTTTTTTAATTGATAATAGATTTAAGATCTTATCGGAATTCTTCGCGTACAAGTCAAAGGTCTTCGTTACATTTTTTAATCCCACTTTTTTATTCATTTTAAATACATCCCTTTATTACAAATAGTCCATGAAATCTTTTCTGAATTTCAAATGCAAAACGGAGCCAAAATATAGCAATGCAAAAGTAACTATCCAAAAATATCCCATGTATATTAAATCTTCGAAAAACCACGCTTTTCCTAATACGGAGTCCCGAAATCCTTGCACAATATAATATAACGGATTTAATCGTAAAATATTTTCTAATAAACGTCCAAAATCACCAAGCTTTTTAACAATTAGATCTGTACTCCAAAGGATAGGTGTTAAATAAAATAACATTCTCATCATCGATTGCAATAAAAGCTGAAAATCTCTCACTAAAGTAGAGATTGTTGAGGCAATGAGAGCAAACGCTATTAAAAACACATACATTGCAAAAGTATAGTAGATTATTTGTAATGTGTATAAAGATGGTGTTATTCCATATATAAATGAAACTAGGAATAGTATAATAAGCATCACAATGAATTGTGGCGTACTACTTACAATTCGAATCGTAGGTAATAAACTAATTGGAAAATTCATCTTTGAAACGATTCCTATCTTTTGGTGTACACTATTCGCACCTTGGATGATGGAAGGTGCAATAAAAAACCAAGGGACTAAACCAGCCAGTAACCATAAAAAGAAAGGTGTGCCATCTATAGGAGCACCCCCTCTTATTCCTAATCCAAATACAAACCAATAAATACCTATTTGAATGGCTGGATTTAAAAATTGCCAGAAAGAACCTAAATAATGAATTTGATAACTGCCTTTTAATTCAAAGGCAGCCATTCGAATAATTAATTCTTTATTGTCAATTTGTTCACGTATTACTTGTCTCACAGACTTTAACATATTTTTGCATCCTTTATAAGGGGGTTTATATAAATTTATACAAGTTCCCAAAATTAATATATTGTATACTGTCTGAATGTTCATTTACAACATTTTTCGTATCAAATACAAGTTGAACATTCATTTTCTCAAAATGTTTACTAGTTAGATGTTTGAATTCTTTATGGTCACTTAAAATTAATACAATATCAGAACCTGTTAATGCTCTTTCTATATCTTTTTCTACAAAGCTTAAATTAACATGCGGATCATAAGCAACTACTTCATATTCTGAACGAGCATGTAATGCTTCGTATATATCCATTGCAGGACTTTCTCTAATATCATCTACATTACCTTTATACGTTAAACCAAAAACTGCAATTTTCTTACCATTATTTTTTGTTAACAACTTTTCAGTAGCTTGGATGACATACTCAGGCATTGAATTGTTAATTTCACGCGACAAAGTTATCATTTTCGCTTGCTCAGGTGCTTTCGCAATAATAAAATAAGGGTCAACAGCTAAGCAATGTCCTCCAACACCTGGGCCTGGATAATGTAGATGAACACGCGGATGTTTATTGGCCATTTTAATTACTTCTAATGCATTAATATCTAATTCATTACATACCTTAGTTAATTCATTAGCTAACGCAATATTTACATCACGGAATGTATTTTCCATTAACTTAGACATTTCAGCCGTTTTAGCATTTGTTTTTATGATTTCACCTTGAACGAAAGTTTCATAAACTTCTACTCCTTTATCTGTACATACCGGAGTAATCCCACCAACAATTCGATTGTTATGGACGAGCTCATACATGATTTGACCAGGTAATACACGTTCTGGACAATGTACTAAATAAATATCCTCACCAATAACAAAACCTGCTTCTTCTAATCTTGGTTTTACATGGTCATTCATCGTTCTAGGTGCTATTGTCGATTCAACAATGACAACATTTCCTTTTTCTAGTAGCGGAATAATTTTTTCCACAGACTGCATAACATATGTGATGTCACAAGATTTATATTCATCTGCTTTATTTGGTGTAGGTACCGCGATGATAAATGTGTCTGCTTTTTCTGGTGTTAAAGATGCACGAAATTTTCCAACATGCATAACAGACTCTAAAGCATCTTGTAATCCTGGCTCCTCAATATGAATCTTTCCATTATTCAGTAATTCAATTGCCTCTTTTTTCACATCGACTCCAATTACATCGACACCATGGCTAGCAAACATGATCGATGTTGGCAAACCAATATACCCTAATCCAATCGTACAAAGTTTCAAAATAATACCTTCTTTCCACTATACTTTAGTTATTTAATAATCTCGATAAACTTCGAGTAAATTTTTTTGTTCTATCTCCCAATTATACTTTTTTCGAGCTTTTTTGCAATTGTTGCTAAAATAATCACGTTTATCGGGGTTATCTAATAAATAATTAACACCTCTCGCAATTTCCGCTGGGTCATGAGGGTCTATCGTAACACCAACTTCACTATCTTCAACAGCACGTTTTATTTCAGGGAAATTACATGCTACGATAGGCACTTCATTCATCATATACTCAAATAATTTATTTGATGAAGCAGACCAATGATTAAAACATACGTTATTTAAAACTTGAAAACCTAGATACGCATTTTTTGTATATTTAGGTAAATCTTTTATAGGTACTTTATTAATAAAACGAATGCCATCTTCTAATTCTCGTTTTTTCACCATTTGCTGTAATTTCCCTTTAATTTTTCCATCTCCAATAAAAACGAGTGTACCTTCTTTGAAAAGCGGAAAAGCTTCAACCAGATTTTCCAAACCACGTCCTGGTTGAATGCCACCTTGATATAATAAGATTTTCTCCTTTTCTGGAAGGCCAAGGATTTTGTGAAGATCTATTGTTTCGTGAACCTTTTGAATTTCTAATGATGGATAATTGTGTAACACATGTGGATAAAAACCATACAATCGTTCGTTATAATTTGCTCGTGTATGGTTTTCAACCATCATACTATCTACTTTCTTAATAAGAAAACCTTCAATTCTTTTAAACCATGGGCTATCATATCCTGTACGGCTGGTTTGCACCTCATGTGAGTCATAAATTAATGGTCTTTTTTTAAGTCGCCATTTGGAAGTAATATAACCTTGTGGTAGTGTATTTAAATCATTGGAATGATAAATATCATAATTACCAATATAACCTTTTATAATCATTTTTAAAATTAAAGTACTATACGTAATAGGAACTCTGATTTTGGATATAAATAAACTTCCCGTTACAATTAGAAGCGATAGAAAAATCCATGGACTTACATAACATATGGCTCCTAAAACAAATAATAGCGGGATTAGTAGCCACTTTTTTGTCACCGTAAGTTGATAAGTCTTTAGTAGTATGGAAAAAATGATAGGATCTCTTTTCAACCTGTAAACCCTAAAATGTTCATTAACTTCTTCATATCTCTCTAAAGTAGGATCATCTGGATCATGAATGCATATTAGTTCAACATCATAACCATTTTGTGATAAAGTTGTGCATTCCCTCAAGACCCTCGCATCATTTGTGAAATGATTCCAAACAAACATACCTACCCGTTTCATTATGCTTTCCCTCATTATATTTATAAATCTTAGGTTATTTCCACCCAAAACATTCATATTCAACTGATTATATCAAGTAATTTATTAATGTTTTTCTCCCAAAGGAAATCTTCTTTTACGGTGCTTAAACAATTTTCTTCGAGCTGTAATAGTTTTTGTGGATTGTTTTTTAGTATTACAATTTGATTCACAATAGCATGCACATCTTGATGCTCAAATACATAGCCGGTTTGACTTTCAGTGATTACTTTTGCTGCAACACCTTTAACACCTGCAATGATTGGGGTTTTACAAGTCATATAATCTATCAACTTGCCAGGTAAAACTGTAGAAAAAACATCTTCATCATTTAAAAAAGCAATAGCTACCTTACTGTTCTTAATTAATTCCAAGCTTTTTTTTCTTGTAGACGGTTTATGCAGTACCACATTGTTTAAATCATTTGAATGTATATATTCAGTAAATTCATCTGCTTTTACACCATAACCAATTACATCAAAATAAATGTCCCTATCATTTAACATTCTTGCTATTAACTTTAATCTATCAATATCTTGAGCTAAACCAATGTTGCCAGCGTATATAATACGAAATTCTTTGTCTACAATTTTAGTTTCTACAATTTCTGATGCGCGTGGCCCATTAGGTAGATAGATAATAGGCGTAGTGGAATCTTCTTTTAATTTACTTTTAATATGTTTTGTAAATCCCTTACTATTAATAACGATATACTCAGCCATTTTGTACATTCTCTTTTCCAAAATGCGAAATAAATTAATTATTACTTTATTATCAAATGTTTTTACACCTATTAAACTGTCCGGCCATAAATCTCTTACCTCCAAAATCAGTCTAGATTTCATCAGCTTTTTTCCGAAAAACGCTGAAAATACAATAAATATCGGTGGTGTACTTACATATATATAATCATATTTTTCTTTCCTTAATTTCCACATTAACAGGATAAACCGATACATTATTTCTAAAAAGAAAAACAGCCTCTTAATAATATTTTTTGAAAAATTTCTATCCTTTATAGGAACTCGAATAATTTTTTCCGTTTTTTTATTTAAGTCTTCATCATCCCAAAACACACGATCTTTATACATGCTTTTGTTTGGATAAGCGGGTTCTGTAGTAAGTATATGTGCTTCAACATTATTTTGATTAAGTAATTGAAAAATATTTTTCATTCTATTACCCGCACTACCTATTACAGGATAAAAATTTTGTGTCATTATTAAAACTTTTTTTGTCATGAATAACGCTCCTACTAATAAATAGGTACTAGCTCATTTTATCATAGTTTTAAGTATTGTGTTACATAATTACTTTACATATTTTTAACAATCCAGTCATAAACAAACGCAAAGTCTTTTTGATTATGTTCGTTATTCTTTTAGTCTTTATGATCATTTGGTGATATTATACGTTGTCGTATCCCAAACATTTTTAATATAATATCAACAACCGGGCGCTTCCCCCCCATCACAAGTCCAGCAATTTCAGCAAGAATATGAATCAGTACTAGAACGATACATGTAACTAGGAGCGAAATAAAAAGGGATGCTTTCGCAAATAGAATTGCCAATATACCAAATATGAGACTAAAAGCATACATAATTAAAACGGATTGTCGATGTGTAAAGCCAACCCGCAGCAATTGATAATGGATATGTTTATTATCAGGCTTCATAATTTGTTGTTTATTTGTAATTCGGCGCACAATAGCAAAAAGCGTATCAAAAATCGGGACAGCTAGGACAATGACAGGAATGATGAAACTAAAAAGGGCAATATTTTTAAATAGCCCAAGCATAGAAATAACCGCAATCATATACCCTAAAAAGTTTGATCCTGTGTCACCCATATAAATTTTTGCTGGATAAAAATTATGATATAAAAATCCTAAATTGGCACCAATAAGGACGATACTTAAGTATGCCGCAAATATTTGTAAGTCAACAAGTGCCATAACAAACATACTTAAAAGGGCAAATGTTGATACTCCTGTTGCAAGTCCATCAAGCCCATCAATTAAATTAATTGCATTCGTAATGCCCACTACCCAAAGTACCGTAATAAGAACACTGAACACTCCTAAATCAATCATTCCGATAAAAGGTAATGTCACACGTTCAATAATTAATCCAGAAGAGATTAAGAATGAAGCCGCAATTAATTGCCCAGATAATTTAATAATCGGACGTATATCAAATTTATCATCCAAGATGCCAGTTATGACAATAACAAGTGCACCAAGGGAAATCTCTAATAAATGTACATGTTCAGGCTGCAAATAGAGAAGACCTAAAGCAGCTCCAATAAATATTGCTAATCCACCAATTCGTGGTGTCGCTTTTTTATGTATTTTTCGTTGATTCGGAAAATCAACGATATTAAATTTAAATGCAAGTTTTTTCACCAGAAATGTAAGAAAGAAAGTTGATATGAGAGCAATAAACGACGCTATCATTAAGTCAACATAATTTAGCATATTATTCTCCTTAAATGTAAGAAAATGAATTCATTATTTTATATTGTTTGCTAGCTTAAATTATAGCGAAACTATGTCGACTGATGCAAATAATAGTTTGATTTTGTTGAAGAACGTTTTTGAGGAAATGAAGTGCAAAATAAGGACAACTGCATGGGGCAGTATGGTGAAACGGTGTTTTTAATATGTTTCTTGATTAGAAAAAAATATGTTCATTTCCTGACAGGATAAGCTGGAATTTTAGCAGCATGGATATAGGAGATGAGACGGTAAAACTTTACGGCCGTTTGTGCTACTTAGACTTCTTTGTGAAAATCATTGAAACGACTCCCTTATTCAGAATAACTGAGTACGGTTTACGGATAACTTATAATAGAGCCTTTCAACGATCTTAGCTTTCATAAGAAATGTCAGAGGGTCATTGTTAAATTATTACTTATCACTCTTTCCCTCTTTTTAGTTTATTTACTTTCTTTTCCGTTAAACCTGTCACCATAATGATCAGCTTCATATCTAACTTAATTTGTATCATTTTTTTAGCTATCAGCTGGGCTTGATATTTTGGGAGCTTTTCCAATATCAATGAATAAATGTTATTTTAACCTATCATCTTCCTCACTACCAAATAATGCAGAGGGGAATGCTCGAGAACATTGATTTTTCATGTCTAGTGTAACGATTTAGGATCTCTTCACATATTCATAATTGTATGGATGATTACCCAAACAAAAAGGATGATGTAAAAGATGATAACTGCATCAAAGAAACTAAAATTATTAACATTAGCGACAAAATACGGTGTAGAAGTTGAAAACTTTTTCCCTGGAAACATTGTCATTAGCATCGCTGCATGGGATCGATATGAAACGAAAATTATTCAATTAATGGAAGACTTAAAAAGTGATCCACATATTAAAAATATTATATGGGATCAAGGTGTCGTTAACATTCACTATGTTGAACATGCACTAGATGATAAAAAAATAATTAATGATTGGCTACGTATCTTCGAAAAATATTCGTTTTGAATATTTTTCGATCAGTTAATTCCTAGTTTTTATATAGGATTAGTTTTTTTATTTCTTGACTCCCTAAAGTTTTCCTGTATAGTAATAGTTAATTAATTACAAATTATTAATCTTTGGAGGGGAAAAATGACATTAAAGTTTGATCATCTTATACAGTTTGTTCATGATCCAAAGAAAGCTATGAAGATTTTTAATGAGCATGGTTTTCATGCTGTTGAGGGTGGTGTACATGAAAATCGTGGAACGTATAATGGATTAAGTTATTTTGATTTAAGTTATATTGAATTTTTGGGAGCCTATGATAAAAATTTAGTCAAAGAAACTAAGCATCTAGATTATAGTTTATTTTCTACTATTTTAGATAATAATTTTTCTGAAGGTTTTATTCGGACAGCAATACGTACAGAAGATATCTTAAAAACTGCTGATCGCCTAGAAAAAAAGGGCTTAACAGTACATGGACCAGTTTCTTTACACCGTAAAACCCCAAACGGAACCCTTATTAAATGGAAGTTATTATATGCTGGCAACCAAAAAAGTGGACCAGAACTTCCCTTCTTTATCCAATGGAATGAAACAGATGCTGAACGTAGACGTAAGTTAACAAAACAAAAAGTAATAAGCAATCATCCAATTGGAAATGTACAAATAGATTATGTAGCTTATGCAGTGAAAAATGTGAATCAAATTGCGGATCAATGGGCAAATATACTAGGTTTACAGACAGAGCCTTTCACTTATGACGATAAACTAAATGCAAGTGGAAAGAGGTTGTTGCTAAAAGAAGGAAATATTTTATTACTTGAACCGAAAGGAAATGGGATTGTTTCAAAAATCATTGAAGAGAGAGGAGAAAGACCATTTAAAGTTTCATTTTTCGGATCCTCAGAAAAGAAGTCATTCCATTTATATAGCGGTCAATTTGAATTAAAGTAATTTTTTTATAACTTAATTCATAGTAAAACTATGCGTTAAATATATTATAAAAGGAGAATAGAGCATGGTCAGAAAACTTATTTTATCAGCACTAATAGCGTTGTCATTCATAGTAGTTTCAGGCTGTGGCGAAAATAAATCCGCACAGGAAAACCAATCTAACGAAGAAAGTGAGAACGTTGTCAGGATCGGTTTTCAAAAAGGGAACACATTAAACATTCTAAAGGAAAGTGGATTTTTAGAAAAAAAGCTAGAGTCGGAAGGTTATAAGGTAGAGTGGCGTGAATTTGTTCACGGGGGAACTTTATTAGAAGGACTATTTACAGGACATATTGATTTTGGCCATGCAGCAGATGGTTCAGGAATAAGTGCGCAGGCTGGGAATAAACCTTTTGTTTACGTTGGAGCAGATTTGCCAAATCCAGAAGGTGTTGGTGTTCTCGTACATGAAAACGCTGGAATTAATTCCATTGAACAATTAAAGGGTAAGAAAATAGGAGTTCTTAAAGGTGGGAATCATCATTATTTAGCAATCTTAGCTATTGAAGATGCTGGACTAACAATTGATGATGTTGAATGGGTGTATTTGGAGGATGCTGCTCAGCAAAGAACTGCATTTGAAACGAAGAAAATTGATGCTCTTGCAACGTATGATCCATTTTTTGCTGGAGTAGAAGTTGATTTAGAAACTATTAACTTAACAGAAGGGAAAGACTACGGATATCCGAATCGGACATTTTATTATGCGAATGAAGAATTTTATAATGAACACCCTGAACTGGTTGCACTTATTTTAGAAGCAACGGATGAATCCGACCAATGGGCGAATGAAAACAAGGATGAAGTTGTCAAACTTGTTTCTAATATGTTAGGTATTGAAGAAAATATTATTGAACGTGCTGTGAATCGGAGAGAATATGCGGTTGATCAAATGGAGGAAGACATAATAAAGGCACAGCAAAAACAAGCAGATGTATATTATGAAATTGGTTTAATTCCAAATAAAATTGATATTAAAGATCGAGTTCCAAACGAATAGTGGAGGAATGAACGTGACAAATAAATTTATTACATCTTTTATACCTTGGCTTATTCCTATTATTATTGTTATCGTCTGGCAAGTTGCTGTAGCAGTGGGAGTTGTTTCAGCTCAATTATTACCAGCACCTTTCACAATTCTTACCAGCTTTTATAACTTACTTGTATCTGGCGAATTATTTTATCATATGTCAGGTAGTTTAGCGCGAGCCCTTATCGGTTTATTAATTGGTGGAGGCATTGGATTTGTTTTAGGTGTTGCAAATGGATTATCAAAGTTTTCCTATGCATTCACAGACACAACGTTACAGATGATTCGAAACATCCCGAATTTAGCTCTTGTACCACTTGTTATTATTTGGTTCGGGATAGATGAAGGTGCTAAAATATTCCTCGTTTCCATCGGAGTCATGTTTCCTATTTATATTAATACACTTCATGGTATCAAAAATATAGATCCGGGCTTTATTGAAATGGGGAAGATGTACGGTGTGAAAGGTTGGCGATTATTTAAAGAAATTTTACTTCCTGGTGCACTTCCATCCATTTTTGTCGGTCTTCGATATTCATTAGGTGTAATGTGGATGACATTAATAGTAGCTGAAACAATTGCCTCAACAAGAGGTGTTGGATATTTAGCAATGACTGCACAACAATTTATGCAGTCGGATATTATTATTATTACGATTCTTCTTTACGCTTTTTTTGGAAAAATTGCAGATATGCTTTCTCGCTGGGGAGAGAAAAGAGCTTTACGTTGGCATAAAAGTTATGTTAATAACTAATTTGGAGGGTTTCATATGGCTGTCTTAACAAAGGTTAAGAATAAAGTATATAATGAGCATGCTGTTCATATTTCATTAAAGCAAGTGGAGAAAAGTTTTAACGATAAAGTTGTTTTGAAAGATATATCACTTGAAATTGGAACTGGCGAGTTTGTGGTAATTGTCGGTAAATCAGGAAGTGGAAAAAGTACACTATTACGATTAATCAGTGGTTTAGAATATCCTACGTATGGCAATGTACTTTTTGATGATACTTCCATTGATCAATCAGCCAAAAGCGCTAAAATGATGTACCAAGATTCAAGATTATTACCTTGGAAAAAAGTAATTGATAATGTTGGCTTAGGGTTAAAAGGTAATTGGTATCCAAAGGCAAAAGAGAAATTAGAACAAGTTGGTTTACTCTCCCATCAAAATGATTGGCCTTCCACTCTTTCTGGTGGACAGCAACAACGTGTTGCTTTAGCACGTGCTTTAGTTCATAACCCTTCACTTTTATTATTAGATGAACCAATGAGTGCATTAGATGCATTTACTAGACTAGAAATGCAAAATTTAATTGAAAACCTATGGATTAAACAAAGATTTACCGCATTATTAGTAACACACGATGTTAGAGAGGCTGTCAAATTAGGAGATCGTATCATTTTAATTGAAGATGGTTTCATTACTCTTGATATTAAAAATCCAATAAGCCGACCACGAAGCCTGACAAACTCACAGTTTTCTAAAATAGAAAAACAAGTGTTGGATCGAATAATGAATTAGCATGAATGAACTATAGAAACGTATCCTATCAAAATAAGACTAAAAACTAATCATATGAAAAAGGCCTGTATTGAGGTACTATCTTGCTCAATACAGGCCCTTATTTATATTCAAATATTACTTTTTCTACGCAAAACCTTCTTCGTCAAATCATCAAAATAGGTATACACAACCGGGATAAGTAATAAGGTGAAAATACTTGATACTGTTAGCCCGAATATTATTGTAATAGCTAGTGGCTGTTGCATTTCCGCACCTTCACCAAGAGCGAGACCTAGTGGAATCATGGCAAGTACTGTCGTTAATGTCGTCATCAATATTGGACGCAGACGACTCCTACCCGCTTCTACTATTGCTTCATACCGATCTAAGCCACGTCTTCTTAATATATTAATGTAGTCGACGAGGACGATCGAGTTGTTCACAACAATTCCCGCGAGCATGATGATTCCAATAAAGGCGGGGATACTAAACGATAACCCACTTACAAGCAAACCAAGTACGACACCGACAACGGTTGCTGGCATAGAAAACATAATGATGAACGGAAATAAAAAGTTTTCAAATTGGACAGCCATTACGGCATATACTAAAAAGATGGAAAAGATAAGTGCCAATGTTAAATCACTAAATGATTCTGCCATATCTTCTGCCTCCCCGCCAATGGAGAAGCTATATCCTTCCGGCAAATCCATTCCCTCTAAATGAGCTTCAATATCCCGTGCCACACCGCGTAAATCACGTCCGGAAACTTCACTCGTTACATTCATTTGAGCTTGTTGGTTGTGACGAATTAATGTAACTGGCCCTTGCACTTCTTCAAATGATGCAAGTTCATTCAATGGAAGAACTGCTCCATTTGGCGCATTTATTTTCATATCTTCCAAATTGCTAATCGTTTGTCTATCTTCTTCTGGATACATAAGTGACACATCAATTTCACGACCTTCTTCACGAAAAATTGTGATCACTTGCCCGATAAAATGCATTTCAATTTGCGATTGAATTCCTTCAACGGTTAATCCGTAAAGAGCTGCTTTATCACGATCGACTTCTACTTTTAATTGTGGTACGCCCAGTGATGCTTCCGATTCAGGATTATAAACCCCGTCAATTCCTTTAATTTCTTCCACGACACGTTCACTCAGTTCCCGCAATACTTCATGTTCTGGTCCGTTTAATTGCACTTGGATTGGAGCACCCATACCAATCCCTGCTTCCATTTCACTAACGATTATCTCAGCTCCAGCAATGGATTGTAACTTTTCATCTAATTGTTGAACAAACGCAGCTGTCGATGTGTCTCGTTCGGAAGCTGGAACAAGTTGAATAGTGAAATTCGCTACATTGCCGCTTGTTGTTCCACTAGCAAAGTCCCCGCCACCTACTGTAACAAAACTAACATCTATTAGATCATCCGTTTCATGTAGGATGTCATTTACTTGAGTAATCATATCCTCTGTATGTTCTAAACTACTCCCTGGACGGGTCTCAACGCGAATTTCCATCTGTCCTTGGTCTCCCGCCGGAATGAACTCTGCACCGATCAGTGGTGTAACTGCAATACTTCCGACAATCAATAATATAGTGGTAAGGATAGACGTTTTTCTAAACTTAAGTACCTTTTTCAGTACACCAGCATAAGCGTTATTCACTCGTTCTAAGAAGCGGTCAAACCAATAACGACGCCCTTCTTCCATAGCTTTTGATAATAATTTAGAAGATAACATGGGCACAAGCGTGATCGCAACAATAAGTGATGCGAGTAATGAAAATGAAACAGTTAATGCAAGTGGTGTAAATATATCAGACGCAATTCCTTCTACATAAACAATAGGCAAAAATACGACTAATGTGGTCGTCGTTGATGCGATAACTGCTGGAGTTAATTCGGCCGCCCCTTTTGTGGCTGAATCAAATAAACTATATCCTTTTTGCCTATACGAATAAATATTCTCCAAAATGACGATCGAACTATCAACCATCATCCCGATTCCAAGTGCTAAACCACCGAGCGTTAAAATGTTTAACGTCTCTCCAGTAAAGTACATTAGTGCAAACGTTGAAATAATTGCTATTGGAATCGATAATCCAATGACAATCGTTGCACGAATACTTTTTAAAAACAAGAGTAAGACGAGAACAGATATAACGCCACCAATTAAAATATTTTGAATGACGGAATCAACCGCCTCTTGAATAAAGTCGGACGTATCGATAATGACATTCAAGTTCACATCTTCAGGCAAACTCCCGTTTATTTCAGCTAAACTTTTTTGGATGTTTTTCGCTACATCAACCGTATTAGCATCTGTCTTTTTTAGAATCGATAATACAACAGACGGTTCACCATTTACGAGTGTAAGGCTATTTGTTTTTTTAAATGTATCTGTTACTTCAGCGACATCTTGCACTTGGACCGATGCGCCAGATTCAGATTGGACAATCGTTTGTTTAATATCTGTTAATGAGGTGTATTCACCGGTGATACGAACTTGTAGATCTTGTGTACCTTTTTCAATTGTACCGACGGATGCCGATTTATTTGCACTATTAATTGCCTGAATAATTTCTTGAGTTTGAATACCATATTGCATCATGGCTGATTCATTTAAAACAAGTTGGATCTCTCTCGTTTTTGCTCCTTCTACAGTAACAGAAGCAACTCCTTCTTGTCGTTCAAAAAATGGCACGACTTCATCATCCGCAAGCTCAGTAAGGATTTCTGCGTCTTTACCAGTTAGGCCAATCCAAATGACTGGTAGTTGATCTGGACTAAACCGCATTATCTTTGGATTTCCAGCCCGCTCAGGCAAAAAGTCTTTTACTTGATCTATGCGTTCTCGAACATCAAGTAATGCTTGGTCTAAATCAGTTCCATTTTTAAACATCATTAGTACGAGTGAAGAATCTGTTTGGGATTGAGATTGAATTTGTTCTATCCCTTCTATCGAACTAATCGATGATTCAATTGGTTTGGAAATAAGATTTTCAACCTCTTCCGGTGCAGCATCTTCATATGTTGTTGCAATAACAGCTATTGGTAAATCAATTTTAGGGAATAAATCAACAGCTAAATTCCGAACTGAAACAATTCCGAGGGCAATAATCGCTAAGACGATCATGATGACTCCGACAGGTCTTCTAACAGATAACGAAACTAATTTCACGATTATTTACCTTCCTTTACAACTTCAACTTTACTATTGTCGGATAAAGTAAATTGCCCATTAATAATGACTTGATCCCCTTTTTTCAAGTCAGCCTTAATCGCTGTTTCTTCAGACTGTGTTTCTTTTATTTCAATTGTTATTTTTTCAGCAACATCACCGTTTACAATGTAAACAAATGATTCATCACTTTCCTTCATAATTGCCTCTGTCGGGACAATGATTGTATCTTTGACCTTTTTATCTGTGGCGACTATTTTCCCAGTCATTCCAGGTATAATATGGCGATCTTCATTATCTAATTCGGCTTCTATTAGGAATTGTCCAGTATCATTTGGCAGCGTATCAATTGCTAAAACAATTGCCTCAACATGCTGATCATCAATAAGCACTTTTATCTTATCGTCTTTTTTAAATTGATCGAGAACCGTCGGTGTTACAGTAAAAGAAATTTTTAATGTATCTAAGTCAACAATCATCATAAGCGGTTCTTCATTCGATTGAAAGGATCCTTCTTGTACATGAAGATGGGCAATTTCACCGTCATTCGGTGCATAGATTGTTTGACTTCCCATCTGTGATTTAATTGTTGCAAGGTGATTTTCTTTTTTTACTTCATCGCCATTTTCAACTTTTAAAGAAGTAATTTCTCCAGGTTGTTGCACAATAATTGGAGTTTGCTTCACTGGTGAAATCTGTCCATATATTACTTTTTCAATAATGAAATCACCTGTTTTGACTTTTGCTGTTTCCACAGGTGTAATAATTTCTTCGTTTTTATTTTCTTCTTCTGGTTCATTACAAGCTGAAAAAAGTAATAATATAAGTAGAATAAATGCAGAAAATAACAGTTTACGCATGCGATGACCTCCAAATATAAGAATTAAAAATATACCCTTTACTATCATACACCCATCAGTTGAGTTATGAAAGAATTTGGTTATGTACAATGATGAAGAAACTGGAACAATTGATGTAGAAAATTTATTACGTAAATGTCCTAACCAAAAGTTAATTATTATATGAAACCTTTGCTTATCACCTAGCATTTACCAGTGAGAACTAACGTTTCATTTCGGGAGAATTTTACTTTCCTATCTGCTAAATGAAATCAAATGCGTAAACATATTTTATTGTGGCTTGAACTTCTCATGACTAGGTCACGAGATTCTTTAAGGGGGCATACTAGGGTTACGGTATTTTTATCCAGGTTTAACCTATGTCGGTTGATTAAGATAGCTAAAGCTGTGACTCTACTGAAGCCCTGTACGACTGAAGTTGCGAGTGTTCTCGGCTAATTCATAAAAAAATATCTTGGAAAATAACCAATGGCTTGACTTGACCTTTCTATTTGCAAGTCAAATTGGTTCACCGAGGTTTTAACAAAGATGTTAGATTTGCCTTTTAATTGAATGGCTGTATGTTTCTCATAAGTTACATGTTTTTACGGGTAGGTGATTCAATTGGATGCTAAATATAGTTTAGAGTTCTTTTTATACAACTTTTTTCTATTTAGTAAATTTTTAGTTCAATGTAAAGTATGGCAAATAGTTAAGAAACAATACGTTATATGTCTAAATTATATCTGTATAGCGAATAGACTTAATTTTTTACTTAAAATTACCTAGTGCTTATGTTATGGTATGAGTATAGTCTAAAGGTAGGAGGGAAAAGATGGATATTGCAGCAATGTCGATTATTTTGAATAATAATCAGCTACGTATGGATGCAAGTCTTGCAGTAATGAATCAAACGAAGCAATTAGTGCAACAACAAGGGGAGCAATTAGTTGAAATGTTGGAGCAGTCGACAGCTCAAGCGCCTCACCCTACTCATGGAGGATTGTTTGACACTTCCATTTAAGGTATTGCCTTACAAAAAAACAATAAGAATGCCTTTGTTTTAGTAAGGGGGCATTCTTATTTTATTTGTTAACGGACATTATTATTGTTTGGTCCTAAATCATCATTTGGCCCTAAATTATCGTCCATCTGATTACGATTTAAGTTGTCGTTATTCATATCATTGTTACGATTATTGTTGTTCATATTATTGTTTCGATTTAGATCATTATTCCGATCTATATTATCATTTGTCGGCGCCTGGTTTGGAGTTTGATCATTGTTGTTATTATTATTATCTAATGGATTTGCACATCCAGTAATAAACGTAAGTGCTAACATGGCGACAAAAATTCTTTTTAACACAAATTATCCCTCCCTACATCATTTATTCCCTTTTAGCTTAACCAATTTTTTTACGGTAATACTCGATAATTGAAAATCCGTTGGTTAATATATAGGTGAAGGATGCATCAAAAAACACCTGCAACGAACAAAAGTACAAGCCGTCGCGCAGGTAATAGCACAACATGACGGAACTGCGCTGACCCTCGATCCACCCGCAAAGCCATTTGTGGCGCAAAAGACGTCCCCTATTTCTTTGAAGCAGGACATGACTATTTTTGATAAAAAATTTTCCTAGTACAAAAAAGAGAAGATCGTAGAACTGACTTTTCAACGATCTTCTCTCTAAGAAAATGAGTTTTTATTTTCTTCTATTTAATTGCAAATGTAATTTCAGCTTCACATGCTACTTCTCCATCAATAGTCGCAATTCCCTTCCCTTTTCCAATTGGTCCTTTCATCCGGATAATCTCAACTTCTAAGCGGAGCTGATCTCCAGGTTTTACCTGTCTTTTAAAACGACATTTATCAACACCAGCCAAAAAACCAATTTTTCCTTTGTTTTGCTCCATATCTAAGACAGCAATTGCCCCGACCTGAGCTAATGCTTCTAAAATTAATACACCAGGCATAACTGGATAGTCAGGAAAGTGTCCAGCGAAAAAAGGCTCGTTTGCTGAAACGTTTTTTAATCCAACGACTCGTTTTCCCGTTTCCATTTCTATGACTTTGTCCACTAACAAAAATGGATATCGATGAGGAATAATATCTTTTATTTGCTGAATATCTAACATGATTTAGCCTCTCTTTTCAACATAAATTGTATGAATAGGGTTACAAACTTACTAACACTTAGTAAAAGGGCTATGAAAGCAAATGGGAGAAAAGACGGAAATCACCTTATTTATTAAAAAACTTGCCAATAACAAATTTTTTTGTCAATCTGATGGACTTTCATCAATTAGGAAAGTCTTGATACCCAAATTATTTTTCTTTATTTATAATATCTACTATATGTTGCCACGTACTTTTTTCTAATACTTCTGTTGGAGTACCATCACCAATAACGCCATATCCAACCATTAAACCTAACACTAAACAACCTGCAAACAACAATAACACTACAATAATACGTAACCAAATTGGAAATTTACGAGTTCGCAGTTTTGTCTTACGTTTTCTTCTTGATTTTTCTTTTGTTTTCACTTCTTCATGCTTTTCTTCTCTTACTGAATTTGCTACCATCTTCAAGTCACCTTAATTCCCTATCTAACTAAGTTGTTAAATAGTTGTAAATATTCATCTTGATCTTTCTCTTAAGATCAATTAGTTTCTCACAAGACTATACCTACTTTTGACACTTAAAACAAGAAAAAACACGCTTCTTTCACTTTAACGTACTTGGTTAATTAAACCTTGCATTTGATCGACCATCGATATCGTTCTTGAGTTAAATTGATAAGACCGCTGTGCATTAATTAATTGTGTCATCTGCTCCTGGATACCGACATTTGACATTTCAAGTGCACGACTTTGTATTAAAGCAGTATTAGCTGGCGCCGCTTGAACAATAGTATCAAAATTAAGCCCTAATGCAGCTAAATTAGGTAGACGGAATAAATTATCACCTGATGCTTCTAAAATTCTTGGATTATTCATTTCTGCGATAGCAACTGTTCCAGCATATTCATTTTGCGTTCCCTGTTTAACAAAAACTTCACCATTTTCAGTTATATGAATAGAGTCAAAATTAGCTCTGAACTGAATTGGCCCATTTGCTCCGTAAACTGGATGACCATCCTTTGTTACGAGTATAACGTCCTCACCAACAGGCTGTAAGTAAAATGATCCATCACGAGTATAACGAACTTCTTGTTCTCCATTTTCTTCTACTTGAATTTGAAAAAAATGATTTTCGTTCAGTAACATCGTATCCAAATCACGGTCTGTCGTCTGAATGGAACCGAGGGATAAGTTATGATTAATTGCACCGAGCCTTGCTCCTGCTCCAACTCTAATTCCATCTGGTGTCTGCCGTCCCCGAGCATTTTCTGGATCAGATACATTATTTATTTGCTGAAAAAGTAAACTTGAAAACTCCGATTGTCTTGATTTATATCCAGCCGTTTGACTATTTGCTAGGTTATGACCAATCATATCCATTTGTTGTTGTAGTTGATTCATCGTAACAGCGGCCTGTCCCATCGCTCTAAGTGACATACATTATCCCTCCTATCCTAAACGTCCTATTTCATTTACTGCTTTTCCCATGCTCTCATCGTATGTCTTGAGTACTCGTTGATTTTGTTCAAATGTACGATATGCTTGCATCATTTCTGTCATCGCTTGTAATGGATTGACATTTGAACTTTCTAATGTTTGTTGTAACACAGAAAAATTTGCACCTGCTGTTGCTGGATCTTCTGCCTCAACGCCTGCTTCGTCCGCGCTAAGTAAATTCCCTTCTTTTACTAAGTCATTCGCATTTGCAATATAAACAATTCCAAGCAAAGCATTTCCATCCTCAAATTGCACCATTCCATTTGTTGTAACGACAAAGTCAAGTCCGTTTGTTTGGATTGGATTACCTGCCTGATCTAGCACATAATGGCCTTCATTTGTCGTCAAGAATCCCTCGCCATCAACTGTAAAGTTACCGTTTCGCGTATAACGAATGTCACCATTATCATTTGCAACAGAGAAAAAGATACCTCCCGTTTCTTCGGGTTTTTCTCCATCTACAATGGCAAGATCCGTTATCATACCAGTTTCCCTAATTGGACCTTGTTGGAAGTTCGGAATGGACTCTTGTGCATAAACTCCTGTGCTTAAGCTACCAATTGTTCGATTTTCTTTTAGTTGGAGCCCATTAGTTGTTGGCACTGATTTTGTCCCCATTTGCTTCATAAGTAATTCAGGAAAAGAGCGCAATGTAGCCTGATCTGCTTTAAAACCAGGTGTGTTCACATTCGCTAAATTATTGGAAATCATTTCTTGATTACGTTGTTGTGCAATCATTCCACTTGCTGCAGTATAAAATCCTCGTAACAAGTGAATCACCCTTTCTTGAACTAATTATTTTCACATGCAATTTGCTTGTTATATTGTAATGTTTGATTAGCATTGTTATGATAATGTGTTTTTTATATTGTTTTGTATCATTTGAATGATGAAAATAAATGTTCGATTAACCAATTTTTACTTTATCAATTTTGTCGATGTTCGATAGCATTATTCCTGTCCCTTTTGCTACACAATTCATAGGCTCTTCCGCAATTAATACAGGAACTTTCAACTCTTCTGCAAGTAATTGATCTATTCCATGAATCATTGCGCCACCGCCTGTTAAAATAACACCGCGATCGATAATATCTGCTGATAATTCTGGTGGTGTACGCTCAAGAACTGATTTAGCCGCTTGAACAATTAGGGAAACAGACTCACGGAGTGCTTCCTCAATCTCTTCTGAATGAACAGTAATCGTGCGTGGTAAACCACTTACCATATCACGTCCACGAATATCAATTTGCTCGTTTCGCGCACCTTTAAAGGCTGTTCCAACTGTAATCTTAATATCTTCTGCCGTCCGTTCACCGATAAGTAATTTGTATTTTTGCTTAATATAATGCAAAATATCGTGATCAAAAGTGTCTCCAGCAAGTTTAATTGATTCTGCTGTTACAATATCACCCATAGATAATACCGCAACATCTGTCGTTCCTCCGCCGATATCAATTACCATATTCCCGCTCGGTTGGAAAATTTCCATTCCCGCACCAATCGCTGCTACTTTTGGCTCTTCTTCCAAATACACTTTTCGACCACCAGACTTTTCAGCTGCTTCCTTAATCGCTTTTTGCTCTACTTTCGTAATATTTGTCGGGCAACAAATTAGCATTCTTGGCTTCGATAAGAACCCACGAACATTAATTTTAGTAATAAAATGTTTTAGCATCGCTTCCGTTACATCAAAATCTGCAATGACACCGTCTTTTAATGGTCGAATCGCTTCAATATTTCCTGGTGTTCTCCCAACCATAAGATAAGCTTCCTCACCAACTGCTAGTACCTTACCTTGCGTCCGGTCCATCGCAACAACAGCTGGCTCATTTAATACAATTCCTTTCCCTTTTACATGAATCAAAACATTCGCTGTTCCAAGGTCTATTCCAATATCTCTCGAAAACATTAATCCTTAGTCCTCCTAACACAGATCGATCACAATTTCACGCCTGTAAAATGATGTACTTCTAACATTACATTCTACCACAAAGTTATACAATATACTGCAAAAACTATAATAAAAATCAACTTATTTGAATTTTTTGTCACACATAGGGTAAAGTGCCTAGGTAGATGGTTCCCATCATTGATTTATGCCCTTTTATTCATCTTTGCGTCTGGTGGAAAATTAAGTAAAACAACAGTACCATAGATGTATAAACCAAATACGAGTGATATGTTGTGGGAAAATTAAAATAATCTAATATCGTAAAAGGTTTTGACATACTGGAAAAAGATATTTATAGTGATGACTTACGCTGTGTCAAGTCTTCGAATTATGATGTGGAATAATTTAACAGATGAACGTCATTAAAAGAAACAGGTGATTTAATTGATTATTTGGGTTAATGGTGCTTTTGGTTCGGGAAAAACTCAGGCTTCATACGAATTACATAGAAGAATCCCTAATTCATTTGTGTATGATCCAGAAAACATTGGTTTTTTTATAGGTAAGAATATGCCAAAAGAAATTTATAAGGGAGATTTCCAAGATTATTGTGTCTGGCGTGAGTTAAATTACATCCTTTTGAACTATATGGAAAACGAATATGATGGAGTTATCATTGTGCCAATGACCATAGTCAATCCTCATTATTTTGAAGAAATCGTTGGTAAACTAAGAAACGATAAAGTGATAGTTAAACATTTTGTGCTATGGGCTTCCAAGGAAACTTTACAGAAGAGATTACGCAGTAGAGGAGAGGGAAAGAATTCCTGGGGGGCACAACAAATAGATAGATGTATGCAAGGGTTATCAAATAATATTTTTCAACATCGAATTGATACGGAAAATATGACAATTGAAAGGGTAGCAGAAACAATTGCCTCCATGTCTGACATTCATTTACTACCCGACAACAGAAATAAGTTATGGAAACGATTGGACAGAATTAAAACACAACTAAAACATATTCGATTTTTAAGCTAGTTAAGCAATTTTATTCCATAAATAGTTCATTAGTTAAGTGAAGCTTTTGAACCTCTCCTGACTAAAGTCACGAGATTCTTGGGAACAGAGCATACTTGAGAGTGGTGGCATACACTACCCACAGTGGTTTCTCTTATACACCAAGCTATCTCCGTAGTTCCTACGGTTGATGATTATTTCTTTTTTACGTTAGGGAT
>NZ_QJJQ01000008.1 GCF_003201975.1 Pseudogracilibacillus auburnensis | reverse complement strand
AAATACTCGGTGACAAGCTTTAGTTTAAATTCTTCACTATATTTGGCCATAAAAACACCCCCGAAAGTTAGATTTTCTACTCTAACTTTCGGGGGTCGGTACCAAGCGAGACTTTTTACTCTAGCTTTAGGGGGAGGTTACCGCCTATGCGGGTTATTTTCTATCTGTATCATTTTCTTTGCTTACGTTATCTTCTTTACTATTAATGGAGCCATTCGTTGAGCTATGATCCAAGTAATCATTTTCCGCTTCATCGTTGGTTTCTGTCTCAGGATCATCAAGCCATTTATTTTTTAAAAACGAGCTGACTATTATTTGATTTTCATCATAAAAATAATCTTTTGCGTTAACAGGCTCCCACTTTTCTGTTGGTGAGTAGAATCTTAATAAATCCCCTTGTAATACTTTATCAGAAAGACTTAACTCATGTTCTACCTTAAGCTTGATATTCTCCAATTCTTCTGTTGGCTCTAGCTCTTCACCAGTATGATTATCATAGAAAATCCCTTTCACCATTGCGTAATCTTCTGTGAAAAAGTCCCCATTTCTGAAGGCAACTAAACCATTGTGTTTTTCAGAGAATAAGTCTGTACCAAATTGAATATAATCTTGCGCTTTAATTCCTAATAAATGTAATAAAGTAGGCATCACATCAACTTGACCTGAATAATTGTCGATTGTACCTTTACCTTTTACTTCAGGAATTTTTATCATAAACGGAACACGTTGTAACTCAGCATACTTAAACGGAGTTACTTCTTCTCCAAACAATTCACTTAAAGCACGAGTATGATTTTCCGAAATACCATAATGGTCTCCATAGAGCATAATAATTGAATCTTCATATAAACCGGCTTCTTTTAAATCGGTAAAAAACTGCTCAAGGGATTCGTCTAAATATCGAGCCGTTTGGAAATAACGATCTACTGAACCGTCATTTGTCTCCGCTGGCGCAATCGTAGCATCCTCTTCATCAATTAGATATGGATGATGGTGTGTTAACGTCATAAAATGTGCATAAAAAGGTTGTTCCATTGATTCTAATATAGGCATTGATTCCTTAAAGAAAGGTTTATCTTTTAAACCATAACCAATAACTTGATCTTCGCTCATATCATAATAAGCTTCATCAAAGAAATAATCAATACCGAGCTCTTTGTATATTTCATCACGATTCCAAAACGATTTCCCATCTCCATGGAATACAGCACTCGTATACCCTTGGTTTTGTTTAAGTACTGCAGGTAGTGCTTGATACGTATTTTTTCCTTTCGTAACAAATGCAGCACCTTGCGGTAAGCCATACAAAGAGTTATCCATAATTAACTCTGCATCGGCTGTTTTTCCTTGTTCTGTCTGATGGAAAAAGTTTTCAAAATACGTAAAATTATTTGTTTGATCATGAACTAAAGAGTTAATAAAAGGTGTAACCTCTTCACCATGTAACTTGTAATCAATTAAAAAAGATTGAAAAGATTCAAGGTGAATTTTTATAATATTTTTCCCTTCAGCAACTCCAAATAATTTGTCATTTGGCTCTATATATTTATTATCTGTATAATTTTGAACTTCTGTAATATCATTACTGTCCGCTAATACCCGTTCAGTTGATGTTTTCAAATTTTGCAATGCATCATAAATCGTAAAATTATATGCACCCAAATATTTAACAATGTAGTTTCGATCAAATGTTCTTTTAAGTAGTTGAGGTCGATCGACTTCTGCTAAACCTAGATTAATAGAAAAAACAAGCACACCTGCAGTCATAATAAGTATTGGTTGTTTAAATCTCATTCGCTTACTGGACCAAACTTGTCTACTTGCTCTAAACAAAAGGATTAGTATAACTATATCTAGGAAATAAAAAATGTCTGTCCAAGTTACTAGACTTAAAATACTACTACCTAAACTACCGAAGTTACTCGTTTGTGTAAGTACAGGTAATGTAATGAAATCACTATTGAAGCGGTAAAAGACAACATTTGCATATAATAATAGACTCATAAATAGTTGAATAATTATGATAAACCCACCAACTCTACGTCCTCTAGCAAATAATGCTATTCCGAGAAAAACGAGTGTTGAACTAATTGGATTCATTAATAATAGAAAGTGTTGTAACAGATTTTGAATGTCCAAGTTGAATTCATACAAATAAATAATATAGGACTTCAGCCAGATAAAGATAGCTGCGATAGTAAAGAATCCCATTTTTGAAGAAATAAAATTCTTCATTCTATATTCACCTCTAATTTTTTAAATAATTTAGTGGATGGTTTGGACAAATATATATAATACTAAAGAATTTACAAAAAATCAACAATAAATTCACCAGAAATATACAAATGAATAAATAGTCCTAATAAATACCTCATTAAAATAAAATCACCTACTTAAAAAAATAAATAGGTGATCTTGCTCAAATATCATTATATGTGTAGGTTATTCATAACATGCCTAAAATAGTATGCATTTGTTCATGAAACTGCGAATATTTTGCCTGCATGTTAAACATGATTACTGAAGATGAGCATTCTAATGTACAGAAATACATTTGCATTAGTGTGACATATTACCTTGTATTGGTGCATAACTGTTCATGATCGCTTGCATATCTTGTTGTTGGAATTGTGGAACTTGGTAATATTGGTGTTTGTTTTGGTATAGATACATTTCAAAAGCCAGTTCAATTACATTCGGCACGCTATCAGCAAACACTCTTCTTAACACAGGGTTTGTTGCTTCTAGAGCGGCTAGTGTAAAGTGAGAAGCTATTCCTTTTAAATGTCCAAGAACAGCACTTGAAATACATTCATCCGTAATTTCATTTATTGATTGAATTGGCGTTTTGGGTGCTGATGGTTTCATTCCATAAATCGACTTATTATCTTCTTCCATATTGTATGTTTGTGTTTTCACCGCTGGATCTTGACCAGTTTTCAATGTATCGACAATCGTGTTATATAGTTGCGTTAAAAAAGTCCGTTGTCTTTGCATCATAGTAGAAAGCTGTTGATCTTGAATATGTTGGTCATAAATGACATAATGTTCTAACCCTCCAGATAAAGCGCCTATTGCTTCGTGAGCATCCATAAGCTCATGTCCACCAAATTGCTGTTGAGGTGGCATTTGACTTGACTGTTGCATCCCTTGATTTTGTTGTTTATTTTGATTGAACAAAATAATTCCTCCTTTACAATTTTCATCAGTTATTTTGAACCAATTACGTTAAAATATACGAATTTATACAATAATTTTAATTACTGATACAGTAAAAAAGACAATTCAATACAGAATTTCGACTATTCGAAAAAATATAGATAATTATTTAAAATGAAAGTAGGAATATGTTACGATAGACACAGAGGACATCACAGAAATGAGTGGGTATTCGTGAAAGAATTACAAGAGGCAAAAAATTGGATAGCGGGTTTACAATGGTTTTTTTTTATTTTCGCTAATATTGTCATCATACCTATTACTGTCGGGGAGGCTTTTGGATTAAATCAAGCCGAAATTGTTCCACTATTACAATTATCATTTATCGTGACAGGACTTGCTTGCTTAGCCCAGGCCTTAGTTGGTCATCGCCGCCCGATTTTAGAAGGTCAGTCCGGTTTATGGTGGGGAATATTTCTAACACTTGTAGCTACGACTTCTGCACAAGGAATGCCGATTGAGGTATTAGGAGGAAGTTTGGCCTTGGGTGTAATCATTTCAGGAATAATCACCATTCTTATCGGTATAACTGGTGTCGGGCCCACTATTGCTAAATTGTTTACCCCAGCGGTAATGGGTGTATTTATGTTCTTACTTGGATTAACATTAATTCAAATATTTTTAAAAGGGATGCTCGGTATTCCTTTCGGTTCTGCTGCAGAGCAAATTGCAATTAATTTACCCGTGGCAGGACTCGCAATTGTTATTGCATTATTAGTGATCGTTATTAGTATAAAATCACCAGCTAGCGTTAGAAGTTATGCTCTTTTAATAGGAATCATTGTAGGATGGATCGTCTATACGGTGTTGTTTGGGGTAGAGGGAAACAGTTCAGGAAATTTAGGAAGTATGAAACTATTTCCATTTGGATATTTAACATGGGATACTGGCGTTGTAGTAACTGCTGTATTAGCAGGTTTATTAAATATTTCTAATACATTCGGTTCCTTAAAAGGGACAGATGAGATGCTCCAAGTAACAACAACAAATAAAGATTATGTATCCTCCTTTTCCATTACTGGTTTAGCAACTGTCGGTGCAGGATTGTTCGGTTTAGTTCCGTATGCACCATTTGTTTCGTCGATAGGATTTTTAAAACAAACGAATATATATGATCGCATTCCTTTTATTATTGGAAGTTTTATGTTCTTGATGATGGGAGTCATCCAACCGATCGGGACATTTTTTTCTAGCCTACCATTAAGTATAGGAAGTGCGGTATTATTCGTTGCTTATTTACAATTATTTAATTCGTCCATGGACTTTTTTAAAGGCATTTCATTTAATACGTTAAATGTGTATCGCTCAGCTATTCCATTATTTGTTGGTGTTATTATCATGACATTGCCGGCATCATCATTTGAATCCATTCCTGCATTTATTCGGCCATTTATGAGTAACGGACTTTTAGTTGGAATCGTGTTAGCGCTTTTTTTTGAAAATGTAATGAACTGGGATCGTGTCGGTGCGACATTAAAAGATCATAAAGGTAGCTAAGAATAATAGAGAAATCTGCTTTGAGCAAATGTGGCAGTGGTCTATATGAAAATTTTGTTTACTTATATTGCAAAGCTTATCATATATGGTATGGTAGGAATAAAAAATACCTAGGACGCTGTAATTGCAATAAAACCCTATTCAGTTGCATATGTTCCAAAAATTACTCGTACAGCTAGCTCTATGAAGTAAAAAGTTAATACATAAACCAGGTGTCCCAAAATTTATTGAGACACCTGGTTTATTTTAAGGTTCTTGAAATCCGAATATAGCGATAAGACAAAAAAATCCAAAATAAATGATCATCAAAGAATGTAAAGAAACTAAAGTGTGCCGCATAGTTCCTTTTACACTAAAAAAAGCACTTATAACGCCTAAAACACTTACAAAAATGGGTGTAAATATGCTGATGCTATAAAAGTATTCAACAAAAGCAATGTTCCAATCTTAGAAAAGATACAGACCCATAAAGAATGAAAATAAGAAACAAATAATGGACAGTCCAGTAAAAAATCTCCTCAATTTATCACCGCCACTAATTCAGTCAGATTTTGCTTAACAATGATAACTGTACACAAAGCTTTATAAATTTATATCTAATCCGATCGGGCAATGATCACTGCCCATAATTTTTGCATCAATATGTGCAGCTTGTAATTTGCTAGTAAGCCGTTCTGAGACGATAAAATAATCGATTCTCCAGCCAATGTTTCGTTCGCGAACGGTTTTCATGTAAGACCACCATGTATATAGTCCTTCCGTTTCGGGGTGAAAATACCGTAATGTATCCACAAAGCCAGATTCAAGTAAGCGGGTCAATTTAGTACGTTCTTGGATGGTAAATCCAGAATTTCCTTCGTTTGCTTTCGCATTTCGTATATCGATATGCTGATGTGCAACATTTAGATCCCCGCATAATATGACTGGTTTTCGACTATCAAGCATATGAATATGAGAAAATAAATCCTCTTCCCATTGTAATCGTTTTTCAAGTCTTGCGAGGTCTCGTTGTGCGTTGGGTGAATAGATGTTTACTAAGAAAAACTCAGCAAATTCGAGTGTAATAATTCTTCCCTCTGAATGATTATTTTCTTCATTTAGTCCATATTGTACAGATAATGGTGTTTTCTTTGTAAACACAGCTGTCCCTGAATACCCTTTTTTATCTGCATAGTTCCAATAACTTTCATATGCATCTAAATCTAAATCGAGTTGTCCAGCATGTAATTTTATTTCTTGTACCGAAAAAATATCCGCATTTATATGAGAGAAGTATTCTAAAAAACCTTTACGTACACAGGCTCGTAATCCGTTTACATTCCATGAAACAAGCTTCATTCAGTAATCCTCCTACATACAGCAGTTAATTTTTGTCACTTTATAGGTCTTTTACAGTTTAACATGATTATGCTTTTATATATAGAAGGAGTGTTACGCGTTAAATAGATTGGTATATTACAAAGTAACTTTTCTTTTCACTTCTTATTGACATTTCGTATGTATTAATCTTATAATACAATAAGACTGTATTAAGGTTGTGACACAGGAGAATGGATGTGCGGACGATTTTTTTAAATTATGTGTATTAACCTGTTAATACAAAATAATTACCTAGTTTAGGGGTTGGTGAGATGCGTTTAAAATTAGATAGTCGTGCCCCTGTATATGTACAGGTGATTCGATATTTCAAAGAACAAATCGCCAGTGGTGCATTGGAAAAGGGGAAAGAAATCCCATCAAGGCGAGAATTAGCAAATACGCTTAAAATTAATCCGAATACGGTTCAAAGAGCCTATAAAGAGATGGAGGAATTAGGGTTGATTAATACGGAGGGAAATTTGCCAAGTAAAGTGACGAAAGATGATGTAATTATTCGCCAAGTACGTGAAGGACTTTTAACAGAAGCAATTGATACCTTCGTTACTTCCGTGCAGGCTTTACAAATACCGCTTGAAGAAGTAATTCCGTTATTAAAAGAGAGTTATGAAAAGGAAAGAGAGTCAGGAGGGATTTAGATGATCGAAGTAAAAGATATAACGAAATCCTTTGGTAGAAAAAAAGTGTTAACTGGTGTTTCATTTACAGCATCTAAAGGAGAAATTACTTGTTTAATTGGGGTAAATGGAGTAGGAAAAACGACTGTATTAAATGCTATCATGGGATTAACCTCAACAAATAGTGGGGAAATATTAATTGATGGTAAAAAAATTAATAAGGAAAGTTATGAAAAAATTACTTTTATTCCTGACACGATTACAATGTTACCAACGATGCGTATTCATGATGCATTTGAATTTATGAATGATTTTTATCAATCTTGGAATGAAGAAAGAGCGAAGGAATTACTTACTTTTTTTAGACTTCAAGGACATGAGCGAATTTCTGACTTATCAAAGGGGAATAAAGCAAAAGTAAATTTACTATTAGGACTTGCACTCGATGTAGATTATGTTTTAATGGATGAACCATTTTCTGGGATAGATATTTTTAGTAGAGAACAAATTGCTGATGTGTTTACATCCCATTTAATAGAAGATCGTGGTGTTATTATTACAACGCATGAAATTAAAGATATTGAGCATTTAATTGATAAAGTAGTCTTGCTTGATAATGGGATTATTTTAAAGGAATTTAATGCAGAACAAGTGCGCGAAGAACAAGGAAAGTCAATTATTGACGTCATGAGGGAGGTTTTTCGAACATGAAAAATTTCTTCAAACTACTAAACTTTGAAATAAATCGCTTTATGAAATTATATGTCGTTTTATTAGTTACGGTGTTTGTATTACAAATTATTGGAACGATCATAGCAGCAAAAGGATATATGCGGATGGCAAATAATGCTGTACTTCAAGGTGGAATGAGTCAACTTGAATTTATTGAAACATACGAAAAATTTAGTATATCAAACGCATTATATTCCGTTTGGTTTTTAGGACCAATAGCTATCGGTGTAACAGCATTACTTTTTTATGTGTTTTTCATTTGGTATCGCGATTGGTTTGCAAAAAATACCTTTATTTATCGCTTATTAATGTTACCAACAACGAGAATGAACATTTTCTTTACAAAAGCAACGACTATCATGCTTACTGTTTTAGGTCTTGTTGCATTTCAGATTGTTTTACTTGTGCTCCATAACAATATTATTAAATGGATTGTACCTAAAGTGTATAGGATAGATTTATCGATTATTGAAATTGCTAACGCATTTGAATATTTATCGATTATTATTCCTAATGGGTTTGCAGAATTTGTGATTGCGTATGGTTTAGGATTTTCATTTGTAGTCGTTATATTTACAGCAATATTAATGGAAAGAAGCTTTAAATTAAAAGGGATCATTTTAGGTCTGGCTTATATCTCTGCTTCTTGTTTGCTTTTCTTGTCGCCATATTCTATTCAATACTTGATTACCGGAAAAGCATATTTATATCCTGAAGAGCTATTTATCGTCCAAATAGGTATATGGATCATCAGTGTTACAGTCTCATTAATTGTAAGCCGTTATTTACTTAAAAATAAGGTAACAGTGTAAGGAGGGTGAAGATGAAAAAGTATGGGAAATTAATTGCATTGGTGATATTTACGGCTGTTATATTTGGAGTCTTTTATGTAAATGCGAAGACGTTGACAAGTACATTACCGCAATTTAGTTTTCATAAACTTGAAGGTAACGATCAAGCTGTAGAATCCCTTGTTGTCAATGGTGATATATTTTCAAGTATTTATGGGGAGTCATTTCAAATCGATCAAGAAGGAACTAAATATAGAAGAGATAAATCATTCATCCACCGATCTGTTGGATATTACCGTCCAATCGAAATAGAAAGATTACAAAATGAATATCGCAATTTTATGCGTGGAAAAGAAGAGGACCCGAACGCATTTTTTGAAAATGATGATGTGTTAGCATATGGGTCTACTCCGTATGATTTTTGGAGTTTCAGTTTCGATAACTTTACATTTGAAATAGCTGTCTTAGATAAGCATACAAATAAAACAACTTCCTTTTCTTTACCTATTCCAAATAGGAAGGACTTTTGGTATATCGAACCGTATGGTGTGAAATTTAAAGATGATACATTATCGATGGTAACAATGAATTCTATCTATGATGAATTGAGTGAGGAAGAAAATACTCAAGTCCATATTTATACATTTGATACAAAGAAAAAACAGTTAATAAATGATGAAGTCATTATTGATTTAACTTCGCGAAATTCAGAAGTGGGTTATTCCAGTATTGATTTAATGTTAAATGACAAAACGGACGAGGATCAATTAATTGTACTTCATAGTTTTACTAGTTATATGGAATCTTCAGGTAACGAAATAGTGGATGAATATACAGAAGTTGTAGAAATGAAAGAAGCTATTAAATATAACTTCGAAACAGGCGAAAAAGAAGAGATCGTGCTACCTAAGGATGAAGATATTGGTATACCTTTTGCGTTTGTAGATAATACATTATATTTTGCCAAGGTCGCCAATAAAAACTTAACTATTATTGGATATGATTCGGATGGAAAGAAACTGAAAAATAATTTGGATATTCCATTGATTAATAAATATGTATCTACATCAGATATTATTTATCAAGGACTCGTTAAAGATAGCGTACTTTATTTTGTCCCAAGTTCAATTGATTATGATGAATTAGGTTCTATTATAGTAGTAGATTTGAAATCATTGACATTAAGTTATAGTGGACAAATTGCTATTTCTAATCCACCTGAAAATGGTGAATGGTTGGATATATACTTTAATAATCCTGAACTTAAAAATTAGTTTATACATCATTTAAATTATGATGCAATCCCCCCTTTTTTTTAACATACAGAAAACATGGTTGATTATATTAATCAACCATGTTTTCGTATATTCGGGCAATTTTTTTGTCCAAAAGCTCTGTTTGTACGATCCTTGCCTCCCGTAAATATTCTTTTCCATTTACAAAAAGGAGTAACACAGGAGCTGTAAAAATTGAGAAAAGTCCAGCAATCTCTGTCACCTTGCTAGCATCTATTGTTCGAGCATGAATGTTTGGATATTTGGCGATGATTCTTTCTATTTGTGGTTGAAGTCCGTGACAAACAGAGCAATTGGGCTGTGTAATATATAAAAAAGTAAATGTATGATGATGAATAAAGGTTTCTGTTTCTTTTATGGAAGATAATGGTTTGAATGGAGTCATATGCTTTTTCACCTCTATGTACATGATACTCCAAATACACATCCAGGTATAGAAAGTGGCTCTAAGTTAACGGAAAAAAAGAGACCGGGACAAAAGTGTTTTCACCAAAGAAAAACCCGAACAATGGTAGCTGCATATAACCCGCTCTGGAAATATACTTCGCTTTCACCACAGGGCATAAGAGCGACATCTGTTCAACCTGCGCTATCGCTTGTTTTCACAGTGTCTCCTTTACCGCGGGCGGCTGGTGAGCCTCCTCGTGCTGACGCACTGTGGGGTCTCACCGATGCCTTTCCTGAGGGCACTGAAAAAGTCTCCCACGGTTAGCGCGCGTGTGTTCCATCCGAATCCACTACGCTTTCCACGGGCAACGCCTCAACTAACTTCATAAGTTTTTCCAAAACTTATGAAGTGGATTTTCGGCTGTTGCTTTTCCCGTAGGAGTCTTCGTGGATTCGATTTCCACACAAAAGGGGAAATACTGACTTTTTCTTTATCATTCATGGAACGAAAGTTACTTAATATTTGGTATAATTTTTGTAATGAAATGATACGAGGTGGATGACAATGATATCTGGACAAGCTCAATTCAATTTAAGCCCATATAGTGTAATTTATGATTTAGTAGTTCCCAAAGATAACTTTTTGAGAAGGATGAATGAACTAGTTGACTTTACATTTGTATATGAGGAATTGGAATCAAAGTATTGTCTAGATAACGGACGCCAGGCGATATCACCGATTCGTATGTTCAAAAGCAGTGAGGAAAACCATTTACAAAACTGATCCAGCTTTTAAGAAAGAATTCCCCAAAAAGCCAACATCATCTGATATTGAAGAGAAGCTAGCTTATTAAAAAAAAGTCATAGAGGTAGTGGAAAACCAAGCACAACACGCAACGATTCCTGTGGTCAAAGAAAAAACTAAATGTATTAAAGGAAGCTGTGGAGGATTTCACACTAGAACTGAGTTACTCCATAGATGAGGATGCTCGATTTGGACACAAGGCAGAAGATTCTTCTTTCTTTGGATATAAAACACATATTGCAATGAGTGATGAGCGTATTATTACAGCCTCTGTTGTCACTACAGGTGAGAAAAATGATGGAAATATCTACAGGAATTAGTCGAGAAAAGTAAGCAAACTGGAATGAAAGTTGACACAGTTATCGGGGATACAGCTTATTCATCCAAAGATAATATTGCCTACACAAAAAGCCATGACATAGATTTGGTTTCTAAATTACATCCAATTGTTACAAATGGGACACGTAGGGAAGCTGATGGTTTTGTATATAATAAGGATGCTGGAACATATATGTGCAAGGCAGGACATTTAGCCACAAATAGGAAGGTGGACAAATCCAAATCTGATAAGAAAAATGTTCGTCACCGGTACATGTTTGATGTAGAAAAATGCAAGCTTTGCCCATTTAGGAAAGGATGTTACAAAGATGGAGCAAAAACAAAATCATAGTATGTATCGATAAAATCAACCGAACATCAGAAACAAAAAGCCTTCCAAGAAACTGAAGAATTTAAACTATTATCTAAGGAACGGTATAAAATAGAAGCAAAAAATGGTGAATTAAAACAAAGACATGGGTATAAGAAAGCTATTGCCGCAGGTCTGTTTGGCAGGTACAAGGTGCAACGACAATATTTGCGGTCAATCTGAAAAGGATATTGAAACTAATGGATGAAAAAATGGGATAAAATCCCCTTAAAAAAACCGATATAAAAATTAAATGGAGAAAATGGGGGGAAATACCCCAAATTCTCCTTTATCTCTTCATATAAATTAATGGATTTTTAAATATGGGTGTTTTTCAGTACCTTCCCTTTCCTCCCGCAGGAGTCTACGTATATTTCCTACGCTAAGTTAATGCATTATTCGTCTTTCGATATGGTCGTTTTAGTTATGCTCCAGCCTCAAAAGTTTCCTTAACAATCGTCTTCATCAAAACGTCTAGCACGTAAAGGGGTAATTGGGTCAAGACAAGTAATAGCACAGAAACAATCTAAGTCCACAGTTATACAGATACCCGTAGCGCGAAAATCGCGAATTTCTCTATCAGGGAAGAAGTCACAAACTGTTTTACGATCACATTTTTCATGATGTTCGTGATGGTGTTCACCGTGTTTTCTATCATGATGTTCCCCACGTTCTTCGTGTTCACGATGCCCATGATGATGTCTAACTGGACGTAATAGCTCCAGTCTAACACAGTCCTCTTCGCCTTTTACGAAGTTTTTCGCTCGGAAAATAGGTGACTCTTCACAAACAAAGGCATGTCGTTCTCCTCGTCTATGGCGTTCCCTTCTCACACCACTTCCGATGAATGGTTTACAACCTTCTCTACAAAATAAGATGAATGGAATCGTATTGTGTCTAAGCCGTCTGCGATTTTCTTCAAAAGGCGAGATTAATTCACCAATCGATTCATCACAGCTCGTAAAGCAAGTATCTTCTTCAGCTTCAACCGCTCTCCGTTGTGCACGAATAATACGCCTTACTACATCTTTTACGCAATGTTCCTCTTCAAAACTTCCTCCACTACAACCCCCACTACAACCGCCACTTCCTCTATTACAACTTCCACTTCTGCAATGCACGATAAAAACAGCTCCTTTAACTTTTTAATTACACTACACTATATGGTGGGAAGTTGTTTATAGGTTGTTTGATCGTCTATTTTCTAGTAAAAATGAGTGAGTGTCTTGATTTTAATAGAAAATGTGCTAGTCACTTGGGGAAAACATCGCTACCTTCCTATTTATTTAGACATATACATATACTATCTAAACCAAGACTTAGAGTAGATTAATCCCAACCCATGTTTCTAAGCCAGCTGATCACTGGCTTTTTTTCATGCTTTCTTTAAAGTGAAAATAGTAGTTTCGCACAGGTTAGTTAATCTGTTTTTTCTTTACTAGACTATTGTTCCATGCCTGCATCATGTTCGATCATATTAAATCTACTGTCTTTGAAACGACATAATTCGCACCATGTAGAAGCTGTTTGTCCTCAACACGCGACTGCAAAAATATGTGCACATTTAATGGACTGAATTCATGAGGTGCATTATGCTCAAAATAAACACCTGTAAATAGCTCTAAGTTAACGGAAAAAAAGACTGCATGTTAATATGCAGTCAAAAGTTTCCTTAACAATCGTCGTCTTCATCAAAACGCCTAGCACGTAAAGGGGTAATTGGGTCAAGACAAGTAATAGCACAGAAACAATCTAAGTCCACAGTTATACAGATACCCGTAGCGCGAAAATCGCGAATTTCTCTATCAGGGAAGAAGTCACAAACTGTTTTACGGTGACAATGCTTATCGTGTTCGTGATGGTGTTCACCGTGTTTTCTATCATGATGTTCCCCACGTTCTTCATGTTCACGATGCCCATGATGATGTCTAACTGGACGTAACAACTCCAGTCTAACACAGTCTTCTTCGCCTTTTACGAAGCTTTTCGCCCGGAAAATAGGTGACTCTTCACATACAAAAGCATGTCGTTCTCCTCGTCTACGGCGCTCCCTTCTTACACCACTTCCGATGAATGGTTTACAACCTTCTCTACAAAATAAGATGAATGGAATCGTATTGTGTCTAAGACGCCTGCGATTTTCTTCAAAAGGCGAGATTAATTCACCAATCGATTCATCACAGCTCGTAAAGCAAGTATCTTCTTCAGCTTCAACCGCTCTCCGTTGTGCTCGAATAATACGCCTTACTACATCCTTAACACATTGTTCTTCTTCAAAATCACCCCGTACATCATCGTGAAAACTACCCCTAGTACTACAACTTCCACTTCTACAACTCACTATAATACAACTCCTCTATTATTTTTTAATTACAGTAATACTATATGTGGGGAGTTGTTTATAGGTTGTTTGATCGTCTATTTTCTAGTAAAAATGAGTGAGTGTCTCGATTTTAATAGAAAATGTGCTAGTCACTTGGGGAAAACATCGCTACCTTTACCGCAAATGGACATATACATAAACTATCTAACCAAGTCTTGGAATAGATCAATCCCAACCCATGATTGTATGAGCCGGCTGATCACTGGCTTTTTTTATGCTTTCTTTAAAGTGAAAATTAGTAGTTTCGCACAGGTTAGTTAATCTGTTTTTTTCTTTACTAGACTATTGTTCCATGCCTGCATCATGTTCGGTAATGTTAATGCTTCTGTCTTTGAAACGACATAATCCGCCTCATGTAGAAGCCGTTTGTCTCCAACACCGACCGCAAACATATGTGCATGTTTAATGGACTGAATTCCACTAACAGCATCCTCGATGCCGATACAATTTTCTGGAGCTACTGAGAGTCCCTTTGCAGCTAATAAATAGATATCAGGCGCAGGCTTTCCTTTTTTTACGATTGCAGCATCTGCAATAAAATCAAATGATTGGAATAAATCAAGTGATTTGAGGATGGCAATCGCATTTTTACTGGCAGATGCTAATGCTAATTTGTAGCTTGAGCCTTTTATTTCTTCCAGTAACTCTACTATTCCTGGGAGAATATCCCGCGGAGTTATGTCAGATATTAGTTTTCGATAATACAGATTTTTTGTCGTCGTTAACTCGACTTTTTCTTTTACTGTATATTTCTGATTCAAATGATGGATAGCGAGAATTTTTTCTAATGAATCCATTCTACTCAAACCCTTTAATTGTTCATGCATGTTTTCATCTATGACTATTCCAAATTTCTCAGATGCTAACCATTTCCAAGCTTTAAAATGCAAATGTGCCGTATCGGTAATGACACCATCTAAATCGAAAATAAAAGCCTTTATCATTTCAGTACCTCCTTCTTTATGACATAGAAATTGCATTGTATTTATTTACGATTACTTCTTTACCCCAAACATAAATGGATAGGGGGGATCCTTTTAATAATTCGATATGAAAATCGGCTTTTGATACGGTAAATCGAAGTATCCGGTTTTGATATTGTAAATGAAATGAATATTCCTCCCATTGTTTAGGAAGCTGTGGTCGAAAATGAAGTCCGGATTCTTTCAATCGCATCCCCGCAAATCCAACGACAATGCCCATCCATGTTCCACCCATATTTGCCATATGGAGGCCATCTTTCGTATTGCCTTGCGTATTATCTAAATCAAGACTTGCTGACTGAATAAAATAATTGTATGCTTTCTCTAAACAACCAATTCGGGCGGCCATCATGCTAAAAACACAAGAAGATAATGAAGAATCATGTGATGTTATCTTTTCATAGTAATGAAATGAGTTCTTCATCACTTTTTCAGATTGTTCTTCCTCTATTAATAAGTGTGCAAGTACCGTATCTGCCTGCTTGCATACTTGGTAACGATAAATAGTTAATGGATGGTAATGTAAAAGAAGTGGATAATGTTCCTTTGGTACATTGGTAAAATCCCACTTTTTCTTTTGTAAAAAAGTATCATCTTGTGGATTGATGTATAAGTCTTTATCAATAGGCAAATACATACTTTCCGCTGCACATTTAAAAGAAATAAGTTCTTTCTCCGTAATCGTCAGCCTTTCTTTAAAAGCTTCCCAAAAGGTTTCATCAGACTTCTGTAACAGGTGGCAAACCTTTACTGCCCATTGTAAATTTTGCTTTGCCATTACATTTGTATAATAGTTATTGTTGACGATACAAGTGTATTCATCAGGTCCAGTGACCGCATCAATACGAAAGGAGTTGTCATAGTAATGTCCAGCGTCGATCCATAGACGGGCTGTTTCAATTAATACTTCTGCCCCAGCACGCTTCATAAACTTGAGATCATTTGTCGCCAAATAATATTGAATATAGCTATGGGCAATGTCTGCACTAATGTGATATTGAGCTGTTCCTGCTGGAAAGAAAGAGGAACATTCAGTACCGGAAATAGTTCGCCAAGGAAATAGGGCTCCCTGTTTATGTCCCATTTCGATTGCTCGCTCTTTCGCGTGCGAAAGAATGGAATATCGATACAATAATAGTTTTTTTGCAACATCTGGATCCGTCATAATAAAAATTGGTAGTAAATAAATTTCGGTATCCCAAAAATAATGACCTTCATATCCTTCACCAGATAATCCTTTTGCAGCAATATTTGATATCCCATCTTGTCCGGTTGATTGTAAAATATGAAATAAATTAAACCGTATTGCTTTTTGTAGCTTTCGATCTCCTTTTATACAAATGTCCGCACGACTCCAGAAATCTAGCAAATACGTTTGTTGTTCATTTTTTATTTTTTCAAAAGAAGTAGATGCTAGTTCGCTTTTTAGATTTACTAACGTGTTGGCAAGATGATCGTAACGAATAGAATCAGCAAAAAATGTTCGTTTTTCAATTTTTGTCGTTTCTGTTAATAAGAAGGTAGCCGTTGTTGTGAATGATGTATCATCCTTGGAATATTCATATGAAACGTCCGAATTGTCAACGGATAAGTCAGTTAATGTAGCAACCGATAAGTTTGACTTAGATGTTTGTAATTCGATATAATTTGCGTCATCTACATGCTCCATTCGTGTTATTGCTAATCGTTTTTCGCCATCATGGCCAACTCTAGGATCAGTTGGATCGATAAAGTTATGAACATTTCCATCCAATTTGCTTACTACTTGAATGGGGATATCTCCACTAATTGGCTTAAGAGTCATGCATTGGACAAATAAATTTTTCGTTGTAAACGACGCTAATCGTTTTATATTGATGATTATTTCATGGCCAGAAAGTGATTGCCATTGAATATTGCGTTCAGTATAACCTTTATCAACATATAATGATCGTACATAGGAGATGACTTTACCTTCTTGTAAAGAAAACTTTTCCCGCCATTCTCCTTCTCCCAACCAAATTTCCATTGTCTGTGTATCGGTAATATTAAGGGACTTTTGTTGTGTTTCAGGGAATGCATACATTTTTTCTCCATAAGAAATTGGAACGTCATCATAAAATCCGTTCACATAAGCACCACGTATTGTATTAGGGGGGTGTAAGTTGTTTTCTTCTAAATTTCCGCGAACGCCGATATATCCATTTCCAGTAAAAAACAAACTTTCTTCCAATAATAGCTTTTCAACATCAGTTGAATATGATTGTATAGTCCATGACATAAATATTTACTCCTTATGAATGTTGTTCAAGGGGGTGTTCAAAACATCCGGTAAAAAATGACACTTCGCATTGCCTTGACAGTTAAGAAAGTAAAAAATTCTTTTCTTATTGGTCATTGGCTAAAAGCGTGACGTCTTAGGACTGGGACTGCGCTAAATGCTCCTCCCATGAAGGGATTTTGCGCTTACTCGTCCCGACGAGGAGCATTTGTACTAACGCTCGCCCCACTGAAACCATTGTCGCAACGTCGACCGGTCTTTTTTATCTTCCTTTTTGAACACGCACTGAAAGAAGGCCAAAAAAAATTTATTCTTTAACCCCTCCCGATGTTAAGCCAGAAACAATTTGCTTCTGGAAAATTAGTACAATAATTAGTGTTGGGATCGTTACAATGGTCGTTGCTGCAGCAACCTCCCCCCAGAGAATTGAAAATTGTGTGCGTAAAAATGAAATTGCAACAGGAACCGTATGATATGTTGAGTTAGAATTTAAGGTAATGGTTAATAAAAATTCGTTCCAAGCGGCAATAAATGTAATAATTGCTGTTGTAAATACACCTGGTGCTGCCAACGGAAAGACAATTTTGGTTAATGTTTGTATCCGTGATGCACCATCAATGGTCGCCGACTCTTCAAGGGCAAGCGGAATTTGATTAAAATGTGTAACAAGAATCCAAACAGCCATTGGTAATGTAATAGTGGAATAAGGTAAAACGACAAAATAACTATTCAACCAGTCTAGTTTATAAAACATATTGTAAATAGGACCTGTAATAATCATTTGTGGGAACATCGATACAGCAAGAACAAGACCCAATAATACAGCTTTCCCTCGGAAATGAAAACGGGAAATGGCATAAGAGCAAAAAGTTGCAACAATGATCACATAAATGGTTGTAACCGTTGCGACGATAAAACTATTAAAAATGGCACGTAATATTCCTTTTTCAAATAATACAGTAGTATAATTTCCTATTGTTGGATTTTCAGGAATGACCCTAAATGCACCTGCCCCAAAAATCTCGCCACTCGTTTTAAACGATGTAATAAAAATCCATAAAAACGGAAATAGCATGGCAAATAAAAAAAGAAAAATAATGATACCAAGTGGGATTAGTTTTACTTTACTCGTTGAACGCATGTTTATCCCTCCTTAATTACGGTCTAATAAATTTGTACCAAGCAAACGAACAAAAATAATCGCAATGATTGCGACACATACGAACATTACCATGACAACAACAGAACCGTAGCCAAAGTCTGTTTGCCCAAACATTAACTTATATGCATAGATGGACATCGTTTCTGTTGCTCCACCTGGTCCACCACCGGTAAGAACATAAATTAAATCAAAGACTCGAAATGCATCCAATGTACGGAATAATAAGGCAACCAGAATAGATGTTTTTAATAAAGGCAATGTAATAGTAAAAAAGCTTTTAACCTTAGAGGCCCCGTCAATACTTGCGGCTTCATATAATGATGCAGGAATATTTTGTAATCCAGCCAGCAATAGTAATGCCATATATGGCGTTGTTTTCCAGACGTCTGCTAAAATAGTTGAAACCATTGCACCAGAAGCGGATAATAACAAGTTTTGGGATTGTTCAACAAGACCGAGTGCTTCAAAGAAATGGGCAACAATGCCACTTGAACCATCATATAAATAGCCCCACATTAAGGCTGCAACTGCAGTAGGAATCGCCCAAGGAATTAATGATGTCGTTCGCACAAATCCTTGCCCAAAGATTGCTTTATTTAAGATAAGTGCTAAAAAGAGCCCTAATAGTAGTTCAAGACCAACAGATACAACGGTAAAAATGAGCGTGTTGATAAATGAAATGAAAATTCTTTTATCTGAAAAAACATTTCCATACCCTTCTAATCCAGAGAAATTGGCGGGAATAATACTGTTGTTAATATCCTCCATTATTAAAGGCAATGTTTCAGCGTGTGTTAAAGTGTACGTCTTATTTAAATGTCCTATTAAAGCAGTACCGTTTTGGTGTAGTAATTCAATCTGTTCACGCTCGTCACTCGATATTTTTATGACTTCTTGTAGCTCAGAAAATGGAGTAGCAATCGAATTTATCTCATGCAAAAAGGTTTCTACTTTTTGTTGATCTTCTACTGCTGAAATATTCGTCATATCTTCTTCTAAGAACATTTCTGTATAAAGAATGGTTTCATTAAATAAACTCGTATTAAACCGTTCATTAATAAATAAACCTGCCTTTTGTTGTTCATTTAATTTGAAATCGAATAAGGAATAAGTGATGGACTGAAAGACAGGCCATAAGGAAAAAATACCGATCAATAATAAGGTTGGTATGATATAGAGCCAACCAGTAAAGCCTAACTTTTGCTTCACTTTTCATCACCTCTTGATGGGTTTTGCACAAGACCAAAATAATAAAGAAAAGGGGAATGTATTTCTGCTCACTGGCTAAAAGTGCGACCTCTCAGGACTAGGACTGGGCTCACTCGTCCAATCAAAAATATTTGTTGCGGGTGGGCAGTACTAGCACGTCCTGTGCGTCGTAAGTGCAACTTTCGTTCTCACCATTAAAGACTTATGTAAATAATTACATAAATGCAACATCACCTAGTTACCACCTGTAGGCTTGCCAAGCGATCGGTGTGTTTTCTAAACATCCCCTTACCTTGTGGTAGTGACAGCTTGCACTTGTGTGTAAAACGAAACTCCCTATGAGGACTTATCATAAGAAGTTTCGTTATGCTTGACTCAAGTTACTCGACCTTCGTTACTTCTTCAATTGATGTGCTAATTTCTTCAAGATCCTCACCAGAACTTAAATATTTATGTGCATCAATTTGAATCAAATCGGATACTTTATTATACTCAGGTGAAACAGGGCGTGCAATCGTTTCTTGCAGTGCAACTTGGAATCCTGGAAAGGAAAGTAATTCATTGGAAGAGAGCACTTCGTCATCTTCTAATAAGGCATTAAATCCAGGGATATAGCCGCCTTCTGTAGACATTACTTTTTGTCCTTCTTCTCCAGCTGCAAAGGAAATGAACTCCCAAGCACCTTCAACATGTTCAGAATGTTTATTAATACCGAGCAACCAGCCGCCTACAGAGCCACCGTTCGGTAATGGAGCGATGCCAACTTGATCAACTGATACTTCTACTCCATCCTCTTCTGCTTGGATCCGACCGAACTGGTAAGGCCAGTTTCGAGCGAAAACAGCGTTTCCTTGTTCAAAATTTGTATGGGTTTCCGCCTCTGTGAAATTAAGTAAATCTTTCGGACTAAATGACGCTTCCGTGAATGTATGCATCATTTCTAATCCTTTTTCAATTTCCGTGTAGCTTTTTGTAAATTCGGTCACATTAACGGTTAAACCTTCATACTGTTTTGATTGATATAAAAATCCATATTCAGTACCATCTTCTCCCACATAGTTTTCAGCCATATCATATAAATCCTCATATGTGTAGTCACCATTTTCAAGCTTTGCGGCATCTTCATCGCTTACAATATCAGTACGATAATAAAGTAATCCAAGGTCTGGAAAAAGTGGTAACGTATATTGCTTACCAGTATAGTTGCCAGAATCCATCGAACCAGCGTTAAACTGATCTTTACTTAATCCGGCATCCTTCATAAATACGTCAATCGGTTCTAAAAATCCAGCTCCAGCAAACTCACCAGCCCATACAACGTCCATGGAAATGACATCATATTCACTGGATCCACTAGTTAATGAGTTTAGTAGTTGGTCATGCATTTGGGCTGAGTCATTCGTTAATGCATCCCATTCTACCGTATACTTGTCTTGGCTTTCATTGAATGCATCAATCAATGCTTGAGTCCCAGGGGTATCATCGTTTTGAATCGCTACTTTTAGGACGATGGAATCACCCGAATCCGCTTCTTTTTCATCTGATGTTTCTGTTTCTGCATCTGTGCTTTCATTTGTACCATCTGTCGCATCATCTTCCCCTTGTGAACATGCAACAATCATCATCATGGATAATAATAAAATAATCGAAAATATCGCTCGATAAAACTTCATTATGTTGCCCTCCCTTTTATCTTTTGTTTGTATTGTAAGTGCTTTCGTTATAAAGTTATATTAAATAATTACTATTTTTACTATAAATTTACGATCTTTGAGAGGGGAAAGATGGATGAAAAGATCTCCTAATATTGAACGTAATGTCATTCAACAGTTTTTGGGAGCGCGGAAAGAAAATGAGGAATCTTTCTTTTCACATCCATCCTATACGTTGGAAAAAGAGTTATTATACTGGATATCACAAGCAGATGAACTGCAAGCTGAAATCGTGTTACAAAAAATTAATAAATTAGAAAAAGCACGTTTATCCAGATCCCCATTCCGTTCTTTGCAAAATTCACTTATCTGCTCATGCACACTCTTCGCTAGAGCAACGATTGAAGCCGGAGTAACACCTGAATATGCATTTAATTTAAGCGATGTTTTTATTCGAAAAATAGATGGGGCCAATGACGAAAAACAATTAGCAAATATTGAGTATGAAATGATCCAATATTTTATAAAAGCGATTCGTGATTATCAAAAAAATCCTTATCAAAATGATATCATTGATCAAGCAATTCATTATATTCATGTCCATATTTTGCATCCACTCTCATTGAAAGAAATAGCATTGGAAACAAATGTAAGCCCAAATTATTTATCTGCCTTATTTCACGAGATTGTCGGCATTCCTCTTAAAGAATATATTAATCGAAAGAAAATTGATGAATCGATCTATTTTTTAAAATATACCGATTCATCCGTATTAGATATTGCTTTATTATTCAACTTTTGTAATCAAAGTTATTACACTACCTTGTTTAAACGATTTAATGGCATGACCCCAAAACAGTATAGACAAAAAAATAATTCATTTTCTCTGAAAAAAAGTTTACCAGTTGTAAAGCGCTCACCGTTGCAAAGTAAAATGGACAAAAAGGCCTTCATAGAATGAAGTTGGATGTAGATACAGTGATCAAATTGACTTTGGATTAATTATTTGCTGGAAAGCAGTCTATTTACACCTAAACTCCCGCTCTTTTTGTTACGTTTATTTGCTCTTATCACGCATTTGAAATAAGCTACGCAGTAACTAATTTAATATATTCTCTACAAACCTAGTCACAGCAACGTTGATTTCCGCTACAGACAGCCGTTTTCACTACAGGCATAAGGGTGACATCTGTTCAAGCTCCCTTTGGTCACTTTCACAGTGTCTTCTTTTCCATGGGCGGCTGCTAAGCCTCTGACGCACAATGTTTATTGCGACGAGTAATCGCAGTCGCAATGTCTTCGATGGGACGAGGGAATGCACATTCCCAGGACGTGCTAGTGCCGGTGTTGCGAAGGACGTTGCGACCTTAACCCGCCTCACTCGTTTCGGGGTCTCCGTTCTCGCTTTTATCCTTCGCTAAGGAATGTCAGAAGCAAAAAGCGGGGTTCAAACCAAGAATGGGCAGTTCTAGCGAAAAATGCAGGGTTCAAACCAGGAATGCGCAGTTTCAACGAAAAATGCAGGGTTCAAAACCGGAATGCTCAGTTCCAGCGAAAAATGCGGGGTTCAAACCAAGAATGCACAGTTCCAGTGAAAAATGCACAGTTCAAACCAAGAATGCTCAGTTCCAGCGAAAAATGCGGGGTTCAAACCAAGAATGTACAGTTCCAGCGAAAAATGCAGGGTTCAAACCAGGAATGCGCAGTTCCAGTGAAAAATGCGGGGTTCAAACCAAGAATGCTCAGTTCCAGCGAAAAATGCGGGGTTCAAACCAAGAATGTGCAGTTCCAGTGAAAAATGCGGGGTTCAAACCAAGAATGCTCAGTTCCAGCGAAAAATGCGGGGTTCAAACCAAGAATGCACAGTTCCAGTGAAAAATGCGGGGTTCAAACCAAGAATGAACAGTTCCAGCGAAAAATGCGGGGTTCAAACCAAGAATGTACAGTTCCAGCGAAAAATGCAGGGTTCAAACCAGGAATGCGCAGTTTCAACGAAAAATGCAGGGTTCAAATCAGGAATGCGCAGTTTCAACGAAAAATGCAGGGTTCCAAACATGAATGCGCAGTTCCAGCGAAAAATACACAGTTATCCTTTATAAAATAACTCTTATTGGTAGGAAAAGGATTCGCAGTCCCATCTTTTAGAAAACAGTTTATTATACTAAGGTTGTCAAGGATATTATTAGAAGCACGCCAAGCTTAACCAAGCACTGTTTGAACTCGTTTTCTTGGTGCGAAAGTTGAGTAACTAAATAGTCGTATAGAATGGAACTGGAGGAATAGAATGCTAATTTTTAACGAGTAGGTATTTTTAGTGATCGAAATAAGAACACTTTTCTTAGCGAATCATGTCGATAAATGTCTGAATATAGGTAATCTTTAAAAGATTGTTCATATTAATCTTGACAAATGGACTTTATCGACTTATTGTTAACGTAAGCTTTTTTAACCATATATGTATTTATTATGACGTGTTTCCATTATTTTACGAAGCAAGTAAAAGGCATAGTTATAGAGAATGGATTGGGGGATTGTGAATGTCAGAAATGATACTAAATATAAAAGAGCTTCATACACACTTTTTTACAGATGAAGGCGAGATTCCTGCTGTTGATGGAGTAAGTTTACATGTAAATAAAGGAGAAGTAGTTGGTATCGTCGGAGAGTCTGGTTGTGGTAAAAGTGTTACTTCCTTATCCATTATGCAATTAGTTCCTGACCCACCTGGAAAAATTGTAAGCGGTGACATCTACTTCAAAAAAGAAAACTTAGTAAAAGTTAAAAATAAACGAATGAAAGAAATACGTGGGAATGAAATTGCCATGATTTTTCAAGAACCAATGACATCGCTTAACCCTCTTTTTACGATTGGAAACCAATTAAGAGAAGCAATTAGAATTCACAAAAAGATAAGCAAAAAACTAGCCCATCAAAAATCTATTGAACTATTAAAGATAGTTGGTCTCCCAAGAGCTGAAGAAGTAATGGCAGAATATCCTCATCAATTATCTGGGGGAATGAGACAAAGGGTGATGATTGCAATGGCGATGTCATGTGAGCCAGAGTTACTGATTGCTGATGAACCAACAACTGCACTAGATGTAACCATTCAAGCGCAAATATTGGAATTGATGCAAAAATTAAATGAAGAGAAAAATACTGCCATATTATTAATTACACATGATCTAGGTGTCGTAGCGGAAATGTGTGATCGTGTCATCGTTATGTATGCTGGACAGGTAGTTGAGCAAGGGACAGTGAGAGACGTGTTAAAAGACCCACAACATCCTTATACAAAAGGCTTAATACGTTCCTTACCAAAATTAGATGAAAAAAATCAAGCGCTTTATTCTATATCAGGTACAGTCCCACGACCAAAAATGGGAAGAGTAGGCTGTCGTTTTGCTCCAAGATGTGAGTTTGCATTTAAGAAATGCTTTGAACAAAACCCTTCCTTATACTCTTTTCAAAATGAACGACGAAGCAGATGTTTTTTACACGATCAACTTGAAGGGGATGCGTTTAAAAATGGCAAAGCCACTATTGGAAGTTAGCGGTTTAAAGAAACACTTTACTATTACGGGTGGAGTGTTCAGTCGTAAAATTGGTTCAGTCCAAGCGGTAAACGACCTTTCTTTTACAGTCATGGAAGGTGAGATATTAGGAATTGTTGGTGAATCTGGTTGTGGAAAATCGACGACTGGAAAAGCGATCTTAAGATTGATCGAACCAACTGCCGGAAAAATTACATTTGAAGATCATGATATTACCGATATTAGCGATGAAGAGATGCGAAAATTAAGAAGGGATATGCAAATTATTTTCCAAGATCCATATGCATCGTTAAATCCTCGACATACAGTTGAGAAGATAATTTCTGAACCACTTTTAATTCACAGTGAACTTTCTGCTGAAAAAAGAAAAGAACGGGTACATGAATTGCTTGAAGTTGTCGGATTAAGCGCATATCATGCATCACGTTATCCACACCAATTTAGCGGTGGACAAAGACAACGGATTGGAATAGCACGTGCACTTGCTAACAATCCGAAACTCATCATTTGTGATGAACCTGTTTCAGCGCTCGATGTTTCTGTACAATCACAAATTTTAAATTTAATGAGTAGATTACGGGACGAGTTTAATTTAACATACATCTTTATTGCTCACGATTTAAGTGTTGTTAAACATATTAGTGATCGTGTTGGTGTGATGTATTTAGGAAATATGGTAGAGCTAACAAATAAAGATACACTGTATGAAAAACCGAAACATCCATACACTCAAGCATTGTTATCCGCTGTACCTTCCTTGGATCCGGATGTAAAAAAAGACAGAATTATATTACAAGGTGATGTACCAAATCCGGCAAGTCCGCCTAGTGGGTGTGTGTTTCATACGAGATGTCCTAAAGCGATGGATATTTGTAAACAAATAAAGCCAGATTTTCTTGAAGCAGAAGATCATCATTTTGTTGCCTGTCATCTTTATGATTAAGTAACAAATGATTTATCTTATATGCGATTGATATATAACCACTATAACAATCGCAAAAAATCAAAATGGGGGGTAAGTTCAGGTGAGGAGTAAAAGGTCTAAATGGTCACTCTTATTAATGCTTATGTTCCTACTTATGCTCGTTTTAAGTGCATGTGGTGGGGGAGAGGATGAACCGTCAGAGGCAGAGGGAGATGCTGATACAACCGAAACAGATGACGGAAGTGATGCAACAGAAGATAGTGGCGGAGAAAAAACGTTAGTATTTGCAAGAGGAGGGGATTCTGAAAGTTTAGATCCAGGAAGCACTTCTGATGGGGAGTCATCGCGAGTTACAAGACAAGTGCTAGAAACATTAATTGATTTTGCACCTGATTCATTTGAATTGGAACCTGGTTTAGCGAAAGAATGGGAAGTTTCAGATGATGGGCTGAAATATACGTTTTATCTACAAGAAGGGGTTAAATTCCATGATGGAACAGATTTTAATGCAGAAGCAGTAAAAATAAATTTTGATCGATTTGCCGACCCAGAGCATGAATATGCATTTGCCGATCATGACTATGTCTACTTTATGTATTCGGCCATGTTCGGTGGACATAAAGGAGATGAAGGGCATGTCGTGGATGAAGTAGTAGTAGTGGATGATCATACAGTTGAATTTAATTTAAATACGCCGTTAGGGTTTTTCTTGCAAAATATGGGAATGACGTATTTTGCGATTACTTCACCAGCTGCACTCGAAGAATATGGCCCGGAAATAAATGAAAATCCAGTCGGGACTGGACCGTTTAAATTTATTAGCTGGACGAAAGATGATTCGATCATTTTAGAGAAGAATGAAGATTACTGGAAAGAAGGACTACCAAAATTAGATCGACTAATTTTTGAAGTTATTCCTGATAATGCGGCAAGACTAATCGCTCTACGCTCAGGCGATATCGATATTATGGATGGACTAAATCCTGATGACGCAGCTGGTGTGGAAACAGATGAGGACTTAACATTATATGCCCGCGATGAAAATAATTTTGGCTATGTCGGTTTTAATGTCCAAAATGAGCCACTAGATAATGAATTATTAAGACAAGCAATTAGTCATGCAATTGACCGTGAGGCAATTGTTGATGCACTATATGCTGGATATGGAACCGTCGCAAAAAACCCATTGCCACCTAGTTATTTAGGGTATAACGATGATGTAGAAGGGTACCAATATGATGTTGAAAAAGCAAAAGAGGTGTTGGCAGAAGCGGGATATGAAGATGGATTGGAAATTGATTTATGGACGATGCCAGTGGCAAGACCTTATATGCCAGATCCTGAAAAAACGGCCGAAATTATTCAAAATAACTTAGCAGAAATTGGGATTACGGTAAATATCGTTCGTGAAGAGTGGGCTCCGTATCTAGAAAAGACGGCAGCAGGAGAACACCAAATTTATATGCTTGGCTGGTCAGGCACAAATGGTGATCCCGATTATTTCTTAAGTAGTTTACTACATGGAGATCTTATTGGAGATAGCAACCGTGAATTCTATCAAAGTGATAAAGTGGATCAATTATTGAATGAAGCAAAAGTGGAGATCGATCAAGAGAAAAGGGCTGATATGTATAAGGAGGCTCAAGCAATTATTGCTGAAGATGTTCCAATGGTTCCGCTAGTGCATTCAACGCCAGTCATGGCATCGTCGAGCACTGTTAAAAACTACGTACCTCACTTATCAACAAGTGAATCATTAGAAGAAGTCGATTTAGAATAGGGTGAGTGTGTATTAGCAGGGGATGAGGTAAGATAACTTGTCCCTCTACTTTCTTTACGTTACAAATCTCTGACAAGAAGCTTTATATCGGAAAGAGGCCTGTTACCTACCTTTCACGTGTGGAATTTGCAGAAGATGCATTTTAACGTTCCTATTTTATTATTGATAAAAATTTGAACTTTTTCTTTCCTATTGGACAATCGTAAAGAACTAGAACTGGGGTGAAAGAATGCTTTCGTACACGATACGTCGCTTATTAATGTTAATTCCAGTTTTACTAGGAATGACTTTAATTACTTTTTCTATTGTTCATTTAATTCCAGGGAGTCCCGCCCAAACAATTTTAGGACAAAATGCAACAGAAGCGGCAATCAAAAGTTTGGAAGAGAGTATGGGGTTAAACGAGTCATACTTTAAACAATATTTTCTTTATATAAAAGGACTGCTCCAAGGCGATTTAGGAACCTCTTTGAAATCAAAAGCTCCGATTGTGAAAGAGATTTGGCCGTATATCGCTGGAACATTCGAATTAACCTTTTTTGCGATGGTGTTTGCTGTTTTTGTCGGTGTGAATGCTGGCATTATTAGTGCTTGGAAGCAAAATTCATGGTTTGATTTTTTAGCTATGTTTGTTGCACTTATCGGTGTTTCCATACCAGTTTTTTGGCTAGCTTTAATGGAACAATGGATATTTGCACAGGAATTAGGTTGGTTTCCAGCTCACGGTAGGCAAAATAATCGTGATCCGATCGAAGCAATTACGTACTTTTATGTGATCGATACGTTTATAAAGATGGACTTTACTCAAATGGTAACGGCATTAAAACATTTAGTATTACCTAGTATTGCTTTGGGGACCATTCCAATGGCTATTATTGCCCGGATGACAAGATCGACTATGTTAGAAGTGATGCAATCTGACTATATAAGAACAGTACGAGCAAAAGGTTCGGGGCAATTTTTAATTATTTATAAACATGCATTAAAAAATGCAATGATTCCGGTATTAACGGTCATTGGCTTACAGACAGGTGTGTTGCTCGGAGGGGCTATTTTAACGGAAACAATCTTTAGTTGGCCAGGGATAGGTAGGTATATTTTTGATGCAATTAACTACAGGGATTATCCAGTGATACAATCGGGAATTTTAGTCATCGCATTTATTTTTGTTATGATTAATTTGATCGTTGATTTACTTTACACGTACATAGATCCAAGGATCAAATATTAGGAGGGGGCGATAAGATGAATAATGAAGAAAGACAAGAAAGTCAATTATCTTCCCCCGCCTTAGCACTTCAAATGGAGGAAGAAATAAGAGCCACTTCTCCATGGAAAGATACGGTCAGGCAATTACGTAAAAATAAATTTGCGTTAATTGGTTTTATCATCATCATTACTTTTATTCTGGTCGGATTATTTGCACCTTTACTCACTCCATATGGATATGAGCAACAAGTACTACAAGATAGATTGAAACCACCTTCAGCCGAACATTGGCTAGGGACAGATGATGTAGGGAGAGATATTTTTACCCGAATTGCTTATGGCGCTAGAATTTCACTTCAGGTTGGATTTTTTGCTGTAACTGGTGCATTAATCTTTGGTACGTTGTTTGGACTGATCGCCGGTTACTTCGGGCGCTGGGTCGACATGATCATTTCCCGTATTTTTGATATTATGCTCGCGTTTCCGAGTATTTTACTTGCGATCGCCATTGTAGCAATTTTAGGTGCATCTTTACAAAATGCATTAATTGCTATTGCAATTATTAATATTCCTATTTTTGGTCGACTCGTTCGTTCGAAAGTAATTAGTTTACGTGAAGAAGAGTTTATCTTAGCTGCACGTGCACAAGGGATGAAAAATGGGCGAATTATCTTTCATCATATATTGCCAAATAGTTTAGCCCCGATTATCGTGCAAACGACATTAGGGTTCGGTACCGCAATTCTCGACGCTGCTGCCTTAGGTTTTTTAGGGCTAGGTGCCCAGCCTCCATTACCAGAATGGGGGAAAATGCTGGCTGATTCTCGTGATTTTATTCAGTTAGCACCATGGACTTTAATTGCGCCTGGACTATGTATTATGCTTGTCGTCCTTGGTTTTAATTTGATTGGGGATGGACTAAGGGATGCTCTTGATCCACGAATGAAAAATTAATAATCATTTCCCGACTTTCGCATAGTGAAATGAACAAGAAAGTCTTGGTAGAATTAAATGGACTGAAGATACAGTGGTAAAGTTGACTTTGGATGATTCATTTGCTCTTAAGTTTAAGCTGATATCCGTCTGGGCTCGCTCCGTGCGGACGCTTTCCGAGGGCAACGCTTCTGCTACCTCAGAAGAAAATAACTTCTTCGGGGATCTTCAGCCGTTGCTTTTCCCGCAGGAGTCGCCGGACTGCGCTCACCCAGACTCGTTTGGAGATATATACTGGAAACATCATTAGAGGGCTAAATCATATTTATCATTCAGAGCAGTTTAAATCCATCAAGACGCCTGTGGGAGGAAGGCCTAGGTGAGGATCACGTAGTGCGTCAGCGCGAAGGGAGCTCAACAGCTGTCCACGGCAAGCGAAGATGTATTAGGACTGCAGACCTCCAGTAGACATCCTATCAGCTAAATTCAGTTTATTATACCGAGGTTGTCAAGGATATCATTAGAAGTACCTCAAGCTTTACCAAGCAAACTGTTTGAACTTATTTTATTGGTGCGAAAGTTGAGATCATTCCAAAAAGAACGATATATAATAGGGAGATTTATATAGAATAGTAAATAATCACTATTTCGTTGCATTATTATTAGTAAGTTCGTATAATAATACTCAAACAACATGAATTTACAGAATTTTTATTTAATCGGACCTTCGATTAAATGGGGGCGGAATAATGGGACGAGAAAAGATGTTAGACTTTTTAAAAAGAGTTGCAGATGGAATCGCAATGATGTTTGGTAATAACTGTGAAGTAGTTATTCGCGATATAGAAAACCATAAAGCAACTATTTTATACAATACAAGTAAACAACTTTCCGAAAGAGATGAATTCACTACTTTTGGAAAATCGGAAATGGATAAATTGTATAAAGGGATCGATATAATTAATAATAAAGGAATCACTGAAAACAATCATTCTATTAAATGTTCCACTTTTCATGCAAAGGGTAATGGTTATCATTTTGCACTTGGTATTCACTATGATTATACTAATATGTTAATGGTTCACAGTGTAGTAAGTGACTTAATCCATGTAGGGAATGACTATGAAGCAACAGTTGAAAAGGATGAGCATCTGGAAAGACAATTGGATGAGTTTTTTGCTAATGCGGTTGAGTTTATTGGAAAACCAATTGCATTTATGAGAAAAAAAGAGCGAGTTGAAATGGTTCGCTACTTACATGAGAAAGGTGCATTCTCCATCCATAAAAGCATTCCAATCATAGCGGATAAAATGAATATTTCTCGCTATACTATTTATAATTATTTACGAGAAATAAAAGGACTACCCGAAAAGATAAGCAAAAAGTAGAGCGTTCATTCTGCTCTACTTTTTTGAAATCGTAATCGGTAGCTTTATAACTAGTCGCCAACTTGAACAAATCTATTTCATTTGCTTAAAGGTTGCGACATAAGTTGTTTTTGTCTACTTGAACTCATGAGTCTCATGGAATTTGAAACGACAATGAGTGTGGCACCGACATCAGCAATAATCGCCATCCATAATGTTAACCAACCGGGAATCACTAAGAGAAGAGCGATTATTTTTAACCCGAGAGAAAAAGAAATATTTTGCTTGATAATTTGTAAGGCGCGGCGACTTAGTGAAATGGTAAACGGAAGTTTATTTAAATCATCTTCCATTAAGACGATGTCAGCAGTTTCCAATGCCACATCTGTACCAGCACCACCCATCGCAATTCCGACTGTTGCGTTTGCTAGAGCTGGAGCATCATTTACACCGTCACCAACCATGGCTACTCGACCATTTTCTTCCTGTAACTCCTTCATAGCTACTAATTTGTCTTCCGGTAATAAATCAGCTTTTACATTTGTTATACCTGTATCACGTGCAATTGTTTTGGCAGTAAAAAGATTATCACCGGTTAACATGATTGTCTTTTTAATACCAAGTTGCTTCAATTGTTCCATTACAGATTGGCTTCCTGCCCTTGCCTGATCAGCAACTGTAATGAGTCCAATCACATTTTCATGAGAACCGACTAGCATAACGGTGTTCCCTTTTTGTTGTAATTTCTTACTTAATTCAACTATTGTATGAGGAATCTCAATAACGCTGGAAAACAATGCAATATTACCAATGAAATACTCCCTTTCATTGACGAAAGCCTTCGCACCTTTACCAGTAATAGAATGAAATTTTTCTGCACTATATGCGGTTATATTTCTTCTTTCCGTTTCACGAATGATTGCAGAAGCTATCGGGTGTTGTGAAAATGTTTCAATGGCCGTTGCAATTTTTAATATTTCATTCGTGTCCACATTAGAAAGGGAAATCACTTCTGTTACATCTGGTTTTCCTGTTGTGATTGTTCCAGTTTTATCAAATGCAATGACACGTAGACGACCCGTTTCCTCTAAATGCACACCGCCTTTTATTAATACTCCATGTCTTGCGGCAGTTCCAATTGCAGTGACGATCGCAACGGGAGTTGATATGATTAGAGCACATGGACATCCCACTACGAGTGTTGCAAGCCCCAAGTAGATCCATTTAGACCAATCACCTGCAAATAAAAGAGGGGGCGTAACCGCGACGAACAAAGCAATCGTCATAATTGCGGGAGTATAATATTTTGCAAATGTATCAACAAAATGTTGGGCAGGTGCTTTTTCTGCTTGGGCTTCTTCAACGAGATGGATAATTTTTGCAATGGTTGTATCTTCAACCAACTTTGTTACTCGAACCTCAATTGATCCTTCTTCATTTATTGTTCCGGCAAACACTTCATCACCGACCGTTTTATGAATTGGAATGGATTCACCAGTAATTGCAGCTTGATTGATTGAGGTTTGCCCACTAATAACTTCGCCGTCCATGGCGAGTTTTTCTCCAGGCTTAATAACCATGACATCATCGACCTTAATTTGTTTAACATCTAGTTCTACGATTTGTCCATCCCTACGAATGGAAGCTTTACTAGGTGTAATATTCATTAGAGATTGGATCGAATGCCGTGCTTTATCAATTGAATAGCTCTCCAATGCCTCACTTAGGGCAAATAATAAAACGACGATGGCTCCTTCCATCCACTCACCGATGAAAACTGCCCCGATAATGGCGATTGTCATCAATGTTTTCATATCAAAATAAAATTGAAATAAATTTTTTAAGCCAGTTTTAAAAAGGTCGAAACCGCCGATGATAATCGATAAAATGAAGATACTGATAACGATAGGATTTTCCATCCCTAAAGCAAATTGTGTTACAATACCAATGACTAAAATAAGCAGTGACACAAGAGCAGAAATATTTTCACGTTTTTTCCAAAAAGATTGTTTTGTCACTATTTCTTCATGATCAGTAAAAACTTTAATATGGTCAAATGCACCTGCTTCTTCTAATTGTTTAATCGATGCATCACCTTGAACAGAAACCTTTGCTGCTGCAAAATTAACTGCTGCGTTTTCGACTGTATCGATTTGACGAATATTCTTTTCAAATTTTGCTGCACAGTTTGCACATGAAAGTCCTTCTAGACGATAAACCTTTTCCTTTGCCATGTTATTCTCCCTCTTTCGCGTGTACCATTGCAATGTATACTAATTGACGAACATGATCATCATCTAAAGAATAAAAAACTACTTTTCCTTCTTTACGGTATTTTGCTAATTTCATATGGCGTAATAAGCGTAAGTGGTGTGAGGCAGTTGCAGTGGTTGCATCAATAATGTGTGCAACATCATTGACACACAATTCTTCTGTTAATGTTAACGCATAAGCAATTTTTAATCGTGTTGGATCTGCAAGTGCTTTAAAAATTAGTTCTACATCGTTAACATCAGACATCAATGGCTTTATTTGGTCTACTTTTCCTTTATCAAAATAAAATTCATCTGTATGATCAACCATTTTCATACCTCCATTACTACACATTCAAACGTTCATTTGATTATTTATATTATATACATATTTTTTCCAATGGTCAATCAAATATTCAAATATTTATTAGAATGATTAATAAGCCTAAAGTCTTAACTATAATTAAATCTTCCGTTGCTTCATATCCAAATTCAGTTGTGTATAATAATGATACAATTTACTTTAAGGGAGAAGTTATCGTGAAAAAGAGAACAGTAGTTATCATCATGATCGTAATAAGCGTGTTACTGGTTGGATGTAAAGATATTATAAAAAAAGAAGTGTCCGATGACATTATCATTGAAAAAGACAATGCTGAAAAATTAGCGATTAATTTAGAAATTGGTTATGGAATAGTCGATATTTCGTCTGGGGCAGATGATTGGGTAAATGGAACAATTGATTATAATTATTCCAGCTTAGAACCAGATGTGACGTATAAATTAAATGGCGAAAAAGGAAAAGTGACTATTGATCAACCTAAAAAGAGCATAAAAAAGATTAAAAGAGGAAAATTAAAAAATGATTGGGATCTTGCACTTACAAATGAAATACCGATTGATTTAAAGGTGAGCACAGGTGCTGCAGATACGAGTTTGGATTTACAGGGAGTAAAGTTACAAAAGTTAGATATCGAATCTGGGGTTGGAAGAACAACTGTGGATTTAAGTGGATCATGGGAAGAAAGTTTTGATGTTAAGCTTGAAATGGGTGTTGGAGAGTCCACAATTATTCTCCCAAGGGAAGTCGGCGTTGAAATAAAAGCGGAAAAAGGTATTGGCAGCACGAATATGGAAGGGTTTATTTCTAAAGGAGAAGGTGTCTATGTAAATGATGCATTTGATCATGCAGATGTCATTATTACAGTTGACGCGGAAATGGGTGTCGGTGAAGCTAATTTTGTATTAGGAAAATAATGCTCATGGTACCGTGAATTCATCATCTAATTTCAAAATTGAAAGACAGTATTTTTAGATCGAGGTATGTTTAAAATACTTTAAACTACACAAATCCCGATAGTATGCCTATTTGAAAATAGACATACTATCGGGATTAGTTATTTAACTGTATTATACCTGAACAAAACACTAAATCATCTACAAGGGGTTTTTTCCATCATGCTAGGAAAACCTAGCCCATCAACACAACTTCACATCCAAGCCTTTGTCACTACTTGAACTTGTAACTTATTAACAGCCTACTTTTATTAATAGCCCTTTCCTATCATTCCTTTTAACTTATTTAGTTACTGTTACATCAATAATTCACAACTTTTACACTATGTAATTGCAATTTGTATTACGTTAAAATAAAGAAAGGTGGGAGAAATTGGAATCGGAAGAGGGATCGAGTTATGAATGAAATAATGAGTAATCAATCAGTTGCCCAAAGTGTAACAACGAGGTTAGATAGTTCGTTGCAGTCCATTAGAGAACATCATATCAATTTCGCGGAGCAGACAACGGTAAAAGGTAACGCTCGAGCAAAAGAAACGATAGAAGCAGAAAAAATAATCATTCACGAGTTTGTTTCAGCTTTACAGCAGGACATAGCACGGATTCAAACTGTTGCCAGCGAGTTTGAAGTAACAGATCAAGCACTTGGAGATGGCTTTAAATAAAATGATTAGGTATAAAGGTGTAACTAATGAAAGAAAAATTAATTGAAATGAAAAATGAGTTAGATTATTTATCAGAAGAGATCCTTTCTGTTGAGAATGAAAAAAGTCGATTAATTCAAGCGGAAGAAGAGTTACACTTTCTTTTTCGTAAAAACAATCGTTTGTTACAAGAATTAAAATACGAATGGAAAACAGGAGAAATGAGTTTTATCATTCATGACACAGAGGTAGAACTAAACCAACATGAACGAAAAGCTATTCAATCAGTAGAAGATGAGATCCATTCTTTAAAAGAAAAAGAATTTACTTGAGGAAAAAGAACAGGACTTACAGCAGAAAGTAAGACTGTTGATCTCACGGTCATAATAAAAGCTGAAATGTTAATGGTGATTTAAATGCAAGAAATAAAGTAATATCTTAATGGAGGTAAAATACGGATGAGTATTCGAATGATTTTACCAGAAGTGAATAAGCAAACATCGTCGGTTGAACAAATGTGTTACTCGTATATTTCCAGTATGGAGCTTATTAAAGAAAGTATCAATGCGTTTATTATTGAAACTGGATTAAAAGGGAAAACATATGACTCTGCAAAAGCATACTTTGCCAAAACATATATCCCGCTTGCTGATGGTATCATTTTACTTAGTGAAGCGATGATTGAATCTCATCGGCAATTTCTGTAAAAATATATCGATGAAGTTGACGGTAATAGTCTTGATTCAGATGTATTACAAGAGCAAATTCAAAAATTGGAACATTCGATTCAATCAATGAGGTCGGTACAATTAGGTCTTCCTGTCGCAAATTTAGAGATAGCAGGTGTTATTACAACTCTAAGATTGATGCAATCAAAAATGAAAGAAAAACTGCAAAAATTAATAGACTTCAATGGAAACTCCACTCTAATCTTTTCAAATATTGAACAGCTCTTATCTTCTGTGGAAACTGGTTTAAGAGAAGTTAGCAGTGGAAGAGCATGGAATTCATCTACTTTTAACTCTTCAAAATTGGACATGGACTGGGCAAAAGACATTACGACTAAAAAGTTCTATGCAGATCTTGATAAGGCAATTTCTATGGGTGAAAAATTGGGTGAGGCAGATATATTAAAACTATTTACAACGGCTAAAGAAAATCCCGATGTGGAAGTCCCACCTAGTGTATTTAGTTATGTAAAAGAAAATATCCCAAATATACTATTTGGATTAAGCGGTACTATTTTTTCTGAGTCTTATAAATCGCTTGGGAAAGAGTTAATAGAAACAGGAGAAGTAGCTCTCAAAAAATTTGGTAAAGAAGGTAAAATTCAGTTCAAGGATTTTCCACTACTAAATAAATTGGTTGATAAGGACTTTTTGAACAATATTAATAAGCTTTTTGATAAAGGCGGAAATTATTTTATCCGACAAGGAAATAATTTACTCAGAGTCGGAACAGCGCTAGGTACAAGCTTTACGGCCATAGGGCTTGCGGTAGGAATGCAGGATGATTTGGTTAATGAAGATAAGACAGTTGGAGAAGCTATTGCTCATAATGTTATTGTGTCGGGTGTCGGAGTGGGGGCAAGTCTAGGTGCGGGGGCGTTGTTAGGTACAAATCCAGTGGGATGGGGTATAGTAGGAGTTGCCGCAGTAGGAATGCTATTCTCATTATCAGTTGATTGGGCATATCAAAATAATATTTTAGGCTTTCAAGGTCTTGTTGATTCCGTAGGTGAGGCAATTCAACATAATATTATCGAGAATCCAATAATAATTGGTGGTCCATTTCCTTTATACTATATGGATACAATTGAGTTGGAGTGACTAGTCTTACAGTCATGGGATTTAAAACAGAAATGCAGAATGACCTGGTTAATGAGATAAAACATTTGGAAAGAAGTAATCGCTCATAATGCTACAGTGTCGAGTGTTGAGAGAAAGTGTAATAAATGTTGTAGGTGAAGCTATTCAACGTAATATTTAATTAATAATTGATAGATCAATCTTTTAAAAATGGTGATAGATAATGAAATGTAAAGTCGAACATGTTTATAAAAATATAAGATATAAGATATTAAATATCAATGAAGATATATATATCCTTGATATGGGAAAGTATATATGGTTATTTTTATTCCCTTTTGTCTTTTGGTTTATTCCGCATAAAGCATACAAAATTGATAATGCAACGTTTAAACGGATTCAAATGCCTAAAAACGAACGAATGAGTGTGGGATCATTGGCTCTATTAGGAGGGGGCACTTCAATACTTTTCTTCCATTTATTAAAACCAATTCTCTATGAACTAAATATTCATATGATGTTAGGAACAAAAATTTTTCTCTTAATTATCATTGTTACATTAAGTATTTACATTAGACTTTATATTCATATGAGACTGTTTCATAATTTGCATAAAACAGTAGCTCTTGAAGATTTACATACAATTAATATGAAAATAAGGCCAGAAAAACCAGAGTATTACTTGATATATGTATTAGCTTTCATCCTTTTCTGGGGGATAGCATTTATATCGTGTGCCTTTTTTTTGGTAGAAGGAAATGTGATTGCATCAATAACCGTTGTGGTATCTATTATTTTGGCATTAATGTGGAATTGTCAAGTTATCCCTGTGGGGACATCTAAAGTAAAAATAATTGATGGATAAATAAAGTCTTTATGCCTGTTGTTGGGTTTGTCCTAAAACTCCTAATTTGGGACTAGAGCTGATATGAGAAATTAACCTCTGGGGATCTATGAATGTTTTAGTATTTACAATAGAAATGTAAGATGATTTGATAAATGAGGATAAAGTAATCGGAGAAGCTATTACTCAAAATGCTACAGTGTTGAAGCCTGGAAGTAAGTGTACTAGCAAGGAGCAAGGTAGCGTTATGTTGAAATCCAGCTGAATGTCTAATAGGGTTGCTGTATCAGGAATACTAGTATTTGGTGTAGATTGCTTACTAGAATAATATACTAGGTTTTCAAGGCCTCATTGACTCTGTAGGTGGGCGATTCAACCTAGTAAGTAAATCCTCTCATTTTAAGGTGATGCCGATGAATTGTAAAGTCGAACATGTTTATAAGAACATGAGGTATAAGATTTTAAAATTTAATGGAGAGGTATATATACTTGATATGGACAGATCTTTTTGGACGATTTTTATACCTTTCATTTACTGGTTTATTCCCCATAAATGTTACAAAATAGATAATGAGACATATAATCTTATCCAAATGACGGAAGAGAAACAAATAAGTGTTGGTTCAATGGCTCTTCTAGGGGGAGGTGTTTCAATACTATTTGTTAATTTATTAAAACCACTTTTTTATGAGCTTAATATTCCTACAACAATAGGGATAAATAGTATTGCCCTTAGTTTAGTTATCATTTTAAGTTTTTTAGTTAGACTTTTCATACATAAACGACTTTATAATAATTTACATAAGATAATTGATTTAAATAAAGCACCTATAATTAAATTAAAAGTTAGACCAAGCAAAACCAATTACTTTTTAAAATATTCTTTCAGCTTCTTGTTTTCTTGGGGATTAGCTTCTTTATTTGGTTTTGCTTTTATTCATTTTGGAAATATTATTGTACTACTGGGTGGATTTATTCTCCTCTTTCTTGGATTGATACTAAATTTACAAGCTATTCCAATTGGCCGAACAAAAGTCCACGTACTTAATGAATGTTAACTAGATAATACTATTAACTTAAACAATGATTGAAACCAAAATGATTACTAAAGTCGAACATGTTCATAAGAACATGAGATATTAGATATTAAATGTCAATGAAGATATATAGATCCTTGATATGGGAAGATCTTTATGGTTATTTTTATTCCCTTTTGTCTTTTGATTTATTCCGCATAAAGCCTCATCTTATTCAAATGCCTAAAAACGAACGAATGGGTGAGTGTTGGATCAATGGCTCTTTTAGGAGGGAGCACTTCAATACTTTTCTTCAATTTATTAAAACCAATTCTCTATAGACTTTATATTCACAAGAGGCAGTTTTATAATTTGCATAAAACAGTAGCCCTTGATAGTTTACATACAGTTAAATTGAAAATAAAGCCGGGAAAATCGGAATACTACCTGATATATTTACTAGCTTTTATATTTTTATGGAGAGCAGTATTGATGGCGAGTGGTGTAGTTGCGACTGAAGGAAACCCGATTATCTTAATGTTTACTCCCTTTTTTAGTATTTTGGATTTTGGCATTAATGTGGCATGCTCAAGTTATCCCTGTAGGAACAGCTGAAGTAAAAATAGTGGATGAGTAAATAATGTCTTTACTATTTTTTAGATTAGGCATGTCCCAAAATGAAGTCTTATATAAATTGCTTTTGGTTTTGTTGTTATGAAACACGAGAGCTAATCATAGGACTGGAACTGATACGAAAAGTTAACTTCTGGGAAACTATGAATCTTTAAAGAAGGAGGAATTTCATGTTATCTATTGGATCAATCGTTTATTTAAAAGAAGGAACAAGTAAATTAATGATTTTAAATAGAGGCCCAATGATTAAAATGAATGAAGAAGAATTGATGTTTGATTACTCTGGATGCATCTATCCGCAAGGTTTAGTACCTGATAACGTGTTTTACTTTAACCATGAAAATATCGATGAAGTAATATTTGAAGGTTATCGTGATGCTGACGAAGAAAGATATCAGAAATTGTATCGTGATTGGACAACCGAGAATCACGATAAATATAAGAGAGGTAAGGTTTCGGAGCCATTAAGCACTGGGTAAATTTATTAGCGTTGCATAAAAATATAAAAAGTTAGTCTAGTATTTCTATTTAACCAGTCTATAAGTATTTAATATTCACAGACATTTTTTTGGACTTATGAAGAAAAGCCAATTAGGTACAAATCGGATGTATTCGAGATAGATAAATAGATTTTTTGAAAAGCTTGACCATATACTATATAATGATAGTATAAAGCTAACACTATCGAGGCTACATATGCCACGGACTGATATTGCTGGTCAATTAGGTGATACAATTAAAATGATTTATATGCTCACTCGTTCAAAAAAAGTAACAAAACACAACCACTGTTTTTAGTGGAAAAGTATCATTTGGGCTAATAACAAACAGTCAACCTTAAATAGTATCATACCTTAAGGTGACTCATAAGAGTTTTTAACACTAGGGGTGCTTGTGTAACAAGCTGAGATCGAAGTTGGACTTCGGGATTCTTAGAACCTGATCTAGATAAAGCTAGCGAAGGGAAGTGACGTATTTGCTGATGAATAAAATTAGCAAACCACTTTCCTATTTTTATGTAGAAAAGTGGTTTTTTTAATGGCAAAACAATTACATATTATCTCAACGGGTAAACAATCAATGAATGAATTCATTCAAAAGGTAGAACTAATTCACCCCTATATCGATTTTTTACATTTGCGTGAAAGAAAATGGACTGCAAAAGACTATATCTCAGTCATAGAAAAATTAACTGAATTAGGGGTTCAAAAAGAAAAAATGATCATCAATGACCGAATCGATATTGCAGCGGCAACTGGAGTAGGTGGTGTTCAACTTGCATCCCATAGTATTGATGCATCCTATGTGAAAAAGTATTATCCGCAATTTCGGATTGGCTGTTCCGTCCATGACGTAAACGAGGCAGTTTTACGAGAAAGGGCAGGGGCTCATTTTCTCCTATATGGACATATCTTTGCGACAACATCAAAACCCGGGGTTGCTCCACGAGGCGTAGGGAAATTACAACAAGTAGTTGAAAGTGTCAATATTCCTGTTATCGCAATCGGTGGGATCAAACATAATAATATCAAGTCAATTAGGCGAACAGGTGCTAAAGGAGTAGCGGTTTTGTCAGGTGTTTTATTGGCCGACAATGTGAAAAGAGCAGTGAAACAATTTAGGGAAGCATTAAAGGAGGGAGAACAGTGAAATTACAAATCAATGGAGCTGAAATGGAAATTCCAAAAACAATTAAGAACATAACACAACTAATTGATCACTTAAAATTAAATAGTCCCGTCATTATTGTGGAACACAATGACGTTATTTTACCGAAAGAGGATCTTGACGATGCCATGCTTACAGCAGGGGATAAGGTAGAATTTGTCCAATTCGTTGGCGGAGGTTGAAAAAACATCATACAATCATATAAAAGTAGACGGAGGGAAACGGATGTTAAAAATAGGTAATTTTGAATTTCAATCTAGATTATTTTTAGGGACAGGAAAGTTTGCAAACTTCGATATTCAAAAGGAGGCAGTCGATGTATCTGAAACAGAAGTATTGACGTTTGCAGTACGACGAATGAATATTTTTGAGCCAACTCAACCGAATTTTTTAGAAAAAATCGACTTGCAAAAATATACATTTTTGCCGAATACAGCAGGAGCCAAAACAGCTGAGGAAGCGGTTCGAATTGCTAAATTAGCCGACAGTTCGGGGATTTGTCATATGGTAAAAGTAGAAATCATCGGTTGTGATCGCACATTATTACCAGATCCAGTGGAAACGTTAAAAGCGACCGAACTATTGCTAAACGAAGGATTTACCGTACTTCCTTATACGTCAGATGATGTGGTCCTTGCTAGAAAATTAGAAGAATTGGGAGCACATGCAATCATGCCAGGTGCGTCTCCAATTGGTTCAGGTCAAGGAATTATTAATCCACTTCATCTGAGTTTTATCATTGAACAAGCAAACGTACCCGTGATCGTTGATGCGGGGATTGGTTCCCCAAAAGATGCAGCTTATGCAATGGAACTCGGAGCAGATGGTGTCTTACTGAATACTGCTGTATCAGGAGCAAAAGATCCTGTTAAAATGGCACAAGCGATGAAACTGGCAGTAGAATCAGGGAGATTAGGATATGAAGCGGGAAGAATCCCATTGAAAAGAACAGCAACTGCAAGTAGTCCATTAGAAGGTATAAGCATATGAGGATGGAACGTTATTCTAGACAAATTCTTTTCACCCCGATTGGAGAAGAAGGACAGCGTAAATTAGCAGAAAAGCATGTCCTTATTATAGGACTGGGAACGTTAGGAACACAAAGTGCTGAAATGCTTACTCGGGCTGGAGTTGGTAAGTTAACGATTGTCGATCGTGATTATATTGAATGGAGTAATTTACAAAGGCAACAACTGTATACAGAGGAAGATGCAAAAAATCGGACACCAAAAGCGATAGCCGCTGCTAAAAGACTTCGTTCTATCAATTCAGAAATAGAAATTGTTTCCCATGTGGTAGATGTGACCCCTGAAGAGTTAGAAAACCTTGTTATAGAAGTTGATCTTATTCTAGACGCAACAGATAATTTTGATATTCGAATGATGATCAATGATATGGCGATCAAACAACAAATTCCATGGATTTTTGGTTCTTGTGTCGGTAGTTATGGGATGAGTTTTACGATTATTCCACACGAAACCCCATGTCTTCATTGTTTATTAGAAACAGTGCCGATTGGTGGTCCAACATGTGATACAGCTGGTATTATTAGTCCAGCCGCAAGTCAAGTCGTCGTACATCAAACGACAGAAGCGTTAAAGATTTTAACTGAGAATGAACAACACTTACGGGGGAAATTAATTTCATTTGATTTGTGGACGAACCAAGTAGTACAAATGAACGTAGCTTCCATGAAAAAAGCAGATTGCCCATCTTGTGGCAGTGAAGCAACCTATCCTTATTTAAGCTTTGATGAGCAGATGAAAACGGCCATATTATGTGGAAGACAATCCGTACAAATTAGACCTCCCAAAAAGCAGGAAAGAGATTTAGGAGAATTAGCTGTACAGTTAAAAAAGACAGGTGGAAAAGTTGAAACGAATCCATTTTTGCTATCCTATACAATCGGAGACGAGCGAATGGTAATATTTAAAGATGGAAGAGCACTCATTCATGGTACAAATGATATTGATAAAGCCAGAACGTTGTATCATCGTTACTTCAGTTAAAGATTGATTGTGGAAAATACCGTGTCATACAGATTTCATTGTAGAAGCATTTATTAAAAGGGAAAAGCAGCTCGTTAAATGGAGGTTGCTTCACTAGTGATGACAGAATATTTATATGATCAAGCAAAAGAGACTGGGACAAAAGTGTTTTCGCCAAAGAAAAAACCGAACAATGGTAGCTGCATATAACCCGCTCCGGAAATATACTTCGCTAAGGCAATGCATTGTTCGTCTTTAGATTTGTTCGTTTTAGTTATGTCCCAGCCTCGTCTGATTTCGTCAAAAGGAAGCAATCATGGCTGTTTGAAAAAATTATAAACTATCTACAATTAGTTGTCTTACTTCATCTTCTTTCCCTTGATGAAGAAGATCAACTATTTTACTACCAACGATTACCCCATCACAATGACTACTTAATTCATGTGCTTGGTTGGCAGTTGCAACACCGAATCCAGCAAGAACTGGAACAGTACTGTGTTTCTTTAATGTTTCTAAATAAGTAGCAACTCTTTCATGGTGGGAAGTTCTTGCACCAGTCGTTCCTGTGACAGAAACAGCATACAAAAAGCCCTCTGATCTTCTAGCAATTTCTTTGATTCGATCTGGAGTACTAGTTAGTGCTGCTAGGCGAATAAAAGCGATATGATGCTTTGTTAAAGACGCCTCAATCACTTCTTCTTCCTCAAGTGGAACATCAGGAATGATGACACCATCAACACCGACTCGCTCACAATCCGCCGCAAACTTTTCAATGCCGTACGCATAAATAGGGTTTAAATAGGTCATTAAAATAATGGGAACTTTTCGTTCGTCTTTCGTAGGTTCTAATACGTCAAGAACTCCTGCTAAACTAGTTCCATTTTCTAATGCACGAATACTAGCTTCTTGGATGGTAGGTCCATCTGCAACTGGATCAGAAAAAGGAATACCAAGTTCAATAGCAGCAACACCACTTTTTTCTAAAAAGTTGATTCGTTCTTGTAGAAGATCAAGACCACCATCACCAGCAACAATATAAGGGACGAATAAATTTTCGTGATGATCCTGTTTTTCTTGAAAATAATTTGCGATTTTTTCTTTACCCATTCAGTTTTGCCTCCAATCGATCTTTCACTTCTTGTACATCTTTATCTCCACGTCCTGATAAACAGATGACGATCGTTTCATCTTTCTCTGCTTGTTGTGCAAGTTTCATGGCATAAGCTACAGCATGTGCGCTTTCAAGTGCCGGGATAATACCTTCCGTTTTTGATAATACTTGAAAAGCTTCTAATGCCTCTTCATCTGTAATCGAGTCATAGGTGACACGGTTTGTTTCACCCAAATGACTATGTTCTGGACCAACTCCAGGATAATCTAGTCCAGCCGAAATTGAAAAAGCTTCTTTAATTTGACCGGATTCAGATTGTAATAATTTTGTCATCGTCCCGTGTAAAACGCCCGTACTACCAGATGTTAATGTGGCTGCATGTTTTTCCGTACTTACTCCTAGTCCACCAGCTTCCACACCATACAGTTTCACGTCTTGATCTTCAATAAAAGGATAAAATATTCCCATTGCATTACTTCCTCCACCAACCGCTGCAATTATATGGTTGGGAAGTGCCCCTGTTTGCTCCACTATTTGGCGTTTCGTTTCCTTTCCAATGATTGTTTGAAAGTCACGAACGATTTGTGGAAATGGATGTGGACCTACAACTGATCCTAAAATATAATGGGTATCTTCCACATTACTTACCCAATAACGAAGTGCTTCGTTTACTGCATCTTTTAGTGTTCCACTTCCTTGAGAAACACTTTCGACCTTTGCACCGAGTAGCTCCATGCGAAATACGTTTAATGCTTGTCTTTTTACATCGACTTCTCCCATAAATACGATACATTCCAAATCGAGTAACGCACAAACAGTAGCAGTTGCAACACCGTGTTGTCCAGCTCCTGTTTCGGCTACTACTTTTTTCTTGCCCATTCGTTTCGCGAGTAATGCTTGCCCGATCGAATTGTTAATTTTATGTGCACCTGTATGGTTTAAATCTTCTCTTTTTAGAAAAACCCTCGCATCACCAAATAGTTTAGCGAAATTTTCTGCTTCATAAAGAGGTGTTTCACGCCCTACATAACTAGACAAAAAAGCTTCTAATTCTTTTATAAATTGTTCGTCATTTTTAGCTTCTTCATAAGCTTGTTCTAACTCGAGTAATGCTGGCATGAGCAGTTCTGGTACAAATCTGCCGCCAAAATTTCCATAACGCCCTTTTTCATCTGGCATTGTATATATTGTCAATTGAATCAACCTTTCCTCTATGTTCTTAACTTTACATTCTACAACTTATTAATCAGCATGATTTCCTTACGTTTTCAACAAAATAGTTAATTTTATGATGATCTTTTATTCCATTCGTTTCGACACCACTTGAAACATCAACCCCCACTGGCTTTACAGTTATGATCGCTTCTTGAATATTTTCAGGAGATAGACCACCAGCTAAAATTAATTTATCTTTATCTATTCCTAATTCATCTAACCTTCCCCAATGAAACGTTTCTCCTGACCCTCCACGATACTTTTTTCCGGGACTATCGATTAAAATGTAATCACAAGGATAGTTTTTGATGCTGTTTACATCGACCTGATCAATCACAAAAGCTTTAATGATCGGGTAGGGGATTGAGTTGGCAATTGTATCAGGCTCATCTCCGTGTAATTGAATGAAATCTAGGCCGACTAAATCAGCAATCTCTATGATACGATCAACTGATTCATTTACAAAGACACCGACCTTTTTTATCTGTGGAGAGAGCCCTTTGGCAATTTCTTTCGCATCTGCCGGTGAAATTTCACGTTTGCTCGGTGCAAAAACAAATCCAATGAAATCAGCTCCACTTGCTTCGACGACGCGTGCTGTTTCTTTTGTCGTAATCCCACAAACTTTCACAATCATTTGGAAAGCCTCGCTTTAGTTGGCAATGGAATTTGTAATTCTTCCATTGTACTTATCATGTCATGAGCCCGCATTAATGTTTCACCGACTAAAATAACTTCGGCGCCTGCGTTAGCGACCGTTTCGACATCTTGTTTCGTCTGAATCCCACTTTCACTTATTAGAATAGTATTTGGATTTGTTACCATACTCGCTAGTCGGTTTGTCGTTTGTAAATCGACATGAAACGTTTTTAAGTCGCGATTATTAATCCCGATAATCGTAGCACCGAGGTTTAAGACGCGTTCCATTTCTGCTTCATCGTGTACCTCACATAAGACTTCTAATTCTAGTTCTTTCGCATATGAATATAGTTTTTTTAAGTCTTCGTCATGAAGTGCTGCAGCAATAAGTAAAATAATATTCGCGCCAGCAGCTTTTGCCTGATCAATTTGCACCGTATCAATCATAAAGTCTTTACATAATATCGGCACCCCAACAGCTTCCCGAACGGCACGAAGATCGTCCATGGAACCTTTAAAAAAAGGTTTATCTGTTAAAACAGAAATTGCACTTGCTCCATTTTCTTCATATAATTTTGCTTGTTTGACAGGATCTACATCGGCATTAATGATTCCTTTCGATGGAGATGCTCGTTTCATTTCAGCGATTACTCCCATCGTTGTTTTAGACTTTATTCGTTCAGAGAAAGGTTTGATTTTTTTATCACTAGTTTGTTCAAACGTTTGATGACGTAATGTTGCAACCTCTTTTTTCTTCTCAGTAATAATTTTATCTAATATCGTCATTTACATCGCCTCCCTCGTTACAGATTTGCTAAACTCTACTAGCGTATTTAACCTTTTTAAAGCGGCTCCGGACGCGATGCTTTCCCCGGCAACTTCCATACCATCTTGAATGGATGCAGCTTTTCCGTTGGCAAATAACCCTAGTGCAGCATTGAGTAATACGGTATCTAAATAAGGACTTGCTTCATTACGGAGGACACTTAGTAAAATTTTTGCATTTTCTTCCGCATTGCCACCTTGGATTGCCTTATTATCATAAGTTGGTAGTCCAACCTCATTTGGATGGAGTGTAAAAGAAGTTATTTTTCCTTCATCCAATAAAACGAGATGGTTTTCACCGGCTAAAGATGCCTCATCCATATGGCCTGCACCATTGACGACTAAAGCTCTTTTTCGGCCGAGTTGATGAAGTGATTTAGCAATGGTTTCTAATTTATCACGTTTATATACGCCCATGAGTTGGGACTCGAGCTCGATCGGGTTGGTTAACGGGCCAATTAAGTTAAAAATAGTTGGTAACCCTAGTTCTTGGCGAATTTTCATGAAAGGCCGTAATTTTGCATGGACATGTGGCGCAAATAAAAAAGCAATATTATTTTCTTGCAACATTTCTTCCGTATCTTCTTTGGAAAAAGTTAAGGAGACACCGAGATGTTCTAATACGTCAGCACTCCCTGTCTTACTCGAAATGCTTCGGTTTCCATGTTTTGCAATGGTCACACCAGCACCAGCTAAAACAAATGCGGTTGTCGTACTAATATTAAAACTATTGGATCGATCGCCGCCAGTACCACAATTATCCATTACATTAGGTAATTGAATGGAGCTTAGTTCCGACTGTGCACGAATCACTTGAACGATACCTGCTATTTCATTTGCTGTCTCGCCTTTTATTCGCAAAGCAGTTAAAAAAGCAGCAATTTCAGTATCCGTAATGTCATCTGTAAAACAGTAATTTGTTGCATTCTTCATTTCATCTACTGTTAAGCTTTCTTGATTGATTAATTTTTCAAGGTAAGTTTTCATTGAATAAACCCTCCAAGAATGATTATTTTCCATTTAAATTCGTTAATGATTTTGCTTTATGAAGTGTTTCAACATATTCATTTTCTGGTACGGAATCCTCGACAATTCCTGCACCTGTTTGTAAATAGGCACGACCATTTTTAACGACGAGAGATCGAATGGCGATCGCTAAATTAATATCGTGGTTGTACGTAATATAACCTATACCACCAGCGTAAAATCCTCTTCGCTCCGTTTCAATTTCATTAATAATTTGCATCGCACGAACTTTCGGTGAACCAGAAACTGTTCCAGCAGGTAAACAGGCAATTAAAGCATCCATACTCGACTTGCTTTCTTTCAACGTACCATGTACTTCGGAAACGATATGCATGACATGTTCATACTTCACAACCTCCATATAGACAGGTACATGGATACTTTCAACTTCACAAACATCGTTTAAATCCGTTTTACTTAACTCAACGAGCATTTCATGTTCAGAAAGCTCTTTTTTATCTGCTAATAATTCTTGTTGTAATGTGTCATCTTCTGTTGCTGTTTTACCTCGTGGTCTTGTTCCTGCAATAGGGTTTGTTACAACATTGCGACCTGTCGTTTGCACAAGACTCTCGGGTGATGCACCGATAATAATATAGTCGGTGAAATCGATATAAAACATATACGGCGACGGATTTGCAGTTCGAAGCTGTCGGTAAAAGGAGAACGGATCACCGTTCAGCTCAGCAATCATTCGTTGTGATAAGACGATTTGTGATGCTTCACCAGATTTAATATAGCTTTGCGCTCTTTTTACATGATCGATAAACGTCGCTTTAGAAATTTGGGCTTCAAACATGACTTTATTTGCTTCCGGATCTGGAATAATAACTTGCTTATCTAGGTCACTGTTGATTTTTTGTAATCGTTCATCTAATGTATTTTCGGAAACATGATCGATATTCATCGTTACGATATGTGCCTTTTCTGTACGGTGCTCATACACAATAATCGTTTGATACATCATAAAATGAAAGTCAGGCATGTTTAATTCATCTGTTAACTCATCACCAATTGGTGCGAATTGCCTAATGGCATCATAACCAACATATCCGATTGCACCGCCTGTAAAGGGGAGTGGCATGTCAAGGTCTAGCTTCGGGAGATGCTTTTTTAAATAGTGTAAAGCATGATAAGGTACCGTTTTTTCTTCCTTCGTTTTTACATTAATCACTTTCGTTTCGTTACCATAGCCAATTATTTCTTCATATGGTTCAGCACCAATATAAGAATATTTTCCTTTCGTTTCATGTTGGAAAGAACTTTCAAGTAAAAATTTCTTCTCACCTTGAAGTCGTTTAAAAATCCCAACAGGTGTTAAAATATCTGCATTTTTTTCTACCATTTTATACTCAAGTTTATGTGTAATCATCTTCATACCTCCAAATAAGATGTATCTTTAGAAAATAAAAAACCTCTACAAACACTATTAAAAGTGTTTGTAGAGGACGATTTACTAGTCGCGGTGCCACCTCAAGTTAAAGAGTAACTACACTACTCTTCATCTCTTTTCAGATACAGGAGTTTATCCGATATCCTATCCGTGTAACGTCGGAATAACGTTTTTCCCTACTAGTCATCAATATTTTCGGGAAAACTCTTGTAAGGCCATTCGACTTTTTCCGCATACTAGGATTCCACCAGCCCCTAGCTCTCTTACATGCTTTAAAAAAGTGTACTCTTCTTACGCATTGATTTATCTATAAAATTATCTAGAAAAACAAAAAAACCTTCATCCGAAAAAGGACGAGGATTCGCGGTACCACCTTTATTAGCTATTTCTAGCTCACTTTGATAAATAGATCGTTTCTAATCTATTTGTCTCTTATAACGGGAGACGACCGTCAAAGCCTACTTCTTTAAAAAGGTTCGGTTTGAAAGCTCAAAAGCCCATTCATCTACATAAACACGCTAGTTTCCACCAGTCCTAGCTCTCTAAAGTGTTTAAAATTAGATTACTCTTCTTTCTCATCGCTAAATTTTAAGTTACAAATAGCATAAATGAAAATTTCTCTACTGTCAAGGGATTTGTTGATTAAATTATTCTCGAAAAACACGATGTTAGATTATAAAAAAGTTAATCAAAATGTAACAAAATTGTTGCTGATTATTGATAAATGAAAATTTTAAACTGTATTATTTTGTTATGATTGAAATTGTTATACTAAACAAATTAAAACAATTATCAACAATGGGAGGGTAGTCGGGAAGTAAAATAATTTTTGGAGGGAAAGGAAATGGATTTTCCAGTCGTAGAGTTTCCATGGTTTGGAAATGGTTCAGTTATTGCTGTCATCGCAATTGTACACGTAATCGTCAGTCATGGGATAGCAATTGGTGCAACAACGTTAATGGTTTCGTTAGAATACGTTGGGATGAAAAAAAATAAGGAAGGATTAATTGATGTAGCAAAAAAGTTTAGTAAATGGATATTAATTATTACAACGACTGTTGGAGCGTTAACAGGTGTTGGAATTTGGTTTAGTACAACGGTGATTCAACCAGATTCAATCGGATCACTTCTTAGAATTTTTTTCTGGGCGTGGTTTGTTGAGTGGATTGTTTTTATTACGGAAGTTGTATTACTTCTTGTCTATTTTTACACATGGGATAAATGGAAGGGGGCGAAGCGTTATATCCACAATCGAATTGGAATGGTACTCGTCTTATTAGGTTGGCTAACAGCTGCCATTATTACTGGTATTTTATCAGCAAAACTAACGCCAGGAAAATGGGCAGAGACATTATCGTTTTGGAATGCGTTTTTTAATCCAACTTACTTACCGTCGCTTGGATTCCGAACATTTATTGCTATTGTCTTAGCTGTTGCACTTGTTTCTATCTTTGTTCGATTTTTCATTAAGGATAAAAATGTGCAAATAGATGTTTTTGCTGTTTTTGGGAAAATTAACGCAGTTTCATTACCATTGCTATTGTTAACGGGTGTGTGGTATTTATTTAACATTCCTCAAGAAGCGTACGATTTAATCGTCTGGTCAACAGGAATGACGAAAGGGATCTTTACTTGGGTAAATATCGCAGGTCTCATCGTTTTTATTATATTTGGTCTGTGGATGTTGTTTAAGCCAGGTAGAATTTCGATCATTCTTTCATTGGCAGTTTTCTTTTCGTCGATGGGTTTTATCGCCGAGTTTGAAATGGTGCGAGAGTCAGTTAGAAAACCGTTTATTATTTATGATTATATGTACGCGAACGGTGTAGTAGAAAAAGATGCTGAAAAATATAACGAAGAAGGATATTTACCGAATTCCACTTTTGCGGCAGTTGAGGAAGTGACGGAAGACAATCTTTATGAAGCAGGGGAAGAGCTGTATAAGGGGCAATGTTTAGCTTGCCATACAGTAGATGGTTGGCGTGAAAAAAGAGCGTTTGCAACTAGGTTAAACGGCTGGACCGAGGAAGCGATTGATACATATATTGATACATTGCACGAAACGAGGCCTTTTATGCCACCTTTTGTCGGAACCGAAGAAGAACAAAAAGCGTTGGCCCACTTTTTGCATAAAGTAGCGAATGAGGAAAGGCAAAACAATGTCGAAGCGAAGGGAGAGGATGAATAGATGTTGTATGTTATTTCCATTATTCCAGAAGATCTTGAATTAGTGATTCCCGGTAATGTTGGATTTTTTGAAGTATTGATTGTCGTTAGCTTTTTAATTCATATTTTATTTGTCAATATTACGGTTGGCTCATCGGCGCTGGCTGTTGTTCAGGAGATAAAAGGCATTCGAACGAAAAGGGCGGAAGACGATATGTTAGCAGCACAACTTGCCACACATACATCGATATTAAAAAGTATTGCGGTCGTTATGGGGATTGCACCACTTTTATTAATTAGTGTTCTTTATACACAATATTTTTATCCTTCGACGATCCTTATCGGAAAAGCATGGTTATCATTACTGCTTATTTTACTTGTTGCATTTTTATTTCTGTATGCATATAAATTCACTTGGGATAAGATGACCCATATCCGTAAAAAACGGGTTCACGTTTTGATTGGTGCGGTGGGAAGTGCAATGTTGTTATTTGTTCCACTCATTTTTATCGTGAACGTTGTGTCCATGTTATACCCGGATATGTGGGAGGAGTCAAAAGGCTTTTTCCATGCACTTACTTATTATCCACAAGTATGGCAACGCTACATACATTTTATCTTAGCGAGCTTCGCGATTGCCGGTTTTTATTTATACTTTTGGAATAATCGCTTACAGAAGAAAAATGGTAAAAACGAACAGAGTAAAGCAAATTTATGTATGCAAAAGCAAGGAAAAAGGTTAGGATTGCAAGTGATGATCGGAACTACCGCATTACAATTTATTGCAGGAACGTGGCTATTAATGAATTTTGAGAGAGAGATTCGGTTGCTCTATATGGGGGATGATCCTTTCCTTACGGGATTACTACTTAGCTCCATTTTTGTAACAATGATATTACTATTTTTCTTATATTTATTAATGAAGCATGATAAGCGAAAATATTTTATGATGTCACTTGCTTCTTTTATTTTAGTACTCGGCATCATGGGGTGGATGCGTCATGAACTTCGTGAAACATATATTAAGCCTTATAAAGATGAAGTGCCGCAAACGACAGAGGTACAAGTGAACGAAACAAATGCAGAATGAATCTTCAATAAGGATCATGTACAGATTGTAGAGGCGTATGAGAAGTAACAACTAGAAGTTATTCTGGTTGGGAAGCTGATAACGTGACAGATGTGTTCACAACAATCAAATAATCGTAACAACATAGGTAAGAAGGTATTTCCTGGGAAAAGGTTGGGTGACTCAATGAAGGATCCAAACACTTACCTTTTGAATAAATAGTTTTAAGAATTTGCGATGGGTTGTTCCTTCCCTTTTTAAAATGGAGATGAGGTTATTGTGGGTGATAATTAATTGAAAAATGTAATAAAGTTTATTTAAACTCTCTTTAGGAGTACTTCATAATAATAGTTAACTATTATTTTATGAAAATCGCCTGAAAAGACCCCTTAGAATGGGAGGCTTTCAGGCAATTTTTATTATCCTTTATACGTTGAAAATTTCTCATCAACAGTAATACGGTCTTTTGTTATTGGTTGTTCATCAAAATAACCAAGATGGATAAAGCCAACTATTTTTTCATTATTAGCAACGTCCAAAATTTCTTTTACGTTTGGATCATATATATGTGGATTTGTTTTCCAAACAACGCCAAGTTTTTGTTCCCATGCGAGTAACCAAAAGTTTTGAATAAGACTTGCAACTGCCCCGAAGTTTTCATCCCACTGCTTTTGTGCTTCTGGTTCTTCCATTGTAACCACAAGAATTGCATTGGGCTCATTTAAATATTCTTCTCGATTTTGTTGCATATTTTCTTCGTAAGTAGAAGCTACTTTTTTTGCAAAAGATGGAAGTTGATCCTTATCTATAAAAATAAAACGCCAAGGCTGTCTCATTCCATGTGTTGGTGCCCAAATGGCATCATTTAGCAGTTCTCGAACAGTTTTTTCTTCCACTTTTTTATCTGTATATCCTTTTTTTACTGCACGTCTTTCTTTAATGACTGTCGCAAGTGCAGATGGTTTATCTGTAATATTCATGAGTAATACCCCCATAATATATATGTATTAGATTAATGTCGATAGTGATACAAATTATAGCGAAATAACAAATGGATAGCAACTAGTATAGCTTTCACACTGTATACTTCTATCATAGATTTTTTTTACGATTATGTTCCACTAAAGCATTGGAACCGTGCACTTTCCGTTTTTTTCCTCTTCGTCTAGGCTATGTTGTTGTCCCTCGTAAAAGGTCATTATCTCTCGAAATTTACTATCTATACTTTTTCATCCGACAAAACACTGGATGAACATCCTTTAAAAAAGAATGCTTGCATTTTCTCTCATTTATAAGATAATAGATAGGTGACAAGACACATGTAAAGCTCTAGAATATGGACAAAAGAAGGGTTGTAAAAATGAAAAGTTACTTACAAAGAAAAGGTATCTCACTATCTGCACGAGAATATTTTATTACCGCGTTAAGTTATATGGCATTAGGACTATTCTCTTCCTTAATTATTGGATTAATCATGAAAACCGCCGGAGAACAGTTGGAGGCATTATCTTTTCTATCAATCGGATCGGTCTTGATCGAAATGGGTACATTTGCGATGGACAGCAAAATCATGGGAGGAGCTATTGGAGTTGCAATTGCTTACGGATTAAAAGCTCCTCCACTCGTATTGTTTTCGGCACTTTTTGCCGGTGCATTTGGAGCGGAACTTGGTGGTCCAGCTGGGAGTTATGTTGCTGTTGTGCTGGCAACCGAATGTGGAAAGCTTGTTTACAAACTAACAAGGGTAGATATTATTGTGACACCATTTATAACGATTTTTATCGGATTTTTTACGGGAAAATTTATTGGGATTCCGATCAACACGTTTATGATTTGGTTTGGTGAAATAATTAATTGGTCGACGACACAACGACCATTCTTAATGGGGATACTAGTAGCAGTACTGATGGGATGGGCATTAACAGCACCGATCTCAAGTGTCGCGATCGCTTTTATGCTTTCACTTGATGGACTTGCAGCAGGTGCAGCTGCAATTGGTTGTTCTGCACAAATGATGGGATTTGCAGCAGCAAGTTATAGAGACAATGGAATTGGTGGTTTTCTTGCCCAAGCAATTGGTACATCGATGTTACAAGTGCCGAATATTTTAAGAAAACCAGTCATCCTTATACCACCAACCATTGCTGGTATTCTATTAGCCCCAATTGGAACAGCCTGGTTAAAAATGACGAATAATACAGCAGGAGCCGGAATGGGGACGAGTGGATTGGTTGGACAAATCATGGCATTTGAAACGATGGGTTTTACACTCCCAGTTTTTTGGCAAGTACTCATCTTACATATACTAGCACCTGCTTTCATTAGTTTAATGGTTACCATTATTTTTAGAAATCTTGGATGGATTAAAGAAGGAGATATGAAAATACATTATGAATAACAATTTGTCTCCCCCTGAAAGTCCCTCCATTTTTATATTAGTGCGTGTTCAAAAAGACCGATAAAAGAGGACCTAAAAAGTTCCACTGGATAAAAGCGCCACGTTCTGGTACTGCGCTTACTCGTCCCATCGAAGTGCTTTGGGACTCCGCTAAATGCTCGTCCCATCGAAGTGCTTTGTGGGAACGACAGGACGTCGCGCCTTTAGCCAGTGAGCAGTAAGAAAGGATTTATCCTTTCTTAACTGCCAACGCAGAAATTCAATGTGTCATTTTTGTTGGACTTTTGAACAACCTTTCTATAATGATAAAAATGGAACTTGTGAACAAATTGTTATAAGATGAATGTATGTATATTGCTTTGGGGGGATTAGAGTGGATCATTTTATGAAAAGAGCGGTCCAAATCGCTGCCGACAATGTTCGAGAAGGTGGTGGACCATTTGGTGCAGTACTCGTTAAGAATAACGAAATTGTTGCAGAAGGTGTCAATGAACTACATAAAAAATACGATGTAAGTGGTCATGCAGAACTCATTGCAATTAGAAAAGCTCAAGCTCAATATCAAACTCATGATTTAAGTGGGTATACCATGTATGCAAGCGGTGAGCCTTGTCCAATGTGTCTTACTTCCATGTACTATGTTGGAATAACGGACGTATATTATTGTGCTTCTATTGAAGATGCCGCAGAGGTAGGAATGGGAGCGTCTAAAGTAATATATCATGATTTAGGAAAACCAAACGAAGAACGTACACTCGTGATGAAACATATGCCGCTTGATGAAACCCTAGAAAATCCAATGAAAATGTGGGAACAACGACATGAGAATGGATAATATGGAACAGCTCGCTAAAATAGCGTTAGAAAATGGGCGGGATTACTCAGGCTTACAGACAATCAAAAAAATTAAAGGTGGTTCCATTAACGAGGCATTTTATGTGCGCACAGAAGATGCAGAATTTTTTATGAAGTTTCACGCCAATTCTCCAAAAAGCTTTTTTAAAAATGAAGCAACAGGTCTCCGATTAATTAAAGAAACAGATACGATTTCTGTTCCTAATTACCTTTCTTATTCAGACCAACCTGGAAATGCATTTCTATTATTAGAATGGATTGAAGGAAAGAAGTCGGATGAAACAGAAGAAATTTTGGGGCAAAAATTAGCAGAACTTCACCAAAGTTTTGGTAGAATGCATGGGTTTCAAACAGACACTTATATCGGTCTTTTACCACAACCAAATGAATTAAATGCCAATTGGCTTGATTATTATCGAAAAAAACGTTTAGGTTCCCAGATGGAGCAAGGAATTGAAAAAGGATTAATAAAAGATAAGAGGCGGAAACAGCTGGAACAACTCTCTGAACGTCTAGATGAATGGGTACCGAGTTTTGTTGAACCATCCCATCTACATGGCGACTTATATATTGGGAACTGGATTGTTGGTCCTGGTGGTGAGCCATATCTTGTTGATCCATCTTTCTTATATGGTGATCGCCATTTTGAAATTGCTTATACGGAATTATTCGGTGGGTTTCCGAGTAAATTTTATGAATCCTATCATGAAAGTTATCCACTCCGGAAAGATTATGAAGATGTAAAACCAATCTATCAACTCTATTATTTATTGGCACATTTAAACTTATTTGGGGAGTCGTATGGAGAGAGTATTGATACTATTTTGGATCGGTATGTTGGAGAACTTTAAAAAAGCGCATCAAAAAAGTGAATATAATCACACCTCCAATTGTTGAAATAGTGTATGTTATTCATGTAGACTAAAAGCAGCTTGGAGGTTATTTGTATGTCCTTTTATGATATTCTTGTCCTTATCCACGTATTTTCTGCAATCGTCGGACTTGGTCCCGGATTTAGTATGATTTATATTGTGACAAAGGCTAAAAATATGACTGAATTAAAACATGCTTATATGATTCGTAATCGGATCCATGTTTTTGTGATGGTAGGTGGAACTTCACTCATCGTAACAGGCGTTTGGATGGGATTATTACAACCGTATTTATTTCAACAAATATGGTTTATTAGTAGCTTACTTCTTTTTCTTATTGCATTAGGAGCAGGACCGATCGTGCTATCTCCGAAGTCTAAACCGATTAAAAAATTACTGGAAGAATATGAAGGGGAGGAAATTCCAGCACAATACTACAAATTAGCGAGTCAATTATTTTTTTATGAACGAATCACGAATACCATTTTTTTCATCATTATTGGATTAATGATTGTAAAGCCGTTTTAACAAGTTGAGGTGAAACAATGAAAGTAAAGTCTTACGAAGATTTATTACAAGCTGAATTAACGGTTTCGCTTGGCGGACAAACATTACAAGTTTCTGTATTTTTGATCGATCACCTATTGATTGATACAGGACCAAATAGAAAACAAAAAAGCCTGATCTCACTGTTTGAGCAATGGGATATTAATGATGTCATCTTGACACATCATCATGAAGATCATACTGGTTTAGCCTACTGGCTCAAGCATAATAAAGATGCGACAATTCATATGCATCCATTGGGAGCTACTTATGGTCAAAAAAAAGCAAGATTACCACTCTATCGCCGTGTGTTTTGGGGGAAAAGACCAGCTTTTCACGCAAAAGAGCTAAGTGATACATTTCAATCAGAACATTATGTATGGGAAGTGATTCATACACCTGGACATGCCGATGATCATATCGCTTTATATAATAAGGAAAAAGGCTGGTTGTTTGGTGGAGATCTATACGTCCACCCGAAACCAAAAAGTATGTTCAAATTCGAGTCTGTCCCTAAACTAATTCATTCATTACGTAAAGTGTTAGCATATGATTTCGATACGTATATCTGTTCACATGCTGGAGTCATTTTCAATGGTAAAAAAGCGCTTAAGACGAAATTAGATTATTTAATTAGCTTGCAACAAGAAGTGTTATTTTTACATAATAAAGGGATGACAAGAAAACAAGTTCGCCAAGAATTATTTCCTAAAAAGCATATGATGCATTATATTTCTTTCTTTGAAAACTCACCAAGGCATTTTATCGACTCCATCATTGATCAAAAATAAAAAGCCATAGTGTGTGTACACTACGACTATATTGTTACTTGGCACCTAAGTATTCTTCTAATGTTAAATCGTTCGCTGTAATTTCTTCCGCCACTTTTTTACCGACATAACGTAAGTGCCATGGTTCGTATTGGTATTTCGTTATATTTTCTTTCCCTTCAGGATAGCGGACAATAAAGCCGTATTCGTGTGCATAGTCTTTGAGCCATTTTCCTTCATTTGTGTCACCAAAATCGGTAATTAAATCAAAGTTAACTTCCTGTGAAGTGACATCCATTACTAGGCCAGATTGATGTTCACTTTCCCCAGCTCTAGCGCTAAACGTATTTGCATGTTCTTCCCCATGTGCTTCTACATTTGATGCAAAAATGGCCTCTTGCCTATCATAGGAACGAAATCCAGATTGGGCATACAACTCTAAACCATCCCGCTTGCTTGCGGCAAATAATTGTTCTAATGCATGTGCCGCTTCTTGACGTAATTGTTTCTTCGGATCGTCTTCTGAAAAAGGAAAAGGTACATTAGGAACGACTAAATCTTCAGGTTCAAAATCGGCTGGTAAAGCATAACTTTTATTTACAAGGACTAAAATTTCATACGGATTTTCAATTGTTTCAGTAAATTCATTAGGATTTGTTGGTTGCTCTAGGCCGCTTCCAATCTTTGTTTGAAGTTCTCCATGAAGTATTTGCTCCATGACATTTTTAACAGCAAGATCATAGACTCCATTAACAGCAAGATCCTCTTGTTGCAACTGAATATCTGTAATTGCCCATGTCGTTAATTCATCAAATATTCCTGTTTCCTCAACTGGGTAGCCAATTTCGATTAATGCTTTCTGTAACGCATGTACACTTTCGTTTTCTGAACCTTTTTGTAAATCATCGTTCGGCAGTCCTTCCATCTCTTCACTTCCATCTGCCTCTTTCGTTACAGGCTCACTTTCATTAACTGCGTCATTCTCTTCTGTTTCATCTTTGCTACATCCTACTAAGAAAATAGCAAGCAATAAAATTATCGTTATCATTCGTTTTATCATTTTCATTTCCCCCATGTCGATAGCTATTTTCTCATAAAATGAAAACAAATTGCAATTATTTACGGTTAAGAAAATGGTAACACCAATAAAATGAGCTCAAACAGTTCACTTGTTTAAGCTAGGGATGCTTCTAATTATATTCTTGACAAACTTGGTGTATTAAACCATTTTTCAAAAGATTGGTACTGCGAATACTTCTCCTACCAAAAAGACTTGTTTTTTCATATAAGAGAGAAACAGTGTAGTAACTTTTAGTGGTGAACGTACCGCCGCTACGGAAATACACTCCGCTTTCCGCGGGCGGCTGGTGAGCCTCCTCATTCGCTACGCTCATTGCGGGGTCTCTCCGAGGCCTTTCCTCCCGCAGGAGTCTCCGTGCATTTCCTTCGCTAGTATGGTGTTAATAAAACAGTACGATGTATTTGCTTCCACTATTCTGGTAGTTGTTTGAAGCGAAGGATCATTGACTCCTGGGACTGCACTTCCGTTCGTCCCACCGTAAAGAATTGCGGGAAAAGCAAATGTTCTTCAATGGGACGAGTAAGCGCAGCCCCAGTCCCACGTGTCTGAAGACCCCGCAACGGTGGTTTCTTCGCGAGGAGGCTGAAGCCGTGCCCGCGGAAAGCAATGATCCGCAGCGGGAAACAACTTAGCAGTTACTTTATTTAAAATGTGTGATAATAGCAATGAACTTAACGAAAAGAGTAATGGAGTCTAGATGTAAACAGACTGCTTAGAGCAAAAAGTTAATCCAAAGTCAATTTGAGCACTGTATCTTCATCCTGCTTCATTCTACGAAGGCTTCTTTGTTCATTTCACTCTGCGAAAGTTGAGATTGTATAATAACAGAAGCTAGATCTTCTTCATTTGTTATCCTATATTCATTCCAGTGACACAAACAGAGGGTACATGTTTTATGTCCTTGAATTCTATTTGTATTTGTGAAAAACCAGCCGCGGTTAAAAAATGACTAATCTCAATGCCTATCTCTTTAGACGTTTCTTCAGTTGCCCCTTTCGTATAAGGGAGAACCGTTAGTGCAATTAGACCGTTCGGTTTCATCACTTGGCGAATTTTTTTCAATGATTCAATCGGTTCTTTCCAAAAAATAATCGAATTGACAGAAAAAACTTTGTCAAACTTTTGGTGAAAGGTAGGAAATTGATTCACATCTGCAAGCTGTAATTTTACTCGTTGTTCTTGAATTGCTTGTTTATTTCTTTTTTTTGCTGCCTGTAACATGACATCGGAGTAATCGATCCCAACATATTGCCCATTTGGAATAAGATTAGAAACAAGGTCAATTGCCACACTTGGGCCAAAACCAATTTCGAGTACATGATCTGAACGTTTAATTTGAAACAAAGAAATGGTCCATTCGTTATTTTTAACTCCTGTAGAAGCCATTAATTTACCGGCAACACGTCCAAGATATCCTTCTGGTCTTGCAAATTGTAGTGAAAACCTTTTGAACATCCCCATAAGTCAAGCTCCTTTTATTCACTTATTAAAGATAACATTTGCTTAAGACCATTTTATTCTATGCTTCTTCTTCAAATAATTTTGCAATCTGGACGATTACGTGAACTGCCTTTTCCATATGATCGACAGAGATAAATTCGTATTTCCCGTGAAAATTTTCTCCACCTGTAAAAATGTTCGGAGTAGGAAGTCCCATATAAGAAAGTTGAGACCCATCTGTACCACCTCGAATCGGCTCGATAATTGGTTCGATTTGTAAGTTTTTCATCGCTCGTTCAGCAATTTCCACTACTTCTTTTACTGGTTCGATTTTCTCTCGCATATTAAAATATTGGTCATTCATATGTAGCTCGATGCAGTTCTGTCCATATTTTTCTTTTAAAGACTCGATAAAACGTTCCATTGTTGCTTTTCTATTCGCAAAATTGTCTCGATCAAAATCACGAATGATATAATAAAGCTCTGTTTTTTCCACATCACCTATAATGGAAATAAGATGATAAAAACCTTCATACCCTTCCGTATATTCAGGCGCTTCTTTTTCAGGAAGAAGATTCATAAATTCGTTCGCTATCTTTGTGGAATGTACCATTTTGCCTTTTGCAGTTCCAGGATGAACATTATTTCCTTTAAAAATAATTTTTGCTGCTGCAGCATGAAAGCTTTCATACTGTAACTCTCCTAGAGGGCCGCCATCCACTGTATAGGCAAATGTTGCATTAAACTGCTCGACATCAAATTTATGTGGTCCACGCCCAATCTCTTCATCTGGTGTAAATGCTACTCGGATTTTACCATGTTTAATGTCAGGATTATTGATTAAATATTCCATCGCAGTCATTATTTCTGAGATTCCAGCTTTATTGTCCGCACCAAGCAAAGTTGTACCATCTGTCGTTATTAATGTATGTCCTTTATACGTTTTTAGTTCAGGATATTCGTTCGTCGTCATCGTGATTTGTAAACGTTTATTTAAAAGTAGATCGTTCCCATCATAGTTAGGCCAAACTTGTGGATTGACATTTTTTCCAGTGAAATCTGTTGCTGTATCTAAATGAGCGAGGAAGCCAATCGTTGGAACACTTTTCGTCGTATTTGCTGGGAGGGTTGCCATCACATACCCATTTTCATCCACAGTGACTTCTTCCATACCAATTTCCTTTAACTCTTCAACGAGTAAATGAGCTAGTTTAAATTGTCCCTCTGTTGTTGGAGTTGTATCTGATTGTTCATTTGATTGTGTATCAATTTTTGCGTAACGAATTAGTCTTTCTTGAAGCAAGTCAGTTAAAATCATGATCATTCCTCCTATAAAATTTAATGTTTCTAATTAATGAAAATGTTATGGTAAACTAAATGAAAGTGCAACTATTATGGAGGGTATGATATGGGGTATATTATGTCGCCGGAACATTTACATAAGCAAATGGAAAAAGAGGATATTGTTATTATCGATGTTCGTTCCAATTTACAACGGCCTGATGAAGGTTTTGAAGCATATAAAGAAAGTCATATTCCGGGAGCGTATTATTTACATTTGGAAGATGATTTATCTGGTGAAGTCCAAGAGCATGGCGGGAATCATCCATTACCAAATATGGAACGATTTGCGAAAAAACTGAGTGAATTTGGCATTGATGAACATTCGCAAGTTGTTATTTATGATGAGGCAAATGAAATGTTCGCAGCTAGAGCTTGGTGGTTATTACAGTATGTCGGTGTTGATCAAACGTTTGTTTTAAATGGAGGCTATACTGCTTGGGTGCAGGATGGATATGAAGTTACGGATGAGGTACCAATGAAAAAATCGAAAGTATTTCAGCCAAAGGTCGCTTCCGATACAACCGTTACGATGGAAGAAGTAAGGAATAGGGATAAACAGGAAACTATTTTAATTGATTCCCGGGCATTTGATCGCTATCTCGGTAAAACAGAACCACTGTATCAAAAAGCTGGTCATATTCCAGGAGCAAAAAACTATTTTTGGCAAGACGTTTTGGATGAAAAAGGAAACTGGAAAAGTGTAGCGGAATTACAGGAGCATTTTAAAGACTTGAAGCAAGCAGATGAAATAATTGTTTCTTGTGGGTCTGGTATTTCAGCTTGCCCTAATATTTTAGCACTTCAAATGGCGGGGTTTAACCATGTGAAATTATACCCTGGAAGTTTTAGTGATTGGATTTCCTATGAAGAAAACAAAGTGGAGACGAAGGTAGAATAAAATGGAGAAAAATCGTTGTGCATGGGTAACAGACGATCCCTTATATGTAAAATATCATGATGAGGAATGGGGTTCCTTAGAGCGTTTTACAGATGATCATTATTTGTTTGAAATGTTAACATTGGAAGGTGCGCAAGCTGGTTTAAGTTGGATTACGATTTTAAAAAGGCGTGAAAATTATCGGGAAGCCTTTGACCAATTTGATCCAACCATTGTAGCTAATTATGGAGAAGACGAAAAAACATTATTATTACAAAACGAGGGCATTATTCGTAACCGACGAAAAATCGAATCAACGATAAAGAACGCCGATGCATTTTTGCGAGTACAAGCAGAGTTTGGCAGTTTTCATGCTTTCTTATGGAAGTTTATTGGCGGAAAACAAATTGTTCATCATTGGCGAGAACATGCCGATGTCCCCGCATCCAGTGAAATGTCGATAAACTTAAGTAAAGAATTAAAAAAGCGTGGGTTTACATTTGTTGGACCAGTTATCTGTTACTCATTTATGCAAGCAGTCGGAATGATAAATGACCATACAACCGATTGTTTTTTATGTACAAAATAGGAGTTGAATTGATTGTCGATTATTCTAAATGTAGAAGAATTAAAGAAAATGCAAGATAGAGATGGAATAGAGCTAGTTATTATCGATGTACGAACAAAAGATAAACAATTTAATACTGGGGAAGAAGCGTATAAGCATAGTCATATTACAGGAGCATTATTTTTAGATTTTAAAGCTGACTTAACCGGGAGAGACTCCTTTCTACCTGAACCTGAAAAACTAGCGAAAAAATTAGGGGATGTAGGAATTAATAATGAAACCCCTATTTTGTTTTATGACCAAGGGAATCATCGGTCCGCTTCAAAAGCTTGGGTTGTGATGAAATATTTGGGACATGAACGTATGTATATTTTAGAAGGGGGCTTCTCAGCTTGGGTCGATGCTGGAAATGAAGTTACAGCTACGATGCCAAAGTTAGAAGAAACCGCTAAATATCGAGTTAATCTGCAAAAGGAATTAGTTGTAGATGTAAAAGGGGTCAAAGATAGTTTAGGAAACGAAACCTCGGTCTTGATCGACTCTAGAGCCCATGAAAGATATACAGGGGAAGTTGAACCAACATATAAAAAGGCTGGTCATATTCCAGGAGCATTAAACTACCATTCAAAACAAGTGTTTGAGGATCATGGTATTTGGAAAGATAAGCTTGATTTGGAAACTCACTTTGCTTCTTTAAAAAACAAAGAAGAACTAATCGTGTCCTGTGGCTCAGGAAATTCTGCTTGTATGAATATAGTCGCTTTAAAAGAAGCGGGATTTAAAAATGTTAAATTATATCCGGGTGGATTTAGTGAATGGATTGAAGATGACAATAATGAAGTTGCTACAGGCGATCAATCATTATTTTGAGTTTGTGGATTAACGGATGAAAATAATAATAGGGTCATCGGATAATTGTGTAGAAAACTGTCACTTTACGTGTATCAGTGATGATAACTATTTTCCACACACTAATATACAGACAGATATTTTTTACAACTATCTGTCTGTATTGTCGTTTATGGAAAACTCCCCCGTTAAAAAATGTAGTAATGACCTTACTGCAAAAGAAAGATAACGATCTTTTTTTGTAATGATACCTAACCTCCATATGGGAGGGGATTGTATGGGAATCATGTTTATTGTGCTCTTATCCATCTTCGTATAAATGGATTTTGGTAACAGCGTAATTCCTAGTTGAGCAATAACAAGTTCAGCGATTAAATCCCATTGTGAGCTCTCATAAGAGATACTCGGGTAGAATCCCGCTACTTTTTCACATTGTTGAATAATCAATCCATGTAATGAAAATTCCCGCGTAAAAAGAATAAAATCTTCCTGTGCTAAATCTTGAAGTTTAATTATCTCCTTATTCGCTAGAGGATGTTTTTTATTTGTAAAAAGCATAAATTGTTCCTGAATGAAGGGTAGAACGTTAAATTTTGTATTACTTACTGGCAAAACAACTATCCCGACATCGACTTGTCCATCTTCCACTAAATATTCAATTTTTTTGGCACCATGTTCGAATAATTGTAAGTTGACCTCCGGATTAAAACGACCAAACTCTCCAGCAATTTTTGGAAAGAAAAGCGTTCCAATTAAGGGAGGAATGCCTATTTTTATATCACCAGATGGTGTATTCATTAAATCGTCTAATAAAGTGGTTAGTTCATTGGCAGCCCCTAATATTTTATTTGCTTGTTTATAAACAAGATTCCCTGCATCCGTTAAGATCAATTTTCGAGTTGAACGTTCAAATAATTTCACCTTTAATTTTGACTCTAATTTCTTTATTGATTTGCTTAATGTTGGCTGAGAAACATATATATTTGCTGCTGCCTTTGAAAAACTACCATAATCTACTACAGCAATGAAATGCTCCAATTCTTTCAGTTCCATGACAACCTCTCCTTTACTCTCATTAATGTAAAATGGAATGATGAACATCCATTTATTCCTATTTGTAATATAACATATTCCATATATTCATTTAACTAATAGATAAACTTCGTGTAAAATTTTATTTAGAAAGAACTTGAGTGATTCATTCGAACAATGGAGGGGTAAAATGTTAGATAATGACGTAGTGATTGTAAGCGCTTCAAGAACTCCGATTGGTACATTTGGTGGAAGTTTAAAGGGCATTAGTGCAGTAGAATTAGGCTCAATTGTCATTAAAAGTGTTCTAGATAAGGCTGGACTAGATGCAGATCAAATTGATGAAGTGATAATGGGAAATGTGCTTCAAGCCGGACTAGGTCAAAATCCAGCACGACAAGCAGCTATTCATGCAGGTCTGTCTCAACATGTGCCAGCATTAACCATCAATAAAGTCTGTGGTTCAGGTTTAAAAGCAGTACATTTAGCTGCACAAGCAATTAAAACAGGCGATGCAGAAATTGTCATTGCTGGTGGCATGGAAAATATGAGTCAAGCACCATATTTAACGATGGAAGCTAGAAATGGTTTACGAATGGGTGATAAAAAACTAGTAGATAGTATGATCAAGGATGGACTTTGGTGTGCGTTCAATGATTATCATATGGGAATTACAGCAGAAAATGTTAGTGAAAAATATCAACTGACAAGGGAAGAACAGGATCAATTTGCAGCTTGGAGTCAGATTAAAGCAGCAAAGGCAATAGCAGAAGGTAAATTTGAAGAAGAAATTGTTCCTGTAGAAATTCCACAACGAAAAGGAGAAACGATCATATTTGATACGGATGAATATGTAAGGGGGGATACTACAGCAGAAAAGTTAGGAAAGCTTAGACCAGCTTTTAAGAAAGAGGGGAGTGTAACTGCTGGTAATTCATCTGGGATAAATGATGGGGCGGCAGCTGTACTTGTAATGAGTCATCGTAAAGCTGTCGAACTGAATCTTACCCCTTTAGCAACTATGATCGCCAATGCAAGTGCAGCTATTGATCCAAGTATTATGGGGCTTGGCCCAATTCCAGCAACGAAAAAAGCATTAAAGAAGGCCGGAATTACAACAAATCAATTGGATCTCATTGAAGCAAATGAGGCATTTGCAGCCCAAGCAATAGCAGTTACAAAAGAATTGCAGTTTTCGAAAGATATGATCAATGTGAATGGTGGGGCAATCGCTTTAGGTCACCCAATTGGTGCTAGTGGAGCAAGGGTTCTCGTTACTCTGTTGCACGAATTAAAACGTCAGAATAAAAAGTATGGATTAGCAACTCTATGTATAGGTGGCGGACAGGGTGTAGCTACGATTATTAAACGAAATCATTAAAAGGGGTTGAAATGGTGAAGAAGATATTTACTAGTTTTGAAGAAGCGGTGGCAAATATAAAAGACGGCATGACAATTATGGTTGGGGGCTTCGGCATTGTCGGTATCCCTGAAAATTTAATTAAGAGTTTATGTGCAGCCAATGTAAAGGATCTGACTATTATTTCAAATAATTGCGGTATTGATGATTGGGGGTTAGGACTTTTATTAAAGAATAAACAAATCAAAAGAATGATTTCATCCTATGTTGGGGAAAATAAAGAGTTTGAAAAACAAGTATTAAGTGGCGAATTGGAGGTGACATTAGTACCTCAAGGAACTTTGGCAGAGAAGATCCGTGCTGGAGGAGCAGGAATTCCAGCTTTTTATACTCCAGCTGGCGTTGGTACCCCAATTGCTGACGGGAAGGAAACGAGAACGTTTGCGGGAAGAGAATATTTACTAGAAGAAAGTTTAGTAGCTGATTTTAGTCTTGTCCGTGCGTGGAAAGGGGATACGCATGGCAATTTAATCTACAGAAAAACAGCCCAAAACTTTAATCCTATCATGGCAGCTGCTGGGAAATGTACGATTGCTGAAGTAGAGGAGCTTGTAGAGGTAGGAGAATTACAAGCTGATGAAATTCATACTCCGAGTATTTATGTGCAAGGAATGGTAGAAGGAAAACAAGAAAAGCGTATTGAACGGTTAACGGTTAGAAATGAGTAAGATAGCAAAAGGAGGAAAATAATGACAAAAGATATGAGAGTAAACATAGCAAAAAGAGCAGAAAAAGAAATACAGGATGGGTTTTACGTAAATTTAGGTATTGGAATGCCTACTATGGTAGCAAATTATATTTCCGAAAATAAACATGTCGTTTTACAATCAGAAAATGGTTTACTAGGTATTGGGCCATATCCGAGAGAGGAAGAAGTAGATCCAGATTTAATCAATGCAGGGAAAGAAACAGTAACAACGATAAAAGGGGCTAGTTTCTTTGATAATGCGGAGTCATTTTCCATGATCCGTGGAGGACATATTGATCTTGCTATTTTAGGAGGAATGGAAGTTTCAGAGACGGGTGATTTAGCGAATTGGATGATACCTGGAAAGATGATTAAAGGGATGGGTGGCGCAATGGATTTAGTTCATGGTGCTAAAAGGATTATCGTGATTATGGAACATACAAATAAACAAGGTCAACCGAAAATAGTAAAGAAATGTTCATTGCCGTTGACAGGAAAAAGGGTAGTCGATAGAATTATTACGGACAGAGCTGTCATCGATGTCACGAAGGAAGGGTTGAAATTAGTAGAAGTGGCAGAAGGTTTTACACTAGAAGACATTTTATCTGTTACAGAGCCTGAATTAATCGTCCCGGAAAATTTGCTTTCATAAGAAATAAATAGCATCTTCTATCATATTTATGGAAAAGGTCGAATATATAATAGCACTTATTGTAAGCGTTACAAAACAATGGGAGGGATGAGAGTGAAAAGTATTACGAACTTTTTCGATCGTATTGTCCAAAGGTATTTACCCGATGCCTTTTTATTTGCAGTTATTTTAACTATCATCGTTTTTATTATGGGAATATTCATGACAGGCAGTTCACCAATTCAAATGGTCGAGCATTGGGGTACTGGCTTTTGGGATTTACTAGCTTTTTCCATGCAAATGGCGTTAATTGTAGTGACAGGGTATGTATTAGCAAACACTCCAGTCGTAAAAACGGCATTAGAAAAAACGAGTATGTTAGCCAAGACGCCTGGTCAAGCAATTTTATTAGTAACATTTGTTGCGTCTATTGCTTCGTTAATTAATTATGGGTTTGGACTTGTTGTCGGTGCGTTACTTGCACTTCAAGTCGTGAAGCGGGTTCCATCTGTCGATTATCGTCTTTTAGTTGCAAGTGCTTATAGTGGATTTTTATTATGGCATGGTGGACTATCTGGCTCCATTCCACTGTTAATAGCGACACCAGATCATTTTTTACAAGATACGATTGGTACAATTCCAGTGACAGAAACAATGTTCAGTAGTTATAATTTATTTATTGTTTTCGTACTTCTTTTTACACTTCCGTTTCTAAATCGAATGTTAATGAAGTCAAGAGAAGGAATGGAAATAGTCAATCCAGTAGATTGGGAAACGAGTAGTTTCGAGGACAAATATGAGGAAGTGGAGAAAAACGAACGACAAACTCCATCAGAAAGGCTAGAAAATAGCCAAATTATATCTATGTTAATTGGATTACTCGGTTTAGCATTTATTATTTATCATTTTGCAACAAATGGTTTCGACTTAAATATTAATCTTGTCAACTTAATTATGCTGTTTCTAGGTATTTTGTTACATCGTACACCTCGGCGTTTTTTACACAGTGTCAACAATGCGGTAAAAAATGTTGGTGGGATTATTGTACAATTTCCATTTTACGCTGGAATAATGGGTATGATGGTAGATTCGGGACTATCAGAGCAAATGTCTTTATGGTTTGTTAGTATCTCTACGGAATTTACGTTTCCATTATTTACGTTCATTAGCGCGGGTCTCGTAAACTTCTTTGTTCCATCAGGTGGAGGACAATGGGCGGTTCAAGGACCAATTATGATTCCAGCAGGAATAGAAATTGGAGTAGATTCAGCGAAGACAGCGATGGCAGTCGCTTGGGGAGATGCTTGGACAAATATGATTCAACCATTTTGGGCGTTGCCGCTACTTGCAATTGCAGGACTGAAGGTTAGAGATATTATGGGCTTTTGTGTCATTATTTTAATTTATAGCTTTTTCCCAATTGCCATTGGATTGTTATTTTTTTAATAAACGGCTGATGAAGGGAGGGATTTCCATGTATCTTACTACCGATAGATTGCTTATACGTAATTTTGAAGTAAAAGATTGGCAAGCTGTTCATGAATACACGTCAGATCAAAATGTAATGAAATATTTACCCGAAGATGTATTCACTGAAGCGGCAGCAAAAGAATTTGTAAAAGAAAATATGGATGAAACTCCAAAGCATTATCCAGTTGTATTGAATGATGAAAATTTTGTTATCGGTCATATGGCATTTCATAAATATTTTGGTGAACATACGTATGAAATTGGCTGGGTTTTTAATCCAAAATATTATTATAAAGGTTATGCAACAGAGGCGGCACGGGCAATATTAGCATGTGGATTTGAAAAAATGAAATTGCATCGAATAATAGCAACTTGTCAACCAGAGAATGTCGCATCTTTTCGAGTAATGGAGAAGATCGGGATGAGAAGTGAAGGGCATTTTAAAAAATGTATTCCACAAGGGGATGAATGGTGGGATGAATATTATTATGCTATTTTAGCGGAAGAATGGGTTAAAATAGGGCCGGTTTATAAGTAAGGATGGGACAAAAGTAGATCCGAGAGAATGGAAATTTCTTCAATGAAAATTGTCATTCACTCGGATTTTACATTTTGCCGTTTTTAAAAACGTGTTGCCAATTATTTATAAACCACACAGTAACTTAATTTGATATTCCGACTAGAACCCAGTTACAGCACCGTTATTTCCGCTACGGACAGTCAGTCGCTTTCCGTAGGCATGGCTTCAGCCTCCGACGCACAGGACGTGCTAGTGCGGGTGTTGCGACAAGGACGTCGCGCACTTAACCCGCCTCGGAAGCAAAAACCGCTTCCTGCGGGGTCTTCAGACACGTGGGACTGCGCTAAATGCTCGTCCCATCGAAGAACATTTGCTTTTCCTGCAAATCTTTACAGTGGGACGAACGGAAGTGCGAAAGCTCTTCGATGGGGCGAGTAAGCGCAGTCCCAGTCCCAGTCCCAGGAGTCAACTGTCCTACGCTCCAATCAACTATACGTAAGGTGAATGATAATTATTTTATTCCACCCGTAAACCAATAACAGTAATGATTGACTAAACCACCTGAGCGAAGGAAATGCACGGAGACTCCTGTGGGAGGCTTATCAGCCGCCCACGGTAAAGGAGACACTGTGAAAACAAGCGATAGCGCAGGTTGAACAGATGTCGCTCTTATGCCCTGTGGTGAAAGTGGAGTGTATTTCCGCAGCGATGGGACATTCACTATTTCGAAGTTATTGCACAGTTTATATCATCTACGCATTATTTGTAATCCAAATATTGTGAAAAACATTCTGAAAATCGTGTTCTTTTGGGTGGAACGTTTTGTTATGTCCAATCCTCTTTCACACTTATGAAACGGGAAGTAAATTTTCCACAACGATATTGTTTACTGCGTTAATATAGGCAAGTGCGCTAGCTTTAATGACATCTGTATCTGTTGCATTGGCGTTATATTTTACACCATTAAACTCGACAACAACTTTTACTTTTCCAAGTGCTTCTTTCCCTCTAGATACACTGCTTATTTTATATTCTAAAAGTGTGATATCCATATCAACGATTTCCAAAATAGCCGAATAAAGCGCATCAATAGGACCTGTTCCTACCGCACTGCTTTTTAATACATCATTTCCTTTTTTCACTTTAATACTTGCAGAAGGGAACATCGTATTACTAACTACTTGTAAATCAACTAACTCGTAAAAATTATCTGCATAATCTTGAACACTTTGATTATGTTCATTTTGTCCGGCGAAGTAATTTTTCACGATGACGTATAAATCATAGTTATATACTTCTTTTTTCTTATCAGCTAAAATTAAAAATTCGGCAAAGATCGCTTCGAATTGTTCCTCTGTCAATTGACCGAAGCCTAGTTTTCTTAATGTGTCCTTTACAGCATGTCGACCCGAGCGCGCTGTTAAGACAAGCTCCATATCATCTAATCCCACTTCTGTTGGGTTAATAATTTCATAAGCATCACGAGATTTTAATAGGCCGTCTTGGTGAATTCCAGATGAGTGGGCAAAAGCATTGTCACCTGTTATTGCTTTGTTTACTTGAACTTCTAGTCCCATTAAGCTACTAACAAGTCGAGATGTGTTCATTATTTCTTTCGAATTAATATTTGTATGTGCACCATATACGCTAGCACGTGTATTTAGCGCCATCACGACTTCTTCAAGAGCAGCATTTCCAGCACGTTCGCCAATACCGTTAATGGTACATTCGACTTTATCTGCCCCGTTTTTCACAGCGGCTAATGTGTTAGCTGTCGCCATTCCAAGATCATTATGACAATGCACACTAAGTAACACTTGATCATTTAAATTTTTTAAGCGATCATTTAATTTAAAAATTAGCTCCCCAAATTCTTCTGGTTCAGCAAAGCCAACGGTATCAGGCACATTTATCATGGTTGCTCCAGCTTTTACTACGGCTTCAATCGTTGACCATAAATATTCAAAATCAGATCTTGATGCATCTTCTGTTGAATATTGAACATCTGGAAGGAGCGTTTTTGCATATTTGACCGCTTCCACACCAATGTCTAAAATTTGATTTTTTGATTTACCAAACTTTTTCTCAACGTGAATATCTGATGTACCTAATACCATATGAATAAGCGGTTTTTCCGCATGTTTCACACTATGATAAACAGAATCGATATCTGCTTTTACTGCTCTTGCTAATGCTGTAATCGTGATATCATCTGTATTTCCAACTTTCTGGGCGATTTCTTTTACAGCATTAAAATCACCTTCAGAAGATGCCGGAAATCCAGCTTCTATAATATCGACTTGTAATTTTTTCAACTGTTGGGCAACCTCTAGTTTTTCGGATAAATTTAATTTCGCTCCCGGAACTTGCTCTCCATCACGTAATGTTGTATCAAACACCCATATTTTTCTCGACACAATAAGCACTCCCTTTTAAAATTGTATTTAATATAAAAAGCCCCGTCTCTATATAAAGATAGAGACGAGGCATTACTCGCGGTACCACTCTAATTAATTAATCAATATTAATTCAGCTCATTCGATGGCGATCACCATCTATCCATTTAACGGTAGAAAACCGACAGCCGTTACTTTCATTTTCACGGTGTAGCTCTTGGACGAGTTCAAAGGTAAATAACTACCGATTTCCACTAACCATCGGCTCCCTGAGAGCTTACTTATCCTTTTACTTATTCCAGTCATTGCTTAAAAGTATTTAATTAAATGTAATTATAACGTGAGGATATTTCGATGTCAACTCAAAGTTTGCACGTTTTGCAATTTTTATATGTTAGGTGCTAAAAAGAAAACGGTAATGAAAAATTGCTGAACAAGTATCCATTCCAATACAAAGGTTTGAACATACTAATGAATGGGTGTTAGTTTTTCCTAAGCAGTATAGCTTTTTTCTTAGGTTATGTGATTATAAAATATTTTTACGCCAAAAATAATGAAGGTAAAAATCAATGTTAAAAATAACAGCCTTCAACTCTGTTATTTTGATGAGTTAAAGGCTATTTATAATTGACTATCCCAAATGTTTGAACTAACGGAAGGGATGATCTCGATATTTGCTCAAAAAATTTACGATATATAATGGATGAAGCTCTTTACAGTTTAAATACAGCTATTTCATTTTTTAGTTGTTCAGCAAGCTCCGAAAGTTCGTCGGCATTACGAGAAATTTCATCCATCGAACTAGATGTTTCTTGAGTTGAAGCTGACGATTGTTCAACCCCTGCAGCGGCTTCTTCAGAAACAGCAGCAATATCTTCAATTAAATTGTTCATTTGTTCACTGTTTTCGGCAATCTCTTTTAATCGATTTGCGACACTTAAAATATTATGTACCATGCTCGAAACGGAACCATCGATCGTTTCAAAGCTTTCCCCTGTTTTTTCAATTTGGGAAATCCCTTCTTTCACTTCTTTATACCCATCATTTAGAGAGGAGACGACATCATTGGTTTCCGCTTGAATATTTGTGACGATGTTTGTTATTTCTGTGACTGAGCTCGTTACTTGTTCAGCCAACTTTCTCACTTCATCAGCAACGACAGCAAAACCGCGACCATGTTCTCCTGCACGTGCTGCCTCAATTGCTGCGTTTAGTGCGAGTAAATTTGTCTGGTCTGCAATGTCTTTAACAACTTGGACAAGCTGAGAAATCTCATCTGATTGTGCATCTAATCCACGCACTTTATCTACTGCATCAGATACAATCGTATCAATTTTGCCCATTTGCTTAACTGATTGTTTCATTAAATCCGAACCATCTGAAGTTAATACTAGTACGTCTTCAGAGGAATTGGCAATGCTTTGTCCTTCCTCTTGTGAAGTTCTTACTGAATCAACAAAATGTTTCATTTGCTCAGATAAGTTTGAGGCGCTATTTGCTTGTGTTTCAGCACCAGTAGCAAGTTCTTCCATCGTTACAACCATTTGGTCACTTCCCTCTTTGACCTCCCTAGCTGAAAGTGTCAAAATATCACTACTTGAAGAAACAGAATCAGAAGCTTGCGCCACTTTATGGATCACATTTTTCATATTATGATTTAATGTGTTAACAGCTCCAGCTAATTGACCAATTTCGTCTTTTCCTTTGTAATCAAACTGTTCAACTGTTAAATCTCCATCAGCAATATCGTTCGTAATCGCAACAACTCTTTTCAAGTAAGTAGAGATTAGTCGACTTATAACAACCATAATAATGATACCGACGGTGATACTTATAATATTTGCAATAAGTAAAATAAAGGCACTTTTACTCATACTATTATTAACATTGATAACAGATTGCCCTTGTTCTTCATTAACAGCTTCGATTAATCTATTAATAAGTGCGACACTCGATGTTTTTTGCGTGCCGATTTGAATTTGTGAATAAATAATTTTACTTTCATCTACATCATCTAATGCAATACTATTTAAAAAGATATCCGCTATTTTCTCGTTGTTTTCCACAACTCTAGCAAATAAAAATTTATTCTCTTCATCATCAAACTGTGATTCCAATCGACTGAAAGTATCATTAAGCTCTTCGTTAATTGCTTTAAAGTCATCGACATAACGATTATTACCTACAATAATATAGTTGGAAATAAGCGAGTCCTGTTGCTCCACATATAACGCTAATTGAGCCATATCAGATGCTAATTGATTTTTTTGGATGATGTCATTTACGTTCTCTTCCGCACTTTTTAGTTGAAAGAAGACGATAACTGTTGCCGAAATAAATAGAATAATAGAGATTGAAAATGCCAGTAAATATTTGTTACCAATAGAAATATTGTTTAAAAATGACATGCTTCTAAGCTTACTTTTTTCTTTTCCGTTTCTTTTCTTTTGTTGTCTTTTTTTCAATCGGAAAGAACTAAAAAATGCCTTTACCTTGTTCTTCACGTATATTCCTCCTTATTTTACTGCATAAAAAGCTACACGATGTAGAGAATATGATAGTCAAAAAGATGGGTAGATTAAAGTTTCAACACCTCATATTATAGTCTAAATTAACTAAAATAGAAAGAACATTAATGAATTACTTCTCATAAATGAGTAAATATAACTATGTTTTCGGCGTGTATTTATGGGAGTGTAAATAAAATGGGTCTTTATACTTATTTCATTCATAAAGATCACTTATGCATGATGTTTCATCAAATCACTTTCCTTTCATTATATTAATGAAAAAAGTACACTATTATATAGAAGGAAATTGTAACGACATAAATATTATTCATTTGAGGGTGTGCTGTAAGTGGAAACAGACATTAATATAAGAAAAACCGAACATATTCGCTTGTGCTTAACAGATAATGTGGAAGGTGTAAATAAGACAACAGGCTTGGAAGGGATTTCTTTTATCCATAATGCTCTTCCAGAAATAAATTTTAATGATATTGATCTCCAGACGGACTTTCTAAAAAAACAATTAAAAGCACCTTTTTTAGTAAGTTCCATGACTGGTGGGTCAGAGCTTGCTTCAAAAATAAATATTAACTTAGCCATTGCAAGTGAGGAAAAAGGTTGGGCAATTGGGCTTGGATCAACTCGGGCACTCCTTGAAAGTAGAGCTCATGAGGAATCGTTTTTAATCCGAAAACATGCTCAAACTGTTCCCTTAATTGCTAACCTAGGTGCAGTACAACTAAATTATGGATACGGCGTAGAAGAATGTGAACGGATTGTCGAAATGACAGAAGCAGACTCACTCGTCCTCCACTTAAATAGTTTACAAGAAGTTGTTCAAGATGGTGGGGATTTAAACTTTGAAAGTTTACTTCCAAAGATTGAAAAAGTGTGTGAAAAGCTTGCTGTACCAGTAGGCGTGAAAGAAGTTGGCTTTGGCATTGATGGAATTGTGGCCGAAAAGTTGTATCGGGCTGGTATATCATATATCGATGTTGCTGGAGCTGGGGGGACTTCATGGAGTCAGGTAGAGAAACTTCGTTCAAAAGATCCACTCCGTAAAGCGGCGGCTGAAGCATTTAATAGCTGGGGGATTCCAACGAAAGATTGTATTGTATCTGTTAGAAGTAAGTTACCAACTGCACCGATCGTTGCTAGTGGTGGGATGAAGACTGGTCTTGATGCTGCAAAAGCAATAACGATTGGAGCTGATGTCATTGGATATGCACGTACCTTACTACAAGCTGCAACTGAATCGGTTGAATCTGTAATTGAAATAATGAATCAGATCGAATTTGAACTTAAAATGACGATGTTCGGAATAGGTGTTCCTACTATCGAAGCGCTTAAAAATACGAAACGTGTACAGATTAATGGAAAGTCATTGTTAGAAAACGAAAACTAAAGCAATAATCTGCTTTGGTTTTTTTATGAATGCAATTACATTTGGAATTGACCTTTAGTTAAGAACCATGAACACCACAATTTTCCTAATTCACTACGATTCGTCGCATCTACTCCATAAAAGGTTCAAAGAAGAGTCAATTCATCCATTGCATAATGGGTGATATATCCGAACGATAGTTTTACTTTATATTCCATTTTTTGCGAATGAAAACGCTATAAAAGTTGCTTGCAGCGGAAGGCGATGACTCCTACGAGAATAGCATAGTAGATTAAGTGGCCACGTCCTGGATTGCGCTTTCGCTCGTTCCGCCCGAAAACATTTGCATTAGCACATCCTGTTCGTCGGAAACTCTACAGCGAGCAAAGGGGAGCGAGAAGGCTTGGGCAGACCTTTGGAAAGTTCGCCTGTAGCGGTAAACAACGGTTTTAATACGTATATATTGTTCGGATTAATCCAGAATGATGATAGTGAGTTAGAAATCAAGCCCTCATTTCATTAAAGAGATTAAAAAACGATTGGAGAAAATTGTCACTAAAATAAAAGCAGAATACTATATGGACAAGTTTAAATTGTGTTAAAATACGCATAAGAACGAGGTGTATTGAAAGTGAAAATTGAAATATGGTCAGATTTTACTTGTCCTTTTTGCTACATAGGAAAACGTAAACTTGATTTGGCATTAGAGCAGTTTGACAAAAAACAGTATGTAAACATCGAATACAAAAGTTATCAACTTGATCCAAATGCGAAAAGTGAAAATCGAGAAACAGTATATTCAATGTTAATGGAAAAATACAAACTATCGAGTGGAAAGACAAGAGAAATGACAGGTCAAATTTGTGAGCAGGCAGAACAAGTTGGCTTAACATTTCATTTTGACAATTTGGAACATACGAATACGTTTCATGCGCATCGCTTAGTAAAATATGCTGAAAAATGTCAAAAAGAATTAGACTTGGTTAATCTATTGTTTTACCAATATTTTACCCTTAATCGAAATATTGGAAACAAGGATGTATTGTTAGCACTAGCAAAAGAATTAGGATTTGATGAAGATGAAGTAGATGAACTTTTGTCATTAAATTGTTATGCAAAAGCAGTTGATCATGATATTGATCTTGCTCGTGAGATTGGTGTAAATGGGGTTCCTTTTTTTATCTTTAATGAAAAATATGCCATATCAGGTGCACAACCAACAGATGTATTTTTAAATGTGCTAGATCAATTGTGGCAAGAAGAAAAAGATGCTATTTTAACAAGAGCTGAGAAAGGTAAAACGTGTAAAAGTTCATATTGTATTGGAAATGATTGCGAATCGTAATAAGAAAACATTGATGTAACAACTAACAAAAGCTAACTGCCAGCCTGTTAGTTGTTTTTGTTTTATGAAAAAGTAAATTCCCATGCTTTCATTACAGTGGAATGAGCATTTAGCGGAGTCCCAGGACGTGGCGTTTTTAGCCAGTGGAACTTCTTAGTCCTTTTTATCGGCCTTTTTGAACACGCACTTATAGGGCTTTCAAAAGGTATCAATTTACAGTACGGTACCACGTTTCTTTTCACGGGAAATCGTACTGACATTGCGTCCCACTCTCCTCGCGATTTCTCTTTTTGTTAGAATCAGTCTTAGTCATCGTGAATTCCCTTCGTATGTTTTGTGTTTTGGTCAACCTTAACAATACGTAGTTTCACAATGACTTTCTATTTATTTAACTGTTGCATTTGATTCTTACAATGAACCAACGTATTTAAATTAGCATTTTTATTATTCATTTCACTACACTTTACCATAAAAAAACCAAAAGAGTTTTATCTTTTGGGGTGCAATTCCTAGTTTTTAATTCATTTAAAACTTCAACTATTTTTTGCTTCAGTAGTCATTGCGTTACCTCTATAACGGCGGGATGTTCTTCATCATCATAAACTTTTCTTAATGAGAGTTAAAGTATACGCAAAAGCGACAACCATCTTGCATATGAACTGGAATATGCATATCATAGACTTCATTTAATGAATCAGAATTAATAATTTCATGGGTAGGGCCATCTTTTACTACACGTCCATCTTTTAAAGCGACGATTCGATCAGAATAGACCGATGCAAAGTTAATGTCGTGTAAAACGACGATAACCGTTTTACCTAACTCATCGACTAGCTTTCGTAAAATTTTCATGATTTGTACAGAATGCTTCATATCCAAATTATTCAATGGCTCATCTAGTAAAATATATTCTGTGTCTTGTGCGATAACCATGGCAATGAAAGCACGCTGCCTTTGACCACCGGACAGCTCATCTAAAAATTTGTGTTGGATGTCTATTAAGTTCAAATATTCAATAGCTTGGTCGATTAGCTTAAGATCCTTTTCATTAAGACGACCTTTCGAATAAGGATATCGACCAAAAGAGACTAATTGGCGAATTGTTAGTTTCACATTTAAATAGTTTGATTGTTTTAAGATTGCAACACGCTTAGCGAACTCATTCGATTTCATATTTTTTATATTGTTTTTATCTAGTAATACTTCCCCTGTATCTGCATCAAGCAGTCGGCTCACCATGGAAAGTAACGTTGATTTTCCCGCACCATTTGGTCCGATAAACGACGTAATTTTATTAGGCTTAATTTTAACCGATACATCTTTTATGATCGATTTATTCCCAAATTTCTTTGTTAACCCCTTAATTTCAACCATCTCGCAACCCTACTTTTTTTTAGTATTCAAAAAATGATACAATAATCGTTGCCTTTTTAGGAAATAGTCGATATGTATTATATAAAAAGCAACTTATCATTTTACTCGATTAGAGCAAATAAAAACTAAATATCTGTTCATTGTTTTTCTGTTATGATAATATCAATAATGATAATCATTATCACTATATATTATAGATGATGTAAATTTTAAAATCAATTGTTGTTCAATAAACGTAAAGAAATATTCACTAATTATACAATTATATCCATAGAAGTCCGAAATAGGTTGAATTCAACAGGCGCAACGCCGTAATCATCATATTTAAAAACCATAAAAGATTTCTAATTGAGAATGTGAAAAGTGAAAAATCGAGGATGAACATTTTTCTGGCAAGATTAATTGTATAAGTGCGGGTTCAAAAAGGTCGATAAAAAGGATCGGGTAGTTCAAGGCGGCGTAGCTCCCGGGAACGAAGCGTATGCTTTTACATACGTGGGTACCTAAAAAAGCAAGCTTAGAAAACTTGGCTTTCGCTACGCCTTTACTGCAAATGTCCTAGTTGCACTTATGCGAGTCAAGAAAGGATTTATCCTTTCTTAGCAGCCAACGCAGAAATTCGATGCATCATTTTTGTTGGACTTTTTGAACATCCTCTATAAAGGATGAGTTAAAATAATCTTTGATTACCGTTATATATTTAAAAATTTGAGTCCTCAGATAAATAGTTGACAACAATTTAAGATTTGCTATACTTAATTTCAGAGTTATTGATATTGAGAATCAATATCATTTCATTGTATTGTAGACGTGCACTATAGTAAAATTAAGAGATACATTTTATTTAAATCGCACATGAAAAAACATAGATATTAATTCAATTCAATAATCTACTTGTTTTTAAAAAATTTAGATATAATATTAAAGTGAGGGATATCATAAAGTGGGGAAATTTAAGTTTTTGAAATTAACCGTTTTTATAGCAATTTTAGCTTTATTACTAGTGGCTTGTTCAAATTCCAATGATGGAAATGAAGGACAGGCAAACGATACCAACGAGATGGCAGAAACAGATGAGCAAGCAAATGATTCTGCCGAAGAGGAAGCAGGTACAGTTGAAATCACGGATGCTCATGGAACAGTTACTGTTCCAGTAAATCCAAAGAATGTAGTTGCTTTGGATAATAGAGCTTTTGAAACCCTATCTGATTGGGGAGTTGAACTTGCAGCTGCTCCAAAAGCTGTAATGCCTGCAGATTCACCATATGTAAGTGATGATTCAGTTCAAGATATTGGAAACCATCGTGAACCAAACCTTGAAATTATCGCAACAGTAGATCCTGAACTTGTAATCGTTGGCCAAAGATTTGCCGGCTATTATGAAGATATTAAAGAATTAGTACCAGAAGCGGTTGTTATTGACCTGGATGTTGATGTTTCTGAAGAAGCAGAAACACCTGGAGAAAACTTAGTAAATGGATTTATTGATATTACAACTTCTTTAGGAAAAATCTTCGATAAAAACGAAGAGGCTGAACAACTAGTAGCTGATTTTGATCAAGCCATTGAAGATGCTAAGGATGCATATAATGGCACAGATACAGTTATGAGTGTTGTCGTATCTGGTGGAGATATTGGTTTTGCAGCACCAGGTTCTGGACGTGTTTGGGGACCATTGTATGAAATTTTAGGATGGACTCCAGCATTAGAAATTGATGAAGCATCTTCAGACCACCAAGGTGACGATATTTCAGTTGAAGCTATTGCACAAAGTAATCCTGATTGGATTTTTGCGCTAGACCGTGATGCTGCAGTATCTTCTACAGAAGATGCAGTTCCGGCTCAAGATGTTATCGATAATTCACCTGCACTACAAGATACAACTGCAGTATCTGAAGGTCAAATTGTTTATGCACCAACAGATACTTACACAAATGAATCAATACAAACTTTTATAGAGATATTTGAAGACATTGCAAATACTCTAGCTAAGTAATGTAAGGGAGTATTACTATAGTGCCGAAAAATACAATACAAAGAATGTTTGGGGCTGGGAAATCTCAGCCCCACCTTTATAATCATCAAAAAATATGGACGAAACCTTTTGTATTAGCTATTATAGTTGTTATTATTCTAGGTGTAATATCATTGTTTACTGGGGTCTATGATATCTGGGGACAAGAAGATGGAATGAAAATGTTTTTTATCACTCGAATTCCAAGAACAGCTGCACTCATGCTTACTGGAGCTGCAATGGCTATGTCAGGACTCGTCATGCAACTTATTACACAAAACCGTTTAGTCGAACCTACTACAACAGGAACGATTGAGTGGGCGGGTTTGGGACTGATTTTAGTTTATATACTATTTCCAGCCCCAACTTTAGTTCAAAGAATGACTGGTGCAATCATTTTTTCATTTATAGGAACTATGATTTTCTTTTTATTTCTTAGAAGAGTTAAGCTGCGTTCATCTTTAATAGTCCCTATTATTGGAATCATGCTCGGAGCAGTCATTTCTGCAATTTCCACTTTTGTTGGACTCGTTTTTCAAATGTCGCAAAATGTCGAAACTTGGTTTGTTGGTTCTTTTTCATCGATTCAAATTGGCAGATATGAATATTTATGGTTAATTATTGTCATATCTATTCTTATCTTTATCTATGCTGATCGGCTAACTTTAGCTGGATTAGGCGAAGATGTTACGACAAGTCTTGGGGTAAGTTATAATCGAATCGTTCTTATTGGTACAGGCCTTATTGCTTTTGCAGTTGGAATTGTTGCAGCTGTCATTGGAAATTTACCTTTTCTAGGTTTAATTGTACCAAATATTGTTTCCATGTTTCGGGGGGATGATCTCAGGAGCAATTTGCCATGGGTATGTGTATTAGGAATGGGCACTTTAATTGCTTCAGATATCATCTCTCGAACAGTAATTATGCCTTTTGAAGTGCCTGTTTCGTTGATCCTTGGAACAGTCGGAGCAGTTGTGTTTATTGTTATCTTATTGAGAAGAAGGAGGCTAGGATAACAATTGAAATCTACTAACAAAAAAACTGTCAACAGTTATTCTAGCCTTCATCGTAAAAAAAGATCAGCTAGAGTGTTTCGTTCTAAAAAAGAAGCAAGACGTTATTGGATTTTGTTAATAACATTGATTGTTTTGGGGCTCCTCTCTTCATATGGGCTTATGGTATATAACAATCCAGTTCCAATAGACTCCCCTTCTTTTATTCCAGTTGTAAAAAGAAGAATGGTTGCTCTTATTGCAATGATTATTGCTGTGATTTGTCAGAGTTTAGCGACTGTTGCCTTCCAGTCGGTTACGAATAATAGGGTAATCACTCCTTCGCTTTTAGGATTTGAAGCTCTTTACTCGACCATCCATACTAGTGCTATGTTTTTCTTTGGTGCTGGCATATTTATAAGTTTTACTGGAACTGGTCCATTCTTAATTCAAGTTGCTGTTATGGTCTTGATGTGTTTGATACTTTATGGATGGTTGCTTTCTGGAAAGTATGGAAACTTACAACTTATGCTTTTAGTTGGAATTATTATTGGGACTGGGCTGAGATCTTTGTCGACCTTTATGAGGAAACTTCTTGAGCCGTCTGAATTTGATATTTTACAGGCAAAATTATTCGGTTCTGTCAATAATGCAGATCCCGAATATTTTCCGATTGCAATTACACTTGTAGTAATTACAGCCATTCTTCTGCTTGCTAATTCTAAAAATTTAAATGTCATGTCACTTGGTAAGGATATCGCTACATCTTTAGGAGTTAATCATAAATTTCATGTTATTTATACCCTTGTATTAGTTTCAATTTTAATGTCCATTTCAACAGCTTTAATTGGACCACTTACGTTCTTTGGATTTTTAGTTGCTACTTTGAGTTATATTTTAGTACCAACTTTTGATCATAGATATATTTTCCCAATGGCTCTTGCTTCGGGATTTTTAATCCTAACGGGTGCATACTTTGTGATGTATCATGTATTTAATGCTCAAGGCGTAGTATCCGTTATTATCGAAATTGTTGGTGGAGTAACATTCTTAGTTTTAATTTTAAGAAAGAAAGCTCTATAATTAAGATTGATGGATATTCAGAGGTGAAAATAGAACCTTTGAATATTACAGAGTGAAAAGCTAGTCTTTTATTGGTCTAGCGCTGAGATTGATAGGGAGTTGTATGTAACAAATTGACTGCTGCTCAAGGAAAAAACCCTTGAGCGGCTTTTTATGTGCGTCATTCTAGAATCTCACCCATCAAACCTGTAAGGTGTGGGCTTGCGGCTTTAGCCGTGGGCGTCTCAAGTATTTAAATCCTAAAACCTAAAACTTGGTATCTTTCTGGTGAAGGACTTCAGTCTGTTGCAGAAATGATTGAAGAAACAGATGGGAGTTTACAATAAAAAAAGTTGCCTTGAGCGTCCCAGGGCAACTTTTTATATTCAGCTTTAAGAGGTTGTTCAAAAAGTCCAACAAAAATGACGCATCGAATTTCTGCGTTGGCTAAGAAAGGATAAATCCTTTCTTGACTCGCATAAGTGCAACTAGGGCATTTGCAGTAAAGGCGTAGCGAAAGCTAAGTTTTCTAAGCTTGCTTTTTTAGGTACTCACGTATGTAAAGGCATACGCTCTGTTCCCGGGAGCTACGCCGCCTCAGGCGAACAATGTTTATTGCGACGAGTAAATCGCAGGAGCAATGTCTTCTGCGACGAGTAATCGCAGGAGCAATGTTTTCTGCGACGAGTAATCGCAGGAGCAATGTTTTCTGCGACGAGTAATCGCAGGAGCAATGTTTTCTGCGACGAGTAATCGCAGGAGCAATGTCTTCGATGGGACGAGAGCATGCGCAGTCCCAGGACGTTCTAGTACTGGCGTTGCCACAGGGCTTTTTGATGGGATGAGCAATTTAGCGCAGTCCCAATGATTTTCGATGGGATGAGCATTTGGCGGAGTCCCAGGACGTGGCGTTTTTAGCCAGTCGAACCTCTCAGGTCTTCTTTTATCGACCTTTTTGAACACGCACTTTAACAGATTTCAATTGACATTTTACTTATCCCGATGTGTTAACAATAAAATCGCTGGTAGAAAAAATCCACGAATGATAAACGTATCTAATAAGATTCCTAAAGCCATTATTGAACCAAATAAGAATAATTCTTGGAGCGGCTGAGTAATAAGAACCGAGAAGGTAGCTGCTAAAATTAACCCAGCAGAAGAAATAACTCCCCCTGTCAAAGCCACTCCTTTTTGGACGGCTTCCTTCCAATCATACTCTTTTGCAAATTCTTTTATCCTTGAAACGAGCATAATGTTATAGTCGATCCCTAGCGCAACCATAAAAATAAACGTATATAACGGTATTCGGTAACTTATTGCTTCATATCCTAAAATGTTATGGAAAATGATCCAACTAAATCCAAGTGTGGCAACGTAAGATAATAGAATCGTTCCCATCATTAATGTTGGTAAAAGAATCGATCTTGTTTGAAATCCGAGTACGATAGTTAAAAGAACGACAACAAGTGTAAACAAAACGATCATATCTTGCTTATTCATTTGTTTTACATCTAATTGGCTAGCTGTCTGTCCAGCAAAATGCATTTCCATTTTATTTTTCTCAAAACCATTATTGACTAAAAGTTTATCTGCCTCATTTCGAATATCATGTAACGTATCTATCGCTTTATGGTCATATGGGTTCATACTGAGAACGAATTGGAATTTAATTGCTTCATTTGATTCCGCTACAAAATTATGAGGTAACTCCTCCTCTCCGTTAATCATTTCTTCCGTTATGATTGATTTGACGGAACTTACTCCGCTATGTTTAGCAATATCCTTTTGAATCCCTTGCATATTTGTTAGAAACTCATCGTTTTGTTCCATTTCTCCATTTGATTTTATTAAAACAGTAACAGGTGCTAATTCTCCAGCTGGATAATTCTCTTCTAATAATTCAAAGCCTACTCGTGAAGAAATATCTTCGGGAAATGACTTCAGTAAGTTAAATGAAAAGTTAATAGGAAGGACATTAATTGCTCCAACAAGCAAAACAACGATTAATATATAAGAAACCAATGTTGGTCGTTTTACTACAACCTTACTAATCCAGTTCCACAGTTTTCCTTTCTGCTTATTCTTAGTATTAACTTTAGGAATTAACGGCCAAAACGCTTTTCTTCCAAGTAATGCAAATAAAGCTGGAATGAGTGTTAAACCCGCCAGTAAAATGAATATGACTGCAACCGTAAATACAGGTGCAAAATAATTATACGGTTTAAAAACAGTTACAAAGAGTGATATCATTGCGAGGACCACAGTGCCCCCACTAAAAAATATCGGTTCGGATACATGATAAATCGCTTCATTCATAGCACCGTATTTCGATTCATACTTTTGTAATTCTTCACGATATCTAGAAAAAATAAACAAACTGTAATCTGTCACGACAGCAAATAATAACACTAGCATAATTGAAGTCGCTTGCCCTTCGATTGAAAAAACATCATACTTACCTAAAATTCCTAAAACTCTATCCACTACACCGTAGACGATACCAGCAATAATAAGTGGGGTAATCGCAAGTAACGGTGAACGATAGATAAAGATTAATAGAACAAAAATTAACCCAACAGTTGCTAACATAAGTACAATATCGGCATTTTTAAATAACGAAATAGTATCTGCGGCAATTCCAGCCGGGCCAGTGATTTCAAATTGAATATCATTGGAACCGATAGTACTCCATTTTTTCTCCAATAACTTTAAAACTTCATGGCTCTCACCTGGTTCTACATTATCTTGTAAAGATAAATTAAACAATAAGGTAGATTTATCTTCTGAAAACATCTGAGCTTGTATTTCATTCGGAAAATCATGGAACGGGAGTGCATTAGAGATTTCAACAGGTTTGTCATTCGACTGAAGCCATTTACTAAATGATTCGATTTCTTTTATGTCATTCTTAGTTAGACCCGTTTCTTTATGAAAAACGATAAGGGCAGTTAACCCATCATCGCTAGGAAATTGTTCATGTAATAATTTCTCGGCCACTTCTGATGGAGTGTCTTCTTTCACACTACCTTCTGTACTATTGACTTCATACTCTTTTGCACTTGGTGCTAGCATACTTAAAGCGATAATAGCGATCATCCAAACTGCTAATGTAATTTTCGCTCCTTTTGAACTACTTGTGTATTGTACTAACTTTCTTACGATTTTTAACATAACATCTTCCCCTTTCTACATGTATCATTGTAAAAGTTGAACATGAACGGAAGATGAATAAAATGTTTCAACGTTTCCTTCCAGTATTCATAGGCTCTAAATTGGCAAAGTGGACAAATGGAGAATGGCCGACTTATAGGTATGGATAATAGTTTGTTTATCGTTATCAGAACCGATAAATATAAAAAGTTTCAGAAATACAATAGGGGTTGTTGAACGGTAGGATGGTGCGCATTTTAGGTGTCCAAGAGACCGTACAATAGGTGTTTTTATAAATTTACATTTAATTTACTTTAAATTAATCATTAATAAACAATCCAATTTTATACTGTACTTGAGTTAAAAATTTAACATTCTCAAAGGAGAGGAACAAAAGCATGAAGTTTAAGAACAGTTGGAAATTATTTTTAGTAGGAATTTTGGCAATTATTTTGATAGCTTGTCAGAATTCAAATGAAGAAGAAACTGGAAAAGAAGAAGACACTGAAAGTCCAGAAGAAACTGAAGTAGCAAACGAAGAAGCTTCAGATGAAGCTGCTGATTTAGAAGGTAGTGTAGTAATTGACGGTTCTGGTACAGTGTATCCACTCATGGCTAAACTTGCAGAAGAATATATGACAAATGAGCAAGAAGGCGTATCTGTAGAAGTAAGTAGAGCCGGAACAAGTGCTGGTTTTGAAAAGTTCCTCGTTGAAAATGGAACGGACTTCAATGATGCATCAAGACAAATTAAAAATGAAGAGGCAGAAAAAGCAGAAGAGTTAGGAATCGAAGTAAAGGAATTAAAAGTGGCTTTAGATGGACTAACTTTCGTTATTAATAAAGAAAATGATTGGGCAACTGAAATGACAGAAGAAGAATTAACAAAGATCTTCTTAGCTGATGGAGGAATGACAAACTGGTCTGATATTAACCCTGACTGGCCAGATGAGAAAATTAATACGTATGGACCGAACGAAAACCATGGAACATATGAATTCTTTTTTGAAAATGTTCTTGAAGAGCAAGATTTAGTAGACGATGTTGATTTACAACAAGAATATTCAACATTAGTAAATTTAATCGCTGATGACGAAAATGGCATTGCATTTTTCGGATTTGGTTATTATGTGAACAATGAAGACAAGTTACAAGCAGTAAGTGTTGACTTTGGAGATGGAGCAGTTGAACCATCACTAAACACAATTGCAGAAGACGGTGACTATGCAGCATTTACACGACCAGTATTTACTTACTTGAATGTAAATAATGCAAAAGAAAAACCACAAGTTCTAGACTATGCAATTTATGCAATGGAAAATATAAACGAATTTGCTGGTGAAACTGGATTTGCTCCAATTCCAAGTGGAGAAGTGCAAGAAAACTTAGACTTTCTATTTGGTCTTCAATAAAGAAGACGAATAGAAAGGAGGAGGTGGTGGGAACGTGAGTGAAAAAAAGAAAAAACAAAACGTCCGCCAATTAATCGAAGAAAAAAATAAATCGCAAAATTTCAATAGAAAACTGGAAAAATCCATTCCAGTTCTCTTGTTTTTAATTGCAAGTTTATCTGTACTTACCACAATTGGCATTGTTTATATTTTGGTGAGTGAATCGTTTCACTTTTTCAAAGAAGTTTCCATCGTATCATTTTTCACGGGAACGGTCTTAAAACCATTAAGTCAAAATCCACAATTTGGAGTACTGCCATTATTAATGGGAACATTAACTTCGACGTTTATTGCTATTTTAGTAGCTTTACCGATAGGTTTAATGTCAGCAATATATCTAAGTGAATATGCACCTAACAATGTGAGAAAAATATGTAAACCAATTTTGGAAGTTTTAGCGGGGATTCCAACAATTGTATATGGATTTTTTGCCTTTACCTTTGTGACCCCATTACTAAAATATGTAATTCCAGGGCTTGATGCAACGAATATTCTCAGCCCTGGAATTGTAATGGGGATCATGATTATACCAATGATCGCATCGTTATCAGAGGACGCGATGACTGCGGTTCCAAACTCAATGAGAGAAGGAGCTCTAGCTATGGGATCAACCAAGCTAGAAGTTGTTTTCAAAGTAATCATTCCCGCTGCATTATCGGGAATAATCGCATCAATTGTTTTAGCTATCTCTAGGGCAATTGGTGAGACGATGATCGTTACCATCGCGAGTGGTAGTTCGAAAAACTTTACATTTGATATTACACAATCCATGCAAACGATGACCGCATATATCGTTGAAGTAACAGGTGGAGATGCACCAGCAGGTTCGACAATCTATTATAGCTTATATGCTGTAGCGATGACTTTATTTATTTTTACACTGTTAATGAACTTATCGGCAACATATATTGCGAAGAAGTGGAAAGAAGAATATGAATGATGAACAGACAATTAGGGGGTGGCTACCATTAAATATATTGACGTTATTCAGGTAGAAAAACGAATGAATATGAGAGTGATGGTAAACACCATAGCAAGAGCATTGTTTTTACTAGCTACCTGTTTCGGTATTATCGTTTTAGCGATCCTTTTATACCGTGTGTTCTCTGAGGGGCTAAGCTGGATAAACATAAATTTTTTAACGAATAAATTATCAACGGACCCAGCAATAGCCGGAATATTAGGAGCCATACTTGGTACCGTTTGGTTAATGATCGTCGTTGCACCAGTAACGATGATTTTAGGTATTGGAACAGCTATTTATTTAGAATTGTATGCAAAAAAAGGGTTTATCCAAACATTAATACGGACGAATATAGCAAACTTAGCAGGAGTACCATCTATCGTGTATGGAATTTTAGGTATGACCGTATTCGTTCGTGCGCTCGGTATGGGGAATATCGTTTTAGCGGGTGGGCTAACGATGTCACTATTAATTTTACCAATTACAATCGTTGCTAGTCAGGAAGCAATTCGTGCAGTTCCTTCTCATTTGAGTGAAGGATCATATGGGATGGGAGCGACCAAATGGCAAACCATTAAAAATATCATCTTACCAGCAGCAATACCAAGTATCCTTACTGGGGCTATTTTATCTTTATCAAGAGCAATTGGTGAAACAGCTCCACTTGTTGTCATTGGGATCCCAGCATTATTAATCCCATTGCCTGGTAGTATTATGGATAAATTTACAGTGCTGCCAATGCAAATTTATTATTGGACTCTCGATTCTACGATGGTGGCGGAATATGCAAATTTAGCGGCTGCAACTATCATCGTTTTGTTAGTTTTATTACTTATTTTGAATATGACTGCAATCATTATTCGAAATAAGTACCAAAAGACATATTGATAGGGGGTGTTCAAAAAGTCTGGTTTTATCCTTCTTTTTGAACATGCACTGGTAGGAAAGAAAAATTATTTACTAAATAACTCAACTTTCGCATAATGAAATGAATAAGAAAGTCTTGGTAGAATTAAATGGAATGAAGGTACAGTGGTCAAGCTGACTTTGGATGATTTATTTGCTCCTAAGTTTAAGCTGATATCCGTCTAGGCTCGCTCCGTGCGGACGCTTTCCGCGGGCAACGCTTCAGCTACCTCAGAAGAAAATCACTTCTTCGGGGATCTTCAGCCGTTGCTTTTCCCGCAGGAGTCGCCGGACTGCGCTCACCCAGACTAGTTTGGAGATATATACTAGAAACATAACTAGAGTGTTAAATCATATTTATCATTCGGAGCAGTTCAAATCCATCAAGACGCCTGTGGGAGGAAGGCCTAGGTGAGATCACGTAGTGCGTCAGCACGAAGGGAGCTCAACAGCCGCCCACGGCAAGCGAAGATGTATTTGGACTGCGGACTTCCAGTAGACATCCTATCAGCTAAATTCAGTTTATTATACCGAGGTTGTCAAGGATATTATTAGAAATACCTCAAGCTTTACCAAGCAAACTGTTTGAACTTATTTTATAAGTACGAAAGTTGAGTAAATAATAAGGAGATGGATATACATGAGTACTTTAACTGCGGAACACCCAAAAGTAAGCACCGCTCCCAAAGTGAAGTTGTTAAAAACGGCTGATACAAACAAAAAAGTAGTTTTTAACACGGAAAACTTAAATTTATGGTATGACGAAACTCATGCTTTAAAGAATATTAATCTTACTATTCGTGAAAAAGAAGTAACTGCTATTATTGGGCCCTCTGGTTGCGGAAAATCCACCTATTTAAAAACATTGAATCGGATGGTTGAACTTGTCCCAAAAGTACGTACGACAGGAAAAATTATGTATAATGAAAAAAGTATTTTTGATCCTTCTTTAAATGTTGAACAACTTCGTACCCAAGTTGGTATGGTGTTTCAAAAACCAAACCCATTTCCAAAATCAATCTATGAAAACATTGCATATGGTCCTAAGATCCATGGCATCCGAAACAAAATGATTTTGGATGAGATAGTGGAAACGAGTCTGCGAAATGCTTATATTTGGGATGAGGTGAAAGATCGTTTGCATGATAGCGCATATGGTCTTTCTGGCGGTCAGCAACAACGTTTATGTATTGCTAGATGTTTAGCAATTGAACCAGAAGTAATTTTAATGGATGAACCTACTTCAGCTCTTGATCCGAAATCTACCTTAAAAGTAGAAGAGCTTATCCGTAATTTGAAGGACGATTATGCGATTGTCATCGTCACGCATAATATGCAGCAAGCTGCGAGAATTTCAGATCGAACTGCATTTTTCTTAGATGGTGAAGTGATCGAATACGATGAAACGTATGAAGTTTTCAATCATCCAAATGACAAGCGTACAGAAGCATATATTAATGGGCAGTTTGGTTAATCTAGTAAATAAAATAAATAGCATCATTCATTAACTATCTTTCAATAGATAGTTTTTATTTTTTCCATAATCCATTATTCGTGTTATGATAAAAATGAAAAATAATGTTGAATTTAATCGAAATGAGTAAAAAGATAAGCCATCATGGCTATTCATCGGCAAATTTTTCCCGAGGTGAAAAATCTAGTAATTTTGACATATAAAAGAACAAATAATTGTTTTTTTCATGTATAATATACTTATCTACTAAGGAGGAACAAGCTATGCGAAAGAAAGACTTAAAAAAACTTCTTATTGCTATGGCGATAATTGGGATTATTGTTATAGGGGTCAATAAATATGTAAATTCTAAGACTATCTTTCAATATGGAATTATTCCAGAAGAAGCTGTGCCTTTAAAGTTTGATCGAGTTGAATATACGATCCCTATTATTGATGAAGAAGGCAATCGGGGAACCCAAACTTTTTCAATGAGCAATACAGTGGAAAAAGGTCGGATAATCAAATTATATGTTCGCAAAAATAAAGTGAAAAAATATGAATTTATTAAAGAAGATGATTTACCGGAGACGGTTAAGAATAATTTGTAAGAAAGAGTAGTAGTTAGTAAGACAAAAGAAAAAAGGACTATCCATTTCGAGATAGACCCTTATAAGAGGTTCTTCAAAAAAGTCCGGTAAAATAACCCTTTGCATTTCCTTGGCAGATAAGCGTATCAACGATTTCTTACTGCTCACTGGTTAAATACGCGACTTTCTGGGACTGAGTATTCTCTCGTCCCATCACTATTATACATTTATTCCACCACTATATAGGTAGCCTTTATAGGTCCATGAACACCAACGACTAAATTCAATTCTATATCCGCACTATTGCTAGGTCCTGTAATAAAGCTAATAGAAGAAGCAATTTTATGACCTGCTTCGTGTAAATCGTGAATTGTTTTTGTAGCTTGAGACATTCTTGGAACAATCGTTTCTTTTGGAATGATTGCAATATAATGTTTAGGTAGTAAGCTGATAGAACGACTATTGTTTTTATCGTTAAATAAAGTAACCGTACCAGATTCAGCAAGTGTCATATCACTAAAGGTAATTCCAATATTAGCCTGTTCCGCAAAAATGACATTTTCTTCCCCTTTGCCACTATTCCAAACATGTATATCGATCTTTTCTTCCCCTAAACGATCAAAAAACGTAGGTAATCCATATAAGTCATTTCGCTCATCTTCCGCTGTAATAATTGATTTTCCACCGTATTCTAAAATTGTTTCGTACAACACGTTAGCTAAAGTATTTTTATTAGTTCTTTTAAACGAAGTATGAATTACTTTACATTGTTTTTCTAATACTTGGATTAATTGTTCTTGTGTACAGCCTTTCAATACGTCCCATTGAGGTTGCTTCCTCCATATTGGTTTCGTTACAGCACTTTTTTTTCGAGGGCGATTTAGTTTTGCGGCAACATTATTTAAAAAGCTTTCTCTATGTTGAATCGCCATTTAATCGCTTCCTTTCTGTCTAGTTTTATACCACGAACGGAAAGACTGTTTACTAGGAGTAGGGAAATCACGACTATCTGTCCAACCTTTTAATGGTCCAGGTCCATTTGTTACCTTCTCTTCTTTTGACCATGGTTTTAGGAGTGGACGTGCTATTTTTGTACTAAGTTTATATGCTGCTGGAGTTGATGCCCATTTTGCAAAACTATTCATTATTATTTTTTCAGATATAGGTGCTTGATCCTCTTTTTCCACAATGATTTCACGATGCCTGATTAATAACTCATGGAGTGGAATTTTTACAGGACAAGCTTCTGTACAAGCAGCACAAAGGGATGACGCATATGGAAGTTCGTGATGATCTTCATACCCATCAAGAAGCGGGGTAATGACGGCTCCAATTGGTCCAGGATAAATCGAACCATATGCATGACCACCGATATGACGATAGACAGGACAAACGTTAATACAAGCAGCACAACGGATGCAGTGAAGGGCTGACTGAAATTCCGTACCTAATATGTTTGATCGCCCATTATCGACAATAACGAGATGAAATTCACTCGGTCCGTCAATCTCTCCCTTAAGCCTTGTTCCCGTAATGGATGTAATATAACTAGTTAGTTTTTGACCTACTGCTGCTCTTGTCAAAAGACTTACCAAAATATCTAACTCTTCCCATGTCGGGACAATTCTTTCCATTCCCATAACAGCAATATGTGTATCAGGTAATGAAGTTGTAAGTCTGCCGTTACCTTCGTTCGTTACTAGTGTGATTGTTCCGGATTCTGCTACTGCAAAATTACACCCTGTAATCCCAATATCAGCGGATAAAAAATCTTTTCGCAATTGTTCACGGGCAAATTGGGTAAGTTCTTCTGGATGATTCGTGCCTAGATATCCTTTCTTATCAGCAAATACTTCTCTAATTCTCTCTCGATCTTTATGGAGTGCTGGAGCAACGATATGTGAAGGTGGATCATCATCTAATTGTAAAATCCATTCCCCAAGGTCCGTTTCTACAACTTCAACACCTTCCTTTTCTAAGACATCATTTAAGCCAATTTCTTCTGTCACCATTGATTTTGCTTTAACAACTTTCTTTCCGTTTTTTTCTTGTATAATACGATTAATATAGTGATTTGCTTCATCTGCAGTACGAGCAAAAAATACATTTCCACCACGTTTTTCGACTTGTTCACTTAGTTGTTCTAAGTAATAGTCGAGATTATCCAACGTATGTCTGCGTATTTCTTCTCCCAAAGAACGCCACTCTTCCCAATTCCCTAATCCTTTCTCTGATTGAATACGTCCATCTTTTAAACGTTCTTGGGCGGAAGATACTGCTTGACGCATGAATGGATCTTCTATTCCAGATTTTACTCGATTTGTGTAAGTTTTCTTTCCAATTTGGATTCCCATTTTTCCTGACCTCCTTTAACGGCAATTTAATATTTCAGCAATGTGGATAACTTTCACGTTTTTTCCTTCCCGTGACATCATCCCACCAATATTCATTAAACATGCCATATCTCCACCAACTAAATATTCTGCTTTTGTTTCAGAAATATGCTGTGATTTTTCTGCTGCCATTTCTGATGAAATGGCAGCATTTTTGATAGCGAAAGTACCGCCAAAACCACAACAATTCTCTTTCTTTGGTAGCTCAATTAAGTCAACACCTTTTATGTTTTGAAGCAATATAACGGGAGCATCTTTTACACCTAATATTCTCGTCATATGGCATGATGGATGATATGTTACCGTACCTTTGAAATTCGAACCAACATTAGTAACCTTCAGGACGTCTACTAAAAATTGTGTTAATTCGTATACTTTTTCTGCAAATTCTTTTGCTTTTTCTTCCCACTCTTTGTCACCTACAAATATTTGTGGATATTCTTTAAGCATACTGACACAAGAACCAGATGGCCCGACAATGTAGTGAGCATGCTCAAAACTACGAATCATTTGCTTCATTGCTTTTTTCGATTGTCGTAAATATCCACTATTAAATGCAGGTTGTCCGCAACATGTTTGTGCTTCAGGAAAATCAACATCACATCCAAAACGCTCTAGTACCTCGACTGTATCTTTACCTATATTCGGATGAAACATATCACATAAACAAGTAATAAATAAAGAAACTTTCATCATTTTCACCTACCTGAATTAATTAATATAAGGAGCAAGAGATCTTTCGACCCCTTCTAAATGACTTAACATATATTTTTCTGCTTGATCAGGAAGTTTATTTTTTATTGCTTCATAAATGAGCTCATGTTCTTTAATTAATTTTATTTCGTTTATTTCCGAATCGAACATAATTTTTTGGGCATCGCGAATCGTTTCAATCATAATTTCCGAAATGCTACTTAATAAATTTATTAACATCTTATTTTGAGATGCCCTTACAATTTGATAATGGAAATTAAAATCCGCTTCTTCATCTAATTTGTTGTTTTTTTTCATTTCAATTAACACTTGTTTGATCTGAATCATATTTTCCTCAGAACAATTATGTGCGGCTAAACGGACTGCACCAACTTCGAGTATTTTTCGGACTTGAAATAACTCTTTAATATCTTCCTTCTTCATTAATAAAGCTGTCGTAACGGGTAAAGAAATAGATGAAGCTTTAAAATCAGCAATAAACGTGCCTTCTCCCTGTTGAATATCGACTAAGCCCATCGCCTTTAATCCACTAAGTGCCTCTCGAATGACGGATCTGCTTACATTAAAATAATGTGATAATTTTTCAATGGAGTCTAACTTTTCACCTGGTTGTAGATGTTTTGATCTAATCATGGAAATAATTTGCTCCATTACTACTTCATAATTTTTTTTGCGTTTGATTGGTTCATATTGCATGGAATTGATCTCCTTTACGCTTTAAACATAAGGTCATCAGATGACTAAATATTTAATATAAAGCTTACCTTATTCTACTAAGTACGTCAATATAATAAAACCAATTTTACATTTATTAATAGTAACTCAACTTTCGCACCAATAAATAAGTTCAAACAGTTCGTTCGCTTGGTAAGCTTGAGGTACTTCTAATGATATCCTTGGCAACCTCGGTATAATAAACTGAATTTAGCTTATGGATGTCTACTGGAGGTCCGCAGTCCCAATACATCTTCGCTTGCCGTGGGCGGAAGAATTGATTTTCTTCTGAGGTAGCTGAAGCGTTGCCCACGGAAAGCGTCTGCACGGAGCGAGCCCAGACGGATATCAGCTTAAACTTAAGAGCAAATGAATCATCCAAAGTCAACTTGACCACTGTATCTTCATTCCATTTCTACCAATACTTTCTTATTCATTTCACTATGCGAAAGTTGAGATAGTAAGGTTAGGGGGATGAATTTGACCCATCCATAAAAGGAATAAATTACTTAAAAGCTATACCTACACTCCCACCACATTAAGAAACATCGGGAATTACTCTTTAAAGGAGAAAGTATTGAATCAAAAATAAAAAAATAACACTTGCTTTTTCAAAAAGTAAAGTATAATATAAAGTATAGAATATATTACACATTATATTCTGACAATTATAATCGTGGGGGCGATTAAGTGAATTATCGAAACTTAATCTTGAATAAAAAGAATTTAAGCTATGAGGTTTCACAATATATTAAAGAGCAAATTGTAAATGGTGAAATTGAAATCGGTTCCCAATTAAAGATCAATGAAATTTCAGATCATTTAGGGATAAGTCAAACACCTGTTAGAGAGGCGATTCAATACTTAGTGAGTGAGAACGTATTGGAAAATTATCGAAATAAAGGATACTTTGTTAGGAAACATAATGAGAAAGATATTTTTGAGATTTATTCACTACGTGCAACGATTGAAGGGCTAGCTATAAGACTAGCAGCACAAAGGAATGACGAAGAAGAATTGAACGCGCTTATTGAACTTTTTGAAGAAATGAAGGAAAAGAGAGAAGATCCAGCTATAACATCCATTTCTCATTATTCTACTAAAATCCATGAGGCAATATTAAAAATGTCGAAACATGAAATGCTTATTAATGTAAATGAATCAATTTCTTTTCAAGTTGAAATTGTAAATAGTGTACTCGAAAGAAAGTATACGAAAGATTTTGAAGTGAGTGAGCATGAAGAGTTAATTGAGGTCTTGAAAGAGGGTGATCCTGAAAAGGCAGAAAAGGTAATGAGAAATCATATATATCGTTCGTATTATAACTTTATTGAAGAAAATGAAGGTGTTTATTCTAAGGAACTACTAATGTTTTTTCCGAAATAACGCTTCATAGAAGGAGGAACTGTGAGGAATTTAGCGCAGCAATTTATAGGACTTAATAAAAAAACATACTTTTATACAGGTGCAGAATGCCCTTCACTTTTATCAAATGAAAGCGCTGTGAAGCAATATGTGCAAGATAAAAGCTTAGGAGAATTAGGAAGAAAAAGATTTTATAAAATCGAGAACAAGTTAAAAGATAATTTAGCGAAAATGCTTCATTGTAAGTCGACTGAAATTTCATTTTCTGGAAATGCATCTGAAGCGATGAATAATCTTATTGATTGTTTAGATGTACCAGAAAAAAGTAACATTATTATTAATGATTTAGAATATCCATCTGTCGTTTTTCCTTTACTTAACTTACGTGAAAAAGGTGTTGAGATTCGAACTGTAAATCACTCAAATGGTGAAATTTTACAAAAAGAATTGGAAAAATTAATAGATGACAATACATTTTTAGTAGCCGTAAGTCATGTTAGCTTTGTGAATGGTTACAAGCATAACTTAAAAGCGTTGCGAAAATTAACGAATCGATTTAATGCTTTATTGTTAGTCGATGCAACTCAATCACTTGGAGTTTCTAAGGTTAATAGTCAGTATTGTGACTTTATCATTTCGAGCTCTTACAAATGGTTATTAGGTGCTCACGGAGTAGGAGTGTGCTATGTAAGTGAACAAATGATAAAAGAGTTACACCCACGAAGAGTAGGGTGGCGGTCTGTAAAAGAGATTTTTCATGATGAAAGACTTGAAAAATATGAGTATTCTAATGAAGTAACGAAATTAGAGCTAGGTTATAACGCATACCCCACGATTTATATGTTAGAGAATTCAACAACATTTTTACTTGAAGTCGGTATTGCAAATATTGAACAAAGAGTTGGCGAACTTGGAGACTATTTAATTCAGCAATTAAAAACAAATGGATTTACGATTTTATCTCCTGAACTAGCGGAAAACAGAGGTGGTAATATCGCCTTTAAAGCATTAAATGGAGAGGCTGTCATGACCGAATTATTGAAAGAGGATATCCATGTTTGGGGTGGCGATGGAAGGGTTCGCGTGTCGATTAACTTCTATAATGATGAATCCCAAATAGATCAATTGATGGGTGCTCTTATCGCTTTAAAAGGAGAGATGATTGATGAGTGAAGAATGTCCAATTGAGAAGAGGCTGAAAGAGTTAAATGTTACGTTACCAGGGAAGCGTGAAGTATTAGCATCGTATACACCTGCTGTTAGAGTTGGTCATTTACTTTATTTATCGGGACAAGATTGTAGTGTAAACGGAGAGTTTTTGCACAAAGGTAAGCTCGGTAAAGAATTTACTGTGGAAGAGGGACAGCAGTTTGCTAGACAATGTATGATTAATGCTTTACAAGTGATCAAAGATTATGGTGGTGGATTAAATAATGTGAAACGAATTATTAAAATGCTTGCATGGGTAAGTAGTGCAAAGGATTTTAATGATCAACCATTCGTTATTAATGGCGCATCAGACTTTTTAGAAGAAGTTTTTGGAGAAAGTGGAAAACATGCTCGTTCTGCTGTTGGGACAAATGAATTACCACTTAATATTCCAGTTGAAATTGAATTGATAGTTGAACTAAAAGAATGATGATGAAAGGAGGCTGTGAAATTTGCGAATAGATTCTCATCAACATTTTTGGAAATTATCACGAGGGGATTATAATTGGCTAACACCTGATTTTGGGATTTTATATCAGGATTATCTGCCTAATGATTTGCTTGAAGATTTGAAAAAACATCAGATTGATAAAACGATCTTAGTGCAAGCCGCAGATTCCATTGAAGAGACGTATTATATGTTTGAATTGATGGAAAATCATCATTTTATTGCAGGTGTTGTTGGTTGGTTAGATTTTGAAGCGGATGATTTTACAGAACAATTAAAGCGAATGATGAAGGTAGCAGGTTTTGTCGGTGTGCGTCCGATGCTTCAAGATATTGAAGATGATAATTGGGTGTTAAGAGAGAAAGTAGTAAACAATATAAAAGTATTACATGAATTGCAGATTCCATTGGATATACTCATTTATCCAAGACATTTAAAAGTGATCAAACAATTACTTGAAATGATTCCTAATTTAAAATGTGTCATTGATCATTTAGCGAAACCACAAATTAAGGAAAAACAGTTTGACACATGGAGTAAAGAAATAGCTGCAATTGCCAGTTTTCCGAATGTTTATTGTAAAATATCAGGTGTCATTACCGAGGCGGATCATAAGCATTGGTCTGCCGAAGATTGTCGACAATATATTTTACATTGTATAAATGTTTTTACGGAAGATCGCATTATGTTTGGAAGCGATTGGCCAGTTTGTTTATTAGCAGGGTCGTATTCGGAAGTATATGATACCGCTGATATTGTAATAAAGGATATGTTAGATGAAAATGGGTGGAAGAAATTTTACGGAAAAAATGCAGAAGACTTTTACAGCCGAATAAGGAGAGATAGTTAGCATGGAACAACTAGATGGAAAAGTTGCCTTAATAACTGGATCAAGCCAAGGGATTGGAGAAGCGATTGTTAGGAAATTGGCTGATGCAGGTGCGACCGTTATCATTAATTATCGTTCAGATAAAAGTTTAGAAAATGCAAAGAAAATCGTAGCTGATATTGAAAATGAAAGCGGTAAAGCTTACATCGTGAAAGCAGATATGGCTAGTGTAGAGCAGATTAATAAAATGTTTGATGAAATAGAGGAAAAAGTAGGACAAGTAGATATTTTAGTAAATAATGCAGGTGTTGCTCCATTTTATTCATTTATGAATGTAACAGAAGAAATATGGGATAACACATATGACATTAATGTGAAAGGTTATTTCTTTTGTACGCAGCGTGCAGCAAAATCAATGATCGAAAAACGAAGTGGAAAGATAATCAATATCGCTTCGACGGCGAGTAAAATCGTTACAAGCCCTGTCATTCCGCATTACATTTCATCTAAAGGGGCAATTCATCAGCTAACGAAAGCATTGGCGATTGAACTCGGTAAACATAATATTAATGTAAATGCCGTTGGTCCTAGTACAGTCGATACACCGTTTGTTGCAGATTATTTAAAAGATCCTAAAATTAGAGAGCAAGAAAAAAATGCTAATCCAATGAAACGAATTGGTACAGCAGATCAAATTGGTGATTCAGTAGTCTTTTTAGCATCAAAGCAAGCGGAGCAAATTAATGGACATTTATTAATGGTTGATGGGGGATTAAGTGTGCAAGGTCCACAACCAGCGGATCATATGGAACGATAATAAAAGGGGGAAATATAATGAAAAGAAATTTAATTTTAATCTTATTGGCAATCTTCTCATTAGTAATGGTTGCATGTAGTTCATCTGACAATGAAGAAGGAAATGGTGAAAGTAAAGAGACTGACAAAGATGGCGATGAACTTTTAATTGGTGGAGCAATTATGAACTATGCTTGGCCATGGTTTTTAGGAACGATGGAAGGAATGGAAGAAGAAGCAAAAAATTATGACGATAAAGTAGTTACATTTGAATTTCACGATGGACAAAATGATATTAATACACAAATTAACCAATTAGAAAATATGGCTCAAAAAGGAATTGATGGTTTAGTTATTTTTCCGACGGATACAAAAGCAATCATCCCTACGATGGTAAAGCTTCATGAACAAGGAATAAAGATTGTTGTAGGAGATTATCCACAAACGCCAGATTCTGAAGACGAAATTGTTTGGGAAACGTTTGTAGGACATGATTTTAAAGCAATGGGTGAAGTAGCTGGAAGAATTGCAGTCGCAGACTTAAAAGAACGTGGTATTGAAGAACCGACAGTAGTTTACTTATCTTTACCATCATCTGGTGAAGCATCAAATGATCGTTTTGAAGGATTTTCACAAACAATTAAAAAGGAGTTCCCTAATGCGAATATTATCGAAGAAGGTGACTCGGAAGGAAGCAGAAACTCAAGTCAAACATTATTTGAAAACGTTTTACAACGTCAAAAAGAAGTTGATATTGTTTCAGGTCACAACGATTCACTCGTCCTTGGTGCATATAGTGCAGCTATAAGTTCAGGGAAAGATAAAGACATTCGCTTTATCGGTATGGCAGGAGATAAAGAAGTGTTAAAACATATTCAAGATGGTAATGAGTCATGGATTGGTGAAGTGTTACAAGATCCTGTTGTATTAGGTGAAACAGCATTAAAAGCATTATTGGAATCACTTGATGGTGCGGAATTGGATGAAAGATACCCATTACCAGAACCTGAAGCAATCATTCCAGATAATATTTCGGATTATGATTGGGAAAATTGGGAATGGCTCGGATAAATGATTGGAGGTAATTTATAATGATGTATGGTTTAATACCAATGCCAAAGCATTATAAAGAAAAAAATGAAAAAACAAAAGTATTTCACACAATTAATTTTAGTACAAATGAAGCGTTAGCATTTGATCCTGTAAAACTCGGGAAAATGAGATTTTGGAATTTTGAAGAGATTACTTTTACTGTAAATGAGCAAAGTGATCAAGCAATTGATGTTGTTCTTCGTGTTCAATCTGAAGTACCAGAAGAAGTGGATAGAACTGATTTATATAAAAAGCAAGGATATACGTTAGAAGTAAATCAAGACCAAATTGAGCTTGATTTTATTGAAAAAGATGGTTTTATCAATGGACTATCGACATTAAAACAATTGATAGAAGAGACGGGTGAACAATCATTTGTTCTTAAATCCGCATCAATTATCGATTGGCCAAGTATTGAAAAACGATCCGTTTCGAATACATTTGCATGGTATGCAGGTTACGGAAGACTCGGTTTTGATATGCAGTTATGGGGATTAAAAGAGTGGAAAGAGTATTTAAATATTTGTGCAGACTTTAAGATTAATCAGTTCAACATGTGTATGTATGGCTATTGGCCATTTGAATTTGAAAAATATCCGGAAACAGAATTGAAAAATTATCCAGTTGATGTTTGGAATCAAGAAAGTGATAATTGGATTACGGTAAACTATGTTCATCCGAATATTTCAAATGAATTTTTAACAGAATTATTTGAATATGGGCATGAATTAGGATTTGACTTCTTTGCTTATATCGGATTGAACAGTTATAACGGTGGTTATTCAAGTTTAAATAAAGAAAAGCGCATGAAGTTAGAAGAGGGAAGTAAGTTTGTAAATGATTTTGATTCATTATGTTTAAGTGATCCTTCTAACATCGAATATATTTCCGACTCAATTCAACGAGTAGTCGCACTTGGTTATGATGGAATTGATTTTGAAGAAAGTGAAGAGTCATTTTGGTTCTGTTCTTGCGATGATTGTCAAGAAAACTTTGTTAAAGATCGTACACCGGCTGAAGCAAAACATTATGCAAATTACTATTTATTAAATATTTTGTATAAGAAAATAAAAGAAGTAAACGAGGATTGTGTCGTAGGGTTAAGAGCATGGAGAGAACCTCCTTTAGAAAAAACAGAAGAGTATTTACAGTATGTGAAGAGCCAGATACCCGAAGATGTTGTATTATTCTGGGCACCGGGCCTATATGTTTCGAAAAATGAGTTTCCGAAATGGGTAGAAGCCTTTGGCAAAGAACGTATTTATGCAAGAGATTCTGAAGCGAACTCTGTGTCATCGACGATGGGAAGACTGTATCGTACATTTGAATCAAATGTGTTAAGACCAGAAGAAGAGACAAACCATCAGTTTATCAATAATGATATTAAGCAACATATCGGCTCCGTCGAACTTGGTGTGAAGGGAATCAATGGCTACATGTTCGAATGGTATGGATACTTTATTCATCTATATGCACATGGTTACTATGGTTGGGGTTCGAAGATGGAGGAAGAAGAGTTTTATGAATATGCAGTAAATGCAGTATTTGGCCCAGAAATTTCACAAGATATTCTTTATATTTTAGAAAACATGCTGACGATTCACGAGAGCCAAATGAAAATTTTCCCGACAGAGTTTCCATTTTTAAGAAATAAAGTAGAAACGCGTGATATTCCGACGATAGAAGCAGCGATTGCTGATTGGGATACGATTCAAAGTAAAATTGAAAAGGTGAAAGAGTATGTTCGACATGATCATCGCCTTGCAATGTATTTGAAACATTTTGAAAAGATAGAAATCGGTCATTTGCGAAATAAAGTAATCTATCAATTAAGTTTAGCTTCCATTCAATATGATAATGCGCAAACGGAAGACGAAAAGATAAAGTACCTTCAATTAATGGACAAGTACAATGAAGAAAATTTCGATATTGTAAAACGTGAATATTTTGACGTGAATCCAGTTGCAGAAACAGGTACGAAGGCTTGTATGATTCCGTATCACGAATTAAAGCGTGTTATTCATAATGAACTTGATCCTGCAAATAAGGATGAAGAACAAATTTACTTAGGTGTAGAAGCACTTGGGTGGTTATGGTTGTAATCATGCTTACGTCTTAAAGACACTTTGCTTTTTCTGTAGGTTCGCGGGAACAATTGTCCCGCGAATGTACAGAAGTGATGTGTATTTGGGGCGCTCCTTGTGAATATAAACTTATGCTTCATTTAAATAACAATCATGTTTAAGATAGTCAAAATAACAAATAAGGAGCTTTTTTATGAATCGAGATATACATGTTTTGTTTGGCTTTGATATGGAACCAGATGTTGGTAGTTTTACGCCTTTTTATAAAGGAGTTCGGGAAGCGACGAGTCCCATTTTAGATGTATTTGAAAAAAACAATGTAAAAGGAACATTTTTTTATACGGGAGATGCAGCAGTAAAAAATCCTGAAAGTGTGAAAGAAGTGATTGCAAGAGGGCATGAGGTAGGGTGTCATTCACTCATGCATGAAACGGTCGGTGACCCATTATTCCATGTTCCTCTTGAAACGGCATTATTACCGGAAGAAGTATTTAATCGGATTGAAAAAGCAACAGCACTCGTAAAAAGTGTTTCACAGGAAGATCCAATCTCATTCAGATGTCCACGGCTTTGGGGATCCACGTCAGTTGTAAATAGTTTAGAAAAACTAGGATATATTGCTGATGCGACTTATCCGATGTATTTCTATCGTAAACAGACAAAACCATATTATCCGAGTAGGGAAAACTGGCTCGAAGAAGGAGATTCAAACGTTTTACAAATACCAAATTTCGCAGATTTAGTAATGGAAAGTAATGATGGAGAACTAGGGAGAGATCGGGATCAATGGCCACTTTTTAGAACAGAAGGCGCTGATTACCTCATGCAGAAAATAAAAACGCATATTCAATTTCTCCAAAATAGAAATGAACCGATTGTGCTTTGTTTTTATTTTCATCCATGGGAATTTATTGAGTTAGAAAAATCATATCATTTTGGAGAATGTACTATTATTCCAGATGAGTTTATTACGAAAAACTGTGGTGATTATGCGATGGAACAGTTCGACCTTCTTATCCAGCAATTACTAAGTCTTGGTGCAACGTTTCATAGAATAGATGAGTTTGCAAAACAGTGGAAGCAAAATGGAGTAATAAGATGATTATTACGCTTCGTAAAGAGGGATTATCATGAGCGATTTAAATAATAATATGGATAAAAGAACACCATTAGTAGAATTAAAGAATGTTTCAAAATCATTTCCAGGAGTAAAAGCATTAGAAAACGTTTCTTTTACAATTTATCCTGGAGAATGTCTAGCACTTGCAGGTGAAAATGGTGCAGGTAAATCAACATTGTCAAAAATTATTTTGGGAATCTATACTCCAACTGAAGGAAAAATTTTAATTCAAGGAAAAGATGAAACTGATTCTTACCATATTAAAGACGCACAAAACTATGGATTAAATGCAGTCCATCAAGAGTTACAACTTGTGCCTGAATTAACTGGGTATGAAAATATTTTTCTCGGTAATTTTGAAGCAAAAGCAGGGTTTATTGGGAAGAAAAAAATGAAGGCAAAGGCGAGAGAGGTTCTTGCGTTTTTAGAAATGACTATCAACCTTAATTGTCCTGTGAAAAATTTAAGAATGGCTGAACAACAAATCATTCAGCTGGCAAAAGCACTTGTATTAGAATCAAAACTAATCATTATGGATGAATTGACGGCCGTGCTTCAAGAAAAGGATATCCAAAATATATACAGAATCGTTAATATATTAAAGGAACGAAAAATAAGTATTATTTATATTTCACACCGTTTAGATGAAATTTTTGAAGTATGTGATACGTATACAGTCCTTGTTGATGGAAAAATGACTGGAAACGGGTATGTAAAAGACATTAATAAAGATCAATTAATTGAAAAGATAATTGGTAGAGAGCTAACACAAGTGTTCCCTCATAAAAACTTTGTAGAAACAGATGAAGTTGTTTTAAAAGTAAATAATCTAACTTCTCCTGTATTCAAAGACATTCATATTACATTAAGAAAAGGGGAAATTCTCGGAATTGCTGGACTTGTAGGTGCCGGAAAAACGGAGTTACTTAATGCTATTTTTGGAAATCATCCTACACATAGTGGGACGATTGAAGTGCATGGAAAAAACGTTTCGATTAAATCGCCTTTAGATGCAATTAAACATGGGATTGGACTTGTTCCAGATGAACGAAAAGCGCTTGGATTGGCGATGAATTTTGATATTAAAACGAATATGACTTTGGCGTCATTAAATGAGTTTTCCAATATATTTATGCAAAAGAAAAAAGAACGCGCGATTAGTTTAGAAAATGCGGACCGATTGAATTTAAAATATTCCAATTTGGATCAATATGTCGTGAACCTCAGTGGTGGTAATCAACAAAAAGTTGTTATCGCAAAATGGTTAATTGCCGATTCAGAAATCCTGATGTTTGATGAACCTACTAGAGGAATTGATATCGGTGCAAAGTCAGAAATATACAAATTGATTACTGATTTAGCGCTCGCTGGCAAATCAATTATTATTGTTTCGCCAGAATTGGAAGAGTTAATCGGGCTTTGTCATAAAGTGCATATTATGTTTGAAGGTAAAATAGATAAATCTGTACAAGGTGATGCTATTACTCAGGAAAATATTATTAACAGTTTACTAGGGGAGAGTAGCTAATGGAAGCGACTAAAAAAAATGTTCTATCGTCTTTTTCAATCTCATCATCAAAAATAAAAGAAGCAGCGATCGTACTTCTTTTTATCGTTATGTTTATTCTTGCTTCTGTATTCGTAGACGACTTTTTTAATTCAAGTAATATTATTAATTTAGTGAGACAGATTTCATTTTTAGCCATAATTGGATTAGGGCAGTTTTTCGTCATTTTAATCGGTGGAATTGATATGTCAGTTGGATCGACTGTAGGGTTGGTAAGTATCGTATTAGCTAACTTAATGAGTGTTCATCAATATCCAATTTTTGTTGCTATTATCATTGTTTTATTACTTGCATTATTTATCGGATTTGTAAATGGTTTAATTTCTGTTTACGGTCATGTTACACCGTTTATCGCAACGTTAATTACGATGATTATTATTAAAGGAGTTAACTATTTATATAGTAACGGGATTCCTATTTCTGGTTTACCGAGCGAATTCAACTTCCTCGGTGCAGGATATGTCGGGCCAATTCCGTTTCCGATTATTGTATTGGTTGTGATCGGTATTTTATGTTATGTGTTAACGACAAATATGAAAGTTGGTCGTAGTTTTTATGCAGTTGGTGGGAATTTAGAAGCGAGTAAACTTTCGGGAATTAATGTAAATAAAATAAGAATCTATGCTTTTATGTTAAGTAGTTTTTTAGCGGGTGTTGGAGCGATTTTAATCACTTCAAGAACGATGAGTGGTCAACCAGCAATCGGTGAATCCATGCTTTTTGATATTATTACCATTGTTGTATTAGGTGGAACATCACTGACAGGGGGAAGAGGAAAAGTTGTTGGTGTTATTTTTGCAGCACTCATTTTAGGAATTATTGATAACGTAATGGTTTTAAAAGGAATCGATGCATATTGGCAGCAAGTAGTAAAAGGAGTCATTTTAGCAATCGTTGTCTTAATTGACTCTCATTCTAAAAAGAATTCGTAGGTGAAAATAGATGCGGTTAAAAGATAAAGTTACGCTTATTACAGGTGCAGGTTCGGGAATTGGACGAGAAACTGCAATTCTATTTGCAACGCATGGTTCTTATATCGTAATAAATGACATTAATCAAGCGAATGCAGAGGAAACATTGCAACTGATTCAAGGAAAAGGTGGAAGTGGAGAAGTTGTTTTATTCGATGTAACCAATCATCAACAGGTTGAAGGAGCGGTTGCTAGAATCGTTGATCATAATCAAAAAATTGATATTCTTTTTAATAATGCTGGAATTCCGGGTGTAGGAGAAATACATGAAATTGAAGAAAGTTTTTGGAATAAAGTAGTTGCTGTAAATATAAATGGTGTATTTACTGTATCGAAATATGTACTTCCTTATATGATTGAACAACAAGAAGGTTCAATTATTAATATGTCTTCTTGTGTCGCGGAAATTGGACTTGCAAGAAGGGCACTTTATGCAGCGACAAAAGGTGCTGTATTATCCATGACAAAATCAATGCAAGTTGATTATGCAAAATACAATATAAAAGTAAATGCTCTACTTCCAGGTACCATCTATACTCCGTTTGTAGAACAATATTTAAGAGAATCATATGACGATATGGAAGAAGGATTAAAATCTGTTACGAATAGACAGTTAACAGAACAATTGGGAACTCCGCAAGATGTCGCTAAAGCAGCATTGTTTCTAGCTTCGGATGATGCGAAATTTATGATGGGTTCACCATTATATGTTGACGGTGGAGTCGTTTTTGGAAAAAACACATAAAAATAGGAGAGATATCATGAAGTTTTTAGTTCATCAAGAAAACAATGAAACGAAAGTAGCAATTAACGATAATGAGCGTGTAATCAATCTTGATCAACTCATTAATGATGCACAAATTAATGACATAAATTATGTCATTGCTAACATCGATGCAATTGAACAAAAGGTCGAACGTGCTAATGTAGAAGTAAAAACAAAAAATGCTGCGGATGTGCACTATTTGCCAGCGGTCGACCCTTCAACCATTATTTGTGTTGGATTAAATTATCGAAAGCATGCGGAAGAAACGAATGCACCAATTCCGGAGAGCCCAATTTTATTTAATAAATTTAAAAATACGATTAATGCACATAATGGTGTAGTACCTCTACCTAAAAAATCACAAGAGGTTGATTATGAAGTAGAACTTGGTATCGTTATCGGCAAACATTGTAAAGACGTTTCAGTAGATGAAGCATTACATTATGTAGCAGGCTATACGGCTGTGAATGATTTTTCAGCACGCGATCTTCAGATGAAAACACCGCAATGGATGTTAGGGAAAATCTCAGATGGTTTTTGTCCTGCAGGCCCAAATCTAGTAACGAAATCGACGATTACTGATCCGAACAACCTAACGCTTAAAACGACATTAAATGGTAAAGTGAGGCAAGACTCTAATACTTCAGATATGATTTTCTCTTGTGCTGAAATTGTTAGTTATCTTTCTGAGCATATGACGTTATCACCTGGAGATCTTATTTTAACAGGTACACCTGAAGGCGTTATTTTAGGAGATCCGGAAGGTGAACGTGTTTGGCTCAAAGATGGGGACGAATTAGTTGTTGAAATCGAAAAAATTGGTCAATTGAAAAATACGATGGTTGATGAAAAATAATCATGCGAATTGTCAAGTAGTTTTTCGTCCCGTCTATGACTAAATCCTTCACATAATCAATACGACTATTAGTTAAAAATGCAGTGAAAAATAAATTGTTTATTTGATTCCCCAGACCGACTGTAAAGTTTTCGGTTTGGGGAATTAATGTTATTGAGATTCTTGTTAGTTTATGCGTATTTCTTCCATGTTTACCCGTTATAAATGGCAACCTTCCTCCACCTTCCTCAAGTATGATACCTAAGAAATAAATTATGCAGTAACGAAGTTAGCAGCACCGTTTATTTCTGGTATTTGATAAGATTTAGAAACTTAAGAGCAATGTACTTAGATGTAAACATGTTTCTAAAGCAAACAAATAATCCAAGTAACCTGAGTATTGTCTCTTCACCCAACCTCATTCTATCAAGGCATTACTCTTCATTTCAGTATGCGAAAGTTGAGGATTAATTTGAAGAAAGTCTATCCCAACTTGTGTGATATATCTTTCCACTACAAACAATCATATATTTAATCTAGAAAGCATAACTATGAACAAGCAGCCATATTTCAAAATAGTACCATTTTCGCTTAGATTTAATCGAGTGGGGGTGAATGATGATGCTTGGCTATATAGTTAAACGCTTACTTATTATGATCATAACATTATGGATCATCGTTACACTAACATTTATTTTAATGGTAAGCATTCCAGGATCACCATTTAATAGTGAAAGAAGTTCAAATGAAATTGTACAAGCGAATTTAGAGGCGCATTATAATCTTGATAAACCATACTACATCCAGTATCTTCTTTACTTAAAATCGATTGCTACCTTTGATTTCGGGCCGTCAATCAAAAAGCCAGATCATTCAGTAAATGATTTACTAGGTAGGGGGTTTCCAATTTCCTTCGAACTAGGAATGATTACGATCATTGTTGCTGTACTATCAGGAATAACGTTAGGAGTCTTAGCAGCACTAGGTCATAACGGTTTGATTGACTATATGGCAATGGGGTATGCTGTTCTTGGAATATCAATTCCAAATTTTGTATTAGCGACATTACTCATCCAACAACTAGCTGTAAATACTGAAATCTTTCCTGTTGCCACTTGGTCAAGTCCTCTTCATATGGTATTACCTACACTTGCCCTTGCAACGGGACCAATGGCTATTATTGCTCGCTTAACAAGGTCGACAATGCTTGAAGTATTAACACAAGATTATATTAAGATGGCTCGTGCTAAAGGATTGGCTCCTTGGAAAATCATCGTGAAACATGCCTTGAAAAATGCATTAATGCCAGTTGTTACGATCATGGGTACTTTACTTGCTGGCATTTTAACAGGAACATTTGTCATTGAGCAAATTTTTGCCATTCCCGGGATGGGAAAATACTTTGTTGAGAGTATTAACCAACGAGACTATCCAGTAATTATGGGTACAACTGTTTTTTATAGTTCATTTTTAATCATCATGCTTTTTTTAGTTGATATTGCGTACAGCATTCTTGATCCACGTATCAAAGTCCATAGAAAGGAAGGAGAGGGATGAAATCAGTTCGTCAAGAGAATCCGACTACTAAAGTAGAGGATGAGTGGTTTCGATTTATTAGACAAAATAAACAAGCAGCCGAGATTGTTTACCGACCTTCCCTTTCATATTGGAAAGATGCATGGAGGCGACTAAGGAAAAATAAATTAGCAATGTTGGGTCTCCTTTTTCTTGTTTTATTAGCGACGATGGCCATTCTGGGACCAATTGTTTCTCCATATGAAGTAAATACACAAAACTTACCTGCACAATTTCAGCCACCTTCAGCTGAGCATTGGTTTGGCACTGATTCTGCAGGACGAGATGTTTTCACTCGTACTTGGTATGGAGCGCGCATTTCTTTATTCGTTGGATTAATGGCGGCATTCATTGATGTGGTAATCGGCATTATCTATGGAGGTATTTCTGGATATAAAGGTGGTCGAACGGATAATGTCATGATGCGAATCGTGGAAATTTTATATGGTCTTCCATATTTATTAGTTGTCATCTTACTGCTTGTCGTTTTAGGCCCAAGTTTATTTACGATTATTGTTGCATTAACCGTGACAGGATGGGTTGGAATGGCAAGAATTGTGCGGGGGCAAGTTTTGCAAATTAAAAATTACGAATTTGTGCTTGCATCTAAATCATATGGTGCGAAAACGTCGCGAATCATCCGAAAAAATCTTTTGCCAAATACGATGGGACCAATCATTGTGCAAATGACATTAACCGTACCATCAGCCATTTTTGCTGAAGCATTTCTAAGCTTTATCGGATTAGGTATCCAAGCGCCATATGCTAGTTGGGGAGTGATGGCAAGCGACTCTTTAGGTGCAATCTTATCGGGAAATTGGTGGACGTTGTTTTTTCCAGCTTTTTTTATATCTTTTACGATGTTTGCGTTTAATGTACTTGGTGATGGTCTACAAGATGCACTTGATCCGAAGCTAAGAAGGTAGGTGAAGCAATGGAGAAAATATTAGAAGTAAAAAACCTTCACGTCACTTTCACAACATATGGTGGGACAGTAAAAGCAGTCCGCGGTGTGAACTTTGATTTATTTAAAGGGGAGACACTCGCAATTGTCGGAGAGTCGGGATGTGGAAAAAGTGTCACTTCTAATGCCATTATGCGCTTAATTCCAACACCGCCAGGAGAAATCACGCAAGGAGAAATTATTTTTAATGGAGAAGATGTCACGAGCTTTTCTGAGAAAAAAATGCGCACTATTCGTGGAGTCGATATATCAATGATTTTTCAAGATCCAATGACCGCTCTTAACCCGACATTAACGATTGGCAATCAGTTAATGGAAGGTTTACGTCAACATCATAAAGTGACAAAAGAAACAGCTAGGAGAAAAGCATTGGAAATGATGGATCTAGTAGGTATTCCGAATCCAAAAGAAAGGTTGAATCAATATCCACACCAATTTAGTGGTGGGATGCGCCAACGGATCGTTATTGCCATTGCCTTAATATGTGAACCAGAATTACTCATTGCCGATGAACCGACAACGGCACTGGATGTAACAATTCAAGCCCAAATATTAGAGCTTTTTGACAAAATTCAACGAGAAACAAACGTTTCCATCATATTAATCACACATGATCTTGGTGTCGTTGCCAAAGTAGCTGACCGAATTGCAGTGATGTATGCTGGGAAATTGATTGAAACAGGCACAAAACGGGAGTTGTTTTATAACCCACAACATCCATATACGAAAGGGTTGTTACGATCAGTTCCACGACTAAATATGAAAGGAGAAGCGTTATCTCCTATTGATGGAACACCACCAGATTTATTTGCACCACCAAAAGGTTGTCCTTTTGCTGCGAGATGTGATTTTGCCATGGAAGTATGTGAAAGAGTCTATCCAGATGACTCGCTAAAAAGCGACACACATCGAGTAAACTGTTGGCTCCAAGATAAGCGAGCAGAACATCTTTTAGTTATTAATTACCGAAACGAAAATAGAGGAGGGGGAAAGCAATGAAAAAGTTTTTATTTTTATTGTTTGTGTTTGTTATTGGTTCCGTATTAATCGCTTGTACAGCGAATGAAGACGCGGGAAAAGAGCCAGAAGAAAAAGAAGATAATAGTGTGGAAGAAGCAAGTGATGAAAAGATTCTTCAATTAAATAATAGTGAAGAGCCAACTTCTTTAAATCCTTCCATCGGTTTTGATCAATTATCTTGGGACCCACTAAATAATTTAATGGAAGGGTTAACACGATTGGATGAGGGTTCACTCGCTGCACCAGGGGTAGCAGAGAAATGGGATATTTCTGATGATAAATTAACCTATACTTTTTATATTCGTGATGATGCTAACTGGTCAAACGGTGATCCGGTGACTGCAGCAGACTTTGAATATGCCTGGAAGTATATGTTAGACCCTGAAACGGCTTCTGAAGCGGCATTTTTAGCTTATGTTATTAAAGGTGGGGAAGCGTACAATAGTGATGAAGGTTCAGTTGATGATGTTGCTGTAAAGGCAATCGATGAAAAAACATTGGAAGTAATTTTAGAGGCACCAACAGGTTATTTTCTCGATCTATTAACAAATCCAGCGTTTTTCCCAATTAATCATCAGGTTGCCGAAGAAAATCCTAACTGGCATGCGGAAGCTGATTCATTCGTCGCCAATGGTCCATTCATGTTAGAGTCTTGGGAACATGATAAAGAGATGGTTTTTGCTAAAAATAAGGAGTACTGGGATACAGATGCTGTGAAATTAGATAAAGTACATTTTGCCATGGTAAATGATACAAATACACAATATCAAATGTTTGAAAGTGGGGAGCTTCATACAGCAGGCATTCCACCAGAACTTTCTGATGAACTGATCGATGGGGATAATGTATATATCGGTGAATCAGGTGGACTTGAATTTTATCGTTTCAATATAACGAAAGAACCTTTTCAAAATAAAAAGATTCGCCACGCATTTTCATCTGCGATTAATCGGGATGATATTGCCGAGTATGTCGTAAAAAATAAAGTGGAGCCCGCTTATGGCTTTGTTTCTCCTGGATTTACGACACCATCTGGGGAAGATTTCCGCGATGTCAATGGTGACCTAGTCTCTTTTGATCCAGAAAAAGCGAAACAGTTACTTGAAGAAGGAATGGAAGAAGAAGGATATGAGGAGCTTCCACCTGTAGTCTTAAATTATAATACATCGGATCTGAATAAGGCGGTAGCGGAAACGATCCAAGATATGTTGAAGGAAAACTTAGATATTAATGTTACATTGGAAAACCAAGAATGGGGTGTGTATGCAGAGGCACAAATCAATTTGGAGCTCCATTTTTCACGTAGTTCCTTTCTTAATGATTATAATGACCCTGTTAACTTACTTGAAAGTTTTATTACCGACTCTTATATGAACCGAACTGGTTGGTCCAATGAAGAATATGATGCGCTAATTGCCAAAGGGAAATCAGAAGCAGATGAAGAAAAACGTTGGGAAGCCCTTTTTGAAGCGGAAAAATTACTTGCTGAAGAACTAGTCGTAATTCCAATTCGATTCTATAACACAGTTGTTTTAGAAGCAGATGGGGTGTCAGGTATTTTACGTCATCCAGTCGGATATTTTGATTTGAAATATGCTGATGTAGAGTAAATCTATTTGGAAAAAAGGAGTAGGAATTAAAAAAACTTACTCCTTTTTGGATTCCTAGTATCGTGCACGGAGGTGAATATCGGGTGAGTAATAAAATTTTGGAAGTACAACAATTAAAAAAATATTTTTCTGTCGGCAAAAAGCAAACATTACAAGCAGTTAATGGAGTTAGTTTTGATGTGGAAAAAGGAGAAACATTTGGGCTAGTTGGTGAATCGGGGTGTGGAAAATCTACTATCGGTCGAACGATCATGGGGCTCTATCATAAAACAGCTGGGAATGTTATTTTTAAAGGGGATAATATCCATTCGTTTACAGAGAAAGAGAGATTTGCATTCTACCGTGACATGCAAATGATTTTTCAGGATCCATATGCATCATTAAATCCGCGCTCCACTGTACGTGAAGTGATCGCTGAACCAATGGAAGTACATGGTATCTATAAAAAGAAGCGGGAACAAGTAGAAAGAGTATATCGACTATTAGAAGAAGTTGGATTAAGTAGGGACCATGCCAATCGTTATCCACATGAGTTTAGCGGAGGACAGCGTCAAAGAATAGGAATTGCCCGGGCACTCGCTTTAGAACCGAGTTTCATTATTGCGGATGAACCAATCTCAGCTTTAGATGTCTCCATCCAAGCACAAGTTGTTAATCTGCTAAAGAAATTGCAAGCCGAAAAAGGATTAACTTATCTATTCATCGCACATGATTTATCGATGGTAAAACAGATTTCCAACCGGATTGGGGTCATGTATTTAGGGAATTTAGTAGAACTAACTGAAAGTACTATCTTGTATGATTCTCCGTTACACCCATATACCGAGGCTCTTCTATCGGCGATTCCAATACCAGACCCTGATATTGAGGAAAAAAGAGAGCGAATTATTTTACATGGAGAACTTCCAAGCCCAATTCACCCACCAACTGGTTGCGTGTTTCGAACCCGTTGTCCGAAGGTGATGGATATTTGCAAAAAGCAAAAACCAACTTGGCAAGCAGTGAAGAAAAATCACTATGTTGCCTGTCATTTATACGAATGAAAATGTACAGGAGGGAAAGATGATTCAATATCAAAAATTTGAGCAAACAGCGTTAAAGCTATTAGAAAAGTATCAAGTACCAGGGTGTATGATCGCAATTGCTAAAGAAGGTCAATTAAAGTATGAAGGAACTTTTGGTTATCGAAATAAGGAAAAGAAAGCATTAATCACACGTCATACCGTATTTGGTCTGGCTTCCATTACAAAGTCATTCACATGTGTGGCGATTATGCAGCTTAGAGAAAAGGGAAAACTAGACATTCATGCACCAGTAGTTAGCTATTTACCTATATTTAGCGTGAAAAATGTAGCAGATGTAAAGCAAATTACCATTTATCACTTTATGACACATACATCAGGATTACCTCCACTCCCTTCATTAGATCGTGCAATGGTTCGGAAAAGAAATGATGAATCGATGATCGATTTTCTTGAAGAAGATGGAAAAAAGCGCTTAGTAACATACGATGATTTGCTAGAAGCTATTTCGGATATAAAACTTTTTGCAAGACCTGGTGAATGTTTCAGCTATTCAAATGATGCTTATGGATTACTTGGTGCCATTATTGAACAGGTTAGTGGAATGACATATGAACAATATATCATGGAAAATATTATCAAGCCGTGTGGGATGGAACGTACCTTCTTTCATTTTGATGATGATAAATCAGATCAAAATATTACAACATGCTATGAAAAAAGTGAAGAGAATCAATTGATTTATGCTGTACAAGATTGGTGGGATGCACCGCCAATGAGGGCAACAGGTTTTTTAAAATCAACTGCAAACGATATGATTACTTATTCTACCTTGTTTTTAACGAAAGGAGTTGTAAATGGTGCTCGAATATTGAGTGAAGAAAGTATAGAACAAATCATACATCCCTATATAAAAAAGGATCCAGAAAAATTTTATGGCTTCGGGTTAACCATTACTCCAAACTATTTTGGCAAAACACTAGCCGATCACGGTGGTAGTTTACAATCTATCTCTTCTAAGTTTGCAATGATTCTGGAAGAAGGGGTAAGTGCCATTGTGTTATCAAATTTATCAGGATTTCCCGCTTCAAAATTAATGGAGCATGTATTAAATGCTTATTTTGAAAGAGATTTAGATGCTACTTATCTGACAAGTGAAAAATATATAGTAGATCTTGAAAAGCTAGCATTATATTGTGGAACGTATCAATCTGGAGAAAGAATGGACATCGTTTTGAGCGCTAAAAACGGAACGCTAACTTTTTCATATAAAGGTGAAATGTATCCGATTCATTTTATAAGAATGTCCAGAACACCCGCGATTTCAATCGTAGGATGAATGGACGCCAGGGAGCTATAAATCTAATCTCAAATTCGTTTGCAAACACATGTTCCGTAAAGTATAATGAAAGTATAAAAACGAGGTGGATCATGTGTTGAAACATAAAGCCTATAAATTTCGGATCTATCCCAATAAATACCAAGAAAAACTAATTGCTAAAACAATTGGCTGTGCAAGATTTGTGTATAATCATTTCCTTCATCGATGGAATACGACATTCGCTGAGACTGGAAAGGGATTATCGTACAATCAATGTTCTGCCATGCTTCCTAAAATGAAAAGGGTAGAAGAAACGGAGTGGTTAAAAGAGGTTGATAGCATTGCCCTTCAGTCCTCCTTGAAAAACCTCGCTGATTCTTTTTCTCGTTTCTTTAACAAACAAAACGAAAGACCCCGATTCAAAAGTAAGATGCATCCTGTTCAGTCCTACACTACAAAACACGTCAATCAAAATATCTCTATTGATGGTAACCTCCTAAAACTTCCTAAAATTGGGCATGTACCATTCGCCGAAAGCCGGAAACTTCATGGGCGTATACTTCAAGCGACCATTCGCAAAAAACCAAGTGGAAAATACTTTGTATCTATTCTTTGTGAAGAAAAGATACACGACTTTCCTAAAACCGAATCAGCCATCGGTATTGACTTAGGCATCTTAGACTTCGCTGTTCTTTCTGATGGTCAAAAAGTCGATAATGACAGATTCACTTCCAAAATGGAAAAGAAACTCAAACGGGAACAACGTAAACTATCTCGGCGTGCTTTGCTTGCCAAAAAGAGAGGAATCAATCTGTTTGAAGCAAAGAATTACCAGAAACAAAAACGTAAAGTTGCGAGACTCCATGAAAAAGTGATGAACCAGCGTACCGATTTCCTAAATAAGTTAAGTACAGATATAATCAAAAACCACGATATTATCTGTATCGAAGATTTACATACAAAAGGTATGTTGAAAAACCGTAAACTAGCCAAAAGTATTTCTGATGTATCTTGGTCCAGCTTCGTTTCCAAATTACAGTACAAAGCTGAATGGTATGGGAAAACAATTGTCAAAATTGATAGGTGGTATCCATCCAGCCAGATCTGTTCAGAATGTGGGCATCAAGATGCAAAGAAAGCCCTTAGCATCCGAGAATGGATGTGCATTACTTGTCACACAAACCATGATCGTGATATCAACGCTAGCAAAAACATCTTGGTTGAAGGGCTAAGGAAACTATCCCTAACGTAAAAAGGAAAATAATCAAGAACCGCAGGAACTGCGGAGATAGCTTGGTGTATAAGAGAAACCACTGTGGGTAGTGTATGCCACCGCTCTCAAGTATGCTCTGTTCCCAAGAATCTCGTGACTTTAGTCATGAGAGGTTCAAACGTGAAAATGTATTTTATGCTTTTATCGATGACGTTACTGAACCTGTTGAAATTTTAGTAGACGAAAACGGAATTGCTAAAGCATTATCTATTTTTCACCGAATCGTTCCGAAAAAGTCGTTGTAAGACTATTTTCTACGTAAAAAAGGATGTGGAGGATGGTTCAATTAAAGCAAAAACTAGAAACGTTACTTAGCAAAGCAAAAGAAAATGGGGCAATTACATTTACAGATTTAGATCATCATGAAAGCCTTCATATGGAACATTGGTATGCATCTGTAAGTATCATAAACTTCGACCATAGAAGGAGCTCCTTCAAGTGTTGAAAAAGATCTCGTAAACTTGGAGGATATGATTCAAACAAAAAAAATATGGAATCACCGAGAATCATTGCTTATTAAGATCAAAATGTGTGAGAAGCATGGCGCGGTATTCATGCTTGTTTAAATCTTAGCCTAACAGCATCTGACCCACTTTATGGATAGGAGACGGGTTCTATCATCCTATTAGCTTTTCGCCCTCATTCTCCCTTGAAGGTCGTCCTAAATTCAACGTTGGATGTTCTTGACCTCATAATGGGATAAGTGTTCTTCTGTTAAACTTGCTCGAAATTCCACAATGTGGCGGTTTAATACCTACCCGGAATTTTCCTTTGTACAGATCTAAGTTTACCCAAATAATAGAAAAAAGACATTCGAGACAACTAGTGTTAAGACTTTGAATAGGATAATTGAATAGAACTAAACGGGGTTGTCCGGAAATGCTGGTAATTTCAAGCCAGAATCCGTGAGACTCCTGTGGGAAAAGCAAGCGGATTCTGACTTAAAATTTAAAACGCCACACAAACAACCTAGTTTTGTGCTGTTTCCATTTATTGATTTTTCAAGAAAGAAATATCATTGTATGATTTTCATGTTTTTTTCTTCGCTTCAAAAATAACTTGGTAAAAACGGTAAACTTAAAGTACAGATCATTTAATATTTAAGCTAAATTATAGTATAATTTAAGAGTTAGAGATCTTGAAGTTATCCATAATCTTAGGCAACATAGTAGGACAGGCCTATACAATTGTCAAAAATTTGTACGATAAATTTAGCTTGTATTACTTGATTACAACTAAATAATTATGTTTGAATGGAGATACACTGTTTAAAAGGGGATTTTAAAAAAATGAAAAAATTTGTCATTGGGTTGCTCGTCTGTTTGTTTATGATCGTTCTTGTTGCTTGTGGAGATGATGAGAAAAAGGAAAAAGAGGTAGAGGAAGCGGCTGGCCCTAAACTAGAAATAACGGATGAAGAAAAAATAGATGATAACGAAATTGTCGCAATTATTAATGGTGATGATGTAAAGGGGACAACCTATAATTTAGTTTATTCCCAATTAAAACTTCATGCTGGACAATTTGATAAAGATATAGATGTGGAAGAAATAAAAAATGCTACAATGGATTCGATCATTGATCGACAATTACTAATCCAACAGGCAAAAGAAGAAGGAATTGAAATAACAGATGAAACAGCAAATAGTGAGTTTGATACATTAAAATCAGAAAATGGGGATGCTCTTTCAACCTTACTAGAACAATATCAACTAACGGAATCCGGTTTTAAAGAACAACTAAAATTTGAACTAACAATGAATGAATTTGTGGAAAAAGCAATTAAAGTTTCTGTGACGGATCAAGAGTTAGAAGATTATTATGATCAGGCAAAAGAGGGTAATGAAGCAATCCCTGAATTTGATGAAATTAAAGAACAATTAAAAGCCCAGTTATTACAACAGAAGACAGAAGAAGAATTGCAAGCAAAGATTGATAAAGTAAAAGAAAAAGCAGAGATAGAAAAGAAAATTTAACGTTATGGCGCAAATCATTTTGCGTCTTATTCTCTTTTAATGAGGAATTGCCTGAAAAATAGAGCAATCAAACTTGGAATGTTAGCACAATATTTACTAAAAGTTAGAAAGTGGGAGGGTCATCATGAAGAACAAACTTACTTTTTCTTCTCATGTGGCAATTGGGTCTATGTTATTTGCATTATTTTTTGGAGCAGGGAATTTAATTTTTCCAGCACAACTTGGACAATATGCAGGAACAAATATTTGGCCTGCGGTCATTGGATTTTTAATAACGGGTGTTGGCTTACCATTACTCGGAATTTTAGCCATGGGCTTTTCAGGTAGCAAAAACTTACAAGAATTATCAAGTAGAGTCCACCCAATATATGGAGTCTTTTTTACTGCACTGCTTTATTTAACGATTGGACCATTTTTTGCTGCACCTAGAACTGGAACTGTTGCATACGAAGTTGGAATTGCACCGTTTATTGGAGAAGGAAATGAAAAAATTGGTCTGCTCATTTTTTCGATCATCTTTTTTGCAATCGCCTTTTTATTTTCCATGTTTCCGGCAAAACTTGTCGATAATGTCGGGAAAATTTTAGCGCCAGCGCTCGTTGTATTACTTGCTGTTTTATTACTTGCAGCAGTGTTCAATCCGATGGGAGCAATTCAATCACCGGAAGAGGCATATCAAAGTGGAGCTTTTGTAAAGGGATTTTTGGAAGGCTATAATACGATGGATGCTTTAGCTTCGTTAGTATTCGGAATCATTATTATTACTGTTATTCGGTCTATGGGTGTTACAGCAAAAGGACAAATTTTTACCGAAGCAGCTAAATCAGGAATTATTGCCATTATTTTATTAGGAGTTATTTACGTTGGTATTGGGTTTCTTGGAGCAACAAGTACATCTGTTTTAGGAATATTTGATACAGGTGGCCCTGTTCTTAGTGGAGCCGCTGGCCATTATTTTGGTACGTTCGGAAATGTCATGTTAGCGGTCGTCATTATTCTTGCCTGTTTAACGACAGCGATCGGACTTATTACAGCGAATGCGGAATATTTTAATACATTATTTCCTTCTATTAGTTATAAAGCATTAGTCGTCTTTTTCTCTTTATTAACATTTATTATTGCGAATTTCGGACTAGCAAATATTATTACGTATTCAATCCCGGTATTAATGTTCCTATATCCACTGGCAATTGTATTAATGTTACTAACATTTCTGTCACCGTTGTTTAACCATTCGCAAATTGTTTATGTTGCAACAATAGCGGTAACATTTTTAATTAGTATTTTTGACGGTTTAAAAGCATTATGTAGTTCACTTGAAATTGAATATTTTAGTTGGATGGAGCCTGTTCTTCATTTTTATAAAACTGTTCTTCCGCTTTATAATGAAGGGCTTGGTTGGCTACTTCCAGCTGTTATCGTCATCATTATTACAGGAATCATTGCAAAGTTTCAAAAAACAGACGTTACACAAAAAGCGTGAAATAAGTATTTAACATACATCTTATTGCTATATAATAGTAAATAAGATGTATTTTTTATGGAGGAAATAACAATGCAAAAAATTTTAATTGTAGAAGATGACGCCAAAATTGCTGAGCATTTAGATAGAGAAGTTAAAAAGTATGGGTATGAGGTGTCCACTGTAAAGGATTTCTCAGCTTTGATGAATGACTTTCACTCGATTAAGCCTCATCTCGTCTTACTCGATATAAATTTGCCGAGTTATGACGGGTTTTATTGGTGTAGACAAATTCGGCAAGTTTCTACATGTCCTGTCATTTTTATCTCGGCACGAACGGGGGAAATGGATCAAGTAATGGCACTGGAAAATGGGGGAGATGACTTTATTACGAAACCATTTTCACCCGAAATTGTGATGGCTAAAATAAGGAGTCAATTGAGACGAGCTTATGGAGAATATGCGAGTATGAGTACAGAGAGAGTTGTTGAGCAAGCCGGATTACAACTCTATTTGGAACGATTGGAAATCCATTATAAAGGTCAAAAAATTTCTATTACGAAAAACGAAGCTGATATTATTGAATCATTAATGGAAAGATTCCCAAGGGTTGCTGGACGTGAAGCATTGCTAGAAAAAATTTGGGATGATCAAACATTCGTTGATGAAAATACGTTGAATGTAAATATTACACGAGTCCGGAAAAAGTTAGCTGAAATCGGCATAAAAGATGCTATCGAAACAGTACGTGGAGTTGGATATAGACTTCATACTACTTGGGAGTCAGTAGAATGAAATTGTTTTTAAGAGAACATGTTCTATTGATCATTGTACAAATCATTCAGTTTATCACGATAGCCGGGATTTTTTGGCTAGCTGGTTTTCGTCATATCCAAATAGCTATGTATAGTATTTTTCTTAGTTTGTTTTTTCTATTTTGTTATCTTGCTTATCATTATGTCAGCCGGCGTCAATTTTACCATCGACTTTCTACTCCTATTAGGTCGCTTGACGAATCATTACAAGAATTAGATCATGTAGCGATCGCAACGGAACTAAATGAATTATTAAAATCACAATATAGTACTTATCAGAATCAATTAATGGAAATGAATAAGGCACAAGAAGAACATTTGATTTTTATGGATCGATGGATTCACCAAATGAAAACACCGCTTTCTGTTCTAGAATTAATGGCAGAAGATCTAGACGAGCCAGCTGCTTCTAGTTTTCGAGAAGAAACAGATCGCTTGAAAACAGGTTTAAATATGGTCCTTTATATGGCAAGGCTTCGGACGATTGAACAAGACTTTCATATAAAACGAGTATCCCTGTTAAAAATAGTCCAAGAAGTAAATCGAGATAATAAACGGCTCTTTATTCGAAATCATATTTTTCCACAAGTAAAAGAATTACAAGAAGGGATTACCGTTGAAACAGACGAAAAATGGTTGTTTTTTATGATGACACAATTCATCCATAATGCGGTGAAATATTCAGCAGGAAAGTCCAGTCATATTGATATCATCATTAACAAAAGATTTGGGCATACGGTTCTTGAAATAACGGATTCTGGCATCGGCATATCAGATGCAGATATTAAACGTGTTTTTGATGCGTTTTACACTGGGGAAAATGGCCGAAAGTTTAGAGAATCAACGGGGGTAGGACTTTTTTTAGTAAAAGAGGTTGCCAAGTATTTGGGGCATAAAATAGAAGTGGAGTCAACAGAAGGGAAAGGCTCCACTTTTAGGATTGTTTTCTAAAAGGTTGTTCAAAAAGTCCGGCAAAAATGACACTTCGCATTTCTTTGGCAGTTAAGAAAGTATCAATCCTTTCTTACTGCATAAGCGTAACTAAGGCATTTGCAGTGGCTAATGCAAAGTTTCCTAATTGGCTTGCTTTTACGCTACTCACGTATTAAAATGCATACGCTCCGTTTCTTGGAAAAGAAGACCATTTTTCCGGTGTGCTAAAACATTTGCTCAAAGCTACGCCGCCCCGAACTGCGACGCACAGGACGTGCTAGTGTCAGCTTTGCTGGCAGGACGCCAGCGATCTTAGCCGACCTCGATCCTTTTTATCCTCCTTTTTGAACACGCACTTTAAGAAACCTTACATCATTGTAAGATAAGTGAAAGAAACTTCGATAGTGAGTTAAGAACGTCTGTTATAAGCTAGTGATTAGGTAAAACGAAAGGGGTTATTATATGTTACACGTTAAAAATGTAAGTAAAGTATATGAAGGAAAGATACCTTATCGCGCTTTAACAGATATTAATTTAAAAGTAGAAAAAGGTGAATTTGTCGGTATTATGGGTCCGTCAGGAAGTGGAAAGACAACGCTTCTTAATATTATTGCAACGATCGATGAGCCCACAGCAGGGGAAGTGTTGATTGAAGACAATAATCCACATACATTAAATAAAAATAATTTGGCAAAATTTCGTCGGCGAGAATTAGGGTTTGTCTTTCAAGACTTTAATTTATTGCACACATTGACTGTGGAGGAAAATATCGTACTTCCTTTAACGCTTGATCGCAAACGAGTAAAAGAGATGAAAGAAAGAGCATACTCGATTGCAGAAACTTTGGGCATAAAAGAAATTTTAAATAAACGAACGTTTGAAATATCAGGAGGACAAGCGCAAAGAACTGCTGTAGCAAGAGCAATGATCCATGCACCGAAATTAGTATTAGCGGATGAACCGACAGGAAATCTCGATTCAAAAGCTTCTAAAGATGTGATGGAAATGCTCACATTGATGAATGAAAAACAACAAACGACGATGATGCTAGTGACACATGACGCACAAGCGGCAAGCTATTGTGATAGAGTCATCTTTATTCGAGATGGGCAGTTATATTCGGAGATACATCGAGGCGATAATCGACAGATTTTCTTCCAAAAAATTATTGATACACTTTCATTAATGGGGGGAAATGACAATGACCTTTCGTCAGTTCGCGTTTAATAATGTTTTCCGAAATAAACGTTTATATGTTGCTTACTTTTTAAGTAGTTTGTTTACGGTGATGGTGTTTTTCACTTTTTTAAATTTTGCTTTTCATCCGGGATTAACGGGAGATGATATGAACGTAAGTGTAGCAAAGGGCATGTCGGTTGCCGGAGGAATTATTTACGTCTTTTCCTTTTTCTTCATCCTTTATTCAATGAGTTCTTTTTTACAATCGCGAAAAAGAGAGTTCGGTGTTTTAATCATACAAGGGATGTCCAATCGACAAATACGATGGATGGTATTTTTAGAAAATATGCTCATCGGCTTCTTTGCAACAGTGTTCGGCATTGCTCTAGGTCTAGTATTTGCCAAAGGTATTTTACTAGTGGCGGAAAATGTACTAGTAATGGAAGGAAGTTTGCATTTTTACATGCCAATCAAGGCGCTTGTTTTCACGTTTATATCGTTTATGATTTTATTTTTGTGCATCTCTATTTTTGTCACCTTTGTTTTACGAACAAAAAAGCTAGTCACATTAATTAAGGGCGATAAAATTGGCAAGAGTGAACCGAAAGCATCGATTATCTTAACGGTATTAGCTGTCCTCTTATTAGGAAGCGGGTACGCAATCGCTGTATATGTAAAAGGTGTAGCGGTAGTTGCAGCTTTACTTCCAGTTGTTATCCTTGTTACAGTTGGAACCTATTTATTATTTACCCAATTAAGTGTGTTTATTATTAGGAAGTTAAAAAACAATGAAAATTTATTTTGGAAAAAAACAAATATGTTACTATTTTCCGATTTGTCTTATCGAATGAAAGACAATGCTCGAGCATTTTTTATGGTTGCAATAATTTCAACTGTCGCCTTTAGTGCAATTGGAACATTGGTTGGGCTAAAGTCATATTTAACGACAGGTGTAAAAGAAGCAAATCCAATTGCTTTTACCTTAAAGTCGGAAGTTGAAGATATTTCAAACGAAGACATTACACTGATTGAAGATATATTCGCAGAACACCAAATTACGTATGACAAATCAGGAGTCGACTTGGCCTATTTTAGTCAAAAGGAAGGAGATCATGATCTACCAACCTTAATTACTACCCCTTCAATCTATAATGCATTTGCTAAATTAATTGGGGAAAAAGAAATTACGTTAGAAAATAAACAGGTAATTACGGTTGGACAAAGTTCCGTCAATATGATGCCAGAAAAAGAACTAAAAAGAACGATTGTTCTTGAAGATGGAACGAATATAAAGGTAGATAATAAAGACATTGGTGCAAAGCCCGATGTATTGCCAGAAGTAGGAGCGTATTATATTGTAAGTGAGCATATTTTCCAGCAGCTTCCTGAGCCTGCCTACGAAAATACAGTAATTGGTTGGCAAGTGAAAAATGGAAAAAAAGAAGATCTTATTGCAGCGGGAGAAAAAATAAGCAATGAATTACCTTATCAATTTATGGCTGTAGACTCTGTTGTGTATGATATGAATAAAATGTGGGGTCCAATCATGTTTGTCGGCTTATTTATTGGAATCGTCTTTTTCGTATCAGCAGGCAGCTTCCTTTACTTCAGATTGTATACTGATTTGGATGAGGACAAAATGAAATTTACAGCAATTAGTAAAATTGGATTAACGATAAGTGAAATGAACGGGGTTATTAGTAAACAAATTACGATATTATTTTTTGCACCAATTATTGTCGCGATTATCCATGGTGCTGTCGCATTAACTGCCTTATCCCATATGTTTGGTTACAATCTCGTTCGAGAATCTGCACTTGTTCTTAGTAGCTTTTTCGTCATCCAAGTAGCCTATTTCATTATCGTTCGTTATTTTTATACGAAACAAGTAAGGCTGGCAGTGAAATAATGAAAAAGATTATCGTTATGTTTTTGTCCGTTATTTGTATCCTGTCCCTTACTAGTTGTGGAGAGTTTGCGAAAGATAAAGTGTTAGATAAATATAATCAAGTTGTTGAATCAGCAGGAGATATGGTTATTCATAAAGATAATGAATTGGTTGGTAACAGAGAAATGGGTGTTAACAGCTATGTTGGAACATATACTGCTGAGTATGACAACTTTACCGGACAGGAAATACTGTTCGGCGGTACTAGTGTTGAAAAAGGAAACGGTACAACATTAAAATGGCATGCAGAATCGAATTCCGAAACAGGAACATTCACTTTATCATTTGCTGGAGGAAGTGATCCTGTTAGTGTTTTGATGGATGATGAGGGAGAATTTGAAGAGGAAATTGAGCTTGCAAGTGGAAGTAATTATATATACATGGATGGTGAAAATTTCACTGGAAATATTCAACTTTCTATTTCAGAGGTTAATGATTAATAGGAGGGACTGGTGGAAATTCAAATCTGCTAGTCCTTCATCCATTTCCAATGGTCATACACTGTGCTTAGCGTTTTTCTGCATGACAATCAGTCGACCTAATTTGTTATCTTGAATCGCTGTTTTGTTCTTTTGCTCCAATCATAACAAAAGGGAGAGGACGAAAGTGTTCTAGTCATAGAGAGATTCAAATTATGATTCAAATTTCTACAATAAAAATGTTCATTACTTTGGATTTTTCATTTGACTGTTTTAAAAACGTGCTACCAATTGTCATCATTTCCTTTACATAACCCATAAACTGCGCATTAATCGCTGGAACAGTGCATTCTTGTATTGAACTCCACATTAATCGCTGGAACCGCGCATTCCTGTCTTGACCTCTGCATTAATCGCTGGAACTGCGCATTCTTGTATTGAACTCCACATTAATCGCAGGAACAGTGCATTCCTGTCTTGACCTCTGCATTAATCGCTGGAACTGCGCATTCCTGTCTTGACCTCAGCATTAATCGCAGTAACCGCGCATTCCTGTCTTGACCTCCACATTAATCGCTGGAACTGCGCATTCTTGTATTGAACTCCACATTAATCACTGGAACTGCGCATACCTGTCTTGACTTCTGCATTAATCGCTGGAACTGCGCATTCTTGTATTGAACTCCACATTAATCGCAGGAACAGTGCATTCCTGTCTTGACCTCTGCATTAATCGCTGGAACTGCGCATTCTTGTATTGAACTCCACATTAATCGCAGGAACCGCGCATTCCTGTCTTGACCTCTGCATTAATCGCAGGAACTGCGCATACCTGTCTTGACCTCAGCATTAATCGCAGGAACCGCGCATACCTGTCTTGACCTCAGCATTAATCGCAGGAACCGCGCATACCTGTCTTGACCTCAGCATTATTCGCTGGAGCAGTGCATTCTTGTATTGAACTCTACATTTTGCTTCTGACATTCCTTAGCGAAGAGGGAAAGCGAGGGCGGAGACCCCGCAACGAGCTAGCAAGTGAGGCGGGTTAAGGGGCGCGACGTCCTGGAACTGGTACTGCGCTTACTCGCCCCATCGAAGAGCTTTTGCACTTTCGTTCATCCCATCGAAAACGTTTGTCGCAACACCCGCACTAGCACGTCCTGCGACTGCGATTACTCGTCGCAATAAACATTGTGCGTCGGAGGCTTAACAGCCGCCCACGGAAAGCGGAGTGCATTTCCGTAGCGATGGTATATTCACTATTTTAATGGTACTGCGCAGTTTATATCAACTACGTTTATCGTTAAATACATCCGCTGTACAGGTAATATTTTAACCTTTCTATCCTCTAATCGTTCGTCTGTGGAGTTGATACGTTTAGTTATAGTCCACACATCTTACTATTATCCTACTATTTCGCCAACAGTTTCAATAAACTGCTCCATTTCTTTACGGGTTCCAATTGTAATCCGTACAAAGTTGTCAATTGGTTCCTTGCCGAAATAGCGGATTAACATATCTTTTTCACGTAATTCCTCATATATTTTTTCTGCAGCCATTTCCGGGTGGCTTGCGAACACAAAATTAGTTGAAGAAGGAAGCACCTTAAAACCCAATGCCTCGAGCTGTTTCGTCACCCATGTTCTTGTCGTTAAAATTTTTTCAGTTGTTTCTTTAAAGTATGCTTGATCCTCTATTGCTGCTTTTGCTCCAGCCATTGCTAGCCGATCAATTGGATAAGAATTAAAAGAATCTTTCATCCGAATTAATGCCTGAATTAATTGTTCATTCCCTAGCGCAAAACCGACTCGAAGCCCTGCCAATGCACGCGATTTTGACATCGTTTGAATAACGAGTAAATTGTCGTATTGATTAACTAGTTTCACTGCCGATTCAGGTGCAAAGTCGATATAGGCTTCATCAATGATTACAACTTTTTCACGATTGTTTTGCACAATTTTTTCCACATATTCTAGTGGTAGATAGATGCTTGTTGGTGCATTTGGATTCGGAAAAATAACACCACCATCCGAATGGAAAAAGTTTTCTACATTAACAGTGAAATCGCTATTTAAAGGGACTTCTTTATACGGAATATGGAATAGTTTTGCATAGACTGGATAAAAGCTATAGGTGATGTTAGGAAAAAGAATTTGTTTCCCAGGTTCGAAAAAAGCCATAAATGAAAAAGCTAATACCTCATCTGAACCATTTCCGATAAATACATTTTCCGTCTCTAATCCGTAGTATCTCGCAATCGAACAACGAAGATCTTCCATTGTCGGTGATGGGTATAACCGTAAATCTTTCCCCACTTCCTTTGAAATTGCCTCGATTACTTTAGGGGAAGGCGGATATGGGTTTTCATTCGTATTTAATTTTATGATATTTTCTTTATTTAATTGCTCCCCTGGAATGTATGGCTCTGCTCGTTGTGCCATCGAACTCCATAGATTAGTCATTGGCATCTTCCTTTTTGTTAATATGTCTTTCATATAAAACGTCTTTTATGTCTGAAATAGTTACGCCAGTCATATTCATTAAAACGAGAGTATGATAGACTAAATCAGCCATTTCCCATTTTATTTCTTCTTTGTCATTGTTTTTCGCCCCAATTATTACTTCGCTCGCTTCTTCGCCAACCTTTTTCAACACTTTGTCCATACCTTCATTAAATAAATAAGTTGTATATGAACCTTCAACAGGATTGTTTTTCCGTTCTTCAATGACATCAATAATGGTATGAATCACATCACGATTAAGATGTTTCTCGTTATAAACGTTGGCAAAGAAACAAGATTCTTCACCCGTATGACAAGCCGGACCCAGTGGCTCAACAGTAACGAGTAGAGCATCTTGGTCACAGTCAAGTGCAATACTTTTTACTTTTTGTTTATTGCCAGAAGTTGCTCCTTTATTCCATAATTCTTTTCTAGAACGACTATAAAACCAAGTTTCTTTCGTATCGACTGTTTTTTGTAATGCTTCTTCATTCATATAGGCGAGCATCAGGATTTTTCCAGAAACAGCATCTTGAACAATTGCTGGGATAAGTCCATTTTCATCATAGTTTATATTTTCTAGCATGTTAAATCTCCTCTACTGGAATGTCGAAGTTAAGTAAATATTCCTTTAAATCGGTAATATTAATTTCTTCATAATGGAAAACAGAGGCTGCTAGTGCGGCATTCGTCCCACCGTCTGTCAATACAGTTTTAAAATGGTTCATTTCACCAGCACCACCACTTGCAATAACCGGGATATCTACCGCATCTGTTACAGCTTTATTTAATGCCAAGTCATACCCATCTTTTACCCCATCTGCATCAATCGAGTTCAGTAAAATTTCACTAACACCGATTTCTTCTCCACGTTTAGCCCATTCTATCACATCAAGTCCAGAATCAACTTTCCCTCCACTTGTATACGCGTGCCATTTATTTGGTGCTACTTGTTGCGCATCGATCGATAAAATGATTTTATCTTTTCCAAATTGTACTACGGCTTCTTGTAAAAGGTCGGGATTTTCAATTGCTGCGCTCGTAATGGAAGCTTTCGTAGCACCAGCCTGTAAAACAGCGGCAACATCTTCGACAGAACGAATCCCACCACCAACGAATAATGGAATGTTAATTACGGCAGAAATATCTTGAACAATTTGTAAAAAGGTTTCGCGATCTGTTCCTGTTATATCGAGTAAAAATAATTCGTCCGCATGGTCCAACTCATATTTTTTAGCCAGTTCAACTGGTTCAGCAACATCTTGAATGTTTTGAAACTTTTTACCTTTCACAACACGACCATCTTTTACATCTAAACAAGGGATAATTCGCTTTTTCATCTTTATTCCTCCATTAATGATTCGAATTCAAGTTTCCCATCATACAACGCCTTCCCAATAATTACTCCATATATATTGAAAGCTTCTAAGTTTTCCACATCTTCTTTTGTCGTGACGCCTCCCGATGCGATCACATCGATTTTCGTAGCTTCATTGATTGTTTGTTGTTCAGCAAGATTAGGTCCTTGTAACATGCCATCTTTTGCAATATCGGTATATACGATCGTTGTTACACCGATTTCTTCTAATATTTTTACTAAATCAAGTGCTAATACATCGCTTGTATCTGTCCAGCCATCTGTTGCTACATACCCATTACGAGCATCGATTGAGACAGCTACTTTCTCACCGAATTTTTCCACCGCTTCTCTCAAAAACTCTTGATCATTAATTGCGGCAGTCCCGATAATGACACGGGATACACCTGCTTCAATATACTCCTTAATCGTCTCAAGGGAACGAATGCCTCCACCGACTTGGATTGGAATCGAGACTGTTGTAGCAATTTCTTGAATAATGTCTTTATTAATTGATTGGCCAGTTTTCGCGCCATTTAAATCAACAATATGAATATATTCTGCGCCTTTTTCTTCCCATTCTTTCGCCATAGCAATGGGAGAATCACTATATACCCTTTCTTGATTGTAATCACCTTGAATCAATCGGACACATTTACCATCTAAAATATCAATTGCTGGAAAAATAATCATCAGTTATCTCCTTATATAAAATTTATAGTGCGTGTTCAAAAAGGCCGATAAAAAGGACCGAGAAGTTCAAGGCGGCGTAGCTCCCGAGGAACGGAGCGTATGATTTTACATACGTGAGTACCGGAAAAGCAAGCCAACGCGGAAATTCGATGAGTCATTTTGTTGGACTTTTTGAACATCCTCTTACAATACTCCTTTTGTTGAAGGAACCCCTTTGACACGTGGATTAAGTGTACTTGCAGCATCTAATGCACGGGCAAATGCTTTGAAAATTGCTTCAATCATATGGTGTGTATTTGTTCCATATTCCACATTTATATGTAGAGTCACTCCTGCATGATTGACAAATCCTTGGAAAAATTCTTGGACAAGTTCCGTATCAAAACGGCCAACTTTATCTTTTAATCCTTCTACACGGTAAACGAGATGAGGTCTCCCACTTATATCTAAATGGACAGTTGCAAGTGCTTCATCCATCGGAATGGAAACAGATGCATATCTGGTAATCCCAGCTTTATCCCCAATTGCCTTTTTAAATGCTTGCCCTAAAGCAATCCCAATATCTTCTGTTGTATGGTGGTCATCTACCTCAATATCGCCATCACATGTTACATTCAAATCAAATAGACCGTGTCCGGTAAACAAAACGAGCATATGGTTCAAGAAACCAACACCAGTTTGAATGTTTCCTTTTCCTTCCCCATCAAGTAAAAAGTCTAATTCAATCTTCGTTTCCGCTGTATCTCGTGAAATAGAATGTTTTCTCAACAATAATCATCCTTTATGAAGTAATTAATTTCCGCACATTCTCAAAGTTTTGCGCACTGGCCAATGGAAATTCCGCAGTTTCTCGAAAAATTGCGCACTAGCTAATGGTTTTTCAGCACTTCCTTGAAAATGTCCGCACTTTCCCCAACATATGCGCACTATCTAATGGAATTATTCTTTCAAACTACCCTTACTTTTTCTTCCGTCTTATTTCGATCGATTTAGCATGGGCACTTAAGCCTTCCATGTTTGCCAATGTCTCAATATAGCTAGCTTCTTTTAATAAAGCAGTTTCTGAATAACGGATAATGCTCGACTTTTTCATAAAATCATACACGCCAAGTGGAGAAGCAAACTTCGCCGTCCCACTTGTTGGGAGCGTATGATTTGGCCCAGCCATATAATCTCCCAACGGTTCTGGAGAATAATTTCCTAAAAATATCGCTCCCGCATGTTTTACATCAGCCAAATGGTCTGTCGCATTTTCAATCATTAATTGTAAATGTTCTGGTGCAATGTCATTAACGAGGGTAAAAGCTTGCTGCAACGAGTCGACTACAATAAGTTGCCCATTATTTTCAATAGAAGCAGTTGCTACTTCACGTCTTTCTAGTTTTGCTAATTGTCTGTTCACTTCTGTTGCAACTTCTTGGGCCAACTCTTTATTCGTCGTAATGCAAATCGATGTTGCCGCCTCATCATGTTCTGCCTGAGACAAAAGATCGGCAGCTACATAATCAGCCCTAGCGGTTTCATCTGCAACGATACAAATTTCACTTGGTCCAGCAATCATATCAATTGCGACATCCCCGTATACCCATTTTTTTGCGCGGGCGACATAGTCATTTCCTGGTCCGACAATCTTATCCACTTTTTTAACTGTTTCCGTTCCATATGCGAATGCTGCAACAGCTTGGGCACCACCCATTTTAAAAATGCAATTTACCCCAACACTTTTTGCCGCTACAAGTACATGAGGATTAATTTTCCCATCGGCTTGGGGTGGTGTGGCAATATAAATGTCAGGTACTCCTGCAAGATGGGCAGGGATTAAATTCATTAAAACGGTAGAAGGATAGGCTGCTTTTCCACCGGGAATATAAACTCCTACACGATCCATCGGGGTTACTTGTTGACCGAGCATGACTCCATCAGCTTTATGGATAAACCACGATTTTTCTAGTTGAGCGGCATGGAACTCCTTAATGTTTTTTTGAGCAACCTCAATAGCTTTCAAAAACTCTTCGCTTACTTGTTTTTCTGCTTCCTCAAACTCATCTTCTGTAACGACGAGATTTTCCAAACGGACACCGTCAAATTTTTCTGCATAATTTAAAAGCGCATTGTCTCCATTTTTACGAACCTCTTGAATAATTGCTAAAACTGTCTCATCAATCTTTTCATTACGTTCTACTTCACTTTGTTTTGCTTCTAATTGAAATTCTTCTATCGATTTTATTCTCATTCCGTTCCTCCCAACACAGCTTTTAATTGCCTAATCAATTGTTGAATTTGGTCTGTTTTTGTCGCGAAACTTGCTTTATTAACGACAAGCCGTGTACTAATATGTTCGACATCATCTAAAATCGTTAAGCCATTTTCTTTAATCGTATTACCTGTTTCGACAATATCGAGAATACAGTCGGCCATACCAATAATAGGAGCCAGTTCAACTGAGCCATTTAATTTAATTGTTTCCGCAGTAAGACCATTTCGGGAAAAATATTTTTTCGTTACATTTGGATACTTTGATGCTACTTTAATCTTTTTTCCTTTCATTATTTGAAGATCTTTTAAGCTAGCAATAACAAATCGACATTTACCTAAATTTAAATCGAGTAGCTCGTATAGATCTGCTTCGGCTTCCAAAATATTATCACGACCAACAATTCCGATATCAGCTGCACCCTGTTCTACATATGTCGTGACATCGACAGCTTTTACATAAATCATTTTAATGGACTGATCTTCACTATAAAAAACGAGCTTACGGCTTTTTTCATGAAAATCAGGAAAAGTAATATTCGCTTTTGCCATGAGCCGTAATGATTCTTTTGCAGTGCGTCCTTTCGCTAATGCTAATGTAAGTTGTGCCAATTAATTTCTCTCCCTAGCTTGTTGAATTAATCTAATTAACTCTTCAAATGTTGTAAAAGGTGTTTCCTCATTGTCGTTTATAAAGATTGATTTATTTTCAGTGATATCAATGGAAAACATTCCTTGAGGTAGATGATTTTTAGATGTGACATTAGGATAAGTTAATACTTTTACCTTTTTATTACGAAGTTTATTAGCCAGATCTAATGCACTATCTTCCTGTTTTTTTTGATAAGAGATGATGATATCGACTGGTTTCATCTTCGTTAATAAGGATGATTCAATTCCTGCTAAAAGTAAATCAATGTCACAAGCAAAACCGATTGCGGGGATCGTTGCATCAAATTGATTTGCTAATTTATTGTAACGTCCTCCCATTAATATTGGCTTTCCAACCTTTTCAATAAATCCTTGAAATATCATATCTGAATAATAATCCATATGATTGATTAAACCCAAATCAACTACTATATGGTCAGCAACCCCGTAAGATTGTAATACGTGATAAATGTCAGTAATATTTTGCAATGTATTTTTCATCTTAGTGTTTAAAGGAAGTTTTCTAGCCTGCTCAATCACCTCTAGCGGATTGCCGTATAAAAATGGCAAAGAAGTGACAATATCTTTCACATCTTTTTCCACATCTAATCGGTGTAAAAGTTGTTCGATTTCCGTAATATTTTTGGCTTGAATATATTGCTTTAATTCATTTAAATCTTGTTTTTGTATATTCATTTCGTTTACCAATTGCTTAAAGAAACCTGCATGACCAAGTTCAATTTTAAAATGATTCACATGAACATCTTGAAGTAAATGAATAGCAAGTGCGATAATTTCTGCATCTGCTTCTGGAGCTGGGTTCCCGAAGTACTCTACACCAGCTTGCGTACTTTCCCGGTACTCATTCGCCTCTGCCGTTTGACGAAATACGTCTAAAACGTAAAAATATCGTAAATCCTCCTGAATTTCCTTATTATTCATCGCTATTTGCTGTGTAATTGGAATCGTAATATCAGGTCGTAACACTAGAACTGTTCCAGTATTATCAATCGTTTTAATCATTTCGTGGTGATTTACTGTTCCGTTCATGTTTGCATATAAATCATAATGTTCAAAAGTAGAAGTATAAATTTCATCATATCCATACGTTATAAATCGTTTCTTTAATTTATTCATTATTTGACCACGAAAATGAATTTGTTCTACATTAATAACAAGGTCATTTTCTGTGTTATGATATAAGTGCATAGGAATAGAAAACTCCTTTCAGTTTCATCGCTTTATCTCTTTACTACAATAAAGTGATTGATAGTTTATATTGTAATAGTATACGAAGGAAAAGTCAATTACAAACAGGGGGAATAAATGTTGTTTGATTATCATATGCATAGTAATTTTTCAGGGGATTGTTCGACACCGATGGAGCATACCATTCAATCAGCAATTCGAAAAGGGTTAAAGGAAATTTGTTTTACCGAACATGTAGACTATGATTATCCTGATCCAACGATCCAATTTAAACCCGATTTGGCTGGTTATGACAAGGAAATAAAAGCAATGCAAGCAAAGTATGAAGGTGAAATTTCCATCAAAAAAGGAATTGAAATTGGCGTTCAGCCACATGTACTTGACCGTTGTGAAAAGCTTGTATTAGAAGAAAATTTTGATTTTATTATTTGTTCGATGCATGCCACAGATCGGAAAAATTTACACCATGGTGAATTTTTTCATAATAGATCGGCTGAAGCTGCATATCAATTATATTATGAAGAGCTTTTAAATTGTGTACAAAATTATGATCAATATAGTATTTTAGGGCATTTAGATTTAGTGAAACGGTATAAAAAGTTGAATAGTAATGAAAATTTCCATGAGATTATTCGAGAAATTTTTCAAACAATTATTCCTAAAGGAAAAGGAATTGAAGTGAATACTTCAGGTTTTGCTTATGGACTAGGAAGTGCCATGCCAAGTGCAGATATTTTGACATTGTATAAAGAGTGTGGTGGTGAGATCTTAACGATTGGGTCAGATGCACATGAAGCAGAACATGTTGCACACCGATTTAAAGAGACACTTCAATTGTTAGAATCGATCGGATTTGAATATATTACTACGTTTACGAATAAAGAACCAACCTTCCATCCGATTAAACAAATTATTTAGGCTATACAAAGACAAATGAAAGATATTTTAATATAATAAGTTTAGCAGATAAGAAGAGAGTATTTTTTTCTGTATAGTAACATCGACTCGTTTTAGAGCCGTGTGTTGTAACGAATAAAGGAATGATTTTTGTGAGGATGTATGACCAGCTAGCATCGATCGTATCGAAAGAAAATATTGTTCAAAATAAACCATTAAAAAATCACACTTATACTCGCTTAGGTGGAAATGCCGATTATTTTGTTACTCCTGTGACATATGAACAGGTACAACATGTTGTAAAACTGGCGAATCAGGAAAAAGTCCCGTTTACTTTGCTAGGGAATGGTTCCAATTTAATAATTAAAGATGGCGGTATTCGTGGAATTGTCATGTATTTAGGGAAGTTAGCAGCTATAACTGTTGAAGGAACGAAAATAATTGCGGGAAGTGGTGCCCTGATTGCAAATGTATCAAAACAGGCACTTACCAATCATTTAACAGGTCTTGAATTTGCATGTGGCATCCCTGGTTCCGTTGGGGGCGCCTTATTTATGAATGCAGGTGCTTATGGTGGAGAAATTAAAGATGTTCTTCTTCGTGCAAAAATTGTCGATCGTGATGGGGAACTAAAAGTGATGGAAGCGAAGGATTTAGATTTATCTTATCGCACAAGTAATATTCCAACAAACGGTTATATCGTACTAGAAGCAGAGTTTGGCTTGGAAGTAGGAGATTTTAAGCAAATTAAAGCCGTTATGCATGATTTGACCTATAAACGTGAGTCAAAACAACCGCTTGAATATCCAACTTGTGGAAGTGTCTTTAAACGCCCCCCAGGATATTTTGCTGGGAAATTGATACAAGATAGTGGGCTTCAAGGGAAACAAATAGGTGGTGCGCAAGTTTCGTTAAAGCATGCGGGATTCATTATTAATAAAGACGAGGCATCCGCGAAAGAATATATTACGTTAATTGAATATGTCCAACAAGTGGTCAAAGAAAAATATGGAGTAAGCTTAGAACGTGAAGTTCGTATTATTGGAGAAGATGGATAAGTGTACTCTATAGACATAGGCGTATAGGTGAAGTACGATACTAATAATATTTTAAAAAGGTTAGGTGTATAAAAGTGGCAATGTCCGCATTGATCATTGGTATTTTATTGACAGTAGGAATTTTACTTTTATCGTTACTAACAATTAGTAAAGGATATGGGTATAAGCATACGGTTGATCCATTAGTGGAGGAAAATAAAGAAGAGTCAACAAACAACAATAAAGCTGTAAAAGGAAATCTATGAAGAAAGATATCTACCCGCAAAAAAGGGGCATGTAGAAGGTTTAATTACTCTACATGCCCCTTACTTATTTGTCATTAATTTAAACGGAAAACAATTTTGAAAATATACGCTAGTCATTAAGATCCCATATTTAGTAAGTATAAGTATGTATTGACATTTTAAAGATGCCACTTTAAAATAGTGGCAAATTAAATCATTCAGCTTACAGCAATTGTTAGTTTTCTTGGAGAATCTTCATAATCTGTGTCATTTTAACTAACTCAGATCTTTTAGCATTTCTAATCCCTTGAAAAAGTTCAGGAAATTCCTGCTGTAAGTGTAAGATTTGTTCATCGTGTTTCGAAAGAGTAGGATACGGTTCCTGCTTCTCCTTGATGATAGGACTATCACTATTACCAAGCAAATAATCAATAGACACGTTAAAATAGTTAGCTATTTCAACAAGCAATTTATATCCTGGTTCACGGGAACCCCTTTCATACATTCCAATCGTACTAGTACTAACATTTAATACTTTCCCCAAACGTTCTTGCGTTAAATTTGATCGTTTTCTTAAATATCGTAAACGATTTCCGAATAGTACCATCACCTTCACCTATAGTTATTTTAACACCGAAAGTGATTCGAAAATGGGTTTGGTACAATACGTGCAATATTTTTTATTGCAAACTAATCGCACGATACGTGTTATTTAATTGCAAAAGGATTTGATTAATTACTTTTGATAGAAAAGAAATGGAAAAGCGCCTTTTTTATATTGTGTTTACATAGTGCCACCCGATTGATCAATGATTAAAACAGAATAAGTAATTTGACAATATCTTTTAAGTCACCCATGTATAACATTGGAATTTACCAAACAAGTTTTACCATTGTTTTATCAAGAAAGTTAAGTTTTTTATGGAGATAGAAAATATTCAAACGTTACTTATAGAAAATTTTACTGCAAATCAACCCTTGTTTATATAGTATTCACAATTTGTTCAGTTATTAGCCATTATTTGTTTATTATTTTGTATATGTGGATGTGTTATTGTTTTATGGGCGAAAAGAGGAGGAATAAAATACCTTTACTGGCAATGGAAGGATGTGGTGTCTGTGGAAAACAATAAAATTAATGTTGTTGTTATGGATAGCTCAAATATATTTCGTGAAGGAATAAAGTTAATATTAAATTCTGATCGCTTGATCCATGTTAAAGCGACTGGAAATGGGAACAAGAATATTAGTGAAATGCTTCAAACACATGAACCTAATGTTCTAATTGTGGATAAAGCAATCTTTGATCGTAATAAAATCGATATTGAAAATGAAATCTTGAAGGATTATCCGCATACGAAACTAGCAATTTTATCTGAAAACACTCACGATAGTTTTGTGATGAAAGCCTTAAAAATCGGAGTACACGGATATTTGTTAAGAGATATGAGTGGAGATAGTTTTATAGAGGCGGTCAAAATGATCCATGTTGGATTGTACTATATTCATCCGAAATTAAGTCATTTCCTAGTAGATGAACTCTTAAAGGTTTAAGTAAATGAATAAAACAGTAATCTATTTAATAAAATTCACCAATGAATAGGACTGATTACCTTGCTTAGAACGATTATCGAAGACGATGAAAAATTATCGATTGAGTATTTGGAACATTTGCTAAAAGATGTAAATGGTGTGGAAATTGTAGGTAAATATACAGATGGTCATGTGGTTTTGGAAGAATTTGAACGGAAAAGCCCAGAACTTGTATTTCTTGATATAAGCATGCCCGGGGTATCTGGTATAGAGATAGCGAAGAAGATTAAGTCAATTTTACCAGAGTGTAAAATAGTATTTGTTACCGCCTATAAACAATATGCTTTGAAAGCATTTGAAATTGGTGTGACAGATTATATTGTAAAACCATTTAAAAAAGCACGAATCCAACAATTAATGGATCGTATTATAGATCAAAATAACGAAGAAATCAAAACGGATGAATATGTTGTTTGCACCTTTAAATACTTTCATTTCAAAAAAATGGGAAAGAAATGAAAAATGTAAAATGGAGAACAGCAAAAGCTAGGGAATTATTTGTTTACTTGGTGCAAAATGATAAGGAATTTGTTAGGAAAGATGTTTTAATTGAATTATTATGGTCTGATTTAAAGGTTGATAACGCATATGATAATTTATACAGTACCATTTACCACATTAGAAAAACATTAGAAGCAATTAGTGTAAATATTGATATTATAAGCACTGTCCATGGCTATGAATTACAATGTAATGATGTAAAATATGACGTAGAGGTCTGGGGAAGTGGTCTTGGTCAATTAGAAAATCTTTCAAAAGAGACATATTTCGATTGTAAAGAAATAATGAAATTGTATACTGGGGATTATTTAGCGGAAGAAACGTATGTATGGAAGGAAAATGAACAAGAAAGATTAAGAGTCCTTTATATAGCTAAGTCCAAAGATATTATTGATTATTTAATCGAACAAGAAAATTATACAGAAGCAATATTGCAAGCCTTGCATCTACAAAGAATGTACCCATATATGGATTACTCCTATTTCATGTTAATGCAGCTTTATGATGAGTTTGGAGATTTGTACAATGTGGAAAGGCAATATAATAAATTGAAAAGGATTCTTGAGGAAGATTAACACTTTACCGAATAAATCAATTCGTACATGGTATCAAAATTGGATTAGAAGACAATTAATTATCTAAGCTAGTATTTACTAAATTATAATTAGTTATAATGCTTTGAATATTAAAATTGTCTTCGTAAGTCTATTTTGAAAAAACACCACTTGTTTCATGATCTGCTCCCTGTCAAGTAGACAGTGGAATAATAAAAATGTGCTTAAGCGGCTTTAGCTCTAAATTCGATGGGGCTAAGGCCGTTTAATCTTTCTTGTAATCGTTCGTAATTGAAAAAATACATGTATTCATCTATTGCCTTTACGAGTTCTTCAAAAGTATCCTATTTATTCAAATAATACTTCTCGCATTTTATCATTCCCCAAAATGCCTCCATTGGTCCATTATCAATACACTTTCCGACCCTTGACATACTTTGTGTCATCTTTGCTTCATCAATTTTCCGTTTAAATTGATAAGAAGTTATCCACGATCACTATGGATCAACGGCTTTGTTGCTGCTAATGTATTGATGGCATTATCGAATGTTTCAAATACAAGTTGATTATTATCTGAATGACCAACTACATAGCTGACAATGGTGTTATCATATAGGTCCAAAATAGCACTTAAATACACTTTCTTTGAATTACCATATTTAAATTCAGTAACATCCGTTACCCATTTCTGATTTGGATTTTCTGCTGAAAATTCTCTATTTAGTGTGTTTTCCACTGTTTTATTTCTTCCGCGTCTGTCTTTTAATGCATCTATACCACCAACTTCATACTTTCTAACCCATTGATATACTTGTTGGTAAGATACCTTATATTTAACAGCTGTTCCCTGATAATCCTTGTCCACAGATAAGCAATAATAAACAATATCAATTTTTTCCTTCCACGTAGTGGATCTTCCTTTAGCCATAGATTGACTCAGTCTTTTCGCCGTACCTGTAATCTCTCTATGGCCATTATACTTCTTAATCCAGTCTCTCAAAACCCTAGTATCAGAAATATCATGTATTCTAATCACTTCTCTTAAAGAATAATTACCAGATTCATAATCTCTTATGGCAGCTAATTTTAATTCTTTAGAGTATTTTTCCAGGTTTTAGATTCCTTTAGCCCCCCCTTTATTCCATGCTTTTCATACTTATATCTCCAATCGATAATTGAACTAGGATACACATAATAAAGAACGCATAATTCACTTAAGGAATGATTTTCGGATTCATAAGCATTCAATATTTCAACTTTCTCTTTTAAAGAACGACTTCTTTTATTAGACATAAAAACGCTCCCCTATAAGTAATCAGATTTTATTTATTTATTCCGTCTACCTATAGAAGTAGATACGATTGATATTGTCTTGCCAAGTGAAACAGAATGGTTAACAATGGAAGAGGATCAAAACAAAATGACTCTTTTAACATGTGATCCATATATGATCAATTCTCACCGAATGTTAGTCACTGGGCATAGAGTTCCATATGTGCCAGAACAGGCCGAGGAAGTAAGGTCAAATGATTACACTCTTTACTATCTTGTCGGTTCTATTTTAGCGCTATTACTCATCATCTTTTTCATCTATCGCCGTATGAAAAAGCGAGGGGAAGGACAATGAGAAAAAGATCAACCATCATTGTCATATTTTCTCTTGGAATAATCGTTATACTTTATCCGCATATTGCACAATGGGTGAATAGTTATTTACAAAAGGGACAAGTAGAAGACTTTCATAATATAGAAATGTCAGATGATGAACTTGATCAATTAATGGCAAAGGCGCAAGAATGCAATGAACATATTTTTTATGACAGTGAAGGTTTTCGCGATCCGTTCGGGGATAATGAGGAAAAGTTACAACAATTCCAGGAATGTCTCGGACTATATGAAGATATGTTTGCGGCAATTGAAATTCCAAAATTAAAACTCGTAATTCCAATCTTTTTAGGGGCAACAGATGAAATTTTAAGTAAAGGAATTGGACAAGTTGAAGGGTCTTCCTTACCAATTGGTGGGAGTAGTACTTATACCGTTTTAGCCGGACATCGCGGGATGGGAACAAAAGCGATGTTTCGCAACGTCGATGAACTATATTCAGGAGATATCTTTTATATTCATACATTAGATGGAACTCTTACATATGAAGTATATGATCAAAAAGTGATTTATCCCGATGAGACTGATTCACTAGAAATCGAACAAGATAAAGATTTAGCCACGTTACTTACATGTCACCCTTACCGCCATAATTATCAACGACTACTTATTCATGGAGAACGAACGGATTGAGCAAGCATAAATGAAAAAATGATAAATTAGACGGATGCATTCAATTTTCCAATATCCAAACACTTGTTAAAGGAATTGGCTATAGTGATATACACGATAGCCAATTGTTTTTTGCTCTCTAGGAAATTATATTTGAATATACTTGATAATGTGTCCGAAATTAGTTATGTCTTTCCTAACGCACTACTCAGCACTCCATTCGTGAGCTCCGCATTCTCGTATTGAGTCACGCATTATTCGTTTGCCCTGTGCATTCTCGTATTGAGTCACACATTATTCGTTTGCCCTGCGCATTCCCGTTTTTAGTCACGCATTATTCATTTGCCCTGCGCATTCCCGTTTTGAGTCCTGCATTATTCGTTCGAACTGCGCATTCCCGTTTTGAATCTCGCATTATTCGTTCGAACTGCGCATTCCCGTTTTGAGTCCTGCATTATTCGTTCGAACTCCGCATTCTCGTATTGAATCTCGCATTATTTGTTTGCACTGCGCATTCCCGTTTTGAGTCTCGCATTATTTGTTCGAACTGCGCATTCCCGTTTTGAGTCCTGCATTATTTGTTTGCACTGCGCATTCTCGTATTGAATCTCGCATTATTCGTTTGCACTGCGCATTCTCGTATTGAATCTCGCATTATTTGTTTGCACTGCGCATTCCCGTTTTGAGTCTCGCATTATTTGTTTGCACTGCGCATTCCCGTTTTGAGTCCTGCATTATTCGTTCGAACTCCGCATTCTCGTATTGAGTCTCGCATTACTCGTTTGCACTCCGCATTCTCGCTTCTTCATGAAGGGAGTACTGCCCATATAGTTACAGTGACTAATCTATCATTTTAAGAGTAGGAATAAAGGTTTATAAAGCATTAAATTAATTATAACGGTTAATAGTATTGACTTAATTTTTATACATAGTATAATGGCAAGCATATATGCAAATTTTGATAAAAATTGTCGGGATTTGTATGGGTGATATAGTCCTTATATATTTTTAAAAATAGTTTGAATGGTTGGTGATGGAAAGAAATTGAAATGTGAATGATTGCTATTTGTTGTGTGAATTACTGGTGCACAACTAAATTTGTGCAATCAAATGGAAAAAAATAACTTAAATGTAAGGTGATATAACCATAAAAAGGATTTTCCATTTTTGTAATTGATTTTTCTGAATATTCGTTTTAGAATAAATCATTAAAATGAATGAGAGAATGTAACGCGAGAAGATGGAGCCACTTTACAAAAAAACTTGGGGGGATATTGGAATGAGTTTTTCAAAAACAGCTAGAATTTTACTTTTATCTTTAGTCATCATGGCCCTTGTTGCTTGTTCTTCGGATACGACTAAACAAGAAGAAGGAAAGGAAAATGAAGGAGAGACGGTTACTGGTGGTGAATTACGAGTAGCATATTCAGCTCAACCACCTAGTCTTGATCCACATGTTAGTGCAGCAATTATTACAGCGGAAGTAATGGGACATGTATTTGAAACATTATTAACTACTGATTCGGAGTACAATATTAAGCCAATGCTTGCAGAATCTTATGAACAAAGTGAAGATGGCAAAACGATCACTTTCCACTTAAGGGAAGGGGTACTTTTCCATAACGGTGAAGAAATGAAAGCAGAAGACGTTGTTGCTTCCATGAACAGATGGAAAGATGGCCCAGGCGGTCGTGGTCAATTTGAAAATTCTACTTTTGAAGCAGAGGATGATTATACAGTTGTTTTAAAAATGGATCAGCCATTATCAACTGCATTAAACTCCATTTCACAAGGTTCATCTTCATTTGCAGCAATTATGCCTAAGGAATCAATCGAAAATGCAGATGAGACTTCAGTGAAAGAAGAAGATTTAATTGGAACAGGACCTTTTACATTAGAAGAATGGAAACAAGACCAACATATTCATCTTACAAAGTTTTCTGACTACACAGGGTTAGAAGATGAGGCAGATGGGTTGTATGGTAAGAAAGAAGCGTTAGTTGATGATATTTATTTTGAAATTGTAACAGATTCATCGACTAGAGTCGCAGGTATCGTATCAGGAGAGTATGATATTGCTCACGAAATTCCGTACGACAATGCAGATCAGTTAGAGAATGACCCGAATGTTGAAAACCAAATTATTCCAGGGGCTGGAACGTTAATTATGTTTACGAACAAAAAGGTTGGTCCCTTCGCAGATGTAAAAGCTCGTGAAGCATTATCGACATTAATTAACATTGATGAGATGATGACAGCAGCGTTTTCAGATCCTAAGTATTATACATTAAACCACAATATGATGATGCCACATCAGGAAGAGCAGTGGTATAGCGATATTGGGAAAGATAAATATAATTTAAATGATCCCGAAAAAGCAAAACAACTTTTTGAAGAAGCAGGTTATAACGGAGAAGAAATTACGATCATGACTTCCAGAGACTATGAGTTCATGTATAATGCGGCGGTTGTTTTACAAGCTGAACTTGAAGCAATTGGTGTAAAGGTAAAATTGGATGTGTATGACTGGGCTACATTACTCGATAATATGACAGATGAAACAGCGTACGATATTAATATGGTTTGGATCGGGTATAAACCTGAACCTACATCACACCATTTCTTAAACACACAAATTTCTGGATGGACAGAAAGTGATGAATTAACAGAGCTAATGGAGAAATTTAGAACGCAACCAACTTTAGAAGATGCAAAACCAGTTTATGATGAATTACAAGCATGGTTCTGGGATTATCTGCCTGCAGCAAAAATTGGAGACTATAATCGAGTTGATGCGACACGTACTTCTGTTGAAAACTACCAGTATTCTGATCGGATGATTCTTTGGAACGTAACGAATAATAAATAGTTTATATGTGAGATGAGCTTAGGTGCCTTTGTAAAGGAATAGCTTACAAGCACCTTGGCTTTTCTTATTACACTAAAAAAGAAAGGAAGAGTTACGATGACATTTTCAATTACAGCCCGTTGTAAAAAAACTGGGATGCTCGGAATAGCGGTAAGTACAGCTCGTCCTGCGGTAGGCGGACTAGCGGTATATGTAAAAGCAAATGTAGGGGCAATTGCAACACAAGCTGCACTTAATCCTTACTTTGGGATTGATGGTCTAAAATACTTAGAACAAGGAATGACTGCTGAACAAGTAATGGAACGAGTAAAAAGGGAAGACGCGGAATATGAAAAAAGACAATTAGCCATTGTTGATAACGAAGGTAGAACAGCCGGTTATACTGGTAATGACACAGTTCCTTGGGCAGGGCATTACTTTGGTGACCAATTTGTAGTTGCAGGGAATATGTTAGTTGGGGAAGAAGTAGTGAAAGTGATGGCAGAAACATATGAAAATTCGAATCTCGATTATCTACCAGAACGATTACTAGAAGCACTTCATGCAGGACAAAATGCTGGTGGTGATAAACGGGGACGCCAATCTGCTGCTTTACACGTTGTAGACAAATTAGATTATGCAATTGTTAATATTCGAGCAGACGAGCATCCAAACCCAGTACAAGAACTGGAGCGAATATATGACGTGTGTAAAACAGACCTATTCCCATATATTGATAAATTGCCTGTTTATAAAAATAGATAAAGAGAATGGAGTAATGTTTACTAGGAGCCTTAGACATATCTAAAACGATTAAGTCTAAAGACGAACAATGCATTATCTGAGCGGAGGAAATATACGTAGACTCCTGTGGGAAGAAGGCCTAGGAGAGACTCCGGAAGGCGTTAGCCTGGGGAGGCTCACCAGCCGCCCGCGGAAAGCGGAGTGTATTTCCGTAGCGAGTTATATCCAGCTGCCATTGTTCCGGTTTTTATTTGGTGGAAATACTTTTGCCTCAATCTCCTAGATTAAATGAAACGATTCTCTTTAGTGGAATATGACATTGGCCAGTTCGTAGAGTGTTTGCTTATGCGAGAAAAGAAACAGATGTCTCGTAACTCTTTCAACTGGTCATTCGTTTTGAAACTTTCTTGTTCGGAGTAGAAAACGATTAATATCTTTTTGAAAAAAACTGTAAAAAGGAGGTTTATCCTTTGTTTAACTACATCATAAAACGGATACTTTCACTTATCCCTGTTTTATTTATCGTTTCCATAGCAATTTTTTTACTTATTCATATTACTCCAGGTGACCCTGCTTCGATCATTTTAGGAATTGATGCATCCCAAGAACAAATCGATGAACTACGGCAGCAACTTGGTCTAGATTTACCTGTGTATGAACAATATATTCGTTGGATATTAGGGGTGTTTCAAGGTGACTTTGGCACGTCTTATTTCTCCAATGAACCTGTTACTACATCGATTATTGAGCATTTAAAACCGACGATTTCTTTAGCAATATTAGCACAAATTATTACGATCATCATTGCCATCCCATTAGGAATTGCAGCAGCGAATCGTCGTGGTACAGTTGCTGATCAATCTATTATGGGTGTTTCGCTTTTAGGAATGTCGATCCCTAGCTTTTTGCTTGGCTTATTTTTAATCTTATTTTTCGGAGTAAAGTTAGGCTGGTTACCAGTAGCCGGATATCAACCTTTGGAAGCAGGTTTTTTTACACATCTAAAATATCTTATTATGCCTGCCATTTCTTTAGGTGCAATACAAGCTGCACTTGTAGCGCGGATGACAAGAACTTCTATGTTAGAAGTATTAAATACAAACTATATTAAAACGGCTCAGGCAAAAGGGGTAAAAAATAGGAGCATCGTTTATAAACATGCGCTACGTAATGCCTTTCTTCCGATTCTAACCGTTATTGGACAAACATTTGGAATTTTAATAGCTGGTGCCGTCGTTACGGAGACGATTTTTAATATTCCTGGAATTGGCCAATTGATCATTAACTCAGTAGAACGTCGTGATTATGCCGTTATTCAAGGTGTTGTATTGTTTGTCACGTTATCCTATGTATTTATTAATCTAGTGATTGATTTATTATACGGATTAATTGATCCACGAGTCCGGTTAGATAATGACTAAAAAAGGGGGATGAAAATGGGTACAGTTGAAAGTAATGTTGGACTCACCAGCGTGAAACAAAAACTTAAAAAAGAACAAAGACAATTATTTTTTAAACGATTAATCTCAAACAAATTAATGGTTACTGGTGGAATGACGATTTTATTTTTAATGATCGTAACATTAATTGGGCCATTCCTCGTTTCCCATGATCCGTATGAAATGGTTGTACAAGATAGACTTCAAGCGCCAAGTGCTGAACATTTACTTGGAACGGATGAGTTCGGACGGGATTTATTATCTCGCATCATTCATGGTTCGAAAGTAACGATGGGAGTAGGATTTTCAGTAGCCGCCATTACTTCGCTACTTGGCATGATTATTGGTTTATATGCAAGTTATTATCGATTTCTTGATCATATTTTAATGCGGATTTGTGATGGACTTATGTCTATTCCAGCAATTTTACTCGGTATTGCTTTAATGGCGGCACTTGGGCCAAATACGAAAAATGTAATTATTGCTTTAAGTATCGTTTTTACACCACATGTAGCTAGAGTCATTCGTTCGGCGGCTATCGTTGTTCGAGAGCAAACGTATATTGAAGCGATGAAAGCGCAAGGAGCTAGCACATGGCGGATCATATGGGGACATATGATGCCAAATACGATATCGCCACTCGTCGTTCAAGCAACGTTCATTTTTGCTGACGCGATTATTACCGAAGCTGCTTTAAGCTTTTTAGGAGCGGGGGTTCCTGCCCCAGATCCAAGTTGGGGAAATATTTTATATGATGGGAAATTAGTTATTTTTAATGCTTGGTGGATGACTGTTTTTCCTGGGATCATGATCGTTTTATCTGTTCTTGGATTGAACTTATTAGGAGACGGGCTTCGTGATTTAATCGATCCACATACAAATCAAGGAAAGAAATAATAAAAAGTTAGGGTGATTACATGCCGAAACAACCTCTTTTAGAAATAAATGAATTAAAGACACACTTTCATACGGAGCGAGGACGTGTAACTGCGGTAGATGGCGTTACTTTCCATGTGAACGAAGGAGAGATATTAGGGGTAGTTGGTGAATCAGGGTGTGGAAAAAGTGTGACGTCTCAGTCAATCTTAAGGCTTTTTGACGAAAAGCGACTCGCTCAATATGATGGTGAAATAAAACTTAAAGGGACGAATTTATTGGAACTATCTGATGAGAAGATGCAATCCATTCGCGGAAATGATATTGCGATGATTTTCCAGGACCCACTTAGTTCACTTAATCCAGTTTTTACAATCGGTCATCAAATTGCGGAATCGATTTTGCTCCATCAAAATGTATCGAAGAAAGAAGCGTACGAAAAAGCAGTTGAAATGTTGAGATTGACGGGAATTCCTGCTCCAGAAAAGCGAGTGAAGGAATATCCCCATGAGTTATCTGGTGGGATGAGGCAGCGAGTAATGATTGCCATTGCTTTATCATGTGAACCGCAATTATTAATCGCCGATGAGCCAACTACGGCGCTTGACGTAACGATTCAAGCACAAATTTTAGATCTCATTGTTGAAATAAATAAAAAATTAAATATGGGTGTCATTTTTATTACACATGATCTAGGAGTCGTTGCTGAAATTTGTACACGTGTCGTCGTTATGTATCTCGGTCAAATTGTGGAAGAAGCTAACGTTGTTGATGTTTTCGAAAATCCGTTACATCCGTATACTAGAGGGTTAATGAAGTCTGTACCACAAATTGATGGAGATCGCTCAGAGAAGTTACATGTCATTGAAGGAACTGTCCCTGCCCTTGATAATATTCCAAAAGGTTGTCGTTTTGCTACCCGCTGCCCATTTGCTGATGAATTATGTGTTGAAAAAGTGCCAGAATTACGTGAGTTTAAAAATGGCCAAAAGGCAAGATGTTGGCATGCGGAAAAAATTGCTGAGGAAGATCAAGAAAGGGAGGATCAATATGTCTGAACAACAAATAGTGAAAATAGGAAAAGAACAAGAAACCCCCTTACTTGATATTCAAGGTTTAAAAAAATATTTTCCAGTAAAAGGGCCATTAGGAAATTTGGGTGGAAAAAAAGGAATGGTAAAAGCAGTTAATAATGTTTCCTTTCAATTATTTGAAGGAGAAACATATGGGCTTGTAGGTGAATCAGGCTGTGGAAAAAGTACGACTGGAAGAACCATTTTACGCTTAATCGAACCGACAGAAGGTAAAGCGATGTACAAAAATAAAGATCTTTTCCAATTAAGTGGGAAAGAAAGTCGTAAAATGCGTCAGGAATTACAGATGGTTTTTCAAGATCCCTATTCATCTTTGAATCCACGAAAGCGGATTGGTCAATCATTGGAAGAGCCGTTAGCGATCCATCAGATTGGAAATAAAAGAGACCGCACAGATTTAGTAATGGATATTTTGGAAAAGGTCGGTATGCGCATCGATCACTACTACCGATACCCACATGAGCTTTCAGGTGGACAACGACAACGAATTGGTCTGGCAAGAGCACTGATTGTTAATCCTAAAATAATTATTGCCGATGAGCCTGTTTCCGCTTTAGATGTATCGATCCAATCGCAAGTAATCAATTTACTACAAGAATTACAAGAAGAAATGAAGTTAACGTATTTGTTTATTGCTCATGATATTAGTGTTGTTAGGCATATATCGGATCGGATTGGTGTGATGTATTTAGGCAATTTAGTAGAGGAGGCACGGACAGACGAATTAGTTGAGTCAGCCCTTCATCCTTATACTCAAGCATTATTATCCGCGGTACCATTGCCAAATCCTAAGATGAAGAAAGAAAGAGTTGTTTTAAAAGGAGAACTTCCTTCGCCATTACATCCACCATCTGGTTGTGTGTTCCATACGAGATGTCCATTTGCGATGGATGTTTGTAAACAAAAAGTGCCTGTAATGGAAGCACGGTCAAAAGATCATCAAGTCGCTTGTCATTTATATGAATGAATAGCGTTATACGAACAGTCTATCTTTAATAAGTCCAACATGCTAACGTTGGATTCATTGAAGGTAGACTTTTCGTTATGGTTTTTATCATTCATCTGATATTTATTGATTTAGCTACTTGAATTTTATTGAAATAAATGCTATTTTTATACATTATTATGATCATTATTTGTAAAGAAATAATAAAAAATTATCATTTATTGGCATGAGTGTAGTAGAATAGGAGAAGAAAGGAGGAAAAAGATGTACCTTCTAATGATAGTTATTATCGGTTATTTGTTCGGATGTATTCATGGTTCACAAATAGTCGGTAAATATAAAAAGATTAATATAAAGAAAAATGGAATGAAGAATGCAGGAGCTTCCAATGCAACTTTATTATTAGGGTGGAAATATGGTTTTATCGTTGCTTTTATTGATGTTTTTAAAGCGATTGTATCCTTATTAATTGTAGCAGCTTTATTAAATAAATTTAATGTATTATTCGAAATGCAAATTTTACTTTTATATGTTAATGCATTATTTGTTGTAATTGGACATAACTTTCCTTTACAAATGAGTTTTAATGGTGGAAAAGGGACGGCCTCTTTATTCGGTGTTTTATTGTATATTGACTGGAAATTTGCAGTAATGGGACTTATTATATTATTATTATTTGCTTTTGTAACGAACTACTTTGTTACGGGAACTTTGATGTTGTACTTATCTTTTATTGCGTATACACTTTATACTTTTGGCAGGGCACCTACATTTGTCGCTTGTCTTTTTACTGTACTGTTCTTTATAAAACATGCTGAAAATTTTAAAAGAATTGTGAATAAAGAAGAAGTAAAATTGTCTACACTATTTCGTAAAGAAGCGAGTTAATAAATATAGGAGCTTAAACAAATTTGAATATTATTATTTGGACGATCATTATCTGTTTATTTATAATTAGTTTTGTCGGAGTATTTATTCCGATCGTACCGGCTGTAGTAGCTATTTGGATTGGTTTTTTCTTGTATCATTTTTTCATTAGTAGTGAGCAGCTCTCTGTACTTTTTTGGGTAGTAATGGTCATTTTTACTATCATTTTAGTCGGAGCAGATTTATTAACGAATCGTTATTTCGTATATAAGTTTGGTGGGACGAAAAAAAGTGAGTGGGGAGCAATAATTGGTGTAATTATTGGAACTTTCATCTACCCACCTTTTGGAATGATATTTTTGCCACTTCTTATCGTTTTTTGTCTTGAAATAATAGAAAAACGACCTGTAAAAGAAGCGATGCTCGCTGCAGTTGGTGCTTTAGCTGGTTTTTTAAGTGGCGTCGTCGCAAAAATCATCCTTCAATTTATTATGATCATTTGGTTTGTTTTAACAATCTTTATATAAAAACTTGTAAGCTGTAAATATGCTTGCAAGTTTTTTTTGTTCCATTGAATATATATCCTTTTATAGGGGGAAATTAATAGTAGCAAATACCAAAATAAGGATGTATGAAATGAACCAAAAGAACTTTACTTATGTTGGAAAAGATATTCAAAGGGTTGATATAGAAGATAAAGCGTATGGAAGGGTTAAATATACAGATGATGTCATGGAACCAGGTGTATTAATAGCAGCATTACATACGAGTACCCATGCTCATGCAAAAATTAAAAACATCAATCTTGAAAAGGCAGCACAGGTCAGCGGAGTCCACGCCATTATTACTGGTGAGGATTTTCCTTATCCGGTTGGACCAATGCTTGCGGATCGTCCACCAATTGCTTATGAAAAGGTAAGATATTTTGGTGAGCCAATTGCTGTTGTAGTAGCCGATAAGGAGCATCTAGCGAAATATGCTGCTAGCTTAATTGAAGTACAATATGAGCCTCTACCAATTTTACAGTCTCCTCGGGAAGCAGCCAAAAAGGATGCCTCTTTAATCCACGAACATTTGGGAAAATATACAACGATGGTTGAAGGTGTTCATGCTATCCCTAAAACAAATATTGCTAACTTAACAAAAATTCGAAAAGGCAATATGGAAAAAGGATGGGAAGAAAGTGATATTACAATAGAAGCAAATTTTTCTTTTGGTCCCGCTGACCATGTTGCATTAGAAACAAGAGTTGTCCGTGCAGAAATTTTACATGATGGTCGTGTCATGATTTACTCATCGACACAAGGACCATTTTATGTGCAAAAAATGCTTAGCGAATTTTTCAACATAGATGCCGGAAAGATTTCCGTACAAACACCGTTAGTTGGGGGTGCTTTTGGTGGAAAAGGTTGTGTACAACTTGAATTTACCGCTTTTCTTGCATCCCGTGCAGTTGGGGGAAGGATGGTGCGACTTGTAAATACGAGAGAAGAGGATCTCGTTACCTCACCTGTTCATCTTGGACTAGAAGCTACGGTGAAATTAGGGGCAACGAGAGCTGGTAAATTAACAGCAGCTCAATATGAATATTATTTTAATACCGGTGCATATTCGGATATGGGAGCTGGGATGAGTAAAGCTGGTGCAGTTGATTGTACAGGTCCCTTTAAGATTGAAAATGTGCATACTGATTCGCATTGTGTTTATACAAATCAACCATATGCGACTTCTTTCCGTGGTTTTGGACATCCAGAATTAACTTTTGTCATGGAAAGGGCGATGGATCAATTAGCGAAAAAATTAAAGATTGATCCACTTGAACTACGTTTAATGAATGCAATAAAGCCAGGAGATACGACACCAACTCAAGTGCATTTAAATGCAAGTAATTTGGGAGATGTTTCTGCATGTTTAAGGAAATTAAAGCAGTTAATTAATTGGACTGGGGAAGAAAGAACGATAACGAGAGATGGCAAAATTAAGACAAAAGGGATAAGTAGCTTTTGGAAAACATCGAGTACACCACCAAATGCAACTGCAGGCACGATACTAACTTTTAATACAGATGGAAGTGTCAATTTAAATTGTGCTGCAGTCGAAATTGGGCAAGGAACAAAGACAGTGTTGACGCAGATACTGGCTGAAAAGTTACAGCTAGATATGAAAAAAATACATATAACTGTGGAAGTGAATACCCAATATGATCCACATCAATGGAAAACAGTCGCAAGTAGTACAACCTATTTAGCTGGGAGGGCAGTGATGGCAGCGGCCGAGGATGCAATTTTTCAATTAAAACAGGTTGGAGCAGTTGCTTTAAAATGTCTGCCGGCAGATTTAGAAGTTGGAAATGGACTTGTGTACATGAAAGATAGTCCAGAGTTTTATGTGAAAATAAAAGACTTAGCTACAGCATATAAGTATCCGAATGGAAATTCAGTTGGTGGACTTATCCTTGGTGCTGGTTCACATGTTGTCCGTCATTTAACACCACTTGACCCTGAAACTGGATTTGGAAAACCAGGTCCACAATGGACAGTCGGTGCACAAGCTGTAGAAATAGAATATGACCCAAAAGATTATACGTATAAACTACTGAAAGCTGCAACCGTATTAGATGCTGGGCAAGTAATAAATCCGAAAGCTGCAATAGGCCAGATGAGAAGCGGAATGTACTTAGGGTTAAGTTGGGCTAGTAGAGAGCAATTTATGTTTGACCAAGATGGAGTAGTATTAAATCCACAACTTAGATCATACGATACGATAAGGGCTAGTGAAGCACCTGACTATTTAGTGGATTTTGTTGAAACTCCACTAGTTGATGGGCCATATGGTGCACGTGGTATTGGTGAATATGGAGTAATTGGAATGGCTGGCGCATTATCGAATAGTTTATCGATAGCTAGTCAAGTAAGCCTGCATGAATTACCACTAACACCAGAGTACATTTGGCAAACAGTGAATGGAGGGGGAAAATGATTCATTTTGATTTTGAATATGTGAAGCCATCCTCAGCTGAAGAGGCGCTTCAATTATTCGAGCAATTTACAGCGAATGGAAAAAAGGTCATGTACTATGGTGGTGGAACTGAATTTATTAGTCGTGCACGCATGAATGAAATAATGACCGATGTAGTGATCGACTTAAAAGCAATTCCGGCATGTAATGTATTGGAAGAAAATACGGAAGAATTAGTAATAGGTGCTACAAAGACGTTAACTGATTTAGTGGAAACGAACTTTTTTCCTCTACTCTCAAGCGTGATTCGGCTAATCGCTACACGTACAGAACGGAATAAGATTACGATAGGTGGAAATTTAATGAGTAACTTGCCCTATAAGGAAGGAATTCTTCCCTTCTTACTAGCAGATAGTAAACTAGCTATTGCAACAAAAAAAGGCATAAAAAAGGAAAAAATCACAACTGTTTTTGAGGAGGATAAAATAAGGTTAAAAGAGGAAGAATTTATCGTTCAAATACTAACAGATAAAAAGGTAGTAAATCAAGCCTTTTTTAATGAAAAGAAAACGAAGCAATCAAAGGTAAACTATCCAATTTTAACATTGGCTGCGTTACAAATGGAGGAGAATATAAAAGTAGCATTTAGTGGTTTATATGAATTTCCTTTTCACTCGAAGGAAATTGATAAACAAGTAAACGATCATAAAACATCATTTGATAAAAGGGTAGAAAAAGTGATTAAGTTACTACCAGCATCAATAATAGATGACATGCATGCATCTAGTAAATATCGTCAATTTGTTCTTAAATCATCTCTAGTGAAAATGCTAGAAAATATGGAGGCCGTGTCATCATGACAAAACAGGAAATATCAATGACTGTGAATGGAATGGAAAAAGAAGTGTTTGTCCGAAATGCGGATACCCTTTTACATATATTACGGGCACAATTGGGATTGACGGGAGCAAAACCGGGTTGTAACAATGGTGATTGTGGGTCATGTACTATATTAATGGATGGAAAACCGCTGAATGCTTGTCATATGCTGGCGGTAGAAGCTAGTAATAAGCACATTACTACGATTGAAGGGCTAACGGATACGACGATTCAAGACAAATTTATTCAAAAATGGGCACTACAATGTGGATACTGTACGCCGGGGTTTGTTCTAAATTGTTATGCACTAATTGAAAATGAACCAAATGCAAACGATGTTGAAGTGGATGAGTGGCTTGATTCAAATATTTGTCGTTGTACTGGATATCAGGAAATAAAGGAGTCTGTCAAAGAATTATTACGAGCGAGGAGAGCTTATGGATGATTGTAATGAAATCTTAAGAGAAATTGCTTCAACAGATGAAACGGTTGTACTTGCAACCATTATCGATGTCGAAGGATCTGCTTACCGAAAAGAAGGGGCAATGATGTTGTTTAGTAAAAAAGAGCAGACAGTTGGAATGATAAGTGTTGGCTGTTTAGAAGAAGATTTACAGATTAGGGCAAATCATCTTTTACAACAGGATCAATACTTTTCCGAACGAGTCGTTTATGATATGAGTGCGGAAGATGATCTTGGTTGGGGACGTGGAGTCGGTTGTAACGGAAAAGTCCATATACTATTAGAAAAAATACAATTTGAATCCGATCAACACAAGCATTTAATAAAAGTATATGAAACGTTAAAAGAGGGAATGGATGTAATAGCGGTTAAATCGTTACATACAGTTCCTTCTATCATTCCAACGAATTATTATATTCAAAATAAAAATGAAATGTTTGGTTCTGAATCTTCATTTGATGAAGATTCTTTTCAAGAAAAAAGGTCGAATAAATTAATTGGCCATACATATTTCCAACATTTCAAGCCAAACTCAAGATTATTTATATTTGGAGCAGGGGCAGACGTTCGTCCACTTGCAACTATTGCCGAGCAAACTGGATTCAATGTTCATATTTGGGATTGGCGGGCAACATTATTGTGTGAAAAAACATTTCCAAAAGCGATTTTTATCCATGACGATTCACTAGAAGATATTATATTTACTTACACAGATTCGATCGTTATTATGACACATGATTTTCAAAAGGATAAACAATTAGTCCAGAAACTGTTATCAAAAAAACGATATCGATATTTTGGCATTTTAGGGCCTAGAAAGCGAACAACTAGATTATTAGATGGGAAAGAAATTCCAGCATTTATTCAATCTCCAGTTGGATTAGCAATTGGTGCAGAGGGAGCGGAAGAAATTGCGATTAGTATCGTCGCCGATCTAATTCGAGTGAAGCGAGGTGCTTTATCGCATGAACCAGCAAAAGATCATCGGGATTTATTTAGCAGCAGGTCAAAGTAGCCGATTTGGACAAAACAAATTACTTGCCTCATTAGGAAAAGTACCACTCGGAAGTATGGCACTAGAAACAGCTCTGCAATCAAATTTGGATGAAGTATTTGTCGTAACTAAAAAAGGCGATTTACTGAAATGGTTTCCAGAAGCATTAAGGGCGAAATATAGGAAGAAAGTTAAAATACTATCATGTACACAGTCGAATAAAGGGCAATCCTTTTCATTAAAATATGGATTAGATAAAGCGAAAAAAGGAGGAGCGATAGCAATTGTTGTTATATTGGCTGACCAACCATGTATTTCAGTCCATTTAATCAATCAATTGATTGAGTATTATCATGCACATAGGTTGCTCGCTTTTATTGGAGCAACCTATCGTGGTACGATCAGTCCGCCAATCTTATTCGATGCACGTTTTTTTCCACGACTGTATGAATTAAAAGGAGATACAGGAGCACGCCAACTCATTCAACGTAACGTACATTTGGGATATTTATTTGAAATAACAGATCCCATTTTACATACTGATGTCGATACAGTAGATGATTATGTCAACTTACTGCAAAAATTAGCACCATTTCCCGGGAAATAACAGAAATATTGACGGAAAATTGTCTCCTTGTCGACACAAATATAGAAAATCGTCCCTATTTTGAACTTATTGCTTGCTGAAGCATCTGCAGTGTCCTGGTTGCAGTTTCGATCTGATGATCTAATTGTTTTAATTGCTGTTGGGCACCTTTTGGAAGACTTTGTGCAAATTCAGGTGCAGCTGTTTGTAATTGTTGTAGTAATTGAGTAGCATTCGTTAAACTTTGATCTGCCATTAATAGGGATGCTGCTATCGGGTTTTCTGATTGTGCTTGCCGAACAGATTGATGCGCTTTTTGTAATGCTTGTTTTGTTGCATTGAATATATTTTCGACATGTTGTTTTTGTGGGGTTGCCATATCGATATTTACTTGCTGTTTTGGCTTTAATTGTCCTTGCATTTTCTTTTGTTCTTCATAACGCTGTTCTACCGTTTGATATTTCACAAAAATCACCTTTTTAACGTTTTTTTTACTTTTCCCAAAAGGCCAATACAGTATACACCATATCTTAAGGAGAGGATAAAGCTACTAACAAGCAGACTATTTAATTATATTTATGGATGAAAATAATTTCTGAAATTAGCTGTGTTGAAGGCTCACTTGCCGCTTTAGGATGGGCGAACTATACTTCCGAAGCGGAGTATACACAGTCATTATTGCTCGGATTTCCTTTTGATCCACCCTCTTGCGTCTTTGTTACTTTACAAGTGCATAAAAAACATAGACATGGTCATGTTGATGAACTTCTTCAAGATCCTGTTCTGATTTAATATTCGCATGAATGGGACCGTCTTTTGAAAGGATTAGAGTACTGATGAGCTTCTTTTCATTTAATTGAACGGAAAAGGGGTATCTATTGGTACAAATGTACTGGCTGAATGAACTGGAATCGCTGTTAAATCTGTTTGGAAACTTGCTGAACTATCTTCTGCTATAACAGAGCCAATCCATTGATGTTGGTCATTAATGCCTCGATTAGCAATAATAATATGAATTGGATTACTGTCATCCATATCATGCAAACTTGCAGTAAAATACATCTCTGTACCTTGAAGTTCACCATTTTCATAATGATCGACAGTTAGCTCAATTTCATTTGCCGCATCATTTTTGACTTGCATCTCAAAAATAATGGAATTATCACCTACTAAATTCATCATTCCTTGTTCCAACTGAGTTAGCTTTACATCACTAATTTTTAGATCAACTTCCTCGTTCTGGACGTTCGTTGAACAAGCGGTAAGGAATATAAAAAATATCAATAGAAAATGAAAACAATACTTCATTTTTTCTCCCTCCAAACAAACTTTTTTTTAAACGTTTATACATATGTTATAATTATTCTTTGAAAGTTGCTTTAATATTTGTTTTTTTCAATCAATATAGTATATCTTATCATTCAAACTAGAAGAAAAGTAGTCATGATCGTAAAAATGAACAGTAGAAAGGATTTTCTTATGAATAAGCCATCACGAGTTCTTACAATAGCAGGCTCGGCAGCTGGGGGAAGTGCTGGCATCCAAGCTGATTTAAAAACATTTCAAGAATTAGATGTATACGGCATGAGTGTGATAACCGCTATTGTCGGACGCCATCCAGAAACGAATAAAAATGTACATCCACAGACGGTTGAGGCGATTGAAGCACAGTTTGCAACTGCGAAAATGCAAGTCGGTTTCGATGCATTAAAAACAGGGATGTTATTTTCAAAAGAAGTCATTGAAAAAACTGCTGAACTGATTGCCCATTCAGACATTAAAGATATTGTTGTCGACCCCGTTATGGTTGGGAAACTGGATTCAAAGCTATTAAAAGATGATGCAATCGAGGCACTGAAGGAAAAATTAATCCCATTATCTACTGTTATTACGCCAAATATGACTGAAGCATCTATTTTACTAAACGATAGACCTTTAAACACAGTAGAGGATTTAAAACAGGCAGCAATTGATTTGCATGATCTAGGGCCAGACTTTGTTTTAGTAAAAGGTGGTCGCCTCACAGGTCCAGCTATCGATGTTTTATATGAGGGAACAACATTAACTACGCTTGAAGCACCTAGAATTAATACAGTTAATACGAGTGGTGCTGGATGTACGTATTCGGCAGCAATTACCGCTTATCTGGCAAAAGGTAAAAGTATTCATGACGCAGTTGTATTTGCGAAAAGCTTTATAACGACTGCCATTGAACATAGCTTTTCTTATACCGAGCTAGTTGGGCCAACATATCATGCTGCAAAAAGAAAATATGGGGAAGCTCATCAGATCATTGTGAATAGTGAAGAAATATAATTTTTGCGCATTATCTAATGGAGGGTAAAAATGAGAAGAGCATTAATTAATGTTGATTACACGTATGATTTTGTTGCGGAAGATGGGAAGCTAACATGTGGTGTACCCGGACAAGCGATCGAAGGGAAAATTGTTTCGCTGACAAAAGAATTTATTGAAGCTGGTGATTTTGTTACTTTTGGGATTGATGCCCATGAAGAAGGGGATAAGCTTCATCCAGAATCTGCTCTTTTTCCAGCGCATAATATCGTTGGAACGAGGGGAATGGAGTTATACGGTACATTAAATGAGCTTTATGAGAAACATAAAGATGATGAAAATGTATTTTATTTTGAAAAAACTCGTTATAGCGCTTTTGCTGGGACGAATCTTGAGCTTAAACTAAGAGAAAGAAATATAAAAGAAGTTCATCTCGTTGGAGTGTGCACGGATATTTGCATCTTGCATACAGCTGTAGATGCGTATAATAAAGGCTTTCATATTGTTGTACATAAGGATGGAGTGGCAAGTTTTAATCAAATTGGCCATGAATGGGCATTAGAGCATTTTAAAAACACATTAGGTGCAGAAGTTGTCTAATGAAGTCAATAAAATGTCAAATATTGTTGTTCAAATATATTGACAAATCAAGTTATTTTGCTATGATAAAGTAGTAAAATTAATAGGTAATTATGATGATGAAGATACATTTATTATCAGTGTAACGATAGAGAGCTAGTGGTAGGTGGAAACTAGTGTTACTCATAATAAATAGCCCTTTTGAGTAGACGGACTGAAAGAAGTAGGTTCGTTCGTATGTGTGCGTTAAACACATAACCAACGAAGATTGCAAGGAGAAATATTGCAATGAAAAAGGGTGGTACCGCGTAAATTTAACTTTTCGCCCCTTATGATGAAGGGGTGGAAAGTTTTTTGTTTTTCCAATAAATGTCTTTCGGTGATTTTTTGAGGAGGAATGGAGTATAGCGATTGTTAAAAATGAGTTTCAGATGCTTGACTACATGTAAAATTCAACAAACTAGAATGAGGAGGCTCCAAAATGGTATTTAAAATATTAATTAGTGATCCATTAAGTGAAGACGGAATTTTTCCTTTACGAGAAGCAGACAATATTGAAGTAGTGATCGATACTGGTTTATCAAAAGAAGAACTATTAAATAAAATAGGCGATTTCGACGGTTTATTAGTGAGAAGTCAGACACAAGTTACCCGCGAAGTGATTGAAACAGGACATAACTTAAAAGTAATTGGACGAGCAGGCGTTGGAGTTGACAATATTGATTTAGATGCAGCAACTGAAAACGGAATGATCGTTGTCAACGCTCCTGATGGAAATACGAACTCTGCTGCTGAACATACAATGGCGATGCTCATGTCTCTTGCCAGAAATATTCCTCAAGCTTATTTATCGATTAAAGATAAAAAATGGGATCGCAAATCATATGTCGGTGTCGAGTTACGGGATAAAACGTTAGGAATTGTTGGACTTGGACGAATTGGGGCAGAAGTAGCAAGACGTGCAAAAGGTCAGCGGATGAATGTCATTGCATATGATCCATTTTTTACAAAAGAAAAAGCAGAAGCTCTTGGGATTGAGCATGGAACATTAGATGAAGTGCTTGCAGTAGGGGATTTTATCACTGTTCACACACCATTATTAAAAGAAACTCGTCATATTATTAATAAAGAAGCTTTTGCAAAAATGAAAGATGGTGTACGTGTCATTAACTGCGCCCGTGGTGGGATTATTAATGAAGATGATTTATATGATGCAATTGTTGAAGGAAAAGTTGCTGGGGCAGCGCTTGATGTGTTTGAAGAAGAACCAGCAGTTGACCATAAAGTATTAAACTTAAAAGAAGTGATTGCTACACCACACTTAGGTGCAAGTACAATTGAGGCGCAAGAAAATGTGGCGATTGATGTGAGTCATGATGTCGTCCGAATTTTATCAGGAGGACTTGCAAGAAACCCAGTTAATATCCCGTCTGTTCCTCGTGAAGTAATGCGAAAAATAGAACCATATTTTTATTTATCGGAAAAACTCGGTTTATTCCTAGCACATTTAGAAGAAGAAGTGATTAGCGAGATCAATATTAATTATGCAGGTGATTTAACAGCCCTTGAAATTGCGCCACTTACTCAAAATACGTTAAAGGGATTATTAAGTCGTTATTTAGGTTCGAATGTAAATAATGTAAATGCTGCATACTTAGCAGAACGAAAAGGAATTACGATTCATGAAAAGAAAACATCGGCTGCACGAGGTTTTACGAATTTAATTACAGTAGAAATAATTACAAAATCGACAAAACGCCGTGTATCTGGAACATTACTTAATGGACTAGGTGCTAGAATTGTAAAAGTAGATGACTATAGCATGGATGTCATCCCTGAAGGACATTTATTACTTGTCCATCATAAGGATCAACCTGGTGCAATCGGACGTGTTGGTAATTTACTTGCAGAAAATGATGTCAATATTGCTACCATGCAAGTTGGTCGTCTCCATATTGGCGGAAATGCAATTATGATGTTAACGATCGATCGTCCATTAACGAAAGAGGAATTAGAACAAATTAGAGCGATGGAAGGCTTTGACCGAGTAACAGCAGTAGATCTGTAATGATAGAAAAACTGTCTGAAGCAAATTGCTTTAGGCGGTTTTTTTATCCTTCAATGAAAACGACATACTTCCTTTATCTTGCAAGCAAACAGAAATATTGTTGCTTGCTTGACTTTACGTAACTCTCCATATATATTAACATTATAATAATTGAAGCAACGATGAAGAGGATTAGTATAACTTTTGTGTCTTTAGCAGAAAGGAAATGGTGATGCAAATTTCCAAAGACCATCGTTAGAACCTACCTGCCGAGTTCGTGATTCACATTAGTCTTTGCTAATAAAGAATTGCGCGGTTCAAAACCGTTACCATGAAAAAGTGTACTTTTGACATGCGATGCACAAAAAAGTAAACAAGGGTGGTACCACCATAACCTCGGTCCCTTATTGGATTTCGGGGATATTTTTATGTCATTTCAGTCCATACCCAGTCTAGCTTATAAATGAAGAATACAGATAGTGAGGTCGATATAATGAGTAAAAACAAACAATTTGTAGAAAAAATAACGGCGATGGAAGATGATTTTGCACAGTGGTATACAGATGTAGTGAAGCAAGCGGAATTAGTTGACTATGGGCTAGTTCGTGGGACGATGATTATGAAGCCATATGGCTTTGCGATCTGGGAAAATGTTCGTGATGCATTAGACCGAAAAATTAAAGAGACGGGTCACTCCAATGTCGCCTTTCCATTATTTATACCTGAAAGCCTTTTAGAGAAAGAGAAAGATCATGTGGAAGGATTTGCTCCTGAGGTAGCTTGGGTAACGCATGGTGGAGATGAAGAACTTGCAGAAAGACTTGCCATTCGTCCAACGTCTGAGGTGCTTTTCTGTGATTATTATTCTAAGAATATTCACTCTTACCGGGATCTACCTAAATTATACAATCAGTGGGCAAATGTTGTCCGTTGGGAAAAAACGACAAGACCATTCCTTAGGTCTTCTGAATTCCATTGGCAAGAAGGCCATACTGCTCATGCAACAGATGAAGAAGCGGCAAAAGAAACAGATCAGATGCTCAATGTTTATGCAGATCTTGCAGAAAATTATTTAGCGATTCCTGTTATTAAAGGTCGGAAAACGGAAATGGAGAAATTTGCAGGAGCTAAGTATACGATTACGATAGAATGTATGATGCATGATGGAAAAGCATTACAGGCAGGAACATCCCATCATTTTGGATCAGGTTTTGCGGAAGCTTTCGACATTACGTACCTGGATAAAGACGGGAAAAGTCAATTCGTTCATCAAACATCATGGGGGCTATCTACACGGATTATGGGTGCACTTATTATGGTGCATGGAGATAATCGAGGGTTAGTAGTACCACCACGGATTGCTCCAACCCAAGCAATGATTATTCCAATTGCGCAGCACAAAGAAGGGGTTCTCGATAAAGCGTATGATTTACGCGACAAATTAGCTGATATTGTTCGGATCGACATCGATGCAAGTGATAAAATGCCAGGATGGAAGTTCAATGAATGCGAAATGAAAGGTTACCCAGTCCGAATTGAAATTGGACCAAAAGATATTGAAAAAAATCAAGTTGTTCTCGTTCGTCGTGATACGAATGAAAAAGAGTTTGTTTCCATAGATGAATTGGAAGTACGTTTACCAGCATTGTTAGAAGAAATCCAACAAAATTTATTTGATAAAGCATTAGCACACCGAAATGAAAAAACAACCGTTGTAAAAAGTATGGATGAATTAGAAAAGGCTCTTAAAGAAAATCCAGGCTTTTTGAAAGCAATGTGGTGTGGGGATGAAGCATGTGAAGAGAAGATAAAAGAAGAAACACAAGTTACATCAAGATGTATTCCATTTGAACAAGAAAAGCTTGCAGATACATGTTTTTGTTGTGGTAAGAAGGCAAAAGAAATGGTTTACTGGGCAAGAGCTTATTAATACGAAAGAACTATCATTTCCTCTGTTCAATATAAAAAAGCAGATCCAATTTTGGGTACTGCTTTTCTTTTTTTTAAAAAACCTCATAAAATAGGTCTTTCGAATTATTTTTCTTTACATAAGTTTAACGTTGATATCGTAAAATTCATATACGTAAGAAGAAATGTTTATTTTCGGAATGATTAACTGATGAAATGAAAAAATAGTATAGTTTTTCTAGAAAAAATGTGATTTAATACATTTAAAGATGTTAAAAATTAGAAAATTGTCGTAATTTAGTAGGAGAATAGAATGGATGGTTACGGAAGAGAACTTTCACTTTTGTTTAACTATCATAGTTCTTGGGTCTATCATTTACGTTTCATCTTTTAAAGTGGATAAAGAAATGGTAAAAGTATCGGCGGGAAAACATACCATTCAACATGAACATTTACTGAATTAAGCAAAGTGTATCTGATTGTACGATCCATATATATTTTCTTTATATTTATCACTCCACCATATATTTTTACGAAGCCCTATCTGTTTTATTAAATTATAACCATACTCATTATGGTAAGTTTAGTCCTAAATTCAATTTATGGGGTGAAGCAAACATATGAATCGGCATATAGTTATTTAATGGGTGTTCGTATTACTTCTTACAGTTGATAATGGTCAAATAGGGAAAGGGAGCACCTTCTTTTTCACTTTTATTTTTTAACTTGGTAGGGGGTTCATATGAGATATGATAAAAAAAAATATGGTATCTACTTTATTTTCATTATATTATTGATGATTTGTTTGTTCGGAGTATTTTTTTATTTAAAACCATCTCTAGCTTATAACTATGATGAACCACCATTATTAGCTTCCTCTTCCATTTATGAAATGCATCATCCATTTTACACACAAAGTAAATGGGACCAATTCATTGACTATTTAGAAAAGATATCATCCGTTAAAAAGAAAGATTTACAGACATTGCATGTATTAGAACAAGAGGAAGAACAGCAAAATGTAGTAAATGAAAAGATAAGATTATTATTTCAAGCGTTTGTCTTAGGAAGTATTTTTATCATTGGGATCAACCATTTAGTTGTTTATTTTCATCGAAAAAAAGAATTATCAGCATTATTTATTGCATTAGCCTGTTTTGGTGTTGTTACAAGAACATTTTTTATAAAAGAAACTTTATTTATTAATCTGTTTTTTGATTTTAAACCTGAAAGCTTACTCATCGTTGATTTAATAACAGGGCTTGTTAGTATTTTATTTTATTTATTATATATAAATCGTGAATTCATTCGTAATCGCTATCGTTTTATGACTAATTTTTTTGTTAGTTGCGTTATTATTTATATCATTTGTATGTTGGTGTTTCCGTTGGAGATTATTCTTCAAACCAATTATATATATCAACTTTTGGCATTATTTATCCTCATTTATATAGTCTGTTTTTCCATCATTGCAGGAATAAAAAGAATGCCTGGAGCATATTTAAATTTAATTGGACTGCTTATTTTATTTGTGCTCGTTTGGAATGATTTTTTTCATTATAGCGAACATATATCAACAAACGAATTTATTTCCGTTAGTATCTTATTTTATTTATTCTTTATGACTATTCATTTATCGCGAAAATCATCCTATTCATTTGAACGGGTGGAAAGATTATCAGAAGAGCTTGGTAAATTGAATCTGATATTGGAGCTAAAGGTGAAACAACGTACAGAAGAATTACAAGTAGCGAATGAATCGTTACAAAAAGTAGAAGAATCTCGTCGTCGTTTACTTGCAAGTGTGTCACATGAATTAAATACTCCATTAACTTTCATCCATGGACATGTTAAAGCAATGTTAGATGGGATAGTGCCTAAAGATGACACTACCTACTTACGAGCCGTTTATAACGACACGAAAATGATGACACGTATGATCGCGGACCTTCAAGAACTTTCCATATTAGAATCTGGTCAATATTCATTTCACTTTAAAGAAGTTGATATGAAAACATTCATCGTTCAAATGTATGAAGAGTTACAACCGTTATTCAATGGCAAGGATTTACATTTTATATTTAAAGAAAGCATTGGTAAAGAAACGAATATTTTTTGTTCTATAGATCCGATTCGAATTAAACAAGTTCTTACTAATTTAATTGTAAATGCACAAAAGTTTACCCCAAAAGGTGGAAGCATTTATATGGAAACAGTTATACGACAAAACGAGAATGAAAAAAAAGAAGTAAAGCTTACGATAATGGACACGGGAATTGGCATAGATGAAAAAAATATTCCATATCTTTTTGAACGTTTTTTTAAGCTAAATGAGCAACAATATTGTTTAGAAAAAGGGTCGGGGCTTGGTTTAGTCATTTCAAAAGAAATTGTTGAAATTCATGGGGGCATGATAGGTGTAACGAGTCAAAAAAATAAAGGGAGCAAATTTTACTTTACATTACCAATTAGGAGGGATTAGATGATGAAGGGTAAAATTTTGATTGCTGAGGATGAGAAGAAAATTCGCTCTTTACTACGATTATATTTAGAACAAAATGAATATACAGTTATTACAGCAAAAAATGGGCGCGTGGCACTTGAGAGAATGAAAGAAAATACGGTAGATTTAATTGTATTAGATATTTTAATGCCAGAATTGAGTGGATTAGATGTCTGTAAAGAATTACGAAAAAACTATAAATATAAAGATGTACCAGTCATTTACCTAAGTAGTCTAAATGAAAAACAGTCCATAATTTCAGGACTAGAAATAGGCGGAGATGATTACATGACAAAGCCTTTTGACCCTAATGAACTAGTCGCTAGAATCAATGCCATTTTACGGAGAACAAAAAATAACCGGGGAGAAAAAACAGATATATATTATGAAGATTTAACTTTTCAAGAAACTCAAATAGTGGAACTAATGGAAAGGGGGTTTACCAATAAGGAAATTGCCTTAAAGTTATCACTAACAGAAGGAACTGTAAAAGTGTATAACCATACAATTTATCAGAAATTACAAGTGAGAAATCGTACTCAAGCAATAGTCCGTGCCAAAGAAATTCAATTAATCTAATGATAAATAACTACTTTTAACTTTTAACTTAACTTTAGTTAATAGAAATCCGAAAAAGGAACAGGTAAAATGAACGTAACATGAAATTGTTTTAGTCTTTATGAACTAGAAGTTTATTTTACAAGTAAATTAGTCTATTACGATACCCTCATAAAAATGATAATGAAAGGTGAGGAGAAAAATAGAGATAAGGAATAAAGGGGAAGAAGAGAAGCATTTCACTGTTGAAAGTATTCTGATATTTAATTTAGAGGAAGTTATTGCAGAGTACGATAACAAGTTTTTTAGTAGTTTACAGAAGAAAGAGTATTCAAAATGTGAAAATTACTTATCTGACTTTTGCTTTGAAATTTTAGATATGTCAGAGGAGGAACAAGTGTTTATTGCGAGAATATTTTTTACTAGTATTATTACAGACATTATTAGAGTCCAAAATAGAAAGAAAATACTCCATCCTAGAGCACTCTCTCATGCTTACGATGTCATTGCAAGAATAGAAAAATGGAGTAATTTATCTGAATACCTTTTATCGATCAGCTGGTTTATTGAACAGTTGAAGGAAAGAATTATTGCAGACTTTATATTATTTGATGGTTGTGTCCATATCGAAAAAGCATTAGAACTAATCAACTATCATTTAGATAATGACATTTTAACCGTAAAGTGGTTAGCTAAACAATTACAAATCTCTACGACACATTTATCAAACTTATTTAAACTACAAATAGGGGAAACTGTATCGAGCTTTATTACGAAACGCAAGATGGATGAAATTATTTATGAATTAACATATACAAATAAATCATTAAAAGAAATTAGGGAAAAATATGGGTTTATAAACCATAGTCATTTTATCCAACATTTTAAAAGATATAAGGGAGTAACACCACTAAAATTTAAACAAGAATTACATAAATAAGTAGATATTAAAAAAAATGCAACAATTTAAGCTAATTAGTCGGAATATTTCAAAAAATGTCAACCGATGTCGATAGAAATATTTTTAATTTTAAGAACATGAGGCTGGGACATAACGAAACGACCAATTCTAAAGACGAAGCATTACCTTAGCGGAGGAAATATACGTAGAATCCTGGTCGGTTAAAAGCGGTCACGTCCTGGGACTGCACTTCGTTCGTCCCATCGAAAACATTGTGCGTCGCGGAAGGAAAGGCATCGGCGAGACCCTGCCCCGGCAAGGGGTATGCCGACGTTGGCCTTCCTTTAATTTCGATAGAGGAGGCTCACCAGCCGCCCGCGGTAAAGGAGACACTGTGAAAACAAGCGATAGCGCAGGTTGAACAGATGTCACTCTTATGCCCTGTGGTGAAAGCGAAGTATATTTCCAGAGCGGGTGATATGCAGCTACCATTGTTCGGGTTTTTCTTTGGTGAAAACACCTTTGTCCCAGCTTCTTTTCTTAGTATTTATTCCATGTTTAGTTGAAGCTTGTACATCTATATTAAATACCAACCGGTTTAAATGAGTTAAAAATGGCAAAATATTTCCCCATCATGTATGCTTTAATACGTATTGTGTAATGTACAGGAACATTTTTGGGGGGATTACCTATGCCAACAAATAAACCAGTAGTTATCGGAGTAGCAGGTGGAAGTGGAAGCGGGAAAACATCTGTGACACGATCGATATGCCGACGCTTTTCTGATAAAACGATTCTTGTGATTGAACAAGATTATTACTATAAAGATCAAAGTCATTTAACTTTCGATCAGAGGTTACAGACAAATTATGATCATCCACTGGCATTCGACAACGACTTATTAGTGAGACATTTAAAAGATTTAATCGCTCTGAAGCCGATTAAAAAACCAGTATATAATTACAAGCTACATACGAGATCCGAAAAAGTAATTAACGTAGAACCGAAACAAGTAATTATCGTGGAAGGTATCTTAATATTAGAAGATCCAAAATTAGTTGAATTAATGGATATTAAAGTATTTGTTGATACAGATGCTGATTTACGAATTATTCGTAGACTAACGAGGGACATCAAAGATCGTGGCAGGTCACTTGATTCCGTTATTAATCAGTATATTCATTCGGTGCGACCGATGCATTTGCAATTTGTTGAATCGACAAAGCGCTATGCTGATATTATTATTCCTGAAGGCGGGGAAAATCATGTTGCAATTGATTTAATGGCAACAAAGATCGCACAAATTTTATCAAAGTAAATGAACTCTATTTTATTTTAAGACAAAAATCTTTTTCTCATTTCGGGGGAAGGGATCATACATCTATCACTTTTCCCGAACAACTTATAACGATTTTTAGCAATAATATCATAACCAAAATCTCTTACTTTCTTAGGTATGATCATAAAAATGGATAGAAACCTCCAAAAAAGATGTAATTTTTTACAAATCCTTAAAGCAGCGGTTGACTTCACATAATATTGATCCTTTTCGATTAAAATTAAACTATCTCTATGATTAGGTATATGATATTGTTCTATTAATTGTAGCCCAACCTCACTTTGAAGTGAGGCAAATTTAAAGATAGCCTTTGGATCTCGTTTTATAATAAATTGAACATTCCAATTGCAGAAATTGCATTCGCCATCAAATAAAATGATGCGCTTCATTGTCATCACCTACCTGTTTACAATTAAGGCTTTAAAGCTTGTACATGATAGCTTTAGATCACTTATACGGTAAGAAGATTTTATACTTTCTTACTACTAAGGAAAGGAAAAAGACGATCCGTAACGAATCGTCTCCTTTATACATTTTGTTTGTTTGTTTTTTCAATTGCCTCTAAACGCTCCGCAACTTCTTCTTCAGTTAATTCATGTTCTTTGAGATACAAATTATTCGGACTACGTCGGCACGCATCTGTACAACCACGCATGTATTTATGTTCATTTTCTTCCGAACATAAAATTTGCTTATTGCATACTGGATCTGCGCAGTTTACATATCTTTCACACGGGGTTCCATCAAAATGGTCTTTTCCAACAATAACATGTTCTGTATTGTTAATTGGTACAGTGAGCCGATTATCAAAAACGTAACATAACCCGTCCCAAAGTTTACCTTGTACCTCTGGATCTTTTCCATATGTGACAATTCCACCTTCAAGTTGTGCCACATCATCAAAACCTTCATTGATGAGAAAACCAGTAAATTTTTCACAACGAATTCCACCAGTGCAGTAAGTTAAAATACGTTTACCATCAAGCTTTTCACGGTTTTCTTGTACCCATTGTGGCAATTCCCGAAAACTATGGATATCAGGACGAATCGCACCACGAAAATGTCCTACATCATATTCATAGTCATTTCTCGTATCTAAAATGACCGTATTTTCATCTTGCATTGCTTCGTAAAATTCGTTCGGTTTTAAATACTCACCAGTAAGTTTGTTTGGATCAACTGGATTTTCTAAACGTAATGTCACGAGTTCTTCTCTTGGGCGAACATGCATTTTTTTGAATGTATGACCATCATGTTCATCGATTTTAAATACCATGTCATGAAAACGTGAATCGTTATGCATCATTTCCATATAGGCATTTGTTTGCTCGACTGTTCCTGATACTGTTCCATTAATACCATTGTGAGACACTAAAATACGTCCCTTTAACCCAAGATCATTACAGAATTGTAGATGCTCTTCAGCAAATAATTCATGATCGTCAATTGGGACAAAATGATAATACAATAATACTTGATACTTTTCCATTACTTTTACCACCTGTTTTTATATTTACAAGATATAAATGTTTGGCAGTTTATACTACTTATTATTACCTTGCAATATGTTATTATATCACTGTTTGGCTACTTTATAAACTAGAATTAATTAACTGGAAAGAATGTGGTGGTAAATCTCTTCAAAATGGTGAAGTTACTTATTATTGTTGTTTTAAAATAGGAAGAATGAGTCAATAGTTTGAATGAACTAGGTGTAATTAGAGGATTATATGTTGAATATTACATGAATACTAAAACATGACAAATGATAGGAGGCGTGAATGGTAAAACTATTCAGCATGTCTCATTTCTCTTATTTCTGTTTCTTGTTCAATGGAACGAATAGAAAGTGTTTCAAGTATTTTATCTTGCTTTGCTAGAGCCTTTTTTAATGATCGAATATCATGCTTTAACGACTCCAATTTTGCATCTGCTTCATCTTGACGATGGTAAATCGCTTTTGTTAATTGCGTGTTTTCTTCCAGTTGTGCCTTTATCGTCTTTATTTCAGCTTGCATTGAGTCCATTTCTGTCTTCACAGAACCTATCTCATCTTCCATGGATCCCATTTCTGTTTTCATTGAATCCATTTCATTTCTCATGGATCCCATTTCGATCTTCATCGAATCCATTTCATTTCTCATGGATCCCATTTCGGTCTTCATCGAATCCATTTCATTTCTCATGGATCTCATTTCGGTCTTCATTGAATCCATTTCATTTCTCATGGATCTCATTTCGGTCTTCATTGAATCCACGTCTGTTTTTAAAGAGGCTATTGCATTCAGAATTAGATCTAGTTTTTCCTCCATCAATTGTATTTCCCCCTTTCTATTAGCAACTATAGTTCACTAGTCCAAAATTATTATACCATAAAAGTACCTTTTCCCACACGATTATCCTGACTTTCTATTTACTATACTAGAAGTATTCGCTATCATATATGTTAATACTTCCCAAATGAGGTGGTAAAATTGGTAACGATTGATCAGGCAAAATATTTAGATAGACAAGACGAATTACAAGATTATCGTCATGAGTTTTATATTCCGAAAAATCGTATTTATTTAGATGGTAACTCTTTAGGATTGTTATCAAAACGAGCCGAGAAATCAGTTGTAGAAATGATTGATTCATGGAAAAATCTAGGTATTGACGGATGGGTAGATGCGGAAGAACCGTGGTTTTTCTTATCTGAACGATTAGGAAGCATGACTGCACCATTAATTGGGGCAGATCCAGATGAAGTGATAGTAACTGGTTCTACAACAATAAATTTACACCAAATCTTAGCCACATTTTTTCATCCTTCATCCAAAAGAAATAAAATTATCGTCGATGAACTAAATTTTCCAACTGATATTTATGCGGTAACATCCCAATTGCAAAGTCATCGATTAGACCCTGAGCAACATCTTATCAAAGTAAAAAGTAAAGATGGACATTTATTAAATGAAGATGATATTGTTCGTGTGATGACAGATGAAGTTGCCGTCATTGTATTGGCAAGTGTTTTGTATAGAAGTGGACAGGTTCTGGATATGGAATATATAACGAAAGAAGCACATAAGCGTGGCATACTTGTCGCCTTTGATCTGTGTCATTCTATTGGATCTATCGAACATTCTCTAAGTAAGTGGAATGTTGACTTTGCTTTCTGGTGTACGTATAAACATTTAAATGGTGGTCCAGGATCTGTTGGTGGCATGTATATAAATAGACGCCACTTTGGGGAAAAACCTGGACTTGCTGGATGGTTCGGCTCTGATAAAGATAAACAATTTGATTTAGAGCATGATATGACGATCGCTAACAATTCGGGCGCTTTTCAAACAGGCACACCGCACCTTTTAAGTGCTGCGCCGTTAATTGGTTCACTGTCTATATTTAAGGAAGTAGGGATGGAAAGGATTAGGGAAAAGTCACTTCGGCTAACCCAATTCATGATCGAATTAATTGACCAAGAACTTGGATCATATCATTTTATCGTACGTAATCCACGACAGGAAAAAACACGTGGCGGGCATGTTTTCTTAGAACATGAAGAAGCGGCACGAATTTGTAAGGCACTAAAGCAAAACAATGTTATTCCAGATTTTAGAGCACCTAATGGCATCAGATTGGCTCCTGTTGCTCTTTATAATACATTTACAGAAGTGTGGGAAACAGTTCAAATTTTAAAACAAATTATGGAAGAGAAACAATATAATCATTTTGAAAATAAGCGTGATGTCATTGCATAGATTAGAATGAGGAGGAATATGACATGTCTAAATCCATTTCTGATTTATACGACCATTTAAAGAAGGAAAAAGGAATCCATACGAATTTTAAAGAAGAAATGACATACAGCGATTATTTACATTTAGATACCATTTTAACGAGTCAACATCGACTGTCAGGTCATCATGACGAAATGTTGTTTATCATTATTCACCAAGTAAGTGAATTGTGGATGAAATTAATTTTACATGAATTAACGTCAGCTATTCAGTCTATCGAGGCTGGGAATTTATCCGCAGCTTTTAAAATGCTTGCGCGCGTTTCAAAAGTACAAACACAAATTATTCAAGCGTGGGATGTATTATCAACCCTTACTCCGGCCGAGTATTTGGAATTCCGTGATAAATTAGGAAAAGCATCTGGTTTTCAGTCGTATCAATATCGTTTAATTGAATTTGCTCTAGGCTATAAATCAAAACATATTTTAAAAATTTATGAAAATGATCAGGCAGTACATGATGCACTAATCAAAGCATATCAAGCCCCAAGTATATACGATGTTTCAATTGGAGCGTTAGCTAAAGCTGGGTTTCCAATTAATTCTGATCTCCTTGATCGTGACTATTCCATTGTTTATAACGGAGATTCGACTGTTCAAGCGGCTTGGGAAAAAGTATATAAAGACGTGGATAAATACTGGGATTTATATGAGTTAGCTGAAAAGCTAGTCGATATAGAGGATTGGTTACAACAATGGCGTTTTAGACATATGAAGACGGTTGAACGAATTATTGGTTTTAAAATTGGAACGGGTGGTTCTTCAGGTGTAAGCTATTTAAAACAAGTTTTAGAACACCGCTTTTTTCCAGAGTTATGGGATTTACGTACAACATTATAGCAAATGTACTAGGAGGGAATAGGATGGAAGAAAAAAGAGATCAGTGGACTTCCAAAATTGGCTTTATTTTAGCTTCAGCCGGAGCCGCGATTGGGCTTGGAGCTATTTGGAAGTTTCCTTATGTTACCGGAATGAGTGGTGGAGGAGCATTTTTCCTCATATTTGTTATTTTTACATTATTGATTGGTCTTCCAATGCTTATTTCAGAATTTATTATCGGTCGAGGGACAGCAAAAGAGGCGGTCAGTGCATATAAAAAGTTAGCACCTGAGAGCCTATGGGTATGGATCGGCCGACTTGGTGTCCTTGGTTGTTTTTTATTACTTACTTTTTATAGTGTTGTTGGCGGCTGGGTGCTTGTTTATAGTGCAATGAGTATTCCGGGAAAAATAATTGCGGACAGTGCCAATTACGAAGCTTTATTTGGCTCGGTAGTTGGTAGCCCCGGTACTACGATGTTAGGATTACTGTTATTTACGATTATTAATGTACTCGTTATTTCTATGGGGATAAAAAATGGAATTGAAAAAGCGAATAAATATATGATGCCATTACTATTTGTGTTCTTCATTATTTTAGTGATTCGTTCCTTGACGCTAGAAGGGGCAATGGAAGGAGTTACATTTTTTCTATCGCCAGATTTCTCTAATATTACGCGAGAATCCTTATTATATGCTTTAGGGCAATCCTTTTTCTCCCTAGCTGTTGGGTTTTCTTGTATGGTGACATACAGTTCCTATTTGAAACGTGATGTGAACTTAACCTCATCAGCTGGAACTGTCGTTGGGATGAATATTTTTGTATCATTGCTAGCTGGTTTAGCCATTTTTCCAGTTGTATTTGCGCTAGGATTTGAGCCTGCCGAAGGCCCAGGATTATTGTTTATAGTGCTACCAGCTGCATTTGCACAACTTCCATTTGGTGCACTGTTTTTAAGTTTATTTTTACTATTGTTCTTATTTGCGACATTAACTTCATCTTTTAGTTTATACGAGATTATTGTGGCAGCACTTACAGCAAACGGAAAATTATCACGTAAAGCTGTCACTTGGATATTAGGTGCAGTCCTAATGGTTGTTGCTATACCTTCTGCTCTATCATCAAGCTCGATGTCAGGGATAGAGATTTTTGGAAAAAGTATTTTTGATGCCACCGATTTTTTAGTGAGTAATATAATGTTACCGCTTGGAAGCTTACTGATTGCTATTTTTATCATTCATCGTGCGGACAAAGCGCTTGTGAAAGAAGAATTTCACTTAGGCGGTAAAGAAATAGGAAGTATGTATCCGGTTTGGCGACTATTAATGACTTGGATTGTGCCAGCTACTATTATTATTGTATTTTTAAACACACTTGGAGTTGTGAGGTGATTTTATGAAAAAATGGATTGATATTACCCAGCCATTGTCAAAGGAGATTGCAACCTGGCCAGGGGACATACCTTATCAATTTAATTTAAGTGCAACGAAAGCGCAGACTGGCTCGGTAAATATTGGTCAAGTTACGATGGGTGTTCATACTGGTACACATGTTGATGCACCGTATCATTTTGATGATGAAGGTGAAAAAACACATGATTTGGATGTGAATACGTATATTGGTAAGGCGATATTAATTGATGTAAGTAAATATGATCTCATTGATATTGAAGTCTTGGAAAAATATGATTTACAGGAAGTTAAACGTGTTCTATTAAAAACGGATCCGCAACGTAATTCTGCTGTATTTCCAAAGGATTATACGGTTTTACACCCGGATGTTGGACCGTATTTAAAAAAGAAAGGAATTATGTTAATCGGAATAGATGCACCATCAGTTGATCCCGTTGATAGTAAATCGCTTCACGCTCATCATGCTTTATCAAACAACGGTATTTACATATTAGAAAATCTTTTGTTAAATGATGTTGAAGCTGGGTTGTATGAATTAATAGCATTGCCATTGAAATTAGTTGGAGCAGATGGAAGTCCTGTTCGTGCAGTCATTCGACCAATGGAATAAAGCAACCGAAAGTGGAAACATAACAAAACGTTCCACTCCAAAAACGCTTAAAGGATAGAAAGTCTTTTACAAGGCTATAAATATTCACATAGCTGAGATAAACTACGATGTAATTTATTTTTGATGTTTTCTCTACAAACATAGTTACAGAAACGTTGGACTGTGCTTCAGACCATTGCTTTTCGCTGGCACGTCTTTAGCCTCCGATGCGCAATGTTAATTGTGACAAGTAATCGCAGTCCCAGGACTGCGATAAATCTCGTCCCATCGGAAACATTGTGCGTAGTGGATTCGGATGGAACACACTTACGCCAACATTTCATTGCCCTCGGGGAAGGCAGCGATGAGACATTCATTATTTCGAATTTACTGCGCAGTTTTTGGCAATATGTTTTTTGAAAAAAAGCCAATAAAAAATCCAAACTAGTACAAATTTTTATTGAAGAAATTGAATGATAGTTCGGATATTGACTAAAACACTTTTGTCCCTTATTTTCCAAGCTCGGTCCAAATATTTTGTGCTTCCGCTAATTCTGCCATCGCTCCCCCTTTATCCTTTGCTTTAATAAAACCGCTTGTACGATCCAACGTTTTATGTAGTTCATTTATTTCATCCCGTTCGGCACTAAATTGAATCCGCCTGACAACTTTTTTCCAAGCCTTTTTCGCATCTGACAAATGATCAGATGCTTCTTTCCAGTTTTGATTTAAAATTTCTTCTTCCATCAATTCAATATAATGAATAAGATCATCTTTTTCTCCCATTGGCTTTTTTAAAATTGCTCCCGTTGTCATAACTGCAATAAAGAATGCAAGAAGAATGACCGGGATTAATATGCGGATACTTTTTTTCATCTGCTCACCTACTCTAAAGTTTTTGGTTCTTTTTCATTGCGCGAATCTCGATAGCCATCAATGAATAACTTATTAGACTCATCAATTAAGACCAAAAATACTTCATCAAAAGAACCAAATCCATTTGACCGGATTTGATTTAATAGCCATTTTTCGTCCTTACCAATATAATTTAGATTTTGTTCCATCACTTTGCCATCATAGATTAATTCCCGGCTAATCCCCTTATAAGAGGTTAATAATCCGATATCTTTTGGTGTTAAAGGCAGTGATTCTGCTTTCTTTAAGATCGATAGCTCTCCGCTCGTTTCTAGCACAGCATATTCCACTTCGCTAATTTCAAAAACGTCTTTGGAACGAAGTAATTTTAATAAATCAGCAGCACGGTATCTTGTTTTTTTTAATGTATCTTCCATAATTTTTCCTTTTAAGATGACAATGGCTGGTTCTCCATCGATGTATTTGGCAATATTTCTCCCTTTTAATGTAATCCACTGAAAAATGAATACTAAAAGGGTCCATAAGAAAAGACCAACCCAATGGGGCCAAGCTCTACTAGTGAGGTCGGTCGTTAAAGTAGCAGCAATCGAACCAATTGTAATCCCGGTTATGTAATCGAAAAAAGACAATTGGCTAATTTGTTGCTTTCCTAGAATTCTTGTGAAAATTAGTAAGGTGAAAAAAGCAATTATTGCACGAACTACTACTACAAATGATTCAATCATTCCATTCACTCCGTTATAATAAAAATCAGTCTGTACCGCTATTTTATGCAGAATGACACTAATTATGTCGAAGCGTGTCAAAATGTAACAGGTAGGGAACTTTTTTTAAAAAAATTTACCAATTCGCTTGCATTTTATTTTGATAAAGGGTAAAGTTAGAAGTAGCAAAAGGCAATTGAAGGTTTAATAATACTTTACGATCTCTTTAACAAGTGGTGTAAAAGTATTGATTCAATTACTTTGCACGATATTTGTATAAGGAGGTCATTATTCATGATGACTGGTAAAGTTAAATGGTTTAACGCAGAAAAAGGTTTTGGATTTATCGAGCGTGAAGACGGAGACGACGTATTCGTACATTTCTCAGCAATCCAATCTGAAGGTTTTAAAACACTTGAAGAAGGTCAAGATGTGGAATTCGAAATCGTCGAAGGAAACCGTGGACCACAAGCAGCAAACGTTTCTGCGCTATAATTCATAGACGATAAGGGGCTTTCCTCCATGAGGAAGGCCCTTTTAAATTGAAAAAACCAGCTTATAAAAAGCTGGTTTAACCCGAAATGCAGAAAAGTACTTATGCATAGCGGAAGAAGATACTTATCAATAGCGCATGGGTCATTCACGTTATATTTATAACTCGACCTCGACAGCGTTATCGATCGCTTCTTGAGGAACTTTTATTTCCTCGACTTCATTATGATTACTATAAGTAGACTGAATCACTTGTTGTGAAGTCATTTTTTCTCCGTCAATTTCCATTTCTAAATCTAAAGTTACATTAAGTTCTTTATAATAATATGTTTCTTTATCAATAATAATCTCATATGTAACATTCTCGAAACTTATTGAATCATACAGATCATCTTCAAACCCAAGATCTTCTGGCATTGCATCTTGGAGAGTTTCGTCGATCAACTTGTTAAATTTCTCATCATCAGCTTGTAATTTAAGGATGTAATGATTGTCATCTTCTTCTAAAGTAAAGTCTTCCATAAACTCTTCAAACTGTTGTAGTTCACTACCAAGATCTGCATCCTCATCAGAGAAATCAATGAACTCTTCAGCAAATTCACTTGGTAGCTTTAACCATTCACCTTCTGTAGAATCAAAGATATATGCACCTGAGTCAACGAGAAAAATTTCCATTTCTTGCTTTCCTAACTCACCCATGTCCATCGTTAATTCTTGTTTTAATGTAAATGGGTTTGTAAAAATATCCATGAGCATGACAGAATTAATATCCATTTTTTCTCCATCAATCTCCATTGCTTGTTGCAAGTCAAGTTCTAAAGAGAAACTTTCTAAACCATTATTAGCTTCAGTTGTTTTATCAAAGATTTCTTTGGTTGATGATGAATTACTTTCGTCAGTCTCTTCTTCACTGTCTGCCTCACTGTCCGCTTCTTCATCAGTTACTTCCTCTTGTTCATTTTCATTCGCTTTTGAGTCGGCAGGGTCGCTCGTTTTATTACAAGCTGCCATGACAGCAATGAGCAAGCCTACGAGAATGAACGTCATTAACTTCTTCATAAAATAAGTTCAGCTCCCTAAATGAATTTTAATCACGATAGACATTATAACATGGGGGATAAATATATAAATGAGCACTATGGCTCAGAACAATATATCTAAGGACTGAAATGGCGTTCATTGCCAACGATTTTTAAAAGAGTATAATGATATGTAATGAATGGCGACTAGAGGTGACAAATGTGAATCAATCATCTTTATGGAAAAAAGCAGTAGAAGTTGAATGGGATGATCAAGCCGAAGTTTGGGATAAACGTGCAATGAATATGTGGGAAAATGGCAGTAGAAAAGATATTATTCCTTTTTTCAAAAAGCATGTAAATAAAAGGAGTAGAATATTGGATGTAGGCTGTGGAAGTGGATATGGGACAATTACATTATATGATGCAGGGTATAAAATTGATGGGGTAGATATTTCCAGCAAAATGATTTCGCTTGCCAACCGACGTTTGCACGATAGAAAAATTACGTTTTTCCAATATGATGTGAACGATATATCGCTATTAGATAAAAAATATGGAGCGGTTTTGGCAATCAATGTGTTAGAGTGGACGAACACTCCTTCCCAAGCATTAAACGAATTGGGGGAGATTTTGGAAAAGAACGGATTGCTTTGTGTTGGGATTTTAGGACCTACAGCAGGACCTAGAGCACATGGATTTCGTCATGTGTACGGGGAGAATGTTATTATTAACAGAATGATGCCATGGGAATTTAACCAATTAGCTGAAGAAAGTGGCTTTTCGTTGGTTGATCATTTCGGAGTGTATAAAAAAGAAGTAAATGAAACGGTTGTTAACCATTTATCCTTAAATTTGAAACAAGCGTTATCTTTTATGTGGGTATTTATGCTAAGGAAATCTTAATGTACATGATTATGTAGGGGCTGAAAGATCGCAAACAAAGATAAGTTGAAATTCGAAACCTATAGTAGTCAAGTTGTCTGGCAAAAGTGACTAACTCCAGCGGAAATAGCAAATGGTTTTTCCATAAGACGAACGATAGTGTGGTCCTACAAGTCTGAAGCCTCGCGTGTAGTGGTTTTCTTCCGAGGCGGGTTAAGTACTGGAATGCGCCACGCTTGAGAACCATTTGTCGCAACATACACACTAGCACGTCCTTGGATTGCGCTTCTGCTCGTCCCATCGAAAAGCTTTGGGACTGCGCTAAATGCTCGTCCCATCGAAAAGCTTTGGGACTGCGCTAAATGCTCGTCCCATCGAAAAGCTATGCGCCTACGATTATTCGTCGCCAATAAACATTGTAAGTCGGAAGCTGAAGCCGTGTCCGCAAAAGCTTGCCACATTTCGCGAACGGTAGGCTGGAATGCATTTTAGTTGTTCAGCAGAACCTGTTTAATAAAGGATGTGTAATAATGAAGATGAATGAAAAAGATGAATACATTATAGAACAATATAAAAACGATGAAGAAATGATGATATTAATATATACACAATGGTGTATCAATAACGATTTTGATCCAGAAGAGTTATATCAATTAGCTTATCCAAATCAACAAAAAAATCCCGCTTTACTGGAAGCAATACAAAAAACGGTAGAAAAGAACGAATCTGAAGAAATTTCACATCAACTTGTCCAACAAGTTTTACAGCTTTTTGGGAATGATGATTTAGCATTTGTTGTGCAACAAAAAATAGACCAGTTGAAGAAGAAATGAAAAAACTTACATCCTACAGGAAACTTTTTGCTATCTTTTCTACCTTACTTATTGGACAATTTTTGATGGACTACTGCTCGTAATATTTTAATAAAGCATGAATCCCACTTTCGGATTCACCTGCATCTACTAATTCTTCATACATCTTTAGTGCGAGTGATAATCCCGGAGTTGGAAGATTCATTTCTTGAGCCGATTCAATAGCAATTTTCATATCTTTTATATAGTGTTTAATAGCAAACCCAGGTGCAAAATCACCTTGAATCATCCTTGGAGCATAGTTCGACAGAGACCAGCTTCCAGCAGCACCAGTTGAAATGGAAGCGAGCACTTTTTCAGGGTTAAGTCCAGCTTTTTTTGCGTATATTAATGCTTCGCAAAGTCCAATCATAGCTGGAGCAATCGCTACTTGGTTAACAACTTTTGTATGTTGACCAGCACCTGCATCTCCTTGTAATTTAATATTTTCCCCCATAACTTGAAAAATAGGATAAACATGGTCGAAGTCTGCTTGGTTTCCACCGACCATAATGGCTAATTTGGCATTTCGTGCACCAATATCCCCCCCTGAGACCGGTGCATCAAGTGCATGTAATCCCTTTTCTTTTGCTCGTTTGTAAATTTCTGTTGCGAGTGAAGGCTTTGAAGTTGTCATATCAACTATATATGTTCCGGCTTTAGCATGTTCCAAAATACCATTTTTAGCGAAATAAACTTGTTCTACATCAACAGGGGTTCCAATCATAGTAATGATAACATCTGCCTTCTTAGCCAACGTTGTGACTGATTCTTCCCATTTTGCTCCAGCTTCAATTAATTCATTCGCTTTTTCCTTTGTCCGGGTAAAAATATGTAGAGGGTATCCACTTTTTAACAAATGGAGTGCCATACTTTTGCCCATTACTCCAGTTCCAATAAATCCGATCGTTTGTTTATGTACCATCATCATTGCTCCTCTTTTATCAAGTTTCGAAAATACCATCTAACCCACATATTAACATACTTTCAACGACAAAATAAAGAATCATTTTTTCTATATCACACATAGTATAAAGGAGTAATGAATAAAATTTATGTTCGATAAAAACCTGGGAAAGGAAAAAGATTATTGGAGGTTGATGATTCAAATGCTAACAACTAAGCGAATAAATGAATTTAAAAGTTTATTATTAGCGAGGCAAGGCCAAATTATTAGCCAAGTGCAAGATCGTTTCGGGTTAATTTCTTCACAAAAAGATGCTGTCGGGGAGTTATCAAGCTATGATAATCATCCAGGCGATATGGGGACGGAAATTTATGAAAGAGGAAAAGACATTGCACTCAACGAACATGCTGAAAGAGAGTTAGAAGCCATTAATGAAGCATTACATGCCATTGATGAAGGAACATATGGAATTTGTCGTGTTTGCAGTATGGATATTCCATATGAGCGATTATTAGCAGTTCCTACTGCTGATACATGTGTAAGGCACTCGGAAGACGATAACGATACTTTTAAACGAAATCGTCCCGTTGAAGAAGAAGTGTATAGTCCAAATATTAATCCAGATGAGGTTACAGATGAAACACAGGTCGGTTACGATGCCGAGGATGCTTGGCAAGAAGTAAGTCAATATGGTACATCGGAAACCCCTTCCGATTTGTATGGAGACCGGGATAATTATAATGAAATGTATCCGAATAGTAACGAACTAGTAGGTTCGGTAGAGGAAATAGAGGGATATATTACTGCTGATTTGGAAGGGAATTATGATGGTGTCCTCCCACAGAAAAAGTAAAGGGGTGCGGAATAATAAGTTTATTATGAAACAAGAGGCCGGAACATAACTAAAACGACCCAATCTAAAGACGAACAATGCATTACTTTAACGGTGGAAATTATACGTAGACTCCTGCGGGAAGAAAGGCATCGGTGAGACCCCACAGTGCGCTAGCACGAGGAAGCTCACCAGCCGCCCGCGGAAAGCGAAGTATATTTCCAGAGCGGGTTATATGCAGCTACCATTGTTCGGGTTTTTCTTTGGTGAAAATACTTTTGTCCCAGTCTCTTGTTTTTTCTTTTTAACTTTGTATTTTTTCCTCCGATACTAATGTTAATTCAATCGTTTTTGGTTTCCCGTCTCGATAAAACTCCATTTTTAACTGATCACCAACTGTAGTCTCATTATACATATATACTCTTAAATCTAAGATGGATTTGATTTCTTGATTATTAATTTTTGTAATGACATCAAATTGTTGTAAGCCTGCTTTTTCAGCTGGAGAACCAGGCTGAACTTGAGCAATAACCATCCCAGCATCTTTATCTTCTGGAAGAATAATTTTATGCTGATACTCCAATGGCACTTGATTCATTTCTACGGTACTAATCCCGATCTGTGGGCGCGTAATTTCTCCTTCTTTTTCAAGTTGCTCCATTATTGGTAATGCTGTATCGATAGGGATAGCAAATCCGATTCCTTCGACTTCTTGACGGGCAATTTTCATGGAATTAATTCCGATGATTTCTCCATCCTTGTTTACTAACGCGCCGCCACTATTTCCGGGATTAATTGCTGCATCCGTTTGTATAACCTCTGTAACCCAGTCTGGTTGATTATCCCCATTTGTATCTACTTTAATGGAGCGATTTAATCCACTTATTATCCCTTTTGTGACAGAACCAGCAAAATCCATCCCTAAAGGATTTCCAATTGCAACGACTGTTTCGCCAATTTCTAAATCTTTTGAAGAGCCAAGCGTAGCGATCGTATCCACATTTTTTGCATCCATTTCTAAAACGGCTAAATCGGTTAATTTATCCGAACCAATGACATTTGCCATTACTTGCTCATCGTTTCCAATGTCGACTTTTACTTGCTTTGCATTTTCTACCACATGGTTATTCGTCACAATATAAGCCTTTCCGTTTTCTTTCTTGTAAATTATTCCTGATCCAGCACCTACTTCTTGGCTCTCTGACCAAATGTCTTGCTGTTGGAGATTAATAATCCCTACGATTGCTTTGGAAGTGTCCTCAATCTTCGTGTCAGAAAGATCGGGATCATTCAATAAATCATTTGATATTGTAGTGGAAGCCGTAATATTTTCATTCCCCTGTTTATTCGACTGAATAGGAATTAAGTTGTTTATAAGTAATACTATGATGATCGTTGCGGAAATAATTCCACCAAGAAGACCGCTCATCAACAATGATAGGAACTGTCTTTTCTTCCCAGTTGATCGTTTCTTCATAAGATCGCTTGCATCAAATTGTTCTACTGCATCGTCTTTTTGCGCTGCATTATTTTCAATTGTTTCATTTTTGTCATGTTCCAAGAAAATCACCCTTTCATCATGCTATAACTATTGTATCCAACGGTTTTGGGAAGTAATTGGAAAAAGTGTGGAAAAAGTATGTAAAAAAATCTAAATAGTGTCTACTTTTGGCCACTTATGTAAAAATAGAATGAACAGCCATACAACGGAGGAGGGGTTTTTTTGAATTATCATGTTGCTGTCGTAGAAGATGATCCAAACATTCAAAACATTGTTACTGCCTACTTAAAAAAAGACGGGTATACTGTATCGATGTTTGATTCGGCTGAAAAGGCTTTACAACTCTGGGAAACAAGTCCTCCTGATATGTGGATTTTAGATATTATGTTACCAGGGATGGATGGATTTGAGTTTTGTAAAAAAATACGCAGAGAAAGTGAAGTTCCGATTATTATCATATCAGCAAAAGATGAAGAAATAGATAAGATACTTGGTCTTGAGCTAGGAAGTGATGATTATTTAACGAAGCCGTTTAGTCCGAGGGAATTACTAGCACGTGTCAAACGATTATTCAAAAGAATCCAACCAATATTGGATGAAGATGAAAATAAATCTCAAAAAATTGCCGCTCAACAATTAATTGTTTATAAAAATGATCGCCGTGTTTTCTGGTTAGGAAAAGAACAAGAAGTAACAACGAAGGAATATGAATTGTTATTAATATTTGCTGAACATCCTAACCGCGCTTTTTCAAGAGAAGAGCTTCTATTAAAAGTGTGGGGACATGATTATTATGGAAGTGACCGGGCAGTCGATGACTTAATTAAACGAATACGAAAAAAATTAGTCGACATACCTTTGGAGACAGTATGGGGTTTCGGCTATCGACTGAGAGATGAGGGAAAATGAAACTACAGTATCAATTAAATGCCGCATTCACCTTGTTGCTTTTCGTTATCATGGCTGTAACAGGATTTGTTATTTATTCATTAATTTTGAATTTATTAATTCAAGATGAAGAAAGGCAATTGGAGCAAAAAGGGGAGTTGCTCGCACGTTTTTTAACAGAGGAATATGGATCAGCCCAAAATATCTGGGAATTTAGTAACTTTTTAGAAGAACAAGAGTTGCAATTAATTTTATATGATCGCGGACTTGATCAAATTAGTTATTCAACTATGCCTGTAAAAGTAATAGAAGGGTTTATTGAAAATGATAATTTTACCAAAGATCAAGAGGGGCTCTGGGAATATAAAAATAATAAATTTGTCACGTCAAAAATATTATTTTACCCAGAAAGCATGCAGCTTGAACTTTACTTGTTAACCCCGATGAATGACTTACAAGCCGTCCAGCAAAACTTTTTTGTCCGTTTATTGATCGTTTTTATCGTCGGAGGAATCGTAGCAGTATTGTTAAGTTACTTTTTGACGAATAAGTTAGTTACTCCATTATCAAGACTACAACAACAGTTAAAGAAAATTGAAAACAGGCAGTTTGACGAGGTGGAGCGGATTCACGCAACAGGTGAAATTAAAGAAGTAGAGCAAAGTGTATACGAAATGGCGAGTGAACTACGGCACTATATGAATTCGCAACAAACTTTTTTTCAAAATGCAAGCCATGAATTAAAAACACCATTAATGACAATTCAAGGTTACGCAGAGGGAATTAAAGATGATGTTTTTAATGAACAAGAGAAGGAAAAAGGATTAGAAGTCATGATTACGGAAGTGACACGCCTCAAGAAAATTATGAATGAAATGATTTTGTTAGCAAAATTAGATAGTGAGCAAACAGCGTATGAACGAAAGCATGTTGATACTACCCAATTAATCAATCATATAAAGGAACGTGTTCGCCCTTTAGTGAATGAAAAAGGAATTACATTTACAACCAATATAGAGCCAAATATAACGATTTATGTAGATGAAGAAAAGATGCTGCGGGCATTACTGAATATTATTATAAATGGGATTCGTTATGCAAAATCTGAAGTAAGAATGACGGTGGAAAGAAGGGACACGATAATAATAGTGATTGAGGATGATGGGGAAGGTATACCAAAAGAGTTACTTCCATATTTATTCCACCGATTTGTAAAAGGAAAAAATGGTGAAACTGGGTTAGGACTAGCAATAGCTCGTGCTATCATTGAACAATCGAAAGGAAAAATAACGGCAACAAAATCAACTTTGGGGGGAGCTAAATTTGTATTAACCTTCTTGGAATGATTTTCTGTTTCTTTTTTGTGAATTCGATATGTTATAATAAATTGATTTGATTCGTATTATTAAGGAGCGTACATGCATGAAATTAAGAGAAAACATCCGAAATATCGCCATTATTGCGCACGTTGATCATGGGAAGACGACGTTAGTTGATCAATTATTAACATATTCGGGAACATTTAAGGAACATGAACAAATAGAATCCCGGGCAATGGACTCAGGTGATATTGAACGTGAACGTGGTATAACCATATTAGCTAAAAATACAGCTATCCAATATAAAAATACGACGATTAATATATTAGATACTCCGGGACATGCTGATTTTGGTGGTGAAGTGGAGCGGATTATGAAAATGGTGGATGGTGTCATCCTAGTAGTCGATGCCTATGAAGGGACAATGCCACAAACTCGTTTCGTCCTAAAAAAAGCACTGGAACAAAAACTAAAGCCAATCGTCGTGTTAAATAAGATCGATCGGCCGAACGCCAGACCGACAGAAGTTGTCGATGAAGTGCTCGATTTGTTTATTGACCTTGGTGCAGACGATGACCAATTGGAATTTCCAGTTCTTTATGCATCAGCTTTAAATGGAACGTCTAGCCTTGAAGCAAATAATCAGGAAAAAACGATGGATCCAATTTTTGAAACCATTTTAACATATATCCCTGCTCCAGTAGACACCGCGAATGACCCATTACAATTACAAGTAACATTACTTGATTATAATGATTATGTCGGTAGGATTGGGATTGGCCGAGTTGCACGTGGGACGATTCGAGTTGGGGATCGTGTCGTGGTGTTAAAACAAGATGGATCTGAAAAAGGATTTCGGGTGACAAAGCTATTTGGTTTTATTGGGTTAAAAAGAATTGAAATTAAAGAAGCAAAAGCAGGGGATATTGTAGCTGTTTCTGGAATGGAAAAAATAAATATTGGAGAAACAATTTGTCCAGCAGATCATCCAGAAGCTTTGCCACCTCTTCATATTGATGAGCCGACATTACAAATGACGTTTCTCGTTAATAATAGTCCTTTCGCAGGGAAAGAAGGAAAATATATTACATCAGCTAAAATTGAAGAACGATTGAAAACGCAGTTGGAGACAGATGTAAGTTTGCGTGTAGATCCAACTGATTCACCTGATGTTTGGACCGTTTCAGGGCGTGGAGAACTTCATTTATCTGTTTTAATAGAAAATATGCGTCGTGAAGGATTTGAACTACAAATTTCAAAGCCACAAGTTATTTTAAAAGAAATCGATGGTAAAACATGTGAGCCTGTTGAAAGGGTACAAATTGACGTACCAGAAGAATATACTGGCGCTGTAATGGAATCGATTGGTGAACGTAAAGGTGAAATGCTTGATATGATTAACCATGGAAATGGTCAAGTAAGGCTTATTTTCAGAGTGCCATCACGTGGCTTACTTGGTTACGCAACTGAGTTTATGTCACAAACAAGAGGATATGGCATCCTAAATCATACATTTAGCGGTTATGAACCTATTGTTAAAGGGTATGTTGGTGGTCGACGACAAGGAGTTCTTGTTGCATTAGAAAATGGAAAAGCTTCAACATACGGTATTTTACATTTGGAAGATCGGGGAATTATTTTTGTCGGACCAGGCACAGATGTTTATGCAGGAATGATTGTTGGAGAGCATAATCGTGAAAATGATTTAACTGTGAATATAACACGAGAAAAACATTTAACAAATATTCGTTCCGCCAATAAAGATCAAACATCCATTATTCGAAAAACGCGTGATATGTCATTGGAAGAAGCTATTCAATATTTAAACGATGATGAGTATTGTGAAGTGACACCTGAATCTATTCGGTTACGGAAAAAAATCTTAAACAAAAATGAACGTGAAAAAATGTCAAAACGTTCGAAAAAGTAAGAAGGTGGGGCATCACCAAACGTTCCACTTCAAAGGCGAACGATTACAGGTGAAAAAATTTAGCGTATAACTTTTTAAAGCATTAGATTATATACAGTTGAACAATACTGTGCAGTAGCTTAGTTTGATATTTTGTCTATAAACCTAGTCACAGCAACGTTGATTTCCGCTACGGACAGTCGCTTTCCGCGGGCACGGCTTCAGCCTCCGACGCACAATGTTTATTGCGACGAGTAATCGCAGTCGCAGGACGTGCTAGTGCGGGTGTTGCGACATGGACGTCGCGTACTTAACCCGCCTCGGAAGAAAACCACTTCCTGCGGGGTCTTCAGACACGTGGGACTGCGCTTACTCGCCCCATCGAAAAGCTTTTGCGCTAAATGCTCGTCCCATCGAAGAACATTTGCTTTTCCTGCAAATCTTTATGGTGGGACGAACGGAAGTGCAGTCCCAGGAGTCGACTGTCCTACGCTCCAATCAACTATACGTTAGGTGAATGTAAACGATATTTATTTCAAACATAAATTACCTAATGATTCAACCTCACCTTAGCGAAGGAAATGCACGGAGACTCCTGTGGGAGGACAGGCCTAGATGAGACCCTGCCCCGGCAAGGGGTATGCCGACGTTGGCCGCAAAGACCGGTTTTAGTTGGCCTTCCTTTAATTACGAGTAGAGGAGGCTCATCAGCCGCCCACGGTAAAGGAGACACTGTGAAAGCAAGCGATAGCGCAGATTGAATAGATGTCGCTCTTATGCCCTGTGGTGAAAGCGGAGTGTATTTCCGTAGCGACGGGAAATCTCGCTAATTGAAATTACTGCACAGTTTATGGATAATTGGTAACAAGTGATAAAAATAGCCAAATGAAAAATCCGAACGAATGAACATTTTATTGAAAAAATTCATCGTTCGGATTTCTCTAGGACTAAAACGCTTTTGTCCCAGCATCTTTCACCATGGATAGAATCGGTTGATTATTACAGTTAGCTAGCCTCTAAGCATTTACTCTTTCTCTGCAATGGCATAATCCGTTTGCATATCCCATTCATGCACTGCATACCCTCTTGCTCCAAGCTTTACATATGGATCTTGTTTTACCCATTGTTCTACTTCTTCAAGCGTACTACCTTGATATATAATGAGCCCACCTGCACCATCAACAAGCCTTCCATATAATAATACTCTTTTTTCCTTACGCATTTCTTCTAAAAAATCTAAATGTTCTTGTCGGTGTGTTTGACTTTTTTCTGGATCTTTCATCGATAAAAATGTAGCAAAATATTTCATCTAAAAAGCGCTCCTTTGCTAAAATGTTTACTATATTATATTTTGAGGATCATCTCGCTCTTTAGAATCGTTGGAAATGTATTTAGTAAAATAAGCAGCAAAAACCAAGAAGATACATGCTAATCCCCATGATACAATGCCATTCCATCTTACATCAAATTGGAACCCAACGAATACGGAGATGATACTAAGACCGACAAAAAGAGTGGTTAAATAACGTTTCATCGGAATTTCCCTCCAAGTTGCATAAAAATAATGTATGACTTGATTTTACCATATCAAAGGCTACTACTATACTAATTAATCTGAAAAGAAAAAACTTGTATAGATAGTTTATGAAACTACTCAAGAATGGTGTAATGGACTAGGCTATATTACCTGGTCGGAATCGTTATTTTTACCTGCGCAAAATTACGTAAAACAACTCATTTAGTAACAACAGATAGGTGAAAATGAGGAAAATGTTATCGCGACTTTTTCCTCATTTTCATTTTTTTTCCAAAAATGTATTGACAATTAAATGAAGCTCTTTTATGATACTGCCAAGGTAAGCAAGATACTAACTTCTCTGCGTGTGTCTAATTGCCTAATTATATAGTAAAAGGGAGATGAACGCTTATGTCAGGTCAAATTAAAATGAGTCCAGCTGAGTTAACACATAAAGCAAGAGGGTACGGTGAAAGCCATGACATAATTAAGGAAGTTTTAGCTAAATTAGAACATTTACAAGAAGATTTACGTGCTCAGTGGGAAGGTAAAGCTTTCGAGAGCTTTGATAATCAATTTAGAGAATTAAAGCCTAAAGTTGAAAACTTTGCCGTGTTAATGCAGGAAATTAATGAGCAACTTAACAAGACTGCAGACGCGATGGCGGAACAAGACCAAGCACTTTCACAAAACTTTGGCTTTAGATAAACAAGAGAGACGACATCGTACTATACAAAACTTAGAGTCACATGACGTTCTGTTGTGTGGCTCATTTTTATGTATGGTGTGTTCGTTAATGGTTAATATGTCCTTTTTGTAAAAAGATAATGAAGGTAATGGAGTTGTCGACCTATGAAAACTATTAGATGGCAAGGGATCGCTTTTTTTCTATTGATTTTTATTCTTTCAATAGGTTTATCCTACCTTGCTTTTAATGAGAACTCAACAGAACATGTAGAAAAAGAACAAAAAATGTCTATAGCACTTGTTAATGAAGATAAAGGAGCAGAATTCAACGATGATCAAATAGTTTTTGGTGATGAATTCGCAAATAGTATTAATAAAGATAGTAAGCATGATTGGTATGTCGTAAGTCGCGGTGTTGCGGAAAGTGGATTTAACCGAAATGCTTATGACATGATGATTGTGATTCCGAATGATTTTTCCGAGAAGTCTCTTTCCATTCACCTTGATAGACCTGAATCGGTTTCTTTACACTATAAGATTAATGCAACTGGACATGAAAATGTTCGTGCTGAAGCGGAAAAAACAGCCGGGAAAATTTTGAACGACATTAATACGAAGTTAATCGACGTGTATTTCGCAAGTATTATTGGGAATTTACAAGATGCACAAGATCATATTGGTGAAATTATCGATAAAGAAAAAGAGTATACAACCGTATATAATGACCAAATTAATTCGCCGTTAACCAATTATACAGACCAGTTCAAATCAGTCCAAGACTATACCGGATTATCAAAAGAAAGCTATAAAGGCTTAGAAGAAGTTTTAAAAACATTTGAGACTAGTTTGCATGAAGATGCAGCGAATAATGAGGCCTTTTTATCTGAAATTGATTCGGTTGTTCGATCAAAAGAAGATAGTAGCCAAATTACAAACACATTTGGAGAATTTTTTGATCAATTTTTCCAAAAAATGAGTCATGGAGATGTGCTGCAACATTTAGCACAACTGGAACGAGAAAATGACCATGTACATCGACAGTTTCTACAAAATGAAGAAGATCAAAGCAGAACAATTGTATCAAACGCTACTTTAATACAAAAGCGTTTTAATCATATGGTTGAGGAAATAAACCAATTTGAAGATAATTTACAAACAAAACTAGGAACAGATTTAGAGTCGGTTATTAAAGACCGTTTAGAAATCGATTTTGATGAAGCTTATGTTCCTGCTATTAATGATTTATTTATGGTTCTAGATGAGAATGTATTAGAAGAAATGAAAAATCAAATTAAAGAATTACCATCTTTGAGCAAAAAAGAGATTGTTGAATCGGGCTTAGCGGAAGATACTATGAATGATATTGTCAATGTCATTCATATAACAAATCAGTTTAATAAAGAATTTAAAAACACACACTATCCTGATAAAAGCAATCTTATCTCAGAAAAAATAAAAGAAATTAAACGGGAGTTGGCAACTACGGGTGTTACCATCTCAGATGAGATCGATTATTTACCTGAGTATGGTGAAGAAGCAGACCAATATTTTTATCTTGATATCCCTAAAGATTTTAGACTAATTAACTTATCCATTAATGGAGAAGAAATCCGTTATCAAGAAGATGGGATAAAGCTTGAAAATCCTCCAGCTGGAAAATTTTCAGTATCAGCAGATCTAAGATTAAAAGACCGGAATGCAGATATTGATGTTTTTGCCCCAATTGTTTGGGATTGGAAAGTGTTTCAAAAAGGGATGGAGGAAGAAGAAATAGAGGATGAGCCGGATGTTGAACCAGAGCCCGAAAATCCTATTGAGCCAGAAGACCCTGAAGAAGTAGAAGGAACAGAAGAGCAAGAAGAGAGCAAAGAAGAAAATCCTGCTAACGGAAATGATGAAAATAACAGCAATGAAGTGAATGACAACGATGAAATTCAAAACGAGGAAACAGAAAATGCCGATGAAGTAGTAGATGAAACGAATGATGAAACGCCTAGTGATGAAGATAGTGATTCAATTGATGATAATGGCAATGGCAATAACAATGGAGAGGATAATAATAGTAATGATCCTCCTCTTGTTATAAGTAAAACAATCATTAAAACGAATAATTATTTACATCAAAAGGTACATTCTTCATTGTTAACAGAACCAGCAACGGCAACGACTGAATTAGTGGAAGCTACAGCACTAATGGTAAAAGACTATTATAAATTGTACTCTCTTTACGAACTTTATTTTGGATTTGAATTTGCCGATGAGAACTTCCAAGAGATAGACTTTTCGAAAACATCACTCAGGGAAATTGCAACAGAGGATTCGCTTTATCATTTTATTCATAAAAAAGAAATCAAAGATATTTTAAAAGATCATATTGCAAAAAATGTTACAAAAGCAATTACATCTGATGTGCAACAATCGATGGTGTCCATTGAACAACAGATTGGAAAATATATTGAATTAGTAAATACGGTAAATGATGATTCTGATTCATTAGGAAAGAAAATAGCTGAAACGGCAAACAATGCAAATAATTTAAATGATGAGGTAACAGAATTATTAGTAGAATTAGCGAGTTGGCGTGATACAAGCACCGAATTGGTAAATGAAAAAAACGTGGTACTTGATAGTGATCAGGATGTACAGATGGCAATAATGAATTTAGATACTAGTTATCAACCGTTATTAATGGCAAGTGAATCACTTAAAGAACAAGCGAGAGCAAACTTCGATAGTGCTGACCATGTATACCAAACATTTGATGCGATAGATGAACAGGCTGGAAAGATTCAAGAAAGTGGTGTGAATCTAGTCGTCCAAGCAAATGATTTAGCAGAAAAATTAACGGAAAAGTCGATAGAAGATACAAACTTTGCAGATAATTTTAAAGATGTATTAGCAAATAGCCGTGTCGGTGATCGACAAAATGAAAATTTATATCGTTTTTTAGCAAATCCTGTACAAACGAAAAATGATGGGATCATTACAAAAGGTGAATCATTTACAGGATATTTCTTAGTCATTATATTTACAGTCGTTACCCTTTTTACTTCCTATGTTATATCTAATATGACTTTAAGAAAGAGAATAGAAAGTACGTTTGATGGTGAACAATCGGTATGGAAGATGAACCTGCCAATTTCGATTATTACAGCTGGAGTTGGATTAATTGAAGGATTAGTTATCGGTTTAATATCGTTTTATTTATTAAACTTTAGCCAAAGTGAAATTTATATGTGGCTCGGTTTAATTACTTTACTAACGATATTTATGTTACTCATATCTACTTATTTATTAAGGCAGTTGAATATGGTCGGAATGTTCATTTTGCTAACAATATTAAGTTTATATTTATTGCTGACAAAGTCACTTGGGTTTCATTTTGAGAATGGTAGATTTGTAGATGTTTTACGAAAAATTTCACCACTACAATATGTTGAAAATTTAGTAGCGAATCTAATAGAAGGGAATAGTAGTGGGATCTTGTTAATCATCGTCATTTTGTTGTTCGTGTCGATCATCGGATTTTTATTAAATCTTGTTGTATGGCGTAGCAGAACAGAAAAGGGGTTAGATGATGAGAATGCAGCAGAAGCAAATTAACTATTTGCTTCTCTTTTCCCTCTTTATGCTCATTTTTCTACCAGTTCAAGTGTTAGCAAAGGATAATGAACAGGTAACGGGAAAAGGGAAAATGCAAATTAAAACAGACCGCATTCTTCAAAATAAAGATGAAAATGAAACGGTTGAAACAGAGTTAGATAAAGTTTTTCCAGGGCTTTTTAAGGATGAAACGAAAGAAAAAATTGAGACACATCAGTTGGACATGGAAAGTACAACAAACAATGTAAGGGAGATTATTTTTGAGGAACCATTACAAGCAAGTGTTACATTAGAAGAATTAAAAGCGAATGTTTTTCAAGACAGTTATGAACCTTCAAAAGCATATACGTTAGAGGAAATGGATGAAGCATCAAATAGTACAGTCTCTTCTATCGTTTTTTATGGAAGTATCACGATGGTTGTAGGAGTAATATTTGGCGGCGTATATATGCTTCTTCGCAAATGGGGAATGTAAAAAACATGCAGAGGATGTGAAATGTTGGCTAAGAATGTACACATTAATGTAACGGTTGATTTTACCAATTGGAATGATGGTATGTACGATTTACGAATTCCAATCCAGCTTACCGTAAAGCAACTTTTATTAAATTTACAAGAAACATTAGAGATTACGATGCCAGAAAGCTCTCTTTTTGCGACGAAAATAGAAACGAAGCAATTATTACTTGCAGATGATGATAGTCTAATCGATTATCCCGTAACAGATGGGGATATTATTGTTGTTTTATAAGAAAAGGAAAATTCAGTTGCCTTTAAGGAGTTGCAGCAAATGAAAGAAACAGAAGTTAAAATTGATCCATTATCATTGTCATTTTCCGTTCAACAAAATAGTTGGAAAATTCGTGTTCCAAAATCGAAAACACAAGTGCAATATACCGAGCAATTAGCATTGATTACGAAAGAAACGGATCTTTTTGTACCATTTTCTGTGAATGAAGAGGATGACGCTTATTTATTTTCATTTACGGTTGAACGTACTTTAAAAAAATGGGCTCAGATGAAAAAGGCAAATAAAAATGAAAAGCTACGGGCGCTTTGTAACTTGGAAAAATTGTATCAACTTATGTCTACAAGAGTTACATTTATGCTACATCCAAATAATATTGGTTTTAATGATAATTTAATGCCATTAATTATTTATCGGGGAATTCGCGGATTAGTGGAACCATTTGAAATGACAGAGGAAGACCTTTTAAAACAATTTAAATGCTATTCGATTGCTCTGTTTTCTAAAGATTATCATTTTGATGAATTGTATAACGGTTCTCTTCAAAATGCGAAAGCAACCAAGTTTGAACGAGAAATTAATAGTAAGGAAACGAATCAAGAACTCATTCAATTTTTAAAAAATAGTTATCGTGAAGAACAGCAATTAACAGAAAAGAAAATGCAACTCGTTCCAAAAAAACGTTTTACACTATTTAAACATATGTCCATTTGGATGTCGGTGCTTTCTGTACTTGTTATATCGTTGTTGTTTTATATGACCTTTGTCAAATTACCGTATCAGGATAAGTTATTGGTAGCACATAACAATTTTTTAGCATCAGATTATAGTGAGGTAATCCAAACGTTAAAAAATGAAAATGTCGAAAAACTACCTTATCAATCAAAATATATTTTAGCTTATTCGTATATCAACGTAGAACAATTATCTGATCGTGAAAAAGAAACGATCATGAAAAATATTAGTTTAAAAAGTGATAAATACTATTTGCTTTACTGGATTTATAACGGTCTTGGGGATTTTGAACAATCAATCGATGTGGCAAAATATATGGATGATCCCCAATTAATTATGTATGGCTTAATTAAAAAAATGGAACAAGTAAAAAATGATCCGGATTTAACAGGATCAGAAAGAGATGAAGAAGTAAGTAAGCTAAGAGATCAGCTGGATGGATATACAGATGAGTTCGATTTACTTGAAGAAGATGAAAATGAAGAACAAGAAATAGATGCAAATGAAGTAGAAACGATAGAGGAAGAAGAAAACGCAGAAGCGGATGACGAAAAAGAGACAAAAATAAAAGACGAAAACAAAAACAAGAACAAAGAAAAGAAAAAAGACAAATAGAATTTATGAAAATGATTCGAAATTTGGAGGAAATGAGACAGATGACACAACTATTATTAATGATAGGCTATGGTGAACAATTACATAAATGTTCCTTATCGGAAAAGACGAAGAAGGAAATTACGGTCGGAAATAGTCTTTCTAACACGGTTACTTTTCTGTCTTTACGTCATTCTTTTGTCATAAATTGGGATGGAGAAAGATGTCATGTAGAGGGAAATGAAATAGGTGTGAATAATAAATTTGTAACAGATGTGGAAGGTACACCTATGTCTTTTTACATTCTTTCCCAAGCAGATGCTCAATCGTACGATTCGACAGCAGCATTAAGTATTACCGTAGGAACTACTGTTTTTGATGATGTGCAAATAAAAGATACGACAGTTGATTTTGTCTTAACTCGAAAGGAACCAAACAGCTTATTTTCATTATATGTAAATGAGGGAGAAATCTATCATAACTATTCTCTTGCTAAAAAGAAGACCCTTCTTGAACACGGAGATCAACTTTTCTTTGATGGTATTACAATAATTGTAGGTGATGGTGATATTCAAGTTATTTGTTCACCTGATCGTTTGGCAACGAAGCTAGTTCAACTCCATCATGAGAATAATCAATATGGAAACGACTATCCAGACTATCACCGATCTCCACGGATTATTTATCGTGAGCCAGAGGAAAAGCGAATAATTGCTAAACCATCTTCCAAGCCATCTAAGCCAAGTGAACAACTTATGCGGACAATTATACCGCCAATTGTGATGATCGCAGCACTTGCACTTGTATCCATCTTCCAACCAAGAGGGATATATATTATCGTCATGTTATCTATGACTGTTACAACAGTCATTTTATCTGTTACATCTTATGTAAAAAGTTTAAAACAATATCGAATCGATACAAAAGAAAGGATTAAAACCTATACATCGTATTTGCAAAATAAAACGAAAGAACTTTTTTTAGCAACAGAAGAACAAAGGCACGCACTTCAATATCATTATCCGAATGTGGAAAAAATTCGTGAAATGGCATTAGAAGTAAATGCACGTATTTATGAAAAAACGATGTATCATCATGACTTTTTAACCTATCGAGTTGGCTTAGGAAATGTCGATACGAGTTTTGATATTGAGTTTAATGAAGAGGAATTTACTCAAGAACAAGATGACCTTATGCAGGACGCGCGCAAGCTCCATTCGCAGTATAAAGGTTTACAATCAGTTCCAGTTACTACCTCCTTAATGAATGGACCTGTAGGCTATATTGGACAGCGATACTTAGTGCTTGAACAATTGCAATTATTAGTGATGCAAACAGCTTTATTTCATAGCTATCATGAATTACAATTTATTGTTATTTTTCCTGAAGAAGAAAGGTCAGAATGGGAATGGATGCGCTGGCTACCACACGCAAGCTTAAAAGACTTAAATGTAAGAGGATTTGTGTACCATGAACGTTCTCGTGACCAAGTACTTACTTCGTTGTACCAAATTTTAAAAGATCGGAAATTACATGTAACTGAAAAAAGTGATCAACGTGAAAAAGTGTATTTCACCCCTCATTATGTTGTCTTAATTACAGATGAAAAAATCGTGCTTGATCATACGATTATGGAGTTTTTTAACGAAGATATTAGCGAATTAGGGGTATCGCTCGTATTTGTTCAAGATGTACTCCACTCACTTCCAGAACATGTTGAAACAGTAATCGATATTCGCGATACAAAAAGTGGAAATGTCTTGCTTGAAGAGGGCGAGCTTTTGAATCAAGCATTTGTACCAGATCATTTTCCGCAAAATTTTCAAAAAGAAGATGTATCTCGTTCCTTAGCCCCTTTAAATCATTTACAAAGTTTAAAAAGTTCTATTCCAGAAGCAGTTACCTTTTTAGAAATGTATGGCTTTGAAACAGTTGAAGAATTCAATTTGAGCCAAAATTGGGCACGAAATGAGACATATAAAACGTTAGCTGTCCCACTAGGGTTACGGGCTAAAGATGATATCGTGTATTTAAACCTTCATGAAAAAGCACATGGACCACATGGATTGGTTGCAGGTACAACAGGTTCAGGTAAATCCGAAATTATTCAATCCTATATTTTATCGCTTGCCGTCAATTTTCACCCGTACGAAGTTGCCTTCTTACTTATTGATTATAAAGGTGGAGGGATGGCAAATTTATTTAAGGATTTACCGCATGCACTCGGAGCAATTACAAACTTAGATGGTGCTCAATCGATGCGTGCATTAGCTTCGATCAAGGCAGAACTTAAAAAGCGCCAACGCTTATTCGGAGAACATGATGTGAACCATATTAATCAGTACCAGAAACTTTTCAAAGAAGGAAAAGCAACGGAGGCGATGCCACATTTATTTTTAATTTCAGATGAGTTTGCAGAATTAAAAGCAGAGCAACCTGACTTTATGAAAGAACTCGTTTCAACTGCACGAATTGGACGTTCACTTGGAATCCATTTAATTTTAGCGACACAAAAGCCAAGTGGAGTTGTCGATGATCAAATTTGGTCGAACTCGAAATTTAAGCTTGCCTTGAAGGTACAAGACGAGGGAGATTCAAACGAAATTTTAAAAACACCTGATGCAGCGGAAATCACACTACCTGGTCGAGCATATTTACAAGTAGGAAATAATGAAATTTATGAATTATTCCAAAGTGCATGGAGTGGGGCAGATTATAGTGAGGATCAAGATGATCTACAAGTAGTCGATACGACTGTTTATGCAATTAATGAATTAGGTCAATACGATATTTTAACGAAAGATTTAAGTGGGTTGGATCAAAAGGGAGAAGTGGAAAGAACGACAACCGAATTGGAAGCAATCATTAATTATATTCATGCATTTACACAAAAACATGAAATAAAACAACTTCCAAGCCCATGGCTACCACCATTAGAAAAGCAAATTTTTGTAACAAGCTTAAGCAAACGAGCGTATAAAGTGGCATGGGAAGAAGACAAACAGTCATTAACACCAGTGATAGGACTTGCAGACTTTCCAGAAGAGCAAGATCAACGTGAATTAGAGATCAATTTGACGAAAGAAGGTCACTTAGCAATCTTTTCAAGTCCGGGATATGGAAAATCAACTTTTATCCAAACAGCGGTGATGGATGTAGCTAGAGAACACAATCCGGAAACACTTCATGTCTATTTATTAGATTTTGGTACGAATGGATTACTTCCGCTTAAAGGGTTACCACATGTTGCAGACACAATGTTGATAGATGAAACGGAGAAAATTGGTAAATTGGTCAGACGTCTTGAAAGTGAAATGAAAGAAAGAAAGCAGCTTTTAAGTGAATATGGGGTTGCTACGATGGATATGTATGAAAAGGCGAGTGGAAAAACAGTTCCTCACATGATGACCATTATTGATAACTATGATGCAGTGCGGGAAGCAGACTTTTTCGAGCCATTTGAAAAGACAATTACACAAATAGCTCGTGAAGGTGCAAGTATCGGTATCCATTTAATGATTAGTGCAAGCAGGCAAAATGTGTTACGTATGCCGCTATTATCGAATATAAAAACGCAGATTGCGCTTTATTTAATCGATGAATTAGAAGCCCGGACTATCGTTGGGCGTACAAAATTAGAAGTCGAAGAAATTGCTGGTCGGGGACTGATCAAATTGGAGGAGCCAACAATCTTCCAAACTGCTCTTCCTGTTGAAGGAAAAGACACATTACAAATTATTGAAGCGATTCAAGCGGAAGCAAAAGAAATGGATGCATATTGGAAAGGAGAGCGTCCAGAAGCAATTCCAATGATGCCGGAAGATGTGATCGAATTTGAGAAGTTTAAACAAGCGAAAGCAACTAAAAAGCTTATCGAACAAAACGTGTTGCCATTGGGACTAGAGTTTGAGGATGTTACACCATTACCATTTGATTTTGAAAAATATGGCCATTTACTTGCGATGGGCGATCGGCTTGATCGAGTAGAAAGAATACAAAATGCATTAGCAAAAAATATGACCCTTCTTTCTCATTCGTTCCAAACGATGATTTTTGATACCGCAGACCAAAAGCTTGCTCAAATTGGAGAGAAAACGAATGCGTATATAGCAAATCCTGAACAATTTATTGGAATGAAAAATGATTTATTAAATGAAATTGATTACCGTATAGAACATAAGACAAAGGAACCGAAATGGCTTATTTTTATTGCGAACTTTAAAGATTTTTGCATGCATACACTGATGAAAGACGAGGAAATAACTAAATTAATTAATGCATCAAAATTAGGCATTCATTTCATCTTATGTAGTGAATATAGTTATCTTGGTCAAAGCTATGAGCAAATACCGAAGTTTGTACGAAATCAAGCAGTAGCAGGACTAATTGGGATGCGGCTTTCAGATCAAGATATGTTTAAACAACGTTTTATCTCAAATGAAAAGTCACCAGAAGCATTTGAATGTTATTTTGCCATGGATCATGACCATGTGAAAATTAAAATCCCGCAGTAATTCTTATGCAGAAAGGATGAGAATATGTCGATACAAAGTCTTCTTCAAAGAAGGGCTCAAACAGAAAGAAAATTATCACAAGCAAGAGCCGCAAAGTTGGAAGCAGAGAATAAATTAAATAGACTTCAGCAAGCGAAAGCTGAAATTGGAGAGCTAAAGGCGGAAATGAATCAGATAAACCAAAAGGTAAAGACATTTGAAATACCTACATCAGAATGGAAAGGTACAACAGAAAGTGACTATCAATCCGGGCCTAAGGCTAAGGTAGAAACTGCGGTAACAAACTATGTAAATCATTTAGAGGATAATAGTAGTCGAATTGATGAAGAGATTAGTAGATTGATCAATCAAATCGAAACGTATACGAGTCAAATCTCTTCATATAATTCTACGATTTCTCTTATCAACTATGAAATTAGAAATTATAAGGAGTGATGGATGATGTCAAAAATAACATTAAATAAACCTGTTTTTGACTCTGTAGTTGCACAAGCGCTTGAAGCGAATAGCAGCTTACAAGTAAGTAAATTTCATTCAACGATAAATAAAACAAATTTAAATAGCATCAAACAACAATTACAAGCCTTAAAAGAGTTAGACAGCTTACTTACAGAATATCATCATTTACTCGAACATGACTTACAAAAGTTATCACAAACAGGTGACCAACTCGTTGGCTATGATGCTAAATTAGCCGCTGCTTTATTGAAATAAAAATGGAAAGGATTGTAGATTCTGATGGAAGCTCATATGAGTGAGATTACCACTTTAAAAGAGGATTTTTCCAAGTATGCTAGTGAAGTATCAGCAAAACTTCAAACATTAAAAACTAAATTACATTCAATTAATCAACTGTCTTCCTTTACAGGAAAAACAGCCGATTCTGCAAAAAATTACTTTGCAACGGTTCATGGTGAACTGATTACTGAATTAGAAGAAGCGATGAATCATTTAGATAAGAATATGATCAAAATAACGTCTGAATTTAATCAAATTGTTGATCAATCTAATCATGCTATTATAAAAGAAAATTATTTAAACGAAGTCCTTGATCATGTTTCTCACACTGATCAAGACGTACAGGAAGTATATCATGGAGAAAATACGGTAAATCAAAAAATTAGTGATATCGTTGCATTAAATAACTATCAAATTGACCAATTTTCTTCATCCATCCAAGATGCTAAAAAACTTATTCAAAAAGTGATGGAAGATTTGCATCTGTATGATCAGCAAGCATTGAAATTAGTGAAAAGCAGCAAGGAGAAGATTAGTAGTTTATCAGGGAAAGTAGCGTTAAGAAAAGTGAATCATCATGCTACATTCATAGGGGCTCCAACTAATCTATCAGTGCGTACAGAAGATGAGAAATCGATCACAGATCATGTAAATGGTGGCATCAGTTCATTCAGGCATATACTAGCAGGATTAAATACGACAGATAAAAGACTAACTACCATCTATCAATCTGCAGTTCTCCTTATGATGGATAAAAAACAAAGAATGCATTTTATTAAAACAGGAAGACATTCGCTAAACTTAGCTTCTTATCGAAAGTTTAACAATTTAATGCGCTTCACTCCGTTTAAAATGTCTTCAAAAGAGTATTCATTTTTGAAAAATAGTGGAAAGAAGCTTTCGAAGCTAGAACAGTATAAAAAGTTGATTATTCCATTCGGAAAAGAACGTGGAAAGCTTGCAATGATAAAGGAGTTTGACCGCTTATATGGTTTAGAGAAATATCAAAAGTTTAAAGGCTTGAAAACAACTGGTGCTAAAACACTAAGTATGGGCAAAACGTTTATCGACGAATTGATAGGTAAGAAAATAAAGACTACAAATACAATTCTTAAAAATAGTAGTTGGAAAAAGCCACAAACATTTTTAAAGAGCTATGCTGATGAATTTAAGGTCAGTACGAAAGATGCCAATGTACTAGGGAAAACAACAAAGGCTATTGGAAGGGGATTAGGTCCACTAAGTGCTGCCCTTCATATTAGAGAAAATTGGAAAGATAATAAGGGGAACACACAAAAAGTAATTGTTGGTTCAGCTGTCGATATTGCTGGAGGTAGTGTAGCTACAGCTGTTGGAGCTGTTGTTGGATCAGCATTTTTACCCCCAATTGGGACAGTTGTTGGAGGGGTAGTCGGAGCTGGTTTAAGTTCAGCTTTTCATGCAAAAATACCTTGGGGTAACCCACCGAAAAGTCTATCCGATCACTCGAAGGAGTTGGTAAATAAAGGGGTGAATTCGGCTAAAAAAGCTGCAAAAAGCATTGGGAAAAAAATATCAAAATGGTTTAAATAAAGATTGTGAGTGAAAATTATCTTGACACAACTATCTGAAAAAGACTTTTCTTATATAAAAGAAGAATTGCAAGATGGTCGTTTCTCTTTAGTGAATATGCGAACATTTTTAGCAAGTACATTTGTATTTTCATTCATTATAGTAGGGATAGCCTTCTTTTGGGCGACACAATCTCCTTATTGGGAGCGATTGATCCATTTATTTATTATTGAAGGTATTTTTTTTCTCTTACATTTGCTCATTATCCTATTGTGTTTTACAAAAAGCAATATGATTCAAATGATTTTGAGCTTTAGTACAATCTTTTTTATCTATAAAATGATATTAGATCCATTTATATTTTTATTTCTTTATTTTAAGGGGTATGGTGTATATGGATTATTCGCTCCAATTACTTTTATAAGTTTGATATTGGGAGCAGTAACGCATATCTATCTAGTATTAAAGGAGTTCCATCATGTAAAAGCCCAAAAAAAGCATAGAAAAGGGAAGAAACGTAACCATCTTTCCTATTACTTTATTGGATGTTTATTTTTTATCGTATCGATAACAGGATATGTAATTAAAAATAATTTATTAGGCAGCTTTGAGGCATTGTTTATGTTCTTCATTTTTACCGCCCTTTACTTCGTAGTATTAATTGGTGCGGTCGACTATGTATTAGGAGCTTATTGTCTTATCCGCTTTCCGTCTTTTCGGGTTCATCCACCTGAGTCAAGTAGGCAAACGAAAAAAAGGAAACGGATAAAACGAAACAGAAAAAAATAAAAGATTGAGGAGACAAAACATGAAAGTTAGAGAGGAATCATTGATCGTACAAAATGTGATTTGTGTAGAGGAACTTATTCCGCATGAAGAATGGTTTAAACCAATATTAGGCTTACGGAGAAACTTAGTAAATGAAGATATTTATTATACGAGTCCGGTTATTTTTAAAATTGAAGAAATGGAAAATGAACCATCATTCGGAAAATATACGTATTATGTTGGTCTTAATTCAATGGTAGAAGTTGAGGATGATGCAGATTTTAAGCAATTAGACTTTTTGGAAATTGGTCCAGCAATCTGGGTCAGGTGTGCTGAAATTGATGAACTAGATGACGCTTATGAGCTATTGGAAGAATATGCAAATGAGCGAGGATGGGAACTTGAGCCAGCCTATTACCATGTATCATTCGATTTATTTGATGATGTTATTATGGATGTTTATGCAATTGTGAAAGGGGCTGACATTGAATCATGGTCATAGAAGAAGAGACGATGATGTATCGTAATGTAGTTTGGCATTCGTATGAGCTTCATTATCAAGATTTTGACAAAGCCTTGGCTGATTTTAATGAAAAGTTAGTTGCAGCAAATCTATCTATTAATGGCCCATTATTCTACTCTTTACACAATGTTCCATTGGATGAAATGGTCGATATTACTATTTATATTCCAGTAGAACAATCGTATGTATCTCGTGAAACAAACCTTTTCTTTCAAACTTACTTTTACATTGATCAAATGCTTATGACTAGAGTAAAAGGTAATTTTGAAGTAAGTACGGAACTTTCTTACGAAAAATTATTTACGTATGCATTAGAAAATAATTTACAAATATCTTCCCCGATGTACCATATACTTAATGGGGACGATGAGGTACAATGGGTCGATTTAAAAATAAAAGTATTTTCAGAAGATGATGGTGAATTAACGGAAAAAGAATTCCAGCAATTGAATCGCTATATGTCCAAATTAATTGAATAACATCTCATTTATAAAAGCAGAAGTTTATTAATGAAAGGTGTGGAAAAATGAGTAGATCTACGCTGGACAATTTGTATAGTCAAAGGACAAATTTGTCAAATGTGATTCAGGAACAAACTGGAATGAAAATCGACTTAGAAAGTAAAATTGCCAAGTTGGAGGCAGCCTCCCGGAACTTAATGAGCAATATAGGGGGAATAGAAGAGTCATATAACACTATTACCAATTTACATGTTGATGAAAGTATGTGGAAAGGGACAGAGAAAAATAAATTTGAGCAGCAGAAAAGTTCATTTCAAGACCATATCAATGTTTTTTTAACTAAAACGGTAGACGCCCGTGATCGTATAGAAGAAGAGAAAAATAGATGTGAAACAAATCTAGTGGATGTTGAGTCGAGAATTAGCCATTATAAGGGGATTTTATCGGATGTCAATACAGAAATTGAAAGGAGGAGAAATAACTAAATGGGCGAAAAAATAAGTTTAAATATAGATATGTTTCAAGATAATATGAATGAATTGAGAAATGCGGTCAACCATTTGGGTAATTACATGGATAAAGCAGAAACGTTGGAAAAAACCAATATACCTCTGTTTTTAAATGATTTAGAGAACATGATAACAGCACTTGAATTTTTAGATGAGTACAAGCTGTTATTTCAAGAAGATTTAGTAGTAGTGAATGATATTGCAGAGAAAATAAGGGAGCAAGATGAGCGACTATCAAAAGTTCAAAAGGATGATTTAAGAGATGGATATCAGCCTATTTAAGTTTGAAGTAGGGAAAAGGAATAATGGGATATTAAGTTAGTTGACTTAGCAGAAGTTATTGCTTTATCAGATAAAGTTAAATCAGCTTCTGATACGATTTTAACTGATGTTGAATCAATAATTCGCAGCATTCATAAAATTGATCAGATGGATGATGTTTACTGGTCATGGGGCTCAAAGTTCAAAAGCTACTTAAATCATTTTCACGTTACTGTTTTTGGTTCATTTGATGTCGTTTTTAATGAGATAAGTAAATAGCTAGAAGACCATATAAACACCTTTCAATCGAAGGTAGATTCGAGTACTTTCACAGTTATTCGAACCGAATATTTAGAAACAATTAGACAATATATTAATTTAGAGTTTCAAAAATGAATAGGATATGAAAAGAGTGTAGTAATTTGAAAAAAGTTAGATATATTGGAATAAAATGACTTCGCCTACTTTCGGGCACCATTTGATTCTGGTAGTCAAACACCCAAGAATGTACGAAAAGGGCTACATTGCTAGTTTTTTATAACAGTTTTAATCCGTCTCTATCGTAGTTTGTTGAAAGGTACATTTAAAGAGGATTCTGCAACCCATAGGTATGAAAAAGCATTGAAAAGGGATAGAAAAATTGTATCCTACCTGAATCAATTGTTGGCTAGATTGGATTAATTTTATTTGTTTACAAACCTCACAGTAGGTGTAGAAAATACGATAATGATGACAGTTATGTTTCTTTTACCATATGTAGGTTTATATTCTTTTAGACACGCATTAATACAGTATTACTGCAAAAACGTTTTGATAGTTTTAATTTTGATGAAGATGGAAACTTACACTCTTTTGGAAGTGGAGATAAGGTAAAGGATCAAAAATTAGCTTAACGTTGCTTGAGGAAGGGACTAAGTGTGTTATTTAACAAGCGAGTTCCCTAGAGAATAGGGAAAATAGAGGATATCATCAAAAATTGACATACCCCTTTTCAGATAAAAATTTCTGATGCGAGTCCCCCCATTTCTGCATCTCCTTTAATACTGGAATCATACTTTTTCCATATGTTGTTAAAGAATATTCCACTTTGGGTGGAACCTGAGCGTATACTTCTCTGTGCACGATATGATGTTGTTCAAGCTCTCTTAATTGGGAGGTTAACATTTTTTGTGTAATCTTAGGAATTGCTCTTTTCAATTCGCTAAAACGCATCGTTTCTTCTATTATTAAATGATGTAATATGATTGGTTTCCATTTCCCTACTATTGCTTCGATAGCAACTTCTACACCAGTACAACATGCATGACTGTCCATTATTTTCCTCCGTTAATTTGGTATTGTCCAATAGTATCTTTTAGGATACTATAGCACAAATAAGTGCCTACTTCAAAAATGATACTTTAAGAAGTATACTCATAGATACAGCAAGAAAATTACGGAGGGAATCATTATATGTCAATAGTAGCTATTATTTTACAAGTCATTCTTGGCTTGGGATTTTTTATGTTCGGACTTATGAAATTTACATCTAAGCAAATGGTGGAAGGGTTTAACCATTTCGGATTGCCACAATGGTTTCGGATTGTAACAGGAGTTTTTGAATGGATTGGTGCACTTGGAATGATTGCTGGGATTTGGTTTCAACAGATTGCCTTCATTTCAGGGGTTTGGTTAGCGATTATTATGTTCTTTGCTATCATAACTCATATTCGTGCAAAAGATTCTCTTTTACAAAATATGATGCCTGCTCTATTGCTTACTTTATCAGCATTTATTGCCTTAATTAATATGTAAGATCCAGAGGAGACAGTATCCCAATTATTGGAATACTGTTTTTGTTTATGAAATAATAGATAGATTTATAAACTATACAGTTTCCAAGCAGCAATGACTTTTTTTATAAAAATGTCCAGAACACCCGCGATTTCAATCGTGGGATGAATGGACGCCTAGTGGATGTATATCTAATCCTAAATTCATTTGCAAACACACGTTCCACAAAGTATAATGAAAGTATAAAAACGAGGTGGATCATATGTTGAAACATAAAGCCTATAAATTTCGGATATATCCCACTAAAAATCAAGAAAAACTAATTGCTAAAACAATTGGCTGTGCAAGATTTGTGTACAATCATTTCCTTCATCGATGGAATACGACATACGCTGAGACTGGAAAGGGATTATCGTATAATCAATGTTCTGCCATGCTTCCTAAAATGAAAAGGGCAGAAGAAACGGAGTGGTTAAAAGAGGTTGATAGCATTGCCCTTCAGTCCTCGTTGAAAAACCTCGCTGATTCTTTTTCGCACTTCTTTAACAAACAAAACGAAAGACCCCGATTCAAAAGTAAGATGCACTCTGTTCAGTCCTACACTACAAAACACGTCAATCAAAATATCTCTATTGATGGTAACCTCCTGAAACTTCCTAAAATTGGGCATGTACCATTCGCTAAAAGCCGGAAACTACGTGGGCGTATACTTCGTGCGACCATTCGCAAAAACCCAAGTGGAAAATACTT